>JAFXVN010000083.1 GCA_017524545.1 Bacteroidaceae bacterium
CGTGAGGAAGAAGATGCGCGCCCTGTCCTTGCAGACGGCATCGTAGCTCGTGCCGAGCTTGTCGGCGAGCGACTTCTGCTGCTGCTCGATTGTGTCGAAGAGCTCGTCCCAGACGGCCACGACGTGAACGCCCGTCCCCGATGGGCTGATGTGGATAGCCACGATGCTGAGGTCTCTGGTGCCGTCGGGATAAGCGTCCTCAATCCTCTGCATGGCCGCCCACTGCTTGGCTCTCGCCTTTGCCTCCTGTTCCGCCCATTTGTAGGCTTCCTCAACGCCCTCATGTTTAATGCGCCTTTTGAACTCCTCTTCGTGGTGGATGTCAACGTCGAGGCAGAAGAGGCCTGAGAGCCGCGCGTTCTCGTCCTTGCGCAGCGCGCCGTCGAAGCGCGCCTGCCACGTCACGGCGGGCAGTTGGCGTTTGTACGCCTCGGCATCGGGTTTGTGCTGGCGGATGATGTCGCAGTTCATCGCCACGTCCGAGCCGTCGAGGAAGCTGTCGAACAGCTCGCGGGTGAGGGGCTTCGGGCGGTTGTCCATCGCCCTGGTCACATAGTCGCAGATTGTTTTCTTTTCCATATTGAATGATTTTTAATTTTTAACCTTTTAACTTTTTCACTTTTCATTCGCCATTCTCCTGCCGATGAAGTTCATGCACTCCTCGAAGTCCAGCTCGGCGATGAGCTTCGGGTCTTTCCTGCCCGTGTCGATGCGGATGCGGACGAGGTACTGCTTCTTCTCGGGATTCCAATAGACGGCACACGTCCTGCCCTGCATGATGCGCTTCGACTTCGGCTCGCCATAGATGACCACCGCACCCTCCTCCTCCGTGAAGTCGGCTTTCTCGGCGTTCTTGTGGACGTTCAGCCTGCCCGCCAGCAGCTTGCCCTCGGGCGTGGCGTTCTTCTTGGTGGTGACGCTGAGGCTCACCCCTTCGTAGGTCGTCTTCATGGCTTCGGGTTTTGAGGGTCAAGGATTCGGATGTCGTTGGCTACGAATCCGTTCAGGAAGCGCCTTGTGCGGAAGCGGAGGTTCAGGCTGACGGTCTGCCCTTCCGCATATCCGAGTCGGTTCCACACATCTGTGTCAACGGTGGCACTGATGTACGACTCGCCAGTCTCGTCCTCGAAGGCAAGCAGGATGTTTCGGCTTGCCCAAGGCTTGCCCGTCGTGTCGGAAGTGCCGCTCTTCACGTCACCTACCCTTTTGATTAAAATGTTTTCTACTAACATAGCGTTTAGATTTAATGATTTAACGATTTAATGAGTATTTGAATTCGAATCCGCTGCAAAGGTACGACAAAAGAAAAGGTGCACGAAAACAACTTCATGCACCTCTCAAGGTATTTCTACAGGTTCTACACCTTTTTCTACGCTTTCATTATCCCTTCTCCATTTCTTGGCTGAAACTGTCCCTCAGTTTCAGCACCCTCTCCATCACGCCCTGTTGCTCCCATTTATCTATGTGGAGTTTCATCCAAGGGTTACGGTTCATCGCATTGTTGATGGTGCCGTCGGGAATTTCAATGCCTGCTTCAGCCAGCAGCCTCTCGAAGTTGCTGGCGTTGTTTGCCAAATGGTACAAATCCCTGCATACGCAAAAAACGACGCCGTATGCGGCATTTCCCCATATAAAAGCCTTGCATCCTTTCAAGGCACGGGACAGCGACTCGGAATCAACACGCTTCCCGCCATCGTTGGCGGTCTTTTCCGTGCAGATGCTATTCACCATCCCGAAGTGGAACGTGCCGTCGCCGTCCATTCGGAAGTTGATGGTATCGACATGGTCGATATGCTGCCCGATGGGGGCATTGAAGTTATTGGTGATGTGTATCTCGCTCTTCCTGTCCTTGTCCATATTGTATAAAAAAGAAGCGAGGGTACGTGTTCGTAAAGAGTTTCACAGCAAGGGTCTCGACTCCCTTATCCCAAAACGTCAAAACGACCGCCGCCCTCGCCGTGATTATTTTCACGGTGAAACGATGGTCGCATGTCTTGGGATTTAGCAAGGCTGATAGCCTTTTAAGTCGAGATTTTGCTGTGAAGACTGCGATCTATTGGATTCGCTTGTATCTTATCTAATTATTCTTTTGTCTCTTCTTTCGTGGAGTCGATGTTGTCGGCATGTTCCACGACTTGACCGACTGGCCCATTGAAAATAAATTTGTTTGTTTGGTTTATGATGAAATGCTTTGGCATTCGTTCTTGTTTTGCCTTGACTATATTGATAAACCCGCCCAATGTGTTGATGCTTGACTGGTACTCTTTGGGGAAAGTTTCAAGATGGTCCTCGGGTACGACAAGACGCACCCTTTCGTCGGCCATTTCTTTCAACTGATTTCTGGAGATACCGGGCTGCAAAGTGAAGAGGTATTTTTCTTCCACTCGGTCTGCTTCTGTAACAACTTGACGCCAACGGTCTTTGCAGGTCGTTTTCGCCCCAAGCACGGTAAGGTCTTCGGCTGGGAACTCGAAGTTATGATAGCACTCGCCATTGGGGAACAAGAAGTCGGGCTTCTTGTTGTTCTCCGTCACAGCCTGTTCTTCGAATATTAATTCCTCTGCATCGAAAATGGCAGAAAGATGATGCTCCAAAGATTTTCCCGCACGCGACTTGCGTCGGTTCAGTATCTTGTTGGAGAAATCAACCAAGGACTGGCAATCCTCAAACGGCTGGGTATATATCGGTTTATAGACTTTTTCTTCCAGACTTCGGAACAAATCCAATTCAGCAGAATACCAATTTATGAGAATCTTGTCGGGAGTCTTCCTGATTTGTTCGGGCGTTACGTTGTTCAGGCGGTTATAGATGTCTTGCGCCATCTTTCCCATCTCGCGCGTCATCGGGAAGTCCTGAAGGTCCTTTATCTTCTCCATAATGGCAAGTCGGAGTTTGTCGCCCACATCTTGCACTTGCGACAAATCGATGAGCTGGTTTGTCTGTTCGGTAGAAAGATTGAAGTATGAAAGGAAAGATTCTATATCGTCCTCACTCTCCAGCACGAAAGCCTGATAATAGTCTTCTGCCTGCTCTGCAATGATTATCAGGCTACCTACATACCTGTCTTGCAGAAACTCGAATTTCCTGCCGAATCGGGTAATGCGGTATTCGTTCCGAGTCCCTTGTCCATAATATATGAAACGGCTGGGAGTCTCGAAGTCGTTCTGCCATTTGATTGTAACCCACTTCTCTTTGTTTTCTCCACGCCTGCATTCTGTGCCAAAGAGCAACGGCGCAGCATTCTTGGGAATATAGAAGCCAGACTGATGCGAACCAGTCGTGCCTGCATCGTTGCCTGTAATGAAGCGGCAGAACGATGTCTTGGCGGTCTTTACGGTCTGTATCGCTATATCAAGTAGTTCGCTCATTTCGTTTATCCTGCATTGTTTTTACTAATTGTTTTGAAACCGCTGAAATGAGCGGCACGATTACAGAGTTGCCGCATTGACGATAAGCCTGTACGTCCGACACCGCATCCAAGATGTAGCTGTCGGGATAGCCCATCAGTCGGGCACATTCGCGAGGAGAAAGGCGACGTGGATTCTTGCCTTCACCTTGCGGAATTAGGATTTCCGAACCATCCTTATAATATCGGGCACTTAGTGTTCTCGTGATTCCATTAAGGTCAACGAGACCATAACCAAAGCCATTGCCTTTTGCGCGATGTTTCTCGGCATAGTTCTGCAAGTAAGTCCATAGCTTATCGCTGAGCGTATATTTCGGGTCAATGTTCGGGTCGAGAATCTCGCTTACAGTACGCTTTGCTTTGTGTTGCTTTGGGAACGTGAAAATTTCCTTTTCATCAAAGATGTCTTTGTCAAAACCAACTATCATGATTCGCTCGCGATGCTGGGGAACGTACGTCTGTCCATCCATCACCAAAGCGTGAACCGAATAACGGAGTTCCTCCAAAGTCTCCCTGATGACATGGTATGTTTTACCCCCGTCGTGCGAGGTCAGGTTCTTCACATTCTCCAAGAAAAAAGCCTTTGGACGATGGCGGCTTATAATGTCGGCAACATCGAAGAAAAGCGTTCCCTGCGTCTTGTCCTTGAAGCCTGTTTCGCGCCCCAAACTCTTTTTCTTGGAAACGCCTGCTATCGAGAACGGCTGACATGGGAAACCTGCGCAAAGGATGTCAAAATGCTCTGGGATGAAAGATTTGGTCGCTTCTTTTGTGATGTCGCCAAAGGGCATTTCCCCAAAGTTTGCGAAATATGTTTTCTGGGCATATGCGTTCCATTCCGACGAAAAGACACATTTGCCACCTTGCTCTTGCATGGCGATACGGAAGCCGCCAATTCCAGCAAACAAGTCAATGAAGGTGAACTTGGGTTTCTTTGGTGCAGGGAAGGGGACTTTGAAAAAATCATTAAAGAAATCGTATTGCAGCGGCGATTCGGCTGCTTTCAATACCTCTTCGTCGCTCAACTCGTCTTTGTCGAAACCTTGTCGAAACTCTTTACGGGAAAGGAACTCACGGACAGCCAAGATGATTTCCTCTTTCCGCTCCTTGTTCAGCCGTTTGGGGTGATTGTGCAGAAAGTGGCTCAAAACCGCCATTTGGTTTTCGTATGACGTTTCGCCGTATATCTTTAGACCGTCCTCGGTTATCTCCTCGGGGAAGTCTGCCAGTTTTGTTTTTATGTTTTCTTTTTTGTTTGTCATTTCGTCTGCAAAGTTACGAATTTTCCGTAACACTTGCAACACTTGCAACACGCAAAATCGAGAAAAAAAGTAGGTGCTATATATTATTATATACTTAATACCATTATGTAATTATTGATATATAATATATAGGGAAGCCCCTCGCCCCGAAACAACGTGTTGCAACTGTTGCAAGTGTTGCAGACCTACAGGTCGATGCCGTACTCGCGGCAAATCCAGTCCACGGCCTTCGGGGGCAGGAGCTGCTGGCGGGGCTTGGCCCCGAGCCGCGACAGCTCCAGACGGTTCTCGGCAAGCCAGCGGCGCAGCGTGCTGCTGCTCACCCCTGCCGCCTCGGCCAACTCATATTTGTATGCGCTTTTCATGCTGCAAAGATACGAAATTTCTGCGACATACGCAAGCAAGTTGGCAACTATTTGCCATGCATAACCTCCAATAAGCGTCAATAAGCGTCAATAACTTCCAAAGACTTCCAAAGACCGTCAGCGGCACACGGAAATGTCGTACCTTTGCAGTGTCATTCGGAAGCAAAGCACGCCTAAGGGCGCAATTAGGCAGGGCTCGCGGACGAACCAGGCACAGCTGATTATCCGAAAATCAATTAACAATTAACAATTAACAACTAACAATTAACAATTAACAACTAACAACTAAATTCAATAACCTATAACCCATAACCAATAACCTTTATTTATTAACCATTAAAAAACAAAAAAACTATGATTGACTACGCAATTACCATCATGGGCACGAAGCCCGGAACAAAGAAGAGCGACATCACCGAGACCAAGGCCTACGGCACCGCACAGGTGCGCGAGGTGCTCGACCTCGACAAGTTCGCAAAGCACATCACCGACCACGGATGCGCCTACGACAAGGGCGACGTCGTCGCCATCATCACCAAGGCCGTGAAGTGCCTGCGCGAGCAGATGCTGGCAGGCAACAAGGTCGTGCTGGGCGACCTCGGAGGCTTCTACCCCGAACTCCAGACCAAGGGCGCCGTCCTCGCCGAAGACTTCTCCGCCGACAACATCGAGGCCGTCAACGTCCGCTGGCTCCCCGGCAAGGACTTCAAGAACCTCCGTCAGGACGCCACCTTCCAGCTCGTCCCCACCCGCGCCACGCAGGCCGAGACGAACAAGGAAATCAAGAACCAGGAGACCATCCAAGGGATGGAGTAAAAGACCCCCTCTAACTCCCCCGTAAGGGGGAGAACTTGGGGGAGCGGGAAAATTCAAAAAAACTCCTATACTCCCAGACTCCTTAGAAAATTAAAAAACTTCCCCAGCGACTATCATTAAAAATTGACAGCCAAATGCCTCAATAACCAATGCCTCAATAACCTAATAACCTCAGAACCTTATAACCTCAAAAGCAATGACACAACAGGACAAGAACAAATGGGCGGTAATCATCAACGCCATTCTCACCACCGTGACCGCCATCCTTGCCTCCTTCGGGCTGGCATGACCGAGAAGCTGACCGCCTGCCTCCTGCTGCTCTTCGGGGCGGCGATGGCAGGCGTCTCGCTCTTCCTGCCGCCAGAAGGTGAGATTGACGGCAGCGTGCTGATGCTCTTCGCCCAAACGCTCGTCTATGCAGGCAGCATCTTCGGCGTGAAAATCTACATCAAGGACATCATCAGAAATGAAGAGAAGAAGAAACTAAGAAATTAAACAATTAACAATTAAGTAATTAAGAAAATAAGAAATGGCTGCAACACTTGCAACACTTGCAACAGTTGCAACAACAAGAAAACAAGGGGCTGTGTCAAAATACAGTTAGCTTTATATAACAACGGATTTCACGGATTTTACGGATTTAAGTGCTGTTGATAATCAGCAAATAAGATAATCCGTAAAATCCGTGAAATCCGTTGTCGTTAATTATGACACACCTTCTTGTTTTTGCATCGTCCCGATGCTCCCTCCGTCGCGAATGGCGATTCCCGATTCGCTCCCCTTGGGGCGGCCGCTGTGACATTCAGTCACATCTGTAAACACCGCCGTCGCCCCTCGGGGGAGGGTTAGGGAGAGGCTTTTCTCTACTGCTGCGCCATGATGTCGAGGATGGCGACGAAGTCGGCGATGTCAACCTTGCCGTCGCCGTTCAGGTCGGCGGCTGCTTCGAAGCCGCTGGCTGCCATGATGTCGAGGACGGAGACGGCATCGGCAATGTCAACCTTGCCGTCGCCGTTCAGGTCGCCTTCCACGCCAAAGCCGCAAAGGGCTGCATAGTCGCCGCGCTCGACCTGCCACTGGAGCAGAGGCCAGCCCATGCCGATGGTGCCGTCCGCGTTCCAGCCTTCCCAGGTGCTGGCGATGTCGCAAATCTCCTGCTGGTTCTGGATGCCGTAGAAGAGGAAGTTCTGGGTGCTGCATCCCTGCTCGTCGTCGAAGGCTGCTGCTGCCTGGCTGCCGTTGGCATGGCCTGCGGCGTAGCTGTTGATGACGGTCAGTGCGGGGCTGCCAATGCCGATGAAGTCGCCCAACATGCCGTCGCCACTGACAGCAGCATTGGCATAGACGTTGGTGACGGTGGCTTCGCCCGTCATGCCTGCCACGGCACCGGCGGCACCGGTTGCCACGACTTTGCCGTTCACATAGCACTTATCCACGATAGCCGCATTCTCCTCTGTGCCGAGGATGCCAGCCAAGATGCCCACGTTCTGAGCTGCGCCGCCATCGACGGTGGCATTGTAGAGGCCAAGGTTCTTGACCGTACCGACGAGCGCACCGAAGAAGCCTGCCTCGAACTCATTATCCTTGCCCGGCGCGACGGTCAGGTTCTTGATAACGTGGCCGGTGCCGTCGAGAGAAATGGCTTTGCCGTAACCCTCCTCATAGCTGTTGGCATAGAAGGTGCTGTTGATGGGCCACCAGCCTTCGCCCTCCATATCGATGTCGGCCGTGAGCTTTGCATAGACGGTCTTGCCGTCGATGAGGCGGTCGCGCAGACCCTGCAGGTCGTTCTTGTCGGCAATCTGGTAGGGATTGGCCTCGCTGCCGTTACCCCTTGTGCTGAGCAGGGTAGCCCGCATGGAAGCCTTGTCCATGTCGAACTCGATGAGGTACTTGCCGGCAGGCGAGATGCGCCATGTGCGGTCGAGGCCACGCACGAGGTCGGCGACCTCCTGTCCGCTCTGGATTTCGAGGTACTGCGTCTCGCTGCCGTAGCGGGCTTCCGTCCAGCTGGCGCGCGTCGTGGTGCTGTAGTTCACCATGTCCGTGATGCTGCGGCAAGCCATGATGCCGAACGAGCAATAGGGGTTGCTGTTGTCGTTGACGAGGTCAACCACGCCAGCGTACTTGCCGCCGCCGAGGTGCTGCAGAGGCACTTGCTCGTCGTTCTTCCAGCGCATCTGGGAGCCCTGGCGGTTGTTGAGCGTGCCGGTCACGAAGACGGCATTGTCCCAGTTGTACTCGTCCTGAAGGTCGAAATCGACGGTCATATTGTCGAGGTCGAGCACGACGTTGTAGGTACCGTTGAGTGCCTGGAAGTCGCTGCCGCCATCCTCCTGCACATCGAAATGCTGACGGGCGGGGGTGATGAAGTTGCGGTTCTCGTTGGCACACCGGTAGATGGTGTTGATGCGGCGGAAGTAGAGGCCGGCACGCTGGCTGGAATTGATGCGGCGGCTGCGGTCTTGCAGCGTGACAGAACCAACGAACTTGCCCTCCTCGTTAATCTGGAGAGGATAGAGTGCACACATCTGGCTGTAGTTCCATTCGCCGCCGTCGCTGCTCTCGTCGTAGAGGTCGCCCTGTACATAGACAACGCCACCGATAGCGGGATTCCGCATCAGGGAAGCCAGCATCTCCTCTGCCTCCTCGTCGGTCAGGCTGCCATCGACCACGATGGAGGTCAGCTCGTCATAGACGTTCAGCAGCTCGTCCTGCAGTTCGCCGCCCTCGAGTCCGTTCGCCATGTCCATCGAGAACATTGCCATATCGAGCATACGCTTATAGACATCCACGCTGGCGGGGATGGCCATGAACTCGGCATTGATTTCCTCGATGAGCCGGAGCTGCACGTCCTTGGCGGCACCGCGAGCCTCGGCAACCTTGTTCCGAATGGCATCGATATGCGACTGGCTGAGGTAGTACTCCTGCTCGTTGCGCTGCAGGTCAAGACGGTCCACGCGCTCGCTGTACTGGTCGAGGATGCTGCCGATGGCACTGCTGCTCTCGCCAAGGAAGGTGAGGCGGAAGTTGCCCCAGATGGTCAGGTTCTTGCCGTGCCAGGGGTTGCCTGTGCTGCGGATGCCGATGCTGAGCTTGCCGTCCTTGACGATGCCATAGACGGTCTGCTCGTAGCGCCTGCCGTTGAAGGCGAAGCTGGCGGTATAGACATTGTCGGGCACGAAGCCTTCGCCGGTGTCGATATCCACGCTGCCCGTCTGCTCGCCGTTGTGGGGGGCGGACTCGTCTTCGGTGGCATCGTAGCGGCAGTTCACGCCGTTCTCGGCATCGACGTATTCAATCTGGTCGGCATAGACACTCAGCACGGGGGCTGCATACTCGCCAACGAAGAGCTGTGCGGGGATGACGTCGGTGCCGTCGTAGAGACCTTCACGGCCTGCACCCGGGCGATAGAAGGCCTGTGCGGTGAGGGCATAGATGCCGTCGCTCATGCCGGTGAGTTCCTGGCTGACCTCAAACGCCATGTTGTAGGCGGCTGCCACGGGGAAGACATCGGTGAAGCCTCCGGCGTGTACCATGTTGTAGCCGCTCTCGGTGCGACCCTCGGTGACAGTCCAGCCGTTCCAAGCCTCGGCATCGTCGAACGTGGGATTGACGAGGAGGGAAGTGAGGTCGGAACCTTCGGAAGCACTGTTCAGGATGGCAGTCTGGAGCAACTGCTGCGCAAAGGCAATCTCTGCGGCGAGCTGCTCGGCACCAAGCTGACGGTACTCCTTAATGTAAAGGTATGTGCCATTGGGATAGATGTCGGAGGGTTCCTCCTCTTGCGTCAGATAGGTTTCGAGCTTGTCGGCATCCTCGCCATAGAGGTCGTCGCGGCTCTCCCATTCGGCAATGATGGCCTCCACGGCTGCGATGTAGCGTTCGTAAGCAGCCACGCTAAGCTTGATTTGGTCGGGCAGGCGGCTTGCCTGGTCGGCGGCATCGAGGATGGCGTCAATGTCGGTGAGGCTCTCTGCCTCCTCGATGACCTGACGGTACTGTTCCTTGAGCGTCTCCTGACCCTCTACGTCGTCCAGCTCCTGTGCATCGTCGGCAATCTGCTGTGCGATGAGGGCGTAAGCATCGGCATCGTCGCCCACATACTCGATGCGGACGCGGTCGATGACGCTCCATGCTCCGGCGGCGTTAATCTGGTTGCTAAGGCCGATGCGCAGGGTACCGTCGGTGACAGCCAGATAGAGCGGCTTGTTCCAATAGTGACCCTTGCCCATATACACGGCTGCTGCAGCGGTATTGGTAGGCACATAGTAGCCCGAGGGAAGCTCCGTCTCGCCCATGCCGCCATTCATCTGGGCATCCTTGCCGTCGGAGGTGATGTCCACGAGTCGGCGTGCCTGACGCTTACCGGCACTCTCGGCATAGTAGTAGGTGTTGCGCAAGATGTCCTCCTCGAAGTCCTCGTATGCCTCGCTATCGAGGGCAGCAGCACGGCTGAAGCCCTGCAGACGCAGCTTATAGACACCGTTCTGGAGGTCGGTGATGTTCTGGTAGGTGTCGAAGGTCTTGCCTGCCTGCTCTGCCACACCGTTGCTGACAGCAAACTCATTGCCTGTCCAGAAGTTGCTGTCGTTGGTGAAGTTGGCGTTCTTGATGACAGAGAGGAAGCCTGTGTAGCTGGCATCTTCCTGTCCGCAGACGGTACAGAAGCCGTCCTCGAACTGATGGTCGGGGATGACCACCTCGTTGCTGTTGGAGTAGGTCATACCCGAGGGGTCAACGGTGCCGTCGCAGAGCATTCTGCCCTTGGGATATACCCGTGCATGGCCGTTGGGGAAGGGCAGGGGCTGGTCGTCAACCGCTGCGCCGTTGTCGAGGTTCTGGAACCAGGCGATGGTGCTCTGGTCGCCGTTGAGCTTGTAGCAGAGCGTGCCGTCCATAATCTCCTCGTAGTCGATGAGGGCTACCTGCTGCTCTATCTCGCTTGTGCAGTAGTTGTTGGAGAGGTGTCCGTCGGTGACGCGGGCGAAGTAGAGGTTCTTGCCCTCGCTGTAACCCGACACTTCGCTGCAGCTCCAGCAGTTGTTGATGGTGGCCTTGCCGCCGCTGCCTGCCCAACCCACGAGCGCACCGCTATCGCCGCCGCCTTCTACAGCGCCTGTGCTGAAGCAGTTCTCGATGAGGAGGGTTGTCTGGCTGCCCGTGTTGCCACCGAAGATGCCGGCTGCCTGCACACCGTTTGCATAGACATTGCCCATGTTGCCGAGGTTGCGCAGCGTGACAGAGCCGCTCATCTGATAGGTGCCGCCCACGAAGGCTGCACACTCGCTGGTGGTGCTGATGGAGCACGTTTCGTCGAGCAAGAGGTTTTCGATGAGGGCACCATTACCGCAACGACCGATGAAGCCGACGTACTTGTCTGTCGAGTTGATGTGCATCTCGCTGATGCGGTGCTGCTGTCCGTCGAAGTGTCCGCGATAGGGATTGGTGCCGTTGCCGATAGGCTCGAACAGGTCGTTGTAGTCGGTCATGTCGATGTCTGCCGTCAGGCGGGCGTTCCAACCTGCATTGCCAAACTCGTTGACCATGCGGGCAAACCAATAGAGCTGGCTGGCGTTGCCAATCATGCGGAAGTCATCGACAAGGGGCGCATAGTTGGGGTCGCCGTTGCCGCAGTTCACGCAAAAGCCGTCCTCATACTCATGAGGAGGAATCTCACCGCTCTGGCTGTTGCTGTAGCCAGTCACGTCAAGAGGCGTGCCGTCGCAATTGAGCTGGCCGCCTGCATAGACCTGACCGCCCTCTATATAATAAGGTACGGGATAAGCATCCGTGCCGAGGCGCTGGTTCCAAGTGAGTACAGACTGGTCGCCGTTGAGCATGAAGCAGAGTTCGCCACTGGTGAGAGGCTCGTCGGTGAGCCAGTCGCCATCGGTACCCTGATGACCTGCACCCAAGTCGTCGAAATCTGAGAAGTCGTAGCAATGGGTCATCGTCAGCGTGCCTGGCTCGTAGCGGATGAGCTGGCAGTAGTAGTCGAACTTGTTGCCTGCAAGGTCTGCGCCGCTGATGGTGCCGAGGTTCACGCAGTTGGTCATGGAGCTGCCGCCCTTGTTAATCCAGGAGCAGAAAGCTGTGGCGGGATTACCGGTGATTTCGCCCGTGTTGAGACAGTTCTTGAGCTGGATGGCGGGATAGGCACTCTGGCCTACGCCGAGGATACCGCTGGCAGAACCAGAGGTGGCAGTCACGGTAGCTTCGTTGACGCAGTTCTCGATAACGAGAGGAGAACCGCCGTCAGTCTGTGCTGCACCCACGAGGCCGCCAATGGCAGAGGGACCTGTCACTTCGCACGTGCTGTCGATGATGAGGTTGCGAATGACGGTTGCACCACGGATGATGCCAAAGAAGCCTTGGAAGTTGCCTGTGCCGTCGATAATCATGTTCTTGATGCGATGGCCCTGTCCGTCGAAGGTGCCGTTGTACTTGAACGTGGTGTTCAGGCCGATGGGCGTATGGGCGTTCACTTCGCCCTGATAGTCAATATCGGCGGTCAGCATACCGTTGATGGTGGTGAGGTGTGCGTCGTTGACCATAGCGGCAAACCATTCCACGTCGGCCGCGCTGCCCAGTTCATAGAAACCCTGTGCATTGGGGGTGATGTGGTCTTGCATCAACATACCGCAGACGGTGCACCAGCCGTTTACATCGTTGTGCTTGGGGGCTGGCGAGCTGTTGTCGTTGCTGTAGGTCACATCGCCCAAGGCAACACCGGCACAGTTCACTTCGCCCACGGCATAGACTTGTGCATGGCCTTCGGAGAAAGGCAGAGGCATTGCATCCTCGCCCAACGTCTGGAACCAATTGAGGATGCCCTGGTCGCCATTGGCCTTGAAGCAGAGTTCGCCAGAGCCTACCATGTCGTAGGTGATGTAGGTACAGCCGTTGGGAGCTGTGGCAGCATCCATGTCCTGCTGCAAGCAGTAGCAGTTGGTATAGGATGTGCGGTCGGGCGTATTGCTCCAGGCGTAGGTGTTCATGGTCTCAACCTCAGCGATGGAGATACAGTTGACGTAGGACATCACCTTGCCAGAAGTCACCCATCCTGCAAAGCCGTGGTTGTAGCCCTGATTGCCTTTCACCTTGATGGCAGAGAGGCAGTTTGTGAAGGTACAGCTGCGTGCTGCATAGCCGATGAAGCCTGCATTGGAGGCATTGGCTGTGTAGTCAACGTCGATGTTGACGATGCTGACGCAGTTCTCGAACTTGGCGTTGTCGCTCCAGTTCCAAGCGGCAAGTCCCGCACAGTTCTTGTTGGTGGCCTTGATGTAGCCGCCCACGATAAGGTTCTTCACCGTGCCGGCGAAGTTGTAGAACATGCCGGTCTGCTTCCCTTGGAAGTCGTAGTTGAGGGTGATGGTGTGCCCCGCTCCGTCGAAGGTGCCGCTGTAGGAGGTGGAGTTCGTGCAGAGCATGAAGTCCAAGCCCTCGATGTCGCCCGTGAGCACGACGTTTGTGCTCTCGTAGCCAGGCACCTCCGTCCAGGCCTGCAAGTCGTCCTTGCTACCGATGAGGTACGCACCGTCCCCGTTCTGCTGCAGGTCTGCCCATGCAGTCTGCCCGACAAGCATCATGATGCCTGCCAATGCGAAAGAGTAAAGTTTACGTTTCATGTTGGTTAGGTTAGTTAATAAATTAGTTAATAAATATGTTTGTTCTTATTTTATGATGATTTTCTTGCCGTTCCTTATGTATATGCCCCGCTGCAATTTACCATTTACTATTTTGCGTCCCGCGAGGTCGTAGGTCATAGGACTATGAACTGTGAACTGTGAACTATGAACTGGTTCGATGCCGTCCTCGTCGTCGCCCGACAGTCGCTCTATGCGGAAGTAATCCACGCGGAACTTGCCTGTCCTGTTGGTGCCTGTGACCTGTGTTCCGTCGCCCTTGATGGAGCCGGAACGAACACCGAGCGTAAGGTCTTCGCCCTCCCCGATGCTGACGACGACGCTCATTTCCTGCATGGACTTGCCATCGACGGCCTCGCTGATATAGGATGCGAAGGAGTTGTTCTCGCCTGGAGTCAGGTTCTTCTCGTAGTCGTGGGCGGAGCCATAGTATTGCACCTCGTTGTTGGCAAAGAGGCGTCCCATGCCCTCCAGTCCTGTCTCGCTCCAGAAGAGGCAGCTGACACGATAGATGCCCGGCTGAAGCTTGCTTGCGGGAATCGTTTGATAGAGGCAGAAGTCATTGGGCATGGGCTTGTAGCCGGCAGGCGTGAAGGCGCAGTAGTTCATCCCATGCATACCATCCCCCTTGCCATAGAGACCGGAAGAGGTGGTGGTGTAGGTTTCCGAGCAAGAGAGGTTCCAGCCGTAGGGGATGCCTTTCACGGTCGCGCCATTCGCCAGCTCGGTCGCCGACTTGTATTCAAAGTCGCTGTTGACGATGAGTTCCTGGGTGAGAGAGTCTGTGTTTTCCTTCGGAAGGTCGCCCAGCCTGCGGACGGTGAAGTGGTCAACCTTGAACCATCCCGTCTCGTCGGTCTGCTTGCCGTCGTTGCCGATGCAGCTTGTCTTGATGCCGACGGTAAGGTCTTCACCCTCCTTGACTTGCAGCACGACACGCATGGGATGCATGATGGTGTGGGTCTCATATCCGGCTTTGTAGCCTGCGAAGGTGCTCACCTCGTCGTCCTTGAGGATTTGGTCGTAGTCGCTCTTGTGGGCATAGTATTGGACATGGTCGTTGGCAAAGAGGCGGCAAGGGCCGCGCTTGCCCGACTGGTTCCAGAGCCAGCAGCCCACCTCATAGACACCAGGCTGGAGTTTGCTTGCGGGAATCGTCTGGTAGAGACGGAAGTTCTCGGGCATGGGCTTTGCCTTGAACCAGCAAATGGAGCCGCCATCGTTCCAATTGATGGAGCCGTCGCTGTTCGAGATGCCATACGAGTTGCCGCTCATAGTGCCTTCCAACGTCCATCCGTAAGGCACGCCGCGCTGTATGCCGCCCGTCGGGTTGGTGAGGATGGAAGAGCCGCTCTTGTAAAGCTCGAAGTCGGCATTGACAAGGAGCTGGTTTGTCTGGGTAAGGTCCTCGGCATCGGTGCGTCGATAGACAATCTGGCTGATGACGATGGCGGGGTTCATGGCATAGAATCTGAAGGCGACATCCTTGGCTGTCGTTGCCTTATAGGTGAAGCGGGCTTCCGAATAGCCGTGCATCACGTTGTCGCTCCACACGTTTGTCTCGGCACTGCACTTGATGCTCTTGGATGTCACCGTACCCGCCCCGATGCCCATACCTATGCAGAGGTCGTTAGCGGTGGTGATGGGGAAGGTGGGCAGGCAGCGCACAATAATCTGATAGGTGCCTTTCTCCACGGGCAGGGTGTATTCCACGTAGGGTGCTTTGCTACGGGCTGTGGAGGTGGTGTAAGTGGTGTAGTCGATGGGCCATACGCTGATGCTTCTGTCGCCCACGCCCAGGTTGGCAAGCGTCTGCCAGTTGCCACGGATAGCGGTGTAGCTGTCGCTGGGGACATAGATGTACCCTTCGTCGGGCATCTCCCCTTGGGCATCGTTGATGTCGCTGGCTGTGGCGGCGTAGGGCATACCGAACTGTGCGCCGGTGTCGCTGGCGTTGGGCGACTTGTCTATCATCTTCTCCCACTTGCCCCCTGCCGTCTGGGTGTTGAAGATATTGGTGAGATAGAGGATGTCGCTGTAGCCGGCCCGTGCAAGGGCAGCGTATTTCATGCTCCGCACGCGGTCGCCAATGCCTGCATACCAATAGCTGAGCCTAGCTCCAAAAGCCTTGATGTTCTGCCCAGCCGTTGCCACGATGGGATAGGTCATCAGCTCGAAATAGGCATCTTGCAAACGGGCGGGGATGCTTGCCTCAAGATTTTGGACGCGGGCGGCAAGGGCTTGGTAGTCCTTGATGCGCTGCTCCATCTCCTGCGTCGTGAAGTTGGAGTGCCAGACGGTCTCCGGCTTGCTCTGAGCGGCGAGACGATAGTGCTCCAGGCGGATGTCTGCTATCTCGTCGGCACAGTCCTCGCCAAAGGTCTTCGCTGCCCACCAGCGGCTGAACTGCCAGGCTTTGTCGGGTGTCCAGGCATTCACATTCCAGGCCAGCTCCATGCAGAACTCGAACTCAACCTCCTGCGGTTTGATGTCGCCGACGTTGACCATCCAGAAGCGCGTCATGCCGTTCTCGTAGGCTTTGCACAGCTCGTAGCTGATGAGGGAAGGCGAGATGGTGCTGAGCCAGATGTAGGAACAGGGATTGCCCAAGTAAGAGAGATGGTAGTAGATGCCGTGACCGCCGCTTCGCTTGCGTTCGGTCGCAGTGGGGAGCTGGCGGATGTAGGCGTAGTTGTCGTCCACCCAGCACATGGTCACGTCGTCGGGAATCTTCAGGCCGGCATTGTAGAGGGTGAGCGCTTCCTTGTAGGGGATGTATATCTGCGGCACTTTTGTGGGGTCGCCGCCAAGCGAGTCGGTGATAATCTTGCGCTGGCAGGCGATGATGTCCGTGAGACCCTGCAACTGTGCGGCTTGTCCTTCGTAGCCAAGAAGCGCCACATCCTGCAGCCCGCGCATACCTATATCATATATGCCCTCATAGTCGCGAGCCTCGCCAGCACGCTTTGCCCAGTAGTCGGCCACGCCATCGGGGTTGGTGGCAAAAGTGAAATTGCTGCTGTTGTTACCGCTCTTGAAGCGCGGCCACTCCCAGAGGTTGTCGCGCAGCATACTGTCGCCGCTGCTCATCACGATAGCCCAAGCCTTTGCAAGGCGTTTGTTCTCTTCCATCGACCAGAAGGCTTTCGAGCTGCCATGCTTGGCTGGCCAGAGGCAATTGGCGCGGAGGCGGAGAAGAAGCTCCATGACCTTTTCGTAGGTGTTCGGCCCGATGTTGTTGTAGGCGGCATCGATGGTTTTCTTTGCCCAGGGGAGGAGAGCCCAATCCTCATCGTTGATGAAAAGACCACGATACTGTACGGAAGGCTTCTCGACCTCGGTCTTGTCGCCCTGCACATAGATGGCAGACATGGGTGCGGGTGTGACATCCGCCCACCAAACGTAGGGTGAGACGCCGATGCGGCGGCTTATCTCGAAGAGACCGTATGCGGTACCGCGAGGCGTACCACCCATAACGACGAGAGCCTGGCCGACACCTTCCATCGGATTGCTGACTAATTGCAAAGCGTATGCTTCCCAAACGCCAGTCAGACCCGTGGTATCTACCTTGCCGTCGGCGATGAGGGCATCAACAAGGGCTGACTGTCCTATGGTTCCAGCAATGATGGGGAATGTGTTTAATAAATTTGAATTTGTAAGCGCCAGCTGCTTGCCGGTGATGGTCTTGATGTCCTGAATGACACGCTTTGCCACTGTTGTAACCACCTCGGCATCGTTCGGGCTGACCACAAACACGGCGTTGCCCTCCGTTCCCACAATAGGGAAGCCCCCCTTCGTCTGCGAGAAGGTCAGGTCTGCCTTTATCTGAGGCGAAAAGACAAACGCCACAAGGCAGAGTATCAAATATCGGATTTTGGTTCCTTTCATCGACTTTATTTCCTTTCTTTGTTATGTTTCGCGAAGCAAAATTAGCAAAAAGATTTTATTTCACAAGCAAAATCATGCAAATAAATACGTTATTTATATAAATTGTGCAGAGAACAAGATAACATGGTATAATATCCCAACACAATATGCAAGCAATTGCCACGGTTTCCATTGCATCGTATCAGATTTCCTATTAGAAATTTATTGGAACTTTATTCTTGATTCTCATTTTTTTGTTGTACCTTTGCAGCCGAAAAAAGAAAATGAAATACAAAGCAATTATATTTGACCTCGACGGAACGCTGACCGACACACTCGAAGATCTCTACTTGAGCACGAACAGCGCACTGCGCAGCTGCGGTCTTCCCGAACGGCGACTCGACGAGGTGCGCCGCTTTGTAGGCAACGGCGTGAAGAAACTCATTGAGAGGGCTGTCCCGGAAGGCACAGACTCCCGAGTGACGGAACAATGTTTCGATGCTTTCCATGCACACTACATCATTCACTGCCAGGACCATACACGACTCTATCCAGGCATTGCCTCGCTGCTTACCGCACTACATGCCAAGGGTTATCGTATGGCGGTGGTGAGCAACAAGCTACAGGAAGGTGTGACGGGACTGGCACGCACTTTCTTCCGAGGTGTGATAGACGTTGCTATTGGCGAACGGCCTGGCATTCCGCGCAAACCGGCACCCGACATGGCACTGGCAGCGTTGGAACAGCTCGGTGTCCCTGCTTCTGAGGCTGTCTATGTGGGCGATTCGGATGTTGACCTCCAGACTGCCGCCAATGCCGGACTGCCATGCATCTCTGTCCTCTGGGGTTTTCGCAGCCGCGATTTCCTCATCGCACAAGGTGCTTCTGTGCTGGCAGAACGTCCGCAGGACATCCTTCAACTCGTATGAAAAGTGAAGAAGTGAAAAGGTGAAAAGTGAAATGCCAAAGTGTTAAATAATGTGTTTTTTAACCTTTTAACCATTTAACTTTCAACTTTTTTTTGTACCTTTGCGCCCGAAATTAACAAACACCATTATAAATTAACACAATGAAAAGTACAAAATTCATTCTTGTGGCAGCTTCTTCTGCCATTGTGCTGTCTTCTTGCAGCAAGCTGGGCAAACTCTCCAGCGACAATTTCACCGTTACACCCACTCCCCTCGAAGCCATCGGCGGCGAGGTGCCTGCCACCATCAACGGCACCTTCCCCGTCAAGTACATGAAGAAGAAAGCTGTGGTAACTGTCACCCCCGTCCTCAAGTATGAAGGCGGCGAGGCTGCAGGCCAGAGCGCAACCTTCCAAGGCGAAAAGGTGGAAGGCAATGGTACCACTATCCAGTACAAGGCTGGCGGTGTCTATACAATGAAGACCAACTTTGCATTCAACGAAGGTATGCTCAAGAGCGACCTCTATGCACGCTTTGATGCCAAGCTGGGCGACAAAACCGTCAGCATCCCTGACGTGAAGATTGGCTACGGCGTACTCGCCACCAGCCAGCTCCTGAGCCGTTGCAGCATAAACGGTGCCACTGCACCCGATGCTTACCAGCGCATCATTGCACAGAAGCAGGAAGCCAATATCAAGTTCCTCATCAACCAGGCCAACCTCCGCGCCAGCGAGCTCAGCACCGTCAGCATCAAGGATTTGGGCAAAATACTCCGCGAGATTAACGACAACGAGGAGACCCGTGCCCTGCAGAACATCGAGGTAAGCGCTTACGCCAGCCCCGACGGTAAGTACGACCTCAACGAGAAGCTCGCCGAGAAGCGTCAGGATGTCAGCGCCAACTACCTCAAGGACGAGCTAAAGAAGATTCAGATGAACGCCGATGTGGACACTAAGTTCACAGCAGAGGACTGGGACGGCTTCCAGGAACTCATCAGCAAGAGCAACCTTCAGGACAAGGATGTCATCCTGCGCGTCCTCTCCATGTACAAGGATCCCGAAGAGCGTGAGGAACAGATTCGCAACATGAGCGAAGTCTTCACCGACATTAAGGAGAGCATCCTGCCCGAACTCCGTCGCGCACGCCTCATCGTCAACTACGAAATCATCGGCCGCAGCGACAGCCAGATTCTCGACCAGTTCAATCAGGATCCCAGCAAGCTCAGCGTAGAGGAGCTCGTCTATGGTGCCAACAAACTGGTGACAGACCCCGCTACACGCAAGCAGTGGAACGAGACCATCGCACGCCAGTACCCCAGCGACTACCGCGCACTCAACAATCTGGCACAGCAGGCAATTGCCAACGGTCAGCCCGAACTCGCTCAGACCTATCTCAAGCAGGCCTCCAGCATCAACAAGAATGCACCTGAGGTCAATACGAACCTGGCTCTCCTCGCCCTCAAGAACGGCGACGTAGCATCTGCTGAGAGCTATCTGGCAAAGGGTAGCGGTTCCGACACCTTCAAGGAGGTGATGGGCAACCTGAACATCGCTAAGGGCAACTACACACAGGCTGCCAGCGACATGGCCGGCGTGAAGAGCAACAGCGCAGCACTGGCTCAGATTCTTGCTAAGGACTACAACAGCGCCAAGACTACACTCGGCAGCATCAAGAATGCCGACGCCACAACAAGCTACCTGCAGGCCATCCTCGCTGCTCGCACTGGCGACGCCAGCACTCTGGCAACTGCCCTTGCAAGCGCAATCAGACAGGATCCCTCTCTTGCACAGCGTGCTGCCAACGACATTGAGTTCACAAAGTACGAAAGCACTATCAAGAGCCTGCTGAAGTAAAGGGTGAAAAAGTAAAAAGGTGAAAAAGAGGAGAACATACAGGTGGTCAATGAAGGACTTTGGTACCGTCATTCTTCCTGTATGTTCTCCTCTTTTTCACCTTTTCTCTTTTTTTACCTTTTTACTTTTTAACCTTTTCACCTTTTCCTCCTGCACAGGACATCCCGAAGAGGTAAGACTCACAGGGGAGTTCGAGCATCTGGAACAAGGCGAATTTCTTATTTACAGTACCGACGAAGCGTTGGACCGCCTTGATACGCTTCGCATCGAGGACGGTACTTTCTCCTATAAACTTCCCACCACCCAAACCGCCACCCTCCACATCCTTTATCCGAACCTCTCGGAACTTGTTATCTTTGCCAATCCCGGTGCAGACATCCTCGTCAAAGGCGACGCGCAGAACCTTAGCGAGGTGGAAGTCTCTGGTTCTGAGGACAACGAATGTTACACAAAGTTTAGGCAGGACACCAACGGCAAATCGGCGAAAGAAGCGAAAGGCATTGCTCGCGAATACATCTTAGAGCATCCGACACTTGCCATGAGCCAATACCTTTTCACCAACTATTTCCTTTGCGACACCGCTACTTCCGCCCACGAAGCGACGGAACTCTACGACAGTCTTTGCCGCGCCTGCCCCGAAGACCTCGCCCTCTCGAAGCTCTCCATACACGTTCGCGCCATCGACAAGATAAAGCCTGGCAACATGCTGCCCGACTTCGCCCTCACCCTGAAGCCAGGACATGGCGGCAACGGCAACGAGGAGCGCACAATACGGCGTGCCGACTACAAGGGCAAACGGCTGCTTATCGCTTTCTGGGCAAGCTGGAAAAGCGGCAGCCAGAGCGCACTCTACCGCGCCCGACGCTTGCGCCGCGAGCTGAAAGGGAAAGGCAAGGAGATAGAACTTATCAGCTACTCGCTCGATGCCGACGAGAGACGGCTTTCCGTAATTGAAAAGCGCGACAGCATCGACTATCCCAGCTATTGCGACTTCCTTAGTCTTTCCAGTCCTCTTGCACAGAAATGGGGCATTCGGCAACTGCCCTACTTCATCCTCGTCGCCCCCGACGGTCGTATAGCCGCCGCAGGCTCAGAATGGATAAAAGACATTGACAAGGCAGCAAGTGAGCTGTAAATCCGAAGATTATTCCCGAGTTATTTCTATTATGTGGCTCACAAGGTCGTTAGTTGAGGTGACTTTCACGCCGACCTTCATCAGGTAGTCGCCTGTATAGACTTTGTCGTTACAGGAGAGCCAACTTTGTCTGCCGGGCATGAGGCAGATTTCCTTTACTCGATATTTTGCTTCGGCATCGAGGCCTTGCAGACGTGTGGGCAGAATCAGTTCTCCGTAGCGCGGATGGATGTCATAGGCAAAGACGATGCTGTGCGTCTTGTCATCGTTGACGCGCTGCACGACGCAATGCTGCCCTTCGTAGGGTGAGACGAGACGATAGAGGTTGGGCGACCAAACGATATCCTTCAGTCGCTTGTACTCCTGGATGGCCTCACGGCAATACTGACGGTCATCATCCGAAAGGCCCTTCAAGCCGATGTCGAAGCCCATCTTTCCTTGGAAAGCGACATCCACACGGAACTTGATGCTGGTGCGGCGGTTCCACTCCGTCACATGGGCGCACATGGCTTTGGCGGGCATGAACTGCGAGTAACCCCACTGGATGAAGAGCCGCTCGATGGGGTCGGTATTGTCGCTGCACCAGAACTCGGTGAAATAACTCAGCCCTTTAACGTCCGAGCGTCCGCCGCCACCCGAGCACATCATCATGTAGAGGTCGGGGTACTTGGCCTGCACGCGGTCGAGCACTTTATAAAGGCCACGCACATAATCGACGTAGAGGTTGCCCTGATTCTCCTTGAGGTAAGGGGAATATATGTTCGTGATGGGCGAGTTGCAGTCCCACTTCAGGAAACAAATAGCAGAAGCCTCCCCCGTCCCCTCCAAAGGAGGGGAGAATTGTCCAGCCGCCTCGCCGTTCCCCCCTCCTTTGGAGGGGTCGGGGGAGGCTGCCTGCATTATATTGTCCACCACGCCGAACACGAAGTCCTGCACCTGCGGGTTGCAGAGGTCGAGCACGAGCTGGTTGCGGAAGTAATAGGTCTCGCGGGAAGGCAGCTGCAGAATCCAGTCGGGATGTTTCTCTGCCAGTTCGCTCTTTGGATTCACCATCTCCGGCTCTATCCAGATGCCGAAGCTCACGCCATTTTCATTGGCCTTCTTCACGAGGTAGGGGATGCCTTGCGGCAGCTTGTCCTTCGTCACCTGCCAGTCGCCAAGCCCCGCATGGTCGTTCTTCCTCGGGTATTTGTTGCCGAACCAGCCGTCGTCGAGCAGGAAGAGGTCAACGCCCAAATCCTTTGCCTCGCCGAAGAGCGCCACAAGCTTCTCCTCGTCGAAGTCAAAGTAGGTGTTCTCCCAGTTGTTAAGGAGCGTCATGCGGTCAGCGTCGGCCTTGTGGAGCTGATGAGCCATCATCCATCTCTGAAAGCGGCGGCTCCCCTCCCCTGCCCCTTTGTCAGACAAGGTGAAGTAGAAGTCTGCTGTGCGGAAAGCTTCTCCTTTCCGCAAAAGATATGTGCCTGCATCGTGGTTGATGCCGCTTACGACACGCAGCACATGCTGGTTATCCACCTCGAAAGTGAAACGGAAGTTGCCCGTCCAGCCAAGCGTCCCCATGAGGACAGTGCCCTCATTCTCCCTGACAGGCTCGCCTAATCCGACCTCGAAGAACGGCTGGGCCATCAAATTGGCACGTGTACCTAAGCGACTATCCACGACCTTCTTGCCAAACTGCAACTCCTGCGACTGCATCTGCATCTCCTTTGCCCAGTCGCTGGCAAACTCGGTTAAGAAATATCTTGGTGCCTCGAAGTAAAGCATCGACGAGGCATACCTTCCCAGATACACCTTTCCCTTCTCCTCATGCTTTATCTCAGCCCATTGCTGAATGATGTCCTCGCGCGCATATACCTTATAATATAATGTCACTTCGACGGGGTACAGCTCATCCTTCAGCAGGATAGAGGTCTCGTCGCCTTGCTGCGAATGCGACACATACTTCAGCACGCTTGTCGGGTTGCCGTCGGCATGGCGTATCTCGAAGGTCGGCTCGTAGTAGTCCTCCGTGCCCATCACGGGATAGGCCTCCAAGCCCTTGATGCATGAGCTGCTCAGGCCAGCCTGCGGCATAGCGAGCTGCGCGAGGTCGGTCTGCGCGGAGAGCCGTTCGCCGAGATATGTCTGGCAGAGCCGCCCCCCATCGTTCACCCGCAGAACCAGCTGCGTATGGTCGGTCTCGATGCTGATGGTCTGGGCAGACAGAATTAAAAAACGAAAGAATGAAAGAATGAAAAATGAAAGCGTCTTTTTCGTCATGATATTGTGTTTATCGGTTGTTCTTGCTGCAAATTTACCACTAAATGATTATATTTCAAGCAAAGGAACTTGATTTTTTCCTTTTTTGTGTTTTTTTCTGCGGAATATCCTTCTGCTTCGTGCCTGTAGAATGAAGATTGGTCTCGCTATGTGAAATAATCCACCTAATGGCGTGATTATCTCAGATTTTATTATTATCTTTGCCTCATCATTGAAGTTAAAAGAATTAAAAGAACATGAAACAACTATTATTGACGGCCGCACTCATGGGTGTGGCGATGCTGACCGGCACAGTATGTGCGAGTGAACCAACTATGACAGAATGGCACGACATGGGAGTGAACAATGTGAACCGTCTGCCTGTTCATACAACGTTTTTTGCCTTTGAGAACGATGCTTTGGCCTTGAAAGGCGATATGACGAAGTCGAAGCGCTTCCTGTCCCTGCATGGGAACTGGAAATTCAATTGGGTGGAGAATGCCGACCAGCGTCCAACCGATTTCTACAAGCCCGACCTCGACGATTCCACTTGGGGAACGATGCCCGTGCCTGGTATGTGGGAACTGAATGGCTATGGAGATGCCGAATACGTGAACTCGGGTTTTGCTTGGCGAGGACATTTCAACCAGAAGCCGCCGCAGGTTCCTACGAAAGACAATCATGTGGGTTCCTACCGTCGCTCGCTTCGCATCCCAGCCGATTGGGACGGCAAGCAGATTGTGGCTCGCTTCGGCTCGGTCACCTCGTGCATCTATCTTTATGTGAACGGTCAGTTTGCAGGCTATTCCGAGGACTCGAAGGTGGCCACGGAGTTTGACATCACGCCCTTTGTGAAGGCTGGCGAGGAGAACCTCATTGCCTTCCAAGTATTCCGCTGGTGCGACGGCTCTTGGTGCGAGGACCAGGACTTCTGGCGGCTCTCAGGCGTGGCGCGCGACTCGTATCTCTTTGCCCGCGACAAGAACCTGCATCTTGACGACCTCCGTCTGACCCCCGACTTGGTAAACAATTATCAGGACGGTGAGCTGAACGTCCAAGCACTGCTCTCTGGCAAGGGCAACGTAAGCATTGAACTCTTCGACCCTGATGGGAACAAAGTGGCAGACTCCGCCATCAATTCGTGGAACGAGACCCTCCCAGCACAGGGCGGTGTAAAACTGGAAGTCAAAGCTCCGAAGAAATGGACGGCAGAAACGCCATATCTATACACACTCGTTGCCAAGGCTACCACTGTACCCGAGGTTAAAAAGGTTGGCCGCAAGATGGTAAAGGCCGACGAACCTATGGTAACAGAAGTCATCACGCAGAAGGTAGGTTTCCGTCGCGTTGAAATCAAGAACGCCCAGCTGCTTGTCAACGGCAAGCCCATTCTTATAAAAGGTGCAGACCGCCACGAGCTCGACCCCGATGGAGGCTATGTGGTGAGCCGTGAACGTATGATACAGGACATCCAAATCATGAAGCGCCTGAATATCAATGCCGTCCGCACCTGCCACTATCCCGACGACCCTGTGTGGTACGACCTTTGCGATGAGTACGGCCTCTATATGACTGCCGAGGCCAATCAGGAGAGTCACGGCTTTGGCTACGGCAATGATGCAGAAGCCAAGAAGCCGCTCTTTGGCCAGCAGATACTGGAACGCAACCAGAACAACGTGCGTGCGCACTTCAATCATCCCGCCATCATCGTCTGGTCGTTGGGCAACGAGACCGTCAACGGCCCCAACTTCGAGGCTGCCTACGACTGGGTGAAGGCCGAGGACAAGAGCCGTCCCTGCCAATGGGAGCAAGCTCATCGCGAAGGCCGCAACACCGACATCTTCTGCCCGATGTACTACACGCCCTGGCATAGTGAGGCCTATTGCAAAGACGACAAATTCCAGAAGCCGCTCATCCAATGCGAGTACAACCATACGATGGGCAACTCCAGTGGCGGTCTGAAGGAGTATTGGGAGCTTGTCCGCAAGTACCCGAAGTACCAAGGCGGCTACATCTGGGACTATGTGGACCAGGCTCTGCATCGCAAGCCAAACGCCAAGATGCTGACTGCCTCGCTCGACGAGCTGAACCAGGTGGCCAACCTCCCTTATCCTGAGCTGAACAAGATAAACTATACCTACGGCGGCGACTATAACAACTACGACCCGTCGGACAACAACTTCAACTGCAACGGCATCATCGGCCCTGACCGTCAGCTGAATCCTCATGCCTACGAGGTTGCCTATCAGTACCAGAACATCTGGGCAAAGGCAAAAGGCAACCTGGCTGAGACGAAGACGATTGAGGTTTATAACGAGAACTTCTTCCGCGACCTGACGGGCTACAGGCTTAAATGGGTGCTCAAAGTCGATGGCCTCCCCGCTGATTTCGGCTTCATTTCCGACCTCGATGTCGCGCCTCAGCAGACGAAGTCCTACGTGATTCCTTTCAAGCAGGAGCTGATTACGGACGGTGCATCTGAGGTTCTGCTCAACATTTCCTTCTTGTTGAAGGCCGACGAGCCGCTCATGAAGGAAGGACAAACCGTCGCCTACAACCAGCTGCCCGTCAAGGGGTACGGCCATAAGTGCTGCGACTTTGAGGAGCAAACCGTGCAGACACAGAAGTCGAAGATAAAGATTACTGACAAGAAGGGCACAGATGTCATTACCGTATCGAATGCGAACTTCACCATCAACTTCGACCGTCAGACTGGACTCTTAAAGGGCTATACCGTACTGGGCAACAACCTTTTGGGCGAGGGCGGCACGTTGCGTCCCAATTTCTGGCGTGCCGTAACCGACAACGACATGGGTGCAGGCTTGCAGCAGAGCATGGGTGCATGGCGCAATCCAGAAATGAAGCTCACATCGCTTACCGCAGAGAAGGCGAAAAAGGAAAACAAAGTGACCGTGACGGCTACTTACGATATGCCCGGCGTCAAGGCTCAACTCATCATGTCTTATATCATCATCGAGGGCGGCTCCATCCATGTCTTCGAGAAGATGACGACAACGGCTGGTGCTGAGGCCAGCGATATGCTCCGCTACGGCATGGTGATGGATATGCCTTACGACTACGACCAAAGCGAATACTACGGACGCGGCCCCATTGAGAACTATGCCGACCGCAAGGAATGCATGATGATTGGTCTGACGAAGCAGACAGCCGACGAGCAGTTCTTCCCCTACATCCGTCCGCAGGAGACAGGCACGAAGTCCGACATCCGCTGGTGGCGGCAGACGAATCAGAATGGTTTCGGACTCCTCATCCTGTCGTGCGCACCTTTCTCGGCCTCAGCCCTACATTATAATATTATGGACCTCGACGAAGGGATGGAGAAGGCCCAGCGCCACTCGCCAGAAGTTCCCAAGTCGAAATACACGGAACTGTCGCTGGATATGTTGCAGGCAGGCGTGGGCGGCATCAACTCGTGGAACGGGGATGCACAGGCAATGCCCCAGTATCGTGTGAAGTACGAGGACCGCACATTCAAGTTCTGGCTGATACCAAGTCCGAAGCAATAGCGCTGGAAATCATAAAGGAGGAAGGATTATAAACACAAAGAAAGGAGCCGTACCAATGAATGCAACCATGAGCTATAGACTCTCCGCTCTTCTCATCGCCTTGCTGCCCCTCTTGGCTTTTGCTCAGGAGAACTATCCCGTTGCCTTCGACCGTGACACCTACCGCACCCGTACCGACCGCGTGCTGAACGGCATTGTGCTGAACGGCAACGACTTTCGGGTGAAGACACCGATGATGATGTATCACGACCTGACCGACTGCATCTTCAAGGCTCACGCCGGCGACTTCGTTTCGCCGACGCTGGCCTTCACCGGCAAATGGATGGACAGCTACATCTACATCGACAAGGACAACAACGGCATGTTCGACGTCCTGACACCCGGAGCACAAGGTGCCTTGACGGAGGACAACGACCTGGTAAGCTTCTCGGGCTTGACCGTGGAAGACGGCAACTACAACAGCGCCGGCGAGGAGACCAACCTCTCGGAGGTGCAGCCGCCTTCGTTCATGTTGCCTAAAGACATGGAGCCGGGCATCTATATGATGCGCGTGAAAATTGACTGGAACGACACCGACCCCGCCGGCCGCATGGACGAGGCAAACAGCATCATCAAGAACGGCGGCGCAATCCTCGACATCCGTCTCCAGGTTCTTCCCGAGGGCGAGCAGTACGAAGACTGCTACACGCTGGTCTTCAACGACGAGTTCAACGAGGAGAACGGCTCACAACCGGACGCATTGAAATGGCGACGTTCTGTGCGCAGAAGCAGCACATGGAACAAATATATCAGCACTTCCGAGGACGTTGCCTTTCTTCAAGACGGACATCTCGTCTGCCGTGCCATTCCCAACCCCGACCAAGCGTCCGACCCCGTGCCGATGCTGACCGGCTCTGTGGAGACCCGCGACCTCTTCTCCTTCACCTACGGCTGGGTGGAGGCACGCCTGAAGACCACACCCCATAAGGGCAACTTCCCTGCCTTCTGGATGATGCCGCAACCACCCGCAGATACCTGGCCGAAGGCAGGAGAGATAGACATCTTCGAGGCCATCGATGCCCAGAACACCGCCTTCCACACCCTGCATTCGCATTGGATTACGACTCTCGGCAACAAGAACAACCCAAAGTACAGCTTCAGCGAATCAGTATCACAAGGCGACTGGCACATTTTCGCAGCAAACTGGACCGAAGACCTCATCACCTTCTACGTTGACGGCAGTCCCGTCGGCTCCTACGCCAAGTCACAAAACGCCAGCGACATAGAGAACGGACAATGGCCCTTCTGCCACGACTTCTACCTCATCCTGAACCAAAGCGTCGGCGATGGCTCATGGGCAAAAGCCGCCGACACTGCCTTCACCTACGAAACTCAGTTCGACTGGGTTCGCGTCTTCCAGAAAGATGCACCCACAGGAATAAATGAAGTCCATAGTTCACAGTCCATAGTTCATAGTTCCAATGATGTCTATGACCTTAGCGGCCGCCGCGTTGACAATGGCGGGTGGTTAATGGTCAATGGTCAATTAAGACGGGGAATCTACATCCACGGCGGAAAGAAGGTCGTGATTAAATAAACCTCGAAGCCCACAAACCCCACAAATAACAAACTGAATTATTTGGTGATTATAAAGAATAATCGTAATTTTGCACCAAATTACATAAACAGAAACAGAATATGGCAACACCAATCAGACCAATTCCTGTTGTAACAGGTGACGATGCAGTGCGATTCGTAGAGGCAGCCGAAGCAGCCGAACGTAATCCCCACACTGTAGAGCTGAAGATTTCCCGTGAGGAATTTATCAAAGTAATGTCAACGGCACGACTTTACTAAGCCATGGGATTTCTCGCTGATAATTGTACATTCCGACTGCTTACACGCGAACTGATAGCCACATCAAAACCGTTTTCTTGTGGTTATGATGACCTTGATGAGTATTTCTTAAAAGATTCTCCTCTTTGGGCTGACCAGATGTATGGCAAAACATATTGCTTCGTATTGAAGGAAGACCCACAAACTATTGTGTGTGCCTTTTCCCTTTCAAACGAAACCATACGTGTAGATGCCCAACTCGCGAAAAAAGAATTTCCTAAAGAAGATACCGCGTGAAAAGCAGATACGTCGCTACCCTGCTGTACTCATTGGTAGGCTTGGCGTGGATGTGCATTTTGCCAACAAAGGTATAGGCACAGAACTGATGCAAATTCTAAAATTCTGGTTTATCGAACCCGACAATAAAGCTGCTGTACGCTATTTAGCAGTTGATGCTTTGAATAATCCCCGCACACTTAACTACTATGAGAAGAATGGTTTCTCTTTTCTTTTCAAAGATGATGAACAAGAGGCGGTTAGTTCCAAAATGAAGTTGCCTTTGAAAACACGCTACATGTACTTCGACCTTATAGAAGTTATCAGGAAATAACATAATGCCGCAGAACATGGTTGTAAACAGGAATCCAGCAAAAGGCAGTAGATGGACAAGTGAGGAGATGATTCTTTGCCTATGTCTTTATTTTAGTCACCCTACGGCCAGCTGAATCATAGAACACCCAGCACTGGCATCTGGATGCAGAGTATCTGAAGCCGTTGAAAGAGTTTTTTGTAAATGCAATCATTGATTAAATGTATGAAAAAGGAAGAGATATTATCACTATTTGCAGAATATGAGCAGGCTGCCTGCGAGGTGAACCAAGTGGAGTGCTGGAGTGCAAGGAATCTATGTTCATTATTGGGATATACCCAATGGCGCAACTTCACCAACGTAATTGACAAAGCAAAAGAAGCTTGCCAAAACGCGGGGCAGTCATTGACTGATCATTTTGCTGACGTCAGCAAAATGATAGGTTTAGCGAAAGGTGCTCAACGTGAGGTAGATGACATCATGCTTACTCGCTATGCCTGCTACCTCGTAGCACAGAATGGCGATCCGCGCAAGCTCCAGATTAGCTTTGCACAACTTGAAAAGGGGTTAAGAAACGGCAGGTGAGCCGAAAAAAAAAAGAAATTATAGGACAAGAAGGGAAAAAAGAAGTTAACGGATTTTGCGCTTTGCTAATTTATAATTAAATTTGCAAAGCAAATTTCAAAGAATCAATGAAAATGGAAGGATTTAAAAATCTTGAGATAAAGAACTTCAGGGGAATCAATCATTTGAAGATTGACGATTGCTCACGTATCAACGTGTTCCTTGGACAGAACAATTCAGGTAAGACCTCTATATTAGAATGTCTTTTGCTGATTATGGGGATGTCGAGCCCTGATATACCGCAAAGTCTTAATAGAATACGGTCGCGTAACAATATGATTGGGGTGGCGGATGTTCGTTATATGTTTAACAACTTGGTACTTGCCCATTCACCCGAGATTGTTGCAAAACAAACAGATGATGTGGTACGCCATTTAAAGTTGAATCTTTCGTATGTGTTCGATGAAAAAGAACAGACAGTACAGCAAAATGCTCCGCTGCCCATTTCAGAATCGATGGCACTTATCAACACGTTGGAAATGCTCTTTGATGTTACAGAAGGGGAGAAAACGGAAAGTTTCCGTAGTTTCTTGACTTTTAATCAGGCAGGCATCATAACTAACAGAAAACTTGCTGAAGGGTATGTTGAAAAGGATTTTGTAGGCCTCATTACTGCTGATTTATTGTCAGGCAATCTCGTGAATGACCTTTCGGAATTATTTAAACGCAAAAAGAAAGACGTGATATTGAAACGTCTAGCAATGTTTGACAAGTCAATATATACAATAGACATTCTCAATAATGATGTCTATATCGGCTTTGAGGGTATTAATGAGTTGTTACCGTTAGGCATGACGGGCGATGGACTTCGACGCTATTTGAATATTGTTGCCTGTTCTGCTAATCCCATGACCAATATCATTGTAATTGATGAAATCGATAACGGCCTACACTATTCTGCCTATAAGAAGTTGTGGGAAGCTATCTTTGCCTTGGCCACAAATACGAACAAGCAGGTCTTTATCACTACCCATAGCAAGGAGACACTCTACTGTCTGAATGAGATGTTGGGAGACCATCCTGAATATCAACAAGAGATGCGTCTTTATACCATAGCTAAGACTTTGAACAATGGCCATCAAGCCTACAAATACACTTACGAGGGCTTGTCTGGAGCTTGCGAGAATGATGTAGAACTTAGAGGAACGGCATAACTCATGGAAAAGTTTCTGATTATAGTTGAAGGCGAAGCTGATAAGAAATTCTTTGAGAACTACTATCATCACTTGTTTCACGAGAAAGCTCCAGCAGGCAGCATCATACATCCTGGAAAGGATGACGATACAGGTGGCTACCAGAAACTGCGCAAGGAAGATGCCATCAATGCCATGAAGCAGAATACGGATACAGGCGGTAAGAACCTTGTCATTTTCGATGCCGATGAAGATTGTGAGGCTCGTCGCAAGGAGTTACTTGCCATCCGAGAAGAATTTGGCGTGGAGTTTGAACTATTCCTTCTGCCCAATAACAAAGATGCTGGAGAATTAGAAGACATGTTGGAGCAGATTATCAATCCAGACAACCAGCCTGTTATGGATTGCTGGGATACCTATGAGGGTGAACTAGAAAAGGTAAGAATACCCACAAAGACTCCGCCCACTTTGACAATCCCTGCAAAGAAGACAAAGATATATGCCTATCTCGAAACATTGTTGGGAAAATCACGCAGCCAAAAGAAACTCATTAAGGATGCCAATCGCAACTACGAAAATACTGAGCATTGGAATCTGGATGCGGAGTATTTGGAGCCGCTAAAAGAGTTCTTACTAAAATGTTTGAAATAATGGAGCAAGGAAAGAAATATACTGTCATCGATTTGTTCGCTGGAGCGGGTGGCCTTTCACTTGGTTTGTATCAAGCCGGGTGGAACGGTTTGTTCGCTATCGAAAAGAACCCCTTTGCTTTTGAGACGTTGAAATATAATCTGATTGACAACAAGAAACATTTTGCTTGGCCAGAGTGGTTGCCACAAACACCGCACGACATCAATGAGGTTCTGAGGAATTATTCTCAGCAGTTAAAAGATTTATGTGGCCAGGTGGATTTGGTTGCAGGGGGGCCGCCGTGTCAGGGCTTCTCTATGGCAGGTAAGCGTGTAGAAAATGATGTCCGTAACCAACTTGTGTTCTCTTATATTAAGTTTATTGAGTTAGTTCAGCCAAAGATGATTCTCTTTGAGAACGTCAAAGGCTTTACTTATGCTTTTGACAAGAGGAACGATAATGATGCAGAGCCCTACTCACAGAAAGTGATTCGTGGCTTACAAGAACTTGGCTATAACGTTAAGCCTCATGTTTTTGACTTTTCTAATTACGGTGTTCCTCAACGTCGCAAGCGTTTTATCTTGGTTGGCATACAAAAAGATTTAGGTTCTCCAGATAACTTTGAACAGTTATTGTTGTCAAACCGTGACCAATTCTTGAAAGAAAAAGGCTTGAAATCAACAGTTACATTGCGGGAGGCAATATCTGACTTGTTGCGTAGTAATGGTGAAGCCCCCACACCAGACCGTAAAGGTTTTAATTCTGGAATATATGGTGGCGGGAGATTGACCAACTACGAAAAATTGATGCGAGGGGATTATCCAAAGACCCATAACGTTCCAAATAGTCATAGTTTTGCCAGACATACGACAGACAAGCTTAAGTGCTTTCAGCGTTTATTGGATGAGTATCCTCATCGTGGCAAGCGTATTGACGGGGATGTCCGTGAAGAATGGGGAATCAGACAGCGAGGAATTACCGTTTTAGATCCACATGCAGTATCTCCGACAATCACAGGACAACCAGATGACTATTTGCACTATTCAGAACCACGAATTATGACCGTCCGTGAATGTGCTCGTATCCAGTCATTCCCCGATTGGTACGAATTTCAAAAGAAATATACTACTGGCGGACAGATGCGAAAAAAAGAAGTGCCAAGATGTTCTCAGGTGGGTAATGCCATTCCACCTTTATTTGCCGAGCAGGCAGGATATGTATTGAAACAGATGCTGAAGTATGGATAAACTACATTTTAAAACAAATGTTCAAATTAAAAGCATTATTGGTAAAGATCTTATCAATGATGACAATATTGCCATATTAGAACTGGTTAAGAATTCATTTGATGCAGATGCAAAAAGAGTAGAGATTTCTTTTTGCAATCTAAAGAACAATGATGACAAAGGAAATGACACTTTTTCAGAGAACACATCAAGGTTATTTATCCGTGATGACGGTGTAGGAATGGACCTAACCGATATTACTGACAAATGGCTTAATATCGCCTATTCTGAGAAGAAGTCACGTTCTCGACAGTTCAACAGAATGATGGCTGGTGCTAAGGGTGTCGGACGATTCTCTTGTGACAGACTTGGACAATTCCTCCGTCTTTATGCAAAAAAAAATGGCAAGCAATGTATAGTACTAAATATTGATTGGAGAAAATTTGAAATAGACGATAAAACAAAAGAAATACAATCGGTAGATATAGACTACGAACTGATAGACGACAATTCTTTGGCACAAAAAGGGTTTCGTGGCTTTGAACATGGAGTTATTCTTGAGATTATTAAGCTTAGAAGTAATTGGGTTTATCCAGATGGTTCTGGTTGGGATACTGATAAATTGTCTGATTTAAAGAAGTATTTAGAGAAACTGATTAATCCAAATCAAGCTTTTGAAAAGAATGATTTTGGCATTTATCTCAATGCCGAAGAATTCTTGGTGGAGAATTCACAGAAAGCATACAACGATCAATTCATTGGCAAGGTAGAGAATACTATTTTCCAAAAGTTAGATTTCAAAACAACAAGTATCGAATGCAAGTCCATTGAAGACGGAAGGCTGATTCTTACAACTCTAAAGGATAAAGGAGAAACAATATATTGGATAAAAGAATTATCAGAGTTCTATCCCAATATACGTGACTTTAAAATAACTTTGTATTTCCTTAATACCTATGCTAAAGCATTCTTTACGAAACAAACAGGTATGCGTTCTGTTTCGTATGGGTCGGTATTCCTTTTCCTAAATGGTTTCAGAATTCCACCCTATGGTGAGGAAGGTGATGATTGGTTGAAACTGGACCAAAGAAGAGCACAGGGATATGCCCGTTTCATTAGTGCAAGAGATATCGTTGGTCAGATTGAAATATTGGACAATCATGAATCGTTCCAAATAGTTTCAAGTCGTGAAGGTCTGGTTAAAAATGAGAACTATGAAAAACTGACTGATAAAAGAGATGGATTGTTTTATAAAGTCCTAAGAAGATTAGAGAGGTATGTCGTTGATGGTTTGAATTGGGATAGTATTCCAGAAGAAGACAAACCTAAAATAGCGGAAATTGAAAAAAAGATAATTAGTGGAGAACTCTCTGAAAACGACTTGAAATATCAAGAAGACTCTGCAACAAAAAGAAGAAGGATCTATGAAAGTATCCATACTTTGATAAGTGCTTCTCCCAAAAAAGTTGTGGAATTATATATCAATGAAGAATTAATAGAGTCCAAGATAGCAGAAGAACGGAAATTGGCAGAGCAAGAGTTCTCCAAGCTAATGAATGATTTTGACAGTAAAAAAATATCCGGAGAATTCTTGGCACAAATTCTGCAAAAGAAAGCAAAAGAGAGCGAAGCTTTGGAGAAGCAACTTATAGAGTTCTCAAAATACACGACGAATGAGGCTACAGCAAAAGCAGTGGTTGAGATACAATCATATAAAGACATTGTTGAAAAGCAAGCAAACATCATCAAGTCTTTACAAGAAGAACTACGGAAAAAAGAACTGGAATTATCAAACATCAAAGATAGTACCGACAGAAAAGTTAATGATGTTGAGCAGAAACTGAAACAGGCAGAGTTTGACAGGGATGTTGCCAATCAAAAAAACAGATATCTGGAGTCGACTCGAACAATCACTGCCGAAGAAGAGTCTTTTATCCATATCATCAATGTTTATTCTCAAGAAATCAACCCTGCATTCAAAAGAATATCAGAAATTGTAACAGACAATGTAGTACCTGATGAACTTATAAAGGAGATAGGCATTGTAAGATCATTTATTGATAAGATATTTAATACAGCAAGTCTGTTGACCAAAGCAAACATCAAACAACTTGCAGAAAAAGAAATAATAAACCTCTCAGAGTATATTGATGAGTATATTAAGAAATGCTCAGAAATTCTGTATAGTGACATCCGTTTCACGGTTATTAATAGCGAAAATGTTGATTATTTTGGGGCGTATAGTCTATTAGATATCTCTGTATTATTAGATAACCTGATTAGTAATGCTAAGAAAGAATCTGCGAAAGAGATTCAAATTAATATTTTTCAAGAAAGTAACAAATATATTATAGACTTTTCTGATTCTGGAAACGGTGTGGCTGACCCTACTTTACTTGGTGATAAAATGTTTGAGTTAGGTGTGACTACGCGTCTTGGCGGCTCTGGAATAGGTTTGGCTTCTGTTAGGAAAATAGTATCAGATATGAAAGGCCATGTTTCTTTCTTGGGAAATAATAAATATTTAAAAGGTGCAACATTTAGAATAGAGTTTGATTTATGAAAACATATTGCTTAGTAATTGATGATGACAACCAGAAGGATTATTTTGAAGAAAACATACACAAGGTTCTTCTGAAAGACAATATTGACCTTGTTCCCGTCTTTATTGAAACCAAAGACAGGAATAAGTATATGAAGGCTGACCATTCTGGATTTGACAGAACTGCAATTGAAAAAGATTGTCTTAAAGCGATTAAAGATTATAATTGTTCTATTGTTGTTTCTGATTATCAGATTGCAACAGAAAAGGATGATTTTAACGGACTCGATATTTTGAATAGTATTAGCGAGAAGCATCCTCATTTGTATAAAGTCATATACTCTGGTGGCGATATTGAAAAGGCTATCAAAAGTTTGTATAAGACCCTGTCAGAAAAAATACCAAGCAAAGATAAGAAACTGAATGATAAGCAAATTATGGCAGCTATCAGCCAGATAGAGAAAATGTCGCATATAAATGAATTACTCAAGGGCAAAGGGTATGCTGAAAAAGTAATAAGGTACATGAGATGTTCCCCCTTAGCCCTCCAACAAAGTATTCTTTCCCAACTTAAGGATGAGTATCCTGAGATGACTTTTCAGTCTTGTTATATTCCGTTTAAAGGTTGGAAATTAAAAAATATTGGCGATGAAATAGAAAAAAGGACTGTATTAGGTGGCGATTTCCAGCAATCTCTCATTGCACAGGTCGTCGCTTATCTTATTGACACTAATACTGATAAAGATGAGTAAACTGGTTTGTATATTTCCGGAAAATGAAACGACAGATTTCCTTTTGCCCGTTTACAAGCAATTGAAGCTATTGCCTGATTTCGTGGGATATCGTTTTGATACCAATGATTCTTCAAAGATAAAGAATCTGTTTGACGAATTACATCTATTGGATGATGATGCTTTTGTCTTTTTCATAGGACATGGAGCCAGCAACAAATTGTATGGCAGTGTTGATAAAGAAGGTGAAAAAACGATTTTGTTTGACAAAGCAAATACTGAGTGTATTAAGAAAAATAATGTTGTAGGTATAGCTTGCCGTTCAAAAGAATTTGCCGATGATAATAATATACTTAACTATATTGGATTTGGTGATATAACAAGTGATTATTCTGAGGTTCTGGCAGAACGTAACATCGGAGATCCAGATTATTTGGATTGGGCTTCGGAAGAAGACATAATAAACTTTCGGAATGAATTTGTTGGTGCTATTGCAGATGCTGTGAAATTATCGGAATGTAAGAGTTTGCAATCTATTTACAGAATGATGAAGTTATGTTTTAATAAAAGAATCGCTTTATTATTAGTAAACAGGCATATACTAAATTACAGACAAGTTGCCGATATGTTATACGATATAAATGATGAAATGCTATTCAAACAGGAATCCCATTCGAGTTAGTGGATATTTAGTGGGTAACTATAAAGTAGTTAGTATGTAACTCTAAAAACGATAATATTAGAAAAGAGAATGGCAAGGAATAGCGACAATTGGACAGAAGAACGGATTACGATAGTGCTCTATGAATATTGACGGAATTCTTTTGGGCAATTTTTTTTAAGTCGCAGAAAATACTTACTTTTGCAAGCGAATTATAATTGGCAATTGAACGATGGCAGAATTTGAAACATAATAAATACAATAAAACTAAGAATATGAGATAAAAGAAACATAGAGTCTATAACATCCTTGACGAGACTGTTGGAGCAGAATTAGCACTTCACAAGACACACCAGTCAGACAAGGCATCGGATGTTTACGCTTTTCATTATGAGGGCGTGGACAGGATGGTTGTTGTCTGGTGTAGGCCGTGCTAAGCCTTGCTCCACTTCATCAAACTTCTGCGCCCTCTTTCCCAAAAACGGAAGAGGGCTTCTTTGTGAGCCCAAACAAGGACATGACAAAGAAGAAATTAAGAAGATGAAGCGTCCACATTTATTTTCACAAAATGTTGAGAATGCAATTGACATCGCAGAACAATCTACTATGGCATATTCTCATTTTATAACAAAATGGGAAGTAACAAGTAATGCTAGAGCATTTTATATTCCTCCTTATGCATGGGAAATGTTCTTTGATGCAAAAGGTGGTAATGAGAAGAAATGCATAGAACGAAATATCTGTTGGCAAAAGGATAAGAAATACAATAATAAAATATACTATTATTCTAGTAAAAAAGAATATCGAATAGCCAATTTTGGTGGTAAGTCTTTTGAATTCTTGCAAGACAAATATATCGGCAGTCTTCTAATCGTTGCAAAAGGTGAAGATGATTTGTATAATGCATACGTTTTAGAGGCCCAGAAAGATATAGATGATTTTTTGGAGTTTTATAGACTTGATAATACGAATCCTACTCAATGTGTAAAAGGACTATATAGCTCGAATATTAGTAAAGAAAAATTAAATAAAATACAAAGTATTGTTGAGCAATATACAGAATTTCCTACAACATCAGAGATCTGTACTACAGCACAAAACTTGATTATTAGTATAGGTAAACTTCAAAATAAAGATATTGTTAGAAACTGTGATAGGCTTGTAAAAGATTGGTACGATGTGGATTTCCTTATATTCGAAGGAATAGAAGAGAAACTTTATAGGCCATATATAATGGAACCAATTGGTGACTTAAATCGCTTGCTAAGGTTATCTAAAGTAATAACAAATAGGCGCAAGTCAAGGGCAGGTCTTTCACTTGAAAATCATTTAAGCAGAATTTTTGATGCGTGTGGTTTTATATATGAAAAGCATGCTGAAACGGAACTGCATAAGAAACCTGATTTCTTGTTCCCCAATAGTGAATGCTATCACAACGTAAATTTTAATCAAGATAAATTGTTAATGTTAGCTGCAAAAACAACCTGCAAAGACAGGTGGAGACAAGTTCTTAATGAAGCAGATAAAATACGGAACAAGTATTTGTTTACATTACAGCCAGGAGTATCACATAATCAGTTAAAAGAAATGAAAAGTTGTGATCTGACCCTTGTCGTCCCACATAAGAATTTGAAACTGTTTGATTACTCTGAAACCCAAAATGTAATGGACCTTACTACTTTTGTTTCGTACATAAAAGAAAAACAACAATGAGTAAAAAGAAATATACATTCATAGATTTGTTCGCTGGCATAGGTGGCTTCCACACAGCAATGCATAGTGTGGGGGCAAAATGCGTATTCGCAAGCGAATGGGATAAGAACGCAAGATTATCATATGAGGCAAACTATATAGGTATAGAACCTAAGTTGTTTAAGAAGAACAAAAAAGGAGAGTATCTATATTTTAATGAAGATATTAACGATGTTGTACCCTCTAAAGTGCCTAACTTTGACATCTGCTGCGGAGGTTTTCCATGCCAACCTTTTTCTGTTGCTGGTTTGAAAAAAGGTTTTGAAGACACTAGAGGAACTTTGTTCTTTAATATCGCAAATCTTGTAAAAGAAAAAATAGAGACAGGTCATCCACCTAGGGTCTTATTTTTAGAAAATGTCAGGGGATTAAAGAATCATGATAAGGGGAAAACGTTGAAAGTCATTCTTGCAACACTTGATGAACTTGGTTATGGTTATTCTTACGAAGTGCTGAATGCTAAATATTTTGGTGTTCCTCAGAATCGTGAACGTCTTTTTATTATTGCATGGTACAAAGAGTTAGTAAATATTGATTCTTTCAAATTTCCTTATGGTATTGCAGAAGATGGTTCTACAATATATGAAAAAGAGAAATTAAAAGAGGGAACAATTCCGACTAAAGTATCTGATATCTTTGAGCCTTCTATTATAACGGCACCAAATTATACCATTAGCGACAGACTGTGGGAAGGGCATAGGAATCGCAAAGAAAGAAACCGTTTAAACGGAAAGGGCTTTGGTTTTTCATTATTTAATGGAAATAGTACTTATACAAGTACAATTTCAGCTCGATATTGGAAAGACGGAAGTGAGATATTGATTGACCAATCTGAGTTGGGCATTAATCCACGTACATTATCACCAGTTGAGGCAGGACGTTTGCAGGGTTATCGGATTATTGGCAGTGGGTGGGAGTTTCCTGAAGCTGCAAACAATCAGAATTATAACAATTCTAATCCAGAGTTCAGGATTGTTGTTTCTAAAAAGGAAGCTTATCGCCAGTTTGGGAACAGCGTTGCCATCCCAGTTATTAAAAGGCTCGCACAAGAGATTGTTAAACAATTATTATAGTTTTTGCCATGGGAGAATTAAGAAACTTGCAACAAATTTACAGTTTAGCGGCTGGTCGTTTCAATCAATATGAAGGAAAAGACTTCGTGTTACCAGAGGTGTTCAAAGAACAGGTAAAGGAAATTAATAGTAATCTCATTACTTATAACAAATACTCTGCTATTATTGAAACCAGAGGAAACCAAAATGGAGTTCTTAATATTTTCCTTCCTAATCAGTGGTTTTATATAGCTTCATACTTTACTGATTTTTACAACGAATTACAGCGATATAAAAAGGAGGCACTCAAAGTAGTATCTAAAGAAAGACTAAAGGTCCTGAATGGCTCTACTCTGACCCAAAGAGAAGAGATCCTTTTACAGCAATTGTCTTTATCAGAACAATCAAAATCGTATCTTCGAAGATTTATTACTGATTATTCTTGGTGGAGTGGTGCTAAGACTATAGATAGAGGCGATTTTTATGTTTCTCCAATATTGAATAGTGCAAGATTGGTAAATGCATCACAAACATTTGTTGCTGACTTATGTGCTTTCCTCGCAGATAAGAAAGAATTAGTTGATGCCATTATTACAGGTGAGGAATCTGCTGATCAAACTTTTGATAATAGCAGTACACTACCTCTCCAGCAAATCTTCTATGGCGCTCCCGGTACAGGGTATATACGTTCATATCTAACCGCTCTTCGTACTAAGCCATTTATGCTGTTGGCTGGTATAAGCGGGACGGGCAAGAGCCGCATTGTGAGGAAGCTGGCGCAGGCGACCACCACTCAGCATTATGCCAAAGAAGAAGACCGATGGAAAGACAACCGACCAGAGAACTTCGAGCTGATACAGGTGAAGCCCAACTGGCATAATTCGATGGATGTGGTGGGATTCTTCTCCAACATCTCAAAGCGGTATGAGTTTACGCCCTTTGTGGAGTTCATCGTGAAAGCGTGGCAACACAAAGACACACCGTATTTCCTCTGCTTGGACGAAATGAACTTGGCTCCAGTGGAAGAATACTTTGCCGAGTTCCTTAGTGCCATTGAGTCACGTTCAGCAGACGAGAACGGCGAGTATATAACCGACCCCATCATAAAGCCATTCAAAAAGTTTGGGAAGGATGCCTGCGAGGATATGCTGAAGCATCTTTTGGGCGAAGCACATCATACGGAGTCTAACCCATTGGCTGTGCAGTTCTCGGAAAAAGGTCTTACGCTTCCTCCAAACCTGATGGTGATGGGTACTGTGAATATGGACGAGACCACTTTCTCGTTCTCGCGAAAGGTGCTTGACAGAGCCATGTCGGTGGAGATGAACGAAGTGGATTACGACAAGTTCCTGTCGGGCGAAAGCGAACAATTCCCGCTCTTGACCGAGGTGAACGAATTGCTGGTGAAACGTCCGCAGCAGGCATCGGAGGTGAAGGATGACATAGACAGTAAGAAGGTGACTGATTACCTGAAAGCCGTTAACGACCTATTGGAAGGCACGCCGTTCAAGCTGGGTTATCGCGCTGCCAATGAGGCAATGCTCTATGTCTCTGCAAGCCGTGACTTTGCTGGCGAGAAGTTTAGCATAGAGAAAGCGTTGGACGAATTCACCTTGATGAAAATCCTGTCGCGCATTGAGGGCGACGACAACCGACTGGCTGTTGACGAAAGTGACAAGAGAGCGACATCAATAGGATTAGATGCAATAACAGACACGGGCGAAAGCCGCATCAACCTGTTGAACTGCCTGCGTGCGATAGTGAGAAAACATCTTGGCAACGAAACTGCCACCGAGAAGAAAATCAACATCATGTACCACACCCTCGAAAGGGAACACTTTGTTTCCTACTGGGCATAAATGGCTGCGAAGAGGGACATATTCAACTTCGAGGTTCGGAACAACGATGTCCGAATACGCTTTTCGTGCGACAAAGCAATAGACCGCATTCGGAAAGCGATGGAAAACCTGCGTGTGGAACAAGGGAACGAGAAACTGACAGCCGAATTTGTCACTCCACAAGCTGATGCCTGCTTTATATTCAACGGACATGAGAGCGAGAGCAAACGGCTGACGCGCGGAGCCTTGTTCTTCGAGAACACACAGTATCCTGTGCTTATCCAAGGCGAGAAGGATGTGAGCGAAATGTCGCTGAGGTTCTCCAATGTGGCGAAAGATGCACAGTTGAGCAGCGACAACAATCTGCTGTTCGGTGCAGTAGGGTTCGGCAATCAGGTTGGGAAAACAGACATCTGCCTCAGCTACAAAAGAAACGGAGTAGCCAAGAGCCTGCGGTTTACGACAGAAGTATTGAGCTACAAACTGGACTTCCGCACCGACATGAAGTGGATTATCCGTGACATTGAGCAGGAATATAGTATGTTGTCGTTTGCCTTCTTGCGTGAGACATACATCAATTTCCGCACTCGCAACGGAGAATCGTCCGACTTGATTTGGTGGCAGATATTCCAGTCCTGCTTCCGCGACATCACCAACGCTTGCAGACAAATCATCAACTCGCCCAGACGGAAACTGCACGACAGGGTGACATACGAGCGAAGGGAAAGGTTAAGGTGGGTGAATCAAGAAATAGAGAATGAGTATTACGAGTTCAAGGACGACCCTCATCACCTCTACCGCACACACGAACTCTGTCACACCAACGATACTGTGGAAAACCGCTTCCTGAAATTTGTGATGGTACAGACGCTTCAGCGTTTTACTGTAGTTAGCCAGCATATCAGGAACTCCGTTGCGAAATCCAAGATTATGGAGTGCAGGCTTGACGAGATGGGCGAAGAACTGCAACGGCTCACCAATCATCCCTTCTTCCGCAGTATAGGCATATTCAAAGGATTTGTACAGGACTCGCTGGTGATGAAGAAATCAACCAACTACCGCACTATCTACCAGAAGTGGATAGAGCTGCAATGCGGGTATGAGTTGGAAGAGGGCATCAACAAGTTGGAGACAAAGGATATTGCCATGCTGTATGAGATATGGTGTTTCCTGAAGGTAAAGAATATCGTCTCCGAATTGTTGGGCGAGAAGGCAGTGGCTCATTACAAAGGAAAGAGGCTGACGCCGCAGTTTGTCCGCGACTTGAACTGGGGAACTCATTCGGAAGTTACCTTCTTGCGAACGGAGGACAAAGTGGAACTGGCATCGGTGATGTATAACGCTCCTGTGAGAGAAGATGACTGCCAGATAACATCTGCCATTGGAGGCACTACGACATTCACCACGCAGCAGCGTCCAGACATTGTGCTGCGATTGACCAAACGTCAGAAAGAGATTCAATATACCTTCCTCTTTGATGCCAAATATCGCATCAGCGACACACATCCCGACGATTTGGACATTCCGCCAAGTGATGCCATTGACCAAATGCACCGATACCGTGATGCCATCTATTATATAGACCCCACGAATAAGAAGCCTAAGCGCGAGGTTATTGGCGGATATGTGCTCTTCCCTGGGAATTATACACGAGAGGAGTTTGAGCATTCGCACTATTACCAATCCATCAAAGCCATTGGCATCGGAGCTTTCCCTTTGAGGCCATCAGAAGGAATCACAGTTGACCCAAATAGCAGCGAGCAGGCACTGAGGGAGCAGATTGCAGAGTGGCTGAAACGGAGCCGAATGAAAACCTATCTGTATAAGAACGTGGCTCCTCAGCATGGATTGGATTATCAAGACCCGGACGATGTGGTTTTGATCAACTTTGCCAAAAAGGACAAATTGGCGAAGATGAAAGAGCTGGGACTGTGCTATCTGCGTACAGGCGAGGATGCCGGAGCAATTGTTTTGGAACCAAGAGCCTTGAACGCTCGCTATGTGATGCTGCACAATGGTTTGTCTGGCACACTATATAAGCTTAAAGGTGCTGGACCTCGTTTTATGTCGAGGGAAGCTTTGCAGAAGAAAGGCTTTGAGAATCTTGAGCATGAGTATTATCTGACATATTCCTTTGACACGAGCCAGTCGCAAGACTACACATATATACCTGGACTTGAAAGAGGCCGGAGCACCTATAAACCCTGGTTTGCGACTTGGGAAGAGCTGATGAATTTGGATTGATGTTGCATCGCACTAAAGTGCGACGAACGGGACGAAGAAAGGAGCGAACGGGACGAAGAAGACGAAGAAAAATGAAATAATAAAATAAGATGGAAAAAGCACCTGTCAAGCATAACAGACTGCGACGGATGGAGAAGCATGACTATACTTCGGTCTGCATCTATCTTATTACGGTAACGACGGCTGAACGCAGGCGGGTTTTAGGTTCGCTTGTGGGCAACAGCCCGGATACGGCCGAGATAAAGCCAACGGCCTTGGGTGCATACGTGGCTGAGGCTTTCCGAAAGATTGCCGCAGAAACGAAAAAAAAGACTGGATGCCGAGTGCAGGTGCTCCATTACCAAATCATGCCTGACCATTTCCATGGGATAATCTACGTCCGCGACAAGCTTCCCGCAAACTATTCTTTAGGCAAGATAATCGCTGCATGGAAGAGCGATTGTTCTCATGCTTTGTGGAATGATTCTTCGTCATGTGCTCAGGAGTTCAGTTCTGAGAAGCCTTCTCTCTTTTCGCGCGGGTTTAATGACCGCATCCTATTCCGCAAGGGGCAGCTACAAACGTGGATAGCATATCTGAATGACAATCCTCGTCGGCTTTGGCTTAAACTCCACTTCCCCCATAGGCTGCGCAAGGTGTATGACTTCCAGGCAGGAAAGAAGGGGCATCAATATACTGCTGTTGGCAATACGTTCTTGGTGACATATCCAGAACGCCTCCAGGTTCGCTGCCACCGTCGTCTGACAGATGAGCAGATACAAGAAGAGGTGACAAGATATCTGAGAGAAGCACGACAAGGAACGGTTCTGGTTTCGCCTTTCATATCGCCGGCAGAGAAAGCAGTATATGATGCTTGCTACAAGGAGAAATTGCCATTGATACATATTGTTAATCGGGGTTTGGATGGAAGATTCATTTACCCATCTGGGAGAGACTTGTCGGGGTGTTCGGATGGCTTCCTGCTGGTGCTGGCGCCGTATGCTGACTATAGTGCAGAGGCGAGCGCTTCGCGTATTACACGGGCGCAATGCCTCGATATGAATGAATATGCGGCGGATTTGGCGAATGTGGGGATGGAAACATCGCACTAAAGTGCGCTGAACGGGACATTTGCAGCACACTAAAGTGCGCTGAACGGGACGAAGAAAAGGAGGAAGGAAGATGAAACAGATTGAAGTTGTTGCTGCTATTATTCGCGATGCGGAAGGGCGGGTCTTTGCTACGCTGAGGGGGTGTGGCGAATGGAAGGCAGAGCGAGAGCGGGCTCGCATGGAAGGCAAGGCTGGCTGGGAGTTCCCAGGGGGGAAGATGGAGGCTGGAGAGTTGCCGGAAGATGCTCTGAAACGGGAGATATGGGAGGAGCTGGAGACGAGGATTGCGCCCGAGCGGCTGGTGCAGACTGTTGAATGGGACTACCCGACGTTCCACCTGACAATGCACTGCTTCCTGTGCCACATAGAGAGTGGTAACTTGACGCTGAAGGAGCATGAGGCGGCGAGATGGCTCACCAAGGAACAGCTTGACAGTGTTGACTGGCTGCCAGCCGACCAAATTGTTGTAGAGACATTGAGAAACGATGGATAAACTGACGCCAGAGCAGCGGCATGTCTGCATGTCGCACATACGCAGCAGGGACACGAAGCCGGAGCTGAAGGTGCGGCGGTGGCTGTGGAGCCACGGGTACCGCTACAGGCTGAACGTGAAGTCGGTGCCGGGGAAGCCGGACATCGTGATGCGGCGGTACAGAACGGCCATCTTCGTGAACGGATGCTTCTGGCATGGTCATGAGGGGTGCTGCAAGATACCGAAGACGAACAGGGAGTTTTGGGTAAGCAAGATAGAGCGGAACAAGAGGCGCGACGAGCGGAACTATGAGGTGCTGCAGGAGAACGGATGGCACGTCATCGTGGTGTGGGAGTGCCAGCTGACGGCGAAACGCTTGGAGCAGACCATGCGCGGGATGGAACGGTTGCTCAACGAGAACTTCCTCTCCATCTACCGCCCGCACAAACCCGCCGCCTACAACCAAGACGAAGAGGACAGCCTGCCAATGGCCGCAGAGGAAGAACAGGAATATGGTGGAAATATACATTGATTGAATCTTAACAATATACACAGTTATGGAGAAGTTTTTGTTTTTGATGGCAGCCTTTGTGGTTGCAGTGAGCACGAAAGCGCAAAAGATTGAAGTAGTGGATAGCGACGGCGATGGCGTGCCGTATGCCTCTGTGCTGAATGCCAATGGCGAGTTCCTCGGCATAACCAGCCTCGAAGGCGTGCTTGCAGATGCAAATGGGGCGAAGTCCGTCACCATCAGCCATGTGGCTTTCAAGCCGAAGGAAGTGGCTTTGGATGGCAAGGACATGCGCGTCACCTTGGAAGATGCCGACTACTCCCTCAACGAGATTGTCATCTCGCCAAAGCCTCTTGCGTATGTACAGACCTACTACCGCGTCTTCTTTTATGACAGCAAGCACGGCATCATCTATTACCGCGCAGGCCTGACCGACAACGCCCTCGACCGCGAGACGGGCAAACTCAAGGCCAGCACTAAGCACTTCTCCACGGGCTTCAAAGGCATCATCACGAAGGTCATCAACATGGCGCTTGGCTGGGGATTCGACATGCGCAGCAACATCAGGACTGGTAGGATTGAAGACCGTCTGGTGGAAAAGAACAAAGTGTCCCAGATGAAGATAACGCAGACCTCCCCGGGACATTGGCGCGTGAGCGACTACAAAGGCACGGTAGGCACCATCACCGACGACAAACAGACGGGCAGACGACTCTTTTCCCTCGACAGCCGCATGATTTCGCGACACAGGCTCGAAGCAAAAGGCAAGACAAAGGAGCTGGCAAAGCGCGAGAAGCACGACAAGAACACGGAGAACGAGGTGAAGTCGGAGGCACTCATCTACCAAATCGACGAGGACGGGAACTACAGCCCCGAGGACTTTGTAATGGAGCAGTTCAACGACACCTTCGACTATGAGTTCGACGAGGAGATGCTGCACTGCATCGTCGGCTATCAGCTGTTCTCCACAGACCGCGCATACGTCACAAAGAAGGAGCTGAAGGAACGGCAAAAGGCCAACGAGATGAAGATGACATACGAGAACATCCGCCAGTTCGAGAAGCAGAACAATATCCCTCCCCTCGCGCCCGTCATCGAGCAGGCGCTCGGGAAACTTAAATGACTGTTATGAACCAGAGGCGAATCATAGAGCTTGACTATCTGAAGGGAGTCCTCATTCTGCTTGTCATCGGCTTCCACTTGGTTTGGTTCGAGCAGCTGCACCCTTTCGCCAAGCAAGTGGTCTATAGCTTCCACATGCCAGGCTTCCTGCTCATGTCGGGCTACCTGATGAATGTCGGCAAGCCGCCGAAGGACTTCCTGCGGATGCTCCTGTGGCTGGCCGTGCCTTATATCGTGATGGAGAGCGGGTACATCATCATGGCGTCCCTGCTCCCCATCAACGAGCACATCGACAGGCTCACGCCCGCAGTCTTCCTCGACCGTCTCTGCCTGCACCCCCTCGGTCCGTATTGGTACTTGCACACCTTGATTATTTGCGAAGCAATCTATTATTCAATTCATAATTCACTGTTCCTTGAATGGTTCTTGGGCATGAAGAAGATTTTCGGGTTGCTTGGGAAATGGCCTTATTTTGTTCTTGCCTATTTCGCAGTCTATTATGTGCTCGGCACCCTTCTCCCCCTAAAGGGGGTTGGGGGGGGCTTTTCCTTCTCCTCTGCCCTTTATTTCCTTGCGGGTGCAGCTATCCGCCAAAGGGGCATAGGGTTCATCGCCTTTTTCCACCCCTCATTGCTCTCTGTCCTCGCCTTCGCCACGCTTGTCTTTTTCATAGACAGTCCCAACCAGGCAAGCTTCAGCGGAGCATTGATAGCCTACACAGCCATATCGTCCCTGCTCTTCTTGTTTAATCTTTTCACCTTTTCATCTTTTCACCTTTTCGCTTTTCTTGGCCGCAACAGCCTTGTGCTCTACATCTTCTCCCCCATCTTCACCATCCTCTGCAAGCATTTTGTCCCCTACTTGCAGTTCGACCCCACAGGCCTGCTGTTCCTGCTGGTCTCGCTCATCGTCTGCGTTGCAGGCAGCCTTGCCATAGCCTGGGCGATGGACTTCACAGGCACCTCCCGCTTCTTCTTCGGGAGGCGAGCCCTGTCTTGACATGTGTGGAAAAACTGTTTCGCGTGCGGAAACACTTTGTTTCACGGGCGAAACAACTTGTTTCGGCACGCGAAACAAACCGGAAGAACTGCTTCCGTTTTCAGGTTAGATTGCTCTTACAATGCCTCTGAGGCAGGCATAACCTCTTTCAGCATCTCCCTTGTCTTCTCGATGAGGGCAAAGACTTCTTCCTTTGTCTCGGCACGGAGCATGGCGATGCGCGTCTCGCGATAGTTGGGAATGCCTTTGAAGAGGGGCGTGGCGGCGAGGTGGCGACGGACATGAAGGATGCCGCGAAGTTCGGACCCACCCCTGCCCTCCCTTAAAGGGAGGGAGTTCTTAGAGCTGGAGAGAGTTTGGGCGCGGTCGATGCTGATTGTCACCTGCCGCTTGAGGATGTCTATCTTCTCGTCGAGCGAGAGGGGCTGCTCGGGATGTGCTATCTCGTGGAATATCCACGGGCGGCCGAAGGTGGCGCGGCCTATCATCACAGCATCCACGCCATAGCGGTCGAACGCCTGCAGAGCCTGCTCTGCCGAGGTGATGTCGCCGTTGCCGATGATGGGGATATGCATACGCGGATTGGCCTTGACCTGCCCGATGTACGTCCAATCGGCTTCCCCTGTGTACATTTGCGAGCGGGTGCGTCCGTGAATGGTCAAAGCCTGGATGCCGCAGTCCTGCAAACGCTCTGCCAAATCGACGATGAAGGGTGTGCCATCGGGCAAGAGGAGAGACGGTTCGTTCCAAGCCAAGCGTGTCTTGACGGTGACGGGCGTGTCGGGCACGGCATCGACGACGGCGCGGGTGATAGCCAACATGCCTGGCACATTCTGCAACATGCCTGCGCCAGCGCCCTTGCCTGCCACCTTCTTGACGGGACAGCCGAAGTTGATGTCAAGGACATCAGGGTGCGCCTGCTCCACGACGATGCGTGCCGCCTCGCGCATGGCATCCACATCCTTGCCGTAAATCTGTATGGCAACGGGACGTTCCTCTTCACAAACTTCAAGCTTCAGCAGGCTTTTGTTCACCATGCGGATGAGGGCATCGCTTGATACGAATTCCGACCACACCATAGCCGCTCCCATCTGCCGGCAAAGCAGGCGGAAGCCAATGTCGGTGACGTCCTCCATCGGAGCTAACAACACAGGACGTTTGCCAAGCTCAATGCTGCCTAACGTCATTTTTCTTAATTCTTAACTGAATACGCGAGTGCGTACATCTTCATCTGCTTGAGCATAGCACCGAGGCCGTTGCTGCGAGTTGGGGAGAGATGTTCGCGGAGGCCGATGCGCTCGATGAAGTAGAGGTCGGCATCGAGAATCTCCTGCGGTGTGTGGTTGGTGAGGACACGCACCAGCAAAGCCACGATGCCCTTCACGATGAGGGCGTCGCTCTCGGCACGGAACTGCAGCTTGCCATCAACAAGGTCTGCTTGCAGCCATACGCGGCTCTGGCAGCCGTCGATGAGGTTTTGCTCCGTCTTGTATTTCTCTTCCAAGGGTGGCTGCTCGCTGCCCATGTCGATGAGCATCTGGTAGCGATCCATCCAGTCGTCGAAGTCGCTGAACTCGGCGATGATTTCGTCTTGTATCTCGTTAATGTTCATAGGGCTAATGGGGTTAATGGGGCTCATTCATTATATATCAGTTGGGTGATGGTTTGGCCGACGGCTTCGAGGACGTTGGGGTCGATGTTCTCGGGGGTGTCCTTGATGGTGTGCCATGTGGGGCCGAAACTGCTGGGGCCTTCGCGGTAATAGGGGATGATGTCGATGCAGGGAATGCCTGCTATTTCGTTCACGTTGACATGGTCGTCGGTAATGTAGCCGCCATCGTTGAGCGGGAAGAACTGGCGGAAGCCAAGCTGCCCTGCCAACTGCCAGACGCGGCTGACGATGGGCTGTGCCATCTGCATACTGATGCCTTCGCGCGAGAAGGTTGCACCGCGACCGCCCACCATGTCGAGCAAGATGCCGTAACGCGCCTTGTAGCCGTCGGCTTTGGCACTTTTTGCCCAGAAACGGGAACCGAGGCACCAAGTGTCGGAAGAACCCAGACGGTCTTCTGCCCACTGCGGCGTGCCTAAGTCCTCTGCATCGAAGCATATCAGGTCGATGCCTGTCTGTGAAGGCTTTTGCTGCAAGAGGCGGCATATTTCGAGCATGACCGCCACACCACTGGCAGCATCGTTGGCCGCAAGGATGGGCGTGTGGTGGTTGGCTTCGTCGGGGTCGTTGTCTGCCCAGGGGCGGCAGTCCCAATGGGCGCACAGGAGGATGCGGTCGGGATTGGCTGGGTTGATGCGGGCGATGATGTTACGGGCAGGGAGTTGGGTTCCGTCCCAAGTGGTGACGGTGGCCGTCTGCTCTTCTACCTCAGCACCAAACGCCTTGAAGCGTTCCACGAGGAAGTCGCCACAACGACGTGCCGCTTCGCTTCCCGTGACCCGCGACCCGAATCCGCATTGCTCGTTGATGTAGAGCATTGCGCTGTCGGCCGAGAAGTGCGGGCAGGGTGACAGGGCGATGGTGTCTGCTATGGAGCGATTGCCCTTCCCGCTTTGCCCGCTACAGGAGGCAAAGAGGAGGAGGGCGGGAAGCCAAAAGATTATTCTTTTCATTCTCTTTTTCTTTTTCGTTATTACGATATTACGAAACTGAATCGCGATATTGTGCCGCTGCCATTGCCCGCAGGAAGTTCCCTCCCATGATGAGGCGGATGTCCTGTTCGGAGAAGTGTCGCTTCAGGAGGTGGCGGGTGAAGTTGATGATTTCGGAGGCATCGGCAAGTCCAGGCACGCCGCCGTCGCCGTCGAAGTCCGTGCCGAGGCCGATGTGCTCCACGCCCATTATCTTTGCCGCGTGGCAGAGGTGCTCGATGGCATCGACGATTGTGGCTTGCCCTTCTTTGCGAAGGAAGCCGCTGTACACTGTTGTCTGGGCCACGCCGCCAGCCTTGGCGAGTGCCCGCATCTGTTCGTCGGTAAGGTTGCGCGGGTGGTCGCAAAGCGCACGGGCAGAGCTGTGGCTGCAAACGATGGGAACTTTGCTCAGTTCGAGGGCATCGTAGAAGCTCGACTCGGCGGCGTGGCTCATGTCAACAAGGATGCCGAGGCGGTTCATTTCCTGCACCACTTCGCGACCGAAGGGGCTCAGGCCTCCGTGCTCTGCCTGGCCTCGTGCCGAGTCGCAGATGTCGTTGTCGCCATTGTGACAGAGCGTCATATAAACGATGCCGCGACGCTTGAAGTGCTCCAGCAGGCTGAGGTCGCGCCCGATGGCATAGCCGTTTTCTATGCCGCGCAGGATGGCTTTCTTGCCCTCGGCCTTGAGGCGCAGGATGTCCTCCTCCGTCTCTGCGAGGCCGACGCGGTCGCTATTGGCAGCCACAATCTCCTCTATCTGCGTGAGCAGGCGGTTTGTCTTGGCAGTGACGGCTTTGTAGGCTTCAGGCGTGCGCTCGCCTTGCGGCAGATAGGCCACCATGACAGAGGCATCGAGGCGACCTTCTGCCATCTTGGGCAGGTTGACAAGCACGCGGTCGGAGCGTGTGCCGAACATCGTGGCGTTCTCCTTGCTGTCGTCGGTGAAGAACATCGGCGTGTCCTGGTGGCTGTCTAATATAATAGATGTGTCGTGGATGTGCTTCGCCTTCGAGAACGTCTGCGCCTCGCTGGTGAGCCAGCGGAAGATGGGCATCATCGTCTCATCGCTGTTTAGGATGAAGCATTCGGGATGCCATTGCACGCCGAGCAATGCCTTGTGCTCTGTGCTCTCCACCGCCTCGATGATGCCGTCGGGACTCAGGGCAGAGACGCGCAGATGCGGCCCTGTCTCGCGAACGGCCTGATGATGGAAGGAGTTGACGGCAAGGGTGTCGCTCCCGAAGATGTCGTGAAGAAGCGTCCCTTCCTCTATGCGCACCGTGTGCGAGGCACTATATCGGGGCATGTCTTGGGAGTGCTTGAGGAGCCTCCCCCGTCCCCTCCCAAGGAGGGGGGAATTGTCTCCCTCTCCTTGGGAGAGGGTTGAGGAGAGGCTTATGTCCTGCCAGACCTTGCCGCCAAGGGCTGCCGCCATTACCTGTATGCCACGGCAGATGCCCAGCATGGGAATCTGCCGGTGGAAGGCTTCGCGGACAAGAAAAAGTTCCGGCTCGTCGCGCTCGGGACAGACGCTGTGCAGCTGCGGCAAGGGTTCTTCGCCCAGAAGCAGCGGGTTGATGTCGCCGCCGCCGGAGAAGACAAGGCCGTCCAGCGTGTTGAGCAAGGTGAGCAGCGCCTCTTTGTCACGATGCGGAGGGATGACTATCGGTGTGCCTCCTGCTTTGAGCACAGAGAGGTAGTAGCCCTGTGCCAGTTCGCATCCCTTCTCGCCGAAGTTGCCAGTGATGCCGATGATTGGTTTTTCCATTGAACAGAAAACTTTTATTATTGGAGTTAAAATGAGAAGTTAAAATGGGAAGTTATGATGTAACTCCTCATCATAACTTCTCCTTGTAACTTCTTTTTAACCTCGATGAGCTATGCCTCTTCGAGTACGGTGGGTTTCGTCTCGGCATGTTGTGCACCGATGGGTACTTCCTTCTTTATGCTCTGCTTCAGGGAGATGAGCGTCTCGGTGGAGACAACGCCGTCAATCTCCTGAAGGTAGTCGTTGAGCAGCGTCATAAGGTGTGCGTTGTCGCGGGCATAGAGCTTGACGAGCATCGTGTAGGGACCGGTCGTGAAGTGGCACTCCACGATTTCGGGTATCTTTTGGAACTCTTCGACGACACGCTTGTACATCGAACCCTTTTCGAGCGTAATGCCGATGTATGTGCAAGTGTTATAGCCGAGGCAGGCGGGGTCAACGTGGAAGCCGGAGCCGACAATGACACCAGCATCGACGAGGTGTTGCACGCGCTGGTGCACAGCAGCACGGCTCACGCCACACTCGATGGCAACATCCTTGAAAGGCATACGCGCGTTGCAGGAAATCATCTCCAGAATCTTTTTGTCTAATTCATCTACTTTTACCATGATGATGAAGGTTATAGGGTTAGTGGTTATTGGTTATAGGTTATTGGTTATAGGTTATTGGTTATTGGTTATTGGTTATTGGTTATTGAGGCGGGTGGTTTAGGGCGGTATTTTGTTATTTTGTTAGCAAATTTAGCAATTATTTTTCAAAGTGCAATGAAAAAAGCGGAGAAAAAGCAGCTAAAGGCGTTTTTCCCTTGCAAAATGCAATCACGAAGCATGTTTTCGAGAGAGATAATTAGTTTCTGATGTTCCTCGGGTGGTGCTCCAAGATTTCCTGACGGAGGTGGCTCTTGTCGATGTGCATGTAGATTTCCGTGGTGCCGATGTCCTCGTGGCCCAGCATGGCTTGGATGGCACGCAGGTTGGCTCCGCCTTCCAAAAGTTGCGTGGCGAAGCTGTGGCGGAAAGTGTGGGGACTGATGTTCTTCTTGATGCCTGCCTTCTCCGCATAGTCCTTAATATAGACGAAGAGCGAGATGCGGCTCAGGCGTTTGCCGCGACGGAGCGAGACGAAGACGTAGTCCTCTTCGCCAGGCTTGACGGTATAATTCTGCCGAACGAAAAACCACCTGCGCAACTTCTCTATGGCATTCTCCCCGATAGGCACCAGACGCTCCTTCCTGCCCTTGCCGTGGACGCGGATGTAGCCCTCCTCTAAATAGAGCTCGCTCAGTTTCAGCCCTATAAGTTCGCTGATGCGGAGGCCGCAGCTGAACAGCACCTCGATGATGGCGAGGTCGCGCACGCCCTCCGGCTTGCTCTGGTCGATAGCCGCTTCGATGGCATCAATCTCCGGCAGACTCAGCACTTCTGGCAGATGCTTGCCTATCTTTGGGCTTTCCAGAAGCTCGGTCGGGTCGGTCTCCACCTCTTTCTCGATGGTCAGGAAACGGTAGAAAGACCGCACGCCGCTCAGGATGCGTGCCACCGAGCGCGGCTGCACGCCGAGGTCTTGCAACGTCTTGGCAAAGCGGTCCAACTGCTCCAGAGTGACCTTTCGGAAGTCGATGCCTTCGTCGGAATAGTAGTTGAGCAGCTTCTGAAGATCCTTGAGATAGGCATCCAGCGTGTTCGGCGTGTAGGAACGTTCCAGCCGCAGGTATTGGAAGTAACGGCGCAGGATAGCGTTGCCCACAACATTGGTATTTGTCAGTTCATAGTGCATAAAGCCAATTATTCTTGAATTAAGAATTAAAAAGGAAGAATGAAGAATTATGGGCGAGTATATGCTTTTTGCAAGTTGTGTAATGGGGAAAAGCCTCTTTGTAGAGGTGTTTTTGCTGCAAAAGTATAAAATAATTCTCAATTCTTCTTTTATAGTTCTTCTTTTCTTTGTATCTTTGTGGCAAAAATCTTAATTCTTCTTTGTTAATTCTTAATTCTAAGACATGAGAATCCAAATTATCAACGGCCCAAATCTTAACCTTTTGGGCGTTCGCGAGCCTGAGATTTACGGCAAACGCGCATGGGAAGACTACCTGAAGGAACTGCGTGCGCGTTTCCCCAAGGTACGCATCGACTACTTCCAGAGCAATCTGGAGGGCGAAATCATCAACAAGATTCAGGAAATCGGTTTCGACCGCGACGGCATAGTAATCAATGCAGGTGCCTACACACACACCAGCATTGCCATACTCGATGCCCTTAAGAGCGTGAGCACTCCAGCCGTGGAGGTGCATATCACCAATGTCTATCAGCGCGAAGTATTCCGTCGCCGCTCCATCATCAGCCCGGGTTGTGTGGGCTTCGTCGGTGGCTTCGGTCTGGAAAGCTATCGCCTGGCCATTGAGGCATTGATAGAAAGAGGCGGCGCGTCGAAACCTAAAGAATGACACTCGACGAGTACATCCTCGGGCACATAGATGCCGAGGGTGACTATCTTCATGCCCTGTGGCGCGACACACAGCTGCGCCTCTCGTACGGACAGATGGCAAGCGGTCATCTGCAAGGGCGTGTGTTGAAGATGCTCATTAGAATGACAAAGCCGCTGAAGGTGCTCGAGCTGGGCACCTTCAGCGGCTATGCTACTTTGTGTATGGCAGAGGGGCTTGAAGAGGGAGCCGAGCTGCATACCTTTGAAGTGTTTGATGAAAACGAGGACTTCCTCAGAAAATGGTTCGATGGGAGTCCCAATAAAGAAAAAATACATCTGCACATAGGCGATGCCTTGCAGCTTGTGCCTCAAATGGAGGGGCAGTGGGACTTCGCCTTTATCGATGCCGACAAGCGCGAGTATGTGGCTTATTATGAGATGCTACTGCCGCTCATGCGTTCTGGCGGCTACATTGTGGCGGATAACACCCTGTGGTACGGTCATGTCTTGGAAGAAGCACGCGAAAGCGATGTGCAGACGCGCGGCGTGCAAGCCTTCAACGACCTTGTTGCAGCAGACAACCGTGTGGAGAAAGTCATCCTGCCTCTCCGCGACGGCCTCACCATCATCAGGGTTCTTTGACGGGGGAGCTTTCCTACTCCTGCACCTTCTCCATTCTTCGGACTGGCGGCACTCCGTAGAGGAGTCTGATTCGGTCAACAGGCTCTTCTTTCTCGATAACTTCTGCTGGCGGAGGGCCATAAAGCACCAGCTGCTCTTCTGCCTGCTGCACGTTCTTTGCTGTCTTGCAGGAGCCGAAGCCCAGCAGGGTGATGAACGAGCCTAACAGCAGGTTCCAGAATGAATAAAACTTCTTTGCCATAGTCGTTCTTGTTGTTATTTTGTACCAGAGGAAGGCTCTTGAACTGTTGTTGGAGGTGGTCCGTAAAGTACTCCTGGCTCATTTTCATCTTCCTTTGTGCATGCACTGAAGCCCAGCAGAGTAATGAACGAGCCTAAGAGCAGCCGCCAAACAGTGTTAATCTTTTTTGCCATAATATCATTTTCTATTTAATCATTTACCATTTACTGTTTCGGGCACTCCCCCAAAGGGGGAGCGGGGAGGGGGCTTCTCATCCTTTCCATGTGACACAATAGAAGCCTTCCGTCGTTGTCACGCAGATGGAGGCCGCCGCCTTCGCAGTAACGCCAATAGCGGCAGTCCTTGCAGTCGTCGCGTTTCATCCAATCGTGGTTGCGGTGCGGAAGGAAGCGATGCTCCCAGACATCCATGAAGTCGTCCTCGTAGATGTTGCCCTGCTTGTAGTTGTGGCGAATGCTGGTGCAGGCGCTGATGCTACCATCCACAAGCACCGAAGCCACCGTCACGCCTGCCGCGCAACGGAACATCCAGTCGCGCACGTCGCCCTCGTACGGCCCAAGGAAGCCTTCGCAGCCGTAGGAGGCATGAATCCTACCCTCCAGACGTGTCCGGCGGATGAAGTCGAGTAATCCCTTCAGCTGCTCGCCTGTGAGCTGAAGGTCTTTGTCCTGAGCGCCCCGCCCCACAGGGAAGATGGTCGCTAAGCGCCAGTCTGTAACGCCTTTCTCTATAAGGAAGTCCCGCAGCTGCGGCAAAGTGTTGTAGTTGTGCTGATGCACGACAGTCATCACGTCATAGGCAATCGTCCTGTCCGCCACAATCATGTCAATGGCTTGGCTTGCCATGCGGAAACAATCGGGATGGCGCCGCAGCCAGGTGTGCTGTTCTTCCAGTCCGTCGAGGCTGACCGTAATGGAGCAGAGGCCGGCATCCTTCAGCTTTCGGAACATTTCGAGAGTAAGGTAGAGGCCGTTCGTCACCATTCCCCAGGGGAAGCCTCTGTCCGCGATGCCTTGGGCGCACTCCACCACGTCCTCCCTGACCAGCGGTTCGCCGCCACCAAGGATGATGAAGACCTCGCTGGGCTTCCTCTTCGTGGCGATGTTGTCGAGCACACGGAAGAAGTCCTCCTTAGGCATATCAAAGACCCTCTCGGGTGGGTCTTTCCGGCAGTCGCTGCCACAGTGTCGGCAGTAGATGTTGCAGCGCACCGTGCTCTCCCAAAACACCTGTCTGAGCGGATGTTCCCGTCGCAGGTTCTTGTTGAGCTGTCGTGCCGCCTCAAGTGCCAACGTCCTGCGGATGCCTAATTTCTCTGTTTTCATGCCTTGCCTCCAACATCCTTTTTGAATTGTATGGCGAGCATCGTGAGGTCATCGCTCTGCTCTGCGCTGGCAACAAACTGGTGCAAAGCCTCTGTTTGAAGCTTGATGAGGGTTTCCGTGTTACAGGGTTCGCCAGTGCGGAGTGTCTGCTGTGCGGTTTTGACCATACGTTGCTTGCCAAACTGGTCGTGCGAACGGTTCTCGGCTTCTGTCAGTCCGTCGGTGTATAGGAAGATGACGGTGCCAGGGTAGATAAGCGTTTCCTGGCCTTCGTAGTTCCATCCCGGCATGAGACCAATGGGGATATTATTCTTGGTGGGTAACAGTCCGACGCTTTTGCCTACGAGTAGCGGCTCTTCGTGACCGGCATTGCAGTAGCGCAGCTGTCCCGTTGTGAGGTCGAGCACCCCAACAAAGAGAGTGACGAACATGTCCGACTCGTTCATGTCTGCGATTGCCTCGTTCATCGCCGTAACAATGGTTTCGGGCTGGTCTTCGTGAGCCGACACGGAACGGAAGAGGCTTCGCGTCACGGCCATCACGAGCGAGGCGGGAACGCCTTTCCCCGCCACGTCGCCTATGCAGAAGAAGAGCTTTTCGTCGCGTATGTGGAAGTCGTAGAGGTCGCCTCCGACTTCCTTCGCCGGAACGAGCAAGGCGTAGATGCCTACATCGTCTCGCTCTGGGTAGGGCGGGAAGGTCTTTGGCAACATGCTCTCTTGGATGGTTCGGGCTACACGCAGTTCGCTGTCTATGCGCTCCTTTTCGGTCGTTGCCCTCTGGAGCGAACGTGCGCTGCGGGCGGCGCGGTAGATGATATAGCCCAGCAGCACCAAGCCTGCCAGCATGAGCAGTGACAGGTAGAGGCTCACCTCTCGCAATTCAGCATAGATTTCCCTCTTGTTGCAAACGACGGACATCGACCAGCCCGTCTCGCCATCGACAGGAGCATAGAAGACGCTGACTTCCTCGCCGCCCAAGTCTGTGATGTCCTGGTGTCCGCTCGCACCGCTCATCTGTTGCCTGTTGATGTAGCGGGTGGTGGTGTCGGTCGAGGAGGCTGTGATTTCCTGTATGGTGCTGCGCATGATGAGGCTTTCGTCGGGACCGACCATCACCTTGCCGGTGCGCGAGATGACCACGTTATAGCTGGAGGGATAGATTTGGTTGGCGTTGATGACGCTGGATAGCCAGTTGAGCGAAACGTCGGCACCAAGCAGGGCAACCGTCTCTCCCTTGCTGTCGTGCACGGGGATGGTGTAGGTGCAGAGCATCATCTTTGCCCCTGCGTTGTCGTAGTAGGGTTCGCTCCACCTGCCGCGTCCGGCGCGGATGCCATTTTGGTAGAACTCCGCCTCTAAGTAGTTGTGCGAGGCACTGCCTATCTGCGCCTCCTCTATCGTGCCGTCGGAACGTCGTGCCACGTATGGCTCGAACCAGTGTCCCTTCTGCGGATAGTAGTCGGCACGAAACATCAGTCCTGCGCCCACGATGGTTGGGTTCTGCTCCACCATCCTGCGGCATGCGGCATAGAGCGAATCTGGCTGGTCGAGGCTGCGTTCTGCCGCCCAAAGGGTGTTGCTGATGGCTGTCTCCACAGCAACCATCACCTTCTGAATCTCCAGATTCTTTACGCGCAGCTCTGTCTCGGCTCTGTGCTCCACCTCTTCGCGAATGCCCTTGCGGGCAAACATGTACTCTACGATAAAGATAAGCTCCAGCAGCACAGCTACGGTCACAATGATGGCTACGCTCGACTTGGAGCGCAATGCCTCTGGCCAAAGCTTCTTCAGGATAGTGTTCATAATGTCCAGTTAGCGAACGTCTTGCAGATGTCCATAATATAGTCAAAGCGTTTGGCTATGCGTTCGCCGAACGCTGCCTGGCATTCCTGTATCACCGATTCGGGGAAAGAATCGGAGAGCGAGAGCCATGTGAAGTTCCTGACGCACGACACCACCTCTATCTGTGCCTTCCGCTCTGCAACCACATCGGCTGACAGACCCTCGAAGTAATAGTCGATTGCCCGGTTCCAAAACCTTTGTCCCAATTCTCGCGGAATGCCAATAATCTTCTCATAGTCGCCAATGAGACTCACCATCGACGAGTAGGCATGACCCAAGTCGAGCAGCGGGTGTCCGTAGCCTATCTCGCCCATGTCGATGAGCATCAGTTGGTTCTCCTGCTGGTTGTCAAACATCGCTTCGCCGCCTTGCACCATCGCGTTCTTCGTCTGCAAGTCGAGGTGGAGCAGGCGGTTCCCCTGAGGGATGCTGTCGATGATGTGGAGCAGCATGTCGGTATGCTCCTTCGGGAAGTAGCGGCGGATGTGCTCTATCTGCTGGCGTTCGCGCTCTATGGCAGACGGCACATTACCTCCCTCGGGAACTTCTATCTGGTGCAGCTCGAAGAGGAGGTCGGCATACATCCTTGCGCAGGCATCCAGCTCTTTCGGATGCTGTTTCAGATATGTGCTCAACGTCTTAGCCTTCAGCAGTTCATAGACCAGACCGTAGCACTCACGACTCCCCTCTGTCTCCCCCGAGGGGGCAACCTTTACCACATCGAACGAGATGGCGGTGGGCATACCCAGCACGAAGGCTTCTTTCGAGAGGGTTATCTCGCGGCGCACCTCATCCATCGTGGTGCCTTCGCGAAACACCTTGATGATGGTGTCGCCGTCCAGTCTATACACCTTCCCCACGCCACCGATGCCGATAAGCCTGCAACCCTCCACGCTCAGCCTTCGCATGGCTCGCTCCACGGTCATGATTTTCGTGAACCCTGTCGTTTCAAGTACTTCATAGACCTGCGGCTGGACATCAATCACGCGGAAACCTTTGTAGCGCTTCGCCAGCGAGAGCAGGATGCGCAGCCCCGAGCTTGAGATGTATTCCAAGCGCGAGGCATCGCAGGTTAGCAAATCAACCACGCCAATCCTGTGCAGTTCACTGTTTATCTTGGCGTTCGTTTCGGCTGATGTTGCCGTGTCCAAGCGTCCTACAAGGCGTATTGTCACCTTGCGGTCATCGTTCTCCAATTCACAAGTCATAGTTCAAGATTACGGAGCACCAGAAAGGCGCGGAAGTTATGATTTTGACGTTTCGTGTCGCAAAGTTACGATTTAGTGGGCAAAAAGCAAAGGAAAAGGCTGTTTTTCTTTCTTTTCCCGAAGAAAAGCAGGTTCCTTGTAGCCAAAGCCACCCCTGCAGAGCAAGCGGAAAAAACATGGCGGCAAGCCTGCCTTGATGATGCAGACCTGCCGCCAGTACCCTATAGAGGAAGACTCTTAGCCTTTTCCCCTTCGGCTAATCCTTGAAGGTGCTTGGTTCCCAGAACCCCTCGTCTTCATCTTCGAGGACAAATTCTTTTACGTCGCCTTCCTGACCTTCGCCGCCCTCACCAATATGCGAGCCAGCAAGAATTACTAAGGTCACTTCTGCAAAGTCTTCCTGCATGATAGGAGAAACATACTTTCGTTTCATTTTACAATCACTTTTTTACCGTTAACTATATAAATTCCATGTCTCATGTTTTGCTGGTTTGCTTTTCGACCACCGAGGTCATAACAGTCAGCATTTGCAGATTTACCATCTACCATTTCATCCAGACTCGTTTCTTCATCTTCGCCTATTACCATCAGCTTCACTTCCGCAGGATTAGGAACCGAGGCGTATGGATTATCCTCACGATCCTCGATTGTAAAATAACAGCGGAAAGAAACAAGGTTTTGACCGGGCAGCTGTCTGGAATACTTGCCTCCGCTCAGGGCATAGATGTTCTGCTCTTCTTCCGTGATGGATCTGCGTATATTGTTGCCAAAGAAGGTAATTTTCTTTTCTGCAGAGAGCACATAGAAACTGTTCATTTCTGCAGCTTTCAGTATAGCACCTGTTTGTGTAATTATCTGTGGATTTGTACTATTTGCGACCTTGGCCTGTACGCAGTACGGCGTGTTAGCTTTCACGACATCCCCTTCTTTCATGCGAACAACAGTGATATAGAAGCCACCATCCTCCTCCGTGTAGGTTCCTGCAAACTTGGCGAAAGCAAAGTGCTCCATCAACTCGCTTGTCAATGTCACGTCAAACGGCACATACCAAGCCTGCCAGTTCGTGTTTTTGAATATGCGGGAATAGTGCAGTGTCTCTACATTCTTATCGCGACTGTTGCTATAATCTTCACCATCAATAAGAGTCAGTTCTAACACAGGTGTTGGTTCGCTGCCTTCATATTCCAGCCAATTGCTTCCGTCATAATAAAGAGGTTTCCATCCTTTTGACTTTGCTGAGGCAACTTGCTCAGTGTCCATTACATTATGTTCGTTCTCGTTGTAAATGACGTATAAATTCGAGTTACTTACAACAGGCAGACTCTCAACCAAAGCATCCATACTCGCATCTTTGACCTGATTTTGGAAAAATGCCAACAATGTAAGTGCGGAACATCCTGACACATCAAGTTCTGTCAGCAGGTTGTTATAGCAGCTTATCACATTCAGTGCAGTATTCTTTGACACATCAAGCATGGTCAGTTGATTGTCGTAACAATACAGATGTGTCAGAGCCGTATTATTTGATATGTCAAGCATCGTCAGTTGGTTGTCATTGCATCCCAAATAAGTGAGTGCTGCATTTTGCAGGACGTCGAGTTCCTGAAGAGGGTTGTTTTGACAGCGCAATTCTTTCAATGCTGTGTTGTTTGACAAATCAAGCGTTGTTAATTGGTTTTCATAGCATCGCAAATACTGTAACTTTGTATTCTTCGATACGTTGAGCGTAGTTAACCTGTTAGAACCACAGTTAAACCAACTTAGTTCCGTATTCTTTGATACGTCAACTGCATCCAATTGGTTTATGCTGCACCCTAATGTTGTCAATGCTATATTCTTAGACACATCAAGTGCAGTAAGTTGATTGTCATAACAATAAAGTACTGTCAGTGCCGTAAAGAACTCTATGCCCTTCAAGTCTTGGATATTATTGCTGTGCACGTCAATTTCTTTGACAGCCGCAATTTCCTCATCCGTCAACACACCATCATCACCATATAATTGGCCGAGCAGCCAATTGCGGAAGTTCGCATCTGGGAAGTTTGTGGCATTGATAGCAATGCCAGTTGCTGGTGTCGATTCTCCAAACACCATTCGAACTGCCGGACGGTTTGTCGAAGCGGTGTAACTATAAGTGTTTGTCACATCACCATAGCCTGTAGTGCTATCGCTCCTGCGATAAAGCGTATAGCCATTACCACTATTATAATAGTAGTATTTAAGGCCACTCTTATAATCGTCGCTCTTTCTTGTTACAACAACCACAAGATTGTCCGTGCCATTATATGTAAAGGTGCCCTGATTGAACGTCAGTGTCTCCCAGCCTGTCATTTGTCCTAATGTCGGTGAGCCGGAATATACCAGCGTAAGATTGCCGCTTGGAACATAATCGGATGTGCTGGAGAAGTTCCCAGATTTGTGCCCTAAATAAACTTTCAACTCTGAAGTGGCATAGGACGTGCTACTTGCCACCTTAAATGCAATGCTGCTTATCGTGCCGCCCTTGCCTATTTCCGTCGGGGTGTAGAGCATCTGTGTAGTTGAATATCGGTAGAAGTTATTGTATGGCACATTATAACCGGTGCTGTCTGCTTTTGCATCAATAGTCAGCGTGTTACCAGACCAAATCCCTGGCTCCAATGAGGTCGATCCTCCAAACACCAGTCGAATTGCTGGACGGTTTGTCGAAGTTTTATAATTATATGATATGTTTGTCACATCACCATAGCCTGTAGAACTATCGCTCCTACGATGGAGCGTATAGCCATCTCCACTATTATAATAGTAGTATTTGAGACCACCTTTATAATTATCACTCTTTCTTGTTACAACGACCACAAGATTTTCCGTGCCATTATAAGTAAAGGTACCCTGATTGAATGTCAGCGTCTCCCAGCCTGTGGTTTGTCCTAATGTCGGTGAGCCTGAATAAACCAGTGTAAGGTCACTGCTGCTGACATAATCGGATGTGCTGGAGAAGTTTCCGGATTTGTGCCCTAAATAAACCTTCAACTCTGAAGTGGTAAAAGACGTGCTGCTTGCCACCTTAAATGCAATACTGCTTATCGTACCGCCCTTGCCTATTTCCACTGGGGTGTAGAGCATCTGTGACGTTGAATACTGGTAATAGTTGTTGTATGGCACATTATTACCAATGCTGTCTGCTTTTGCATCAATAGTCAGCGTGTTACCAGACCAGATCCCTGGCTCCAATGAAGTCGATCCTCCAAACACCATTCGAACTGCTGGACGGTTTGTCGAAGCGCTATAATTATAAAATGTGTTTGTCACGTCACCATAGCCTGTATCGTTATCGCTCCAGCGGTAAAGCGTATAGCCATCACCACTGCTATAATAGTAGTATTTAAGTCCACTTTTAAAACTGGTGCTCTTTCTTGTTACAACAACCACAAGATTGTCCGTACCATTATAAGTAAATGTGCCATGATTGAACTCCAGCGTCTCCCAGCCTGTCGTTTGTCCTAATGTTGGTGAGCCGGAATAAACCAGTGTAAGATTACTACTTGTGACATAATCGGATGTACTGGAGAAGCTTCCGGATTTGTGCCCTAAATAAACTTTCACCTCTGAAGTGGCAAAGGAGGTGCTGTTTGCCACCTTAAATGCAATACTGCTTATCGTTCCGCCCTTGCCTATTTCTGCTGGGGTGTAGAGCATCTGAGTTGTTGAATACTGGTAATAATTTCCATAGGGAACAGTATAGCCAATGCTACTGGCTCCTGCATCAATCGTCAGCGTGTTACCAGACCAGGTTCCTGGCTCAACTTGAGTGCCTGATGTGCCAAGGATATATTGAATGCCTGCCAAAGCATCTATCTTTCCATTGCCGAAGCGCGAAGCATAGGTTCCGTTGGTGTAGCTGTCGGTGATAGCGGTCTGTGCCATGATAGTTTTAACATCGTTCACTGTTAAGCTTTTGTTCACGGATTTTGCAGCCTGTAGCCATTGTGCCACAATGCCTGCAGCCACAGGCGTTGCCATTGATGTACCTTCCATCATGGCGTATGGAGAGTTACTATTATTAACGACAAGGTCAGAAGTGCCATAGTAGCTATAGTCATCCACAGATGTATTGTGGTAGTGGTTCACGCCCGCAGCAAGGCGTGCCCCTGGAGCAGTAATCCAGGGATACGCTTGTCCCGTTGGACTTTGTGCAGCTGTGGCATAACTTGAGAAGTAGGCAATATCCCCCATCGTGTAGATGTCGGAGGCAGAGTTATTGGTGCCCGAAGATGCTTTCCAGTTTGTTTTTGAGACATAAGCTCCCACAGAGATAGCATTAGGGATGGTGGCTTGGACGCTCACACACATGTCATCAGTGCCAGCCGTCCAGGTGTGTCCCGAAGTCGTCAGATGGTTGGAGAAGTATGTGAAGTCGTTCATTCCCGACATATTAACGCTGGCACTGCCGCTGGCCGGATAAACTTCAATAGCAAGTGTGTATGCACTTTTGTAGTATGTTGTGCTGTTTTTTGTGGAAGTTGAATAGTTTTTGGATAATAGTCCATCATCTGTATAAGCATAGATGCAGTAATTTTCATTATCCCACCAAGCCTTTATTATGTTTAATGTCCCGTCGTAATAGGTGTCCAATCCAGAAAAAGATGAAGTACTTGAAGTGACCGTCCAAGATTTCAAAATTGCACCTGTTGAATTGTTCAGTACATGTATCTTACAATTTAGTTCCTCTGTTGAAAAGGTCATGGAAATATCACCCGGATAGTAGAAACCGGCATCCGTATTGGGATAGGTGTTAGAGCGCAGGATAGTGCCAAGGGGACTGGAACTGCTGGCAGAACTCTTCTTCACAAAGAAGCCTCCACCCTCATTGTCTTTGCTATGTCCGGCATCGTTTGATGAGGCAAAGAGGATGATGTGTCCTGGATGGCTTTCGCCAAAGTATTGCCCTACCAAGTCTGCCCATTCGCCTGTGCCGTTGTGGGGTCCCCAGTGTGACCCCCAGCTGTTGCTTACGACCAACGGCTTACCCTGGACATCGGCGTATGAGACCATTTTTTTCAAAGCATTAGCAAGATAAGTGTTGTACAAACCCTTTACACCAGCCAGATAGAGATCAGCTCCAGGAGCCATGCCGCCGTAAGTAGCATTGGCATGATTGTCGGTGACAGTAACATTCGTACCGCTTACAACAACGCTCGAGCCGCCAGCGGTCGAGGCGCAATGTGTACCGTGGTCTGCCGCCTTATCATCGGTCGTCGGCGACGTGTTTGTAATGGTTGTGTATTCGGTTTCACTTGAACCGTCATAGACGTATGCGCGCTTGATGCGGCTATTACCATTTTTGTCCTTAAATGCAATATGCTGGAAGTCAATGCCGTTGTCGATGACACCGAGCACCACACCTGTGCCGTCGAACTTGGTGGTAATGCCTGCAGCAGTGGCATCAGTTGACAGCTTGAGCAAATCATCCACATTGGTTTTCTGACGTGCAGCATCGGTCAGCGGACGCATCACCTGTGCCACCTTGATGCGAGTGACATTGTCAATGTCAGCCAGTTTCTCCAACTGCTTCACTGGTACTTTGGCTGTAACGAAATCCAGCCCGTCGAACGTCTCTTCCACTTCAACGCCAAGCGAACGCATGGCACTTAGGTTGTTTACGTCTTTCAGATGGATGAAACATGAGATGTACGCCACGCCGCCTACCGTGTCGGGACTGGCTATCAGAGACTGGGGCTTCTGTTTCATCATTTTCTCAGACAACTTGAGTCCTTTGATGTGTCGGGGACTTGTCGTTGGCTTTTCTACCTTTTTTTTCTGTTCATTTAAGAACCTTTGAGTTGTTAAAGCAAACTTTTCGTTCACCTCCTGTGCCCACAGCATAATAGAGGATACAGTAAACATAAATAGCAGAGTTATCGCCTTTAGATAAAAACTCCGCATAGGCAACTGTTTCATACAATAATGTTTTTCTGCCTGCAAACACCCCGAATTCGGCCATTAGTAATTTGTGATTTGTTCGTACAGATATACAAAAAAGGCGGGGTATTTGCTTCTTAGCCTATCCTGGACCCGTAGGCTCTCGCATTGCCTTCATCACACAGGATAGACAACGCTCGCAAGCCCACGCCAGCACGTACTATATAATAAAGATATAGGAACGTACCACGTAGACGCTTCGGTTGTCATCTGTCTGCTGTGATGAGTAGGAATTTGCGAGATTCACGAGTCACAACGACAAACGTTCGAAAACGTCTTTCTTGTATATAAGAACGCCCGCCGCCCATATATGAACCTGCAGAGCGATGCTGCAAAGATATAAATAATTACAGAAATAGCAAATAAAAGCAATGGAAAAAAGTTTGAAACAGAGAAAAAACGGTTCTATACGGATGCTTTTTCTTTGTTACTGCCATGCCTCGTTATGAAAAGAATCTTTTTTCGACAGTTTATAGCCGCACGCCGAAGTAGGTGTGGACTTGCCATTTGATATTGTACACGGCGAGACTCTCCCTGTCGCCGATGTTTGTGAAGTTGAATACGGCGGAAAGGCCGAAGAATGTCCTGCGCATCTGGCGCACGACAGCACTGCGTCCTGTGATGATGAACTCGGGGAAGTGGTAGTGCAGTGGTACGCGGGTTTCGCCGATGCTCATGGAGGTGTTGCTATAGACGATGAATGTAGGCAGAGCCGAGATGTGCAACATCCAGCCGCGCCCGGGCACATAGTTGTAGCCATAGCCGCCGCCGATGCCGATGTTTGTCATCTTGAAATCCATCCCCTTCTCCCCGCTGACCGTGCCGTACTGTCCCTGCCCCGAAGCTGCCAGCAGGAAGCTGCCGGCGCTGCGCCGCTGGATGTAGTTCTGCGAGAAAGCGGCGGGATAGGAGAAGCGGCGGCGGCTGAAGCAATAGTAGGCATTCACGTTCAGCGTCTTTAGCGTGAGCAGGTCGGCAGGCATCTGTCTCCTTTCTCCTCCCTCCGTCTCGTGCCATCCAGTGAAGTTTTTTGCTTTCTGATAGACGACATCAAAGCCGAAGCTTTTGCCGTATGATTTGAAGTTCAGCTCGTAGTCGCTGTACTTGCCCATCAGCTTGGCGGGATTAAGGGCTGCACTGAGTGTTAAGCCCAGATAGCTCACGCTCAGGCTGACGGTCGATTTGCGGGCGGCAGTCAGCTCCGACGTGAAGTGATGCTGGTTTTCTATCCCTTTTACCTTGAGTTTTGCGCCGGAGAGGTTGAACCGGCCTGCAATGGTCCACTTGGTTTTCGGACGGGTGATGTAGGCGGTGTCTATGTTCGAATCATGGAAGTACCGTGCAGCAAGAAGGCTGTCTATATGGGTGACAGCCTTACTCCCTGTGATACGCTGCCACAGCGTTGGCTTCTTTTCCTGTGCGTTGACCAGCAGAAAGGTCAGCACAGCCAGCAGTCCTGTGGCGAATAGTCTCATCGTAATTTATTTCGAACCGCCGCCAAGGGCGATATAAAGGGCGATGACGGCCTGGGCACCATTGTACATGTTCATAGCCTCGCTGAGTTGGGCCGAGAGCAGCGACTCCTGGGCGGTGAGCACTTCAAGGTAGTTGGCCTTGCCATTGTCCATCAGTTCGTGTGTGCCGATGTATGCCTCGCGGAGCACCTGCACCTGACGATGGTAGTAGGTATTTTTCTCGCGTGCAACCTGGCAGTCAGCAAGTGCCTCGTTCACCTCGTTGCCTGCATCGATGACGGTCTGCACATACATCTTCTGCATATCCTGCTCGGAGAGCTTGTTGATTTTCAGGTTGGCGATGAGCTGACCACGGGCGAAGAGGGGCTGGGTGAGCTGGCCCACGAAATTGAGCAGCATGGCACCGGGATTGACGACAGCACCGCCGCCGTTGTTCGTCCAGCCGATGGTTCCCGAGAGGGTGACATTGGGGAAGAAGGCGGAACGAGCCGCCTGCGTGTTGTAGAAGGCTTCCTCCATTGCGAAGTTAGCCATGCGGATGTCGGGGCGCAGCTCCAGCAGCGCAGCAGGCACGCCAATCTTGAGGAACCGGGTATCGAACATGCGCTGGCCGGTGTCTCCCTGTGCATCCGGATGATGCAAAGCCGAGCTGCCCCACGCGCTGCGGTTGATGTGCTGCGGCGGGATGGCCAGCAGTTTGCAGAGGGCGTTCTCGGTGGAATGGATGCTGCGGTGAATATCGACAATCTGAGTTTTGACGCTGAGGTACGACGACTCCAACTGGTTGACGGCGGTCGAGTATGCCTTGCCGTTCTCGAATAGCGACTTTTGGGTCTCCAAAGAGGCTTTCCAAAGGCTGTCGGTCTGGGTGAGGATGTCCAACTGGTGGTCGAGCACCTGAAGCATGAAGTACTGCTGGGCAACGGAGCTGACGAGGTTAGAGCGCACAGCTTCCTCCATCATTTGAGCCTGCATCAGGACGGCCTTGGCGGCACGTTTCTTGCTGGTGATGTTGCCGAAGACGTCAATGTCCCAAGATAGCTGCAAGGGCAGGTTGTAGGTCTTCGACCACGGGCTGTTGTCGAACTTAGCCAGTGTGCCTTGCGGCGTGAAGTAGAGCGAGGGCAGATAGGCCATCTTTGCCGCTTTCAGGGAAGCTTCGCTCTGCTCCACGGCGATGCGGGCGGAGTTCAGGTCGGTATTGTTGGCAAGCACCTGCTCGATGAGCTGCTGAAGCAGAGGGTCGGTGAAGAACTCGCGCCACGACATCTGTGCCAGCGACTCGCTTCCTTCGACAGCACCTCCCTCCGGCACTGTGCCAAAGGTGTTGGCCGGAGCTTCCACCTTCTGCTCGTATTTGTTGTACAGGCTGCAGCCCGTGACCGTCAGGCTCACGGCTGCAGCGACAATTATATTCTTGTAATTCATAGTCTATTATTTATTGATGTCGTCTTCCTTTTTCACTTCTTTTCCCTGGAATCTCTCGTGCAGCCCTTGGAACACGATGAAGAAGGCAGGTACAACAAAGAGCAGGGCGATGGTGCCCACGGTCATGCCGCCGACAACGCCCATCGCGAGGGCGCGGTTGCCATTGGCTCCTGCGCCGCCCTCGATGATGAGGGGAATCATGCCCGCAATCATCGTGACGACGGTCATCAGGATGGGACGCAGACGCTCCTTGCAAGCCTCGAAGGCGGCATCAACGATACTCATGCCCTGGGCGCGACGCTCAGAAGCAAACTCTGTGATGAGGATGGCTGTCTTTGCCAAGAGGCCAATCAGCATGATGACACCCGTCTGCAAGTAGATGTTGTTGTCCGAACCGGGCAGGCCATACTTCGAGCAGACGTAGGCCATGATGAAAGCACCCATCAGCCCGAACGGTACGCTCAGCAGCACGGCAAACGGTGTGAACCATGAGTTGTAGAGCGAGCCAAGTATGAGGTAGATGAGGATGACACATATTATATATATAATAGAGGTGGTGTTGGAACCTGCTGCCTCAGCGACCTCTCGCGACATGCCGCTGTACTCGTAGGTGGCAGAGGCGGGCATCTCCTGTTTGAACACCTCTTCGATAGCCTTTTGAGCTTCGCCCTCGCTGTATCCGTTGGCAGGTGTGACGCTACAGGTGATACTCTGGAAGAGGTTGAAGTGCTGGATGTTCGAGGGGCCGACAATCTCCTTCAGCGTGACGAACTCGGATAGAGGCGCCATCTTGCCTTCGCCCACCTTCACGAAGATGTTCTGCAGCGACGAGGGGTCAAGGCGGCTTTCGGGCGTGCCGGCAATCATGATGTAATAGACCTTACCAAACTGGTTGAAGTTTCCGATGTACGAACCGCTGCAATAGGCACCAAGCGTGCTGAGCACGGCTCTGGGCGAAACGCCGGAGCGGTCGCATTGGGCTGCATCGACATCGACTTGATACTTCGGGAAACGCTCTGAATAGGTGGACATCGCCGAACTGATTTCCGGACGCTCTGTCAGCTTGGCCAAGAAATGGTCTGTCTGCTGGGCAAACTCCGACAGATTGCCGTCGGTGGGGTCCTGGACAACAAGGCTCACGTCGTTGCTCGTGCCATAGCCAGGTATCTGAGGCATCTGGAAAGGTATCACCGTTGCATTCTTGATGCTCTTACATGCCATGTAGAAGCGGCCCATGACCAAATCGACATAGTGGTACATGCCAGAACGGTCGTCCCAGTTCTTCAGGCGGACAACAAGCATGGCGTAGCTGGAGCCATAGCCCGAAATCAAGCCATAGCCGCTACACGAAGCGTAGCTCTCCAGCTCAGGAATCTCCTTCACCTTCTCCTCCACTTGTTTCACCAACTCGTTGGTCTGTTGCAGCGTGAAGCCCTCCGGCGCACAGACTTCAACGAGGAAGCATCCCTGGTCCTCTTGCGGCACAAGGCCAGAAGGCAGGTTCTTCATAAAGAACACCAGCAGGACGGCAGCGGCAGCCAACAAGCCCCATGACAGCACGGGGCGCTTGATGAACTTCTGAACGGACTTTGCATATTTGCTGAGGATTGCGTTGTAGCTTGCATCGTAGGCTTTCTTCGTGTAGTAGGTCAGCGACTTGCTCTCCCCACCTTCCTCCATCTTCAGCATGATGGCACAAAGCGCCGGGCAGAGCGTCAGGGCTGACACGCAGGACAGACCGACACTGGAGGCAATCGTCACGCCGAACTGCGTGAAGAACGTGCCCGATGTGCCGCCCATGAATGTCACGGGGATGAACACGGCCATAAATACCAAGGTACATGAGACGACGGCTACCGACACCTCGCTCATCGCCTCGCGGGTGGCTTGGCGGGCATCGCTGATGCCGTTCTCCAGCTTCGCCATCACCGCCTCGACCACCACAATGGCATCATCGACCACCGTACCGATGGCCAAGACGAGGGCGAAAAGCGTCAGGATGTTCAGCGAGAAGCCTGCCAGCGTGACCACGGCGAATGTTCCCATCAGCGACACGACAATCGAAATGGAGGGTATGACGGTGGCCTTGAAGTTCTGCAGGAAGAAGAACACAACCAGAATCACGAGGATGATGGCGATGACGAGCGTCTCGACCACGTTGTGGATGGCTGCGAAGAGGAAGTCGTCGCTGGTCATCATCGTGACGAACTCCAGTCCTGCGGGCAAGGTTTTCTCTATCTCCTGACACATCTGAGTGATGCGGGCGTTCACCTCCGTAGCGTTGGCACCGGGTGCCTGGAAAATCATCATCAGTGCGCCCGGCTTGCCGTTGATGTTTGAAATGAAGCTGTAGCTTTGAGCTCCAATCTCCACATCGGCCACGTCGCGCAGATAGAGCAGGTGGCCGCCTTCGCTCGTCTTCAGGACAATGTCCTTGAACTCCTCGACACTCTTCAGCGTACCCTTGTACTCCATCGAGTACTGGTACTTGTTCTCCGACTGCTCGCCGAAGGAACCTGTGGCAGACACGAAGCTCTGGCCGCTGATGGCATTGGCCACGTCGGCAGGCTCAAGGCCGTACTGCGCCATCACGTCGGGTTTCATCCAGACGCGCAGGGCGTAGGTGTTGCCCAAGGCCATCACCTCGCCCACACCGGTGATGCGCTGCACGCGGGGCTTGATGTTGATGTTGATGTAGTTAGAGATGAAGTCGTCGTTGTACCTGCCGTCCGTGCTTCTCAAGGCGAGGATGCGCAGGATGCTGTTCTGCTGTTTCGAGACGGAGATGCCCACCTTCGTCACGTCGGAGGGCAGCTGCGACTCGGCTTTCGACACGCGGTTCTGCACGTTCACGGTCGCCATATCGGGGTCGGTGCCCTGCTTGAAAAAGACGTCGATGCTCACATTGCCCGTCGAGGTGGCCTTCGAGCTCATGTACATCATGCCGTCCACGCCGTTGATGCTCTCCTCCAAGGGTTGGATGACGGACTTCATGATTGTGGAGGGGTCGGCACCTGTGTAGGAGGTCGTGACGCTCACCTGTGGCGGCGCAATGTTCGGATACTGTTCGACGGGCAGGGTGTTCATGCAGATGAAGCCCACCAGCGTGATGACGATACTGATAGCACACGCCATCACATATTTGTCTATGAAAATGTTTCCTTTCATAATCTTTATTTACGATTTCACGATTTACGATTTACTATTGATTTACGATTTGATGATTTGGCTATCTTCAGGCCGTATGGCAAATAGTACAATAGCTAAATTGAAGAATAAATCGTAAATAGTAAATTGTCAAATAGTAAATTTAGAAGAGGACCTGCTGTCCCTCCTGCACGTTGTTGGCACCTACGGTCACTATCTTGTCGCCCACATTCAGGCCGCTCCGCACGATGAAGTCCTGACCGTTGCCGGCATCCTCCGTCGTCACCTCGATGGCCGTTGCCGTGCTGTCGGGCTGAACCTTATACACTTGCTGACGGCTCTGCAGCTTCACCACAGCCACTTGCGGAATGACGATTACGTCCTTCTCGTCGGAAGGGAACACCACTGTGCCCTGGATGCCCGAGTAGAGCTGACCGTCGGGATTGGGGAAGGTCGCTTTGCAGGCGATGGTGCCCGTCATGGCATTTACTACGCCCGTGAGGCTCGTGATGCGGCCTTTGTGCTGGTACTCCGTGCCGTTCTTCATCACAAACGTCACGTCGGGGAACAGCTTCAGAGCATCCTCGGCCTTTGTGCTGTAGCCTTGCGCCACGGCTTCTTCTATGAGGGATTCAGCCACGGAGAACTCGGCGTTCATCTGCTGGTTGCCACTGACGATGGTCAGGTATGTGCCGGGGGAGACTTGGTCGCCCGTGCGCACGGGAATCTCGCCGATGCTGCCCGCTACAGGTGCCGTGATGGTGCAGAAGCCCAGGTTCACCTTCGCGCGGCTGACCGATGCGCGAGCCTGTGCCACCGCTGCCTTAGCCTGCTTGTAGGAGTTTTCCGAGTTGTCGAGCATGTACTTGCTCACAATCTTCTTCTCGAACAGGTTCTTGTTCGACTCGTACTCCAGCTTTGCGCTGTTCTCCGAGGCCAGTGCAGCCTCCAGATTTGCCTGCGCAGCCTCCAGGTCGAGCTGTGCGTTGCGCGCGTCAATCACGAAGAGCGTCTGCCCTTTCGTCACCTGCTGGCCTTCGTTCACGCAAATCTGCATCAGCTGGCCGCTCACCTGCGGGGTAATCGTCACGTCCGTCTGTCCCTTCAGCTTTGCGCTGAACTTGATAGGCACGGTGATGTCCTGTTTTTCCACTGTCATCGTCTCGTACGATGTCTTCACTTCCGTAGGCATGTCAATGCCGCACGACGTCAGTCCGAAAACTGCCGTGCCGATTGTCAAAGCCCACATCATAGAGTGTCTCTTTTTCATGTCTTTTTTATGGTATTGTTATTTGTTTTGCCGTTTTATGTATGGTTTGCCCTCGCAAAGATACAAACAAATGGCGAAATAACAAAACAAATCCAAAACAAAAGCTGTCTATCTTCACACAGAAAGCATAGAAAGTACAGAAAGGGCGTTTGCCACAGTCCGAAAAACATTATGCCCATTGCCTTAAGAGTCGATAAAAGCGCCCAAATAACGAAGGGTGCTTTTTCTGTCTCATAAAACAGATGGTTTTGTTTAATATATATCCTTCAACCTCAACAGTGCTTCCAAATAATAGTAGTCGGCATAGATGATGCTGGCATCGATTTCGGAGTCTGCGGGATGGTGCCCGGTGGAATGAAGGAGGAAGGAGACGTTCTTGTCACGGCTCTGATAGCGGTCGCTGCTGAGGTCGCGGAGCATATTGATGGCTGCTTCGCGGTAGGTCGCAGCTTTCTCGCCTCCAACATATTGACAGAGTTCCAACAGCGCACTGGCTACCACACAAGCGGCAGAAACATCCTTTAATTGGACAATTGGACAATTGGACAATTTACAATTTACAATTTCGGGGTCGTCCATGTCCCAGAAGGGAACCCAGTCGACGCTGGTTTCTTTTAATCTTTTCAGATAGATGTCAGTGACTTTCTGAGCGAAATCGAGGAAGCGTTTGTCCTTTGTGAAGCGATAGACCATTGTGTAGCCGTAGATGGCCCACGACTGTCCGCGGCTCCACATGGAATTGTCGGCATAACCTTGATGTGTCATGCCTTTGATGAACTTACCTGTCAGCGTGTCATAGACGGCGACGTGGTAGCAGCTACCATCTTCGCGGAAATGGTGCTTCATCGTAGTCTCGGCGTGCCGCACAGCAATGCTGTCGTGCCCTGCCCAAAACAGCAATTCGAGGTTCATCATGTTGTCGATGATAGTGTTGTGGCCGCCGTAGTCCTTCACATGGCGCGGCCAAGAGAGTATCGTGCCCACGGTGGGATTGAAGAGCGTTGCAAGCGAGTCGGCAGCGCGCAGAGCCACTTCACGGTAGCGCTCATGCTTCGTCACTTCGTAGCCCTTCAAGAATGAGTTGATGGTGATGAAGCCGAGGTCGTGGTCATAGACGGGTGCTTCCACGACTGGTATCAGTGCATCGGTGTAGCTTGTGGCAGCCTTGTGAACGGCTTCGCTTTTGTTATAGGCAAAGGTCATCCACAGGATACCAGGCCAGAAACCGGAACACCACTCCTGCGGTTTGGCTTTGCGGAGGTTCCACTTGGTCTCTCCTTGTAGAATATTTCGAGGCATCATCGTGAAATCGTAGGGACGAAGGGTCTCTAAGGCACGATCCACCTGCGACGAACAGTAGGTGAGCGACTGACTGACAAGCGTGCTTTGGCTGTCCTTGCTGAAGACGACATTCTTCACGTGGTTACCCACATATATGGGAACATAGTCTGCTGTAGAGTACCACGCAGGTTTGCCCTTCATCTTATCGTGAATAAGGCGGCCGTTGATTTTCAAGCCTTCGAAGGTGATGTTGCGAACCATGCGTTCCTCGTTGTAACCGTTGATGATGGAGATATAGGGAGGTTCGCCGTAGTAACGGATGTTACGGAAAGTGATGTCCTCCACACCGCGCCCGGGAGCGGTGCAATACTTTTGATTGTAAACAATCTTCACCTGTGCGATGCTTCCCTGCTGAATCTGCTCGATACGGATATTGTCAAAGACCACGTTGCGCACGAGATTGTTGTCGCCGCAGTTGATGGCGAGGCAGCCCTGATAATCCACCTGTGGCTCGGCCTGTCCGAGGATGTCGAGGTTCTCGTAGCGCAGGTTCTCGATGGTGTCGCCACGCTCGCTGTTGCCATGCAGGCCTATCATGATGGGGTGTGCCACGTCAGCCCAAAGGGTAGAGTTCCGCATGGTGATATTGCGGGTCGAGCCACTAAAATCTTTACGGGTGGCGTAGGCCGTGGTGCAGTCGTCGGAATTGCGGCAAAACACGCGGTCGAAGAGGATGTCCGAGCAGCCACCGAAAACATTCAATCCGTCGCCCCACGAGGGATGCGAGATGCTGCGGACATCGTGCAAGGTGACGTTCTGCGACTCACCGATGGGGCAGGTGTTGAGCACAAGACCATCGATGAGTACATTCTTCGAGCGATGGACATGAGCACCTTCATAGCCGCGTACAGGACGGGCGATGCCTCGACCGAGGATGCTCACGTTTTCAGCATCGTTGATGGCAAAAGTGCCGGTGAAGTAGCTGCCACCCTCCAAATAAACAGTCGTGTTCGAACCTACGTAAATGGTATCTTGCTGATTATAGTAGCCTGGAGCATAGTACTCGAATGCACGCCCCTGTGCCTTCGCCTCTCGTTCTGCCTCTTCCTTGCTCACGGACGGCTTTGAGGTGAAGACGAGCAGGTTGTTCGTGATGTCCCCGTCCAACTCTACACTCACATTCTCAGGTTGGAACAAAAGGAACTGTACAGTACTATCATTCTGCACATTGGCTATTGTGCCGCGATAATCAGGCCTTATCCTCGCTGTCTTGAACTTGCGGTTCTTACTGATGACCTTTACAAACACATCGCCCGTGAAGTCAAACACGCAATAACTTATCTCCGACACCTTATGTTTCCCTCCACCAGGCTCCCCTCCATCACGGGAGGAGTCGGAGGTGGGTCTGCTATTCACCTTTGCCATATACGTGTCAACCCTTGTCCATTCCTTGCTGCCACGAGGTTGTACGAATACATCATAATCGTGCTTCAGCGGCGCGCCATCGGGGGCAGGATAGGTGAAGACCTGATGAAGGTGGCCTCTCCCCCCGCCCTCCCCCATAGGGAGGGAGCCCTGTACGCCTTTCACCGTAAACTGGTTTGCCTCGGGATTCTGCTGAATCTCGCCTCGCTTCTCTGCCTTAGCCTGCATGTCGAGCAGTTTCTTCGTATATGGCATTTTCAATCCCTTGCGCTTCACGAAATGGTTGTAGGGAAGGTCGTAGATACAACGAATGCGACCACGCCCCATCGAGCCGGGTTCCGTCCAGTCGCAGTAGAGTCCTGTGCAGTCAGTCCATGTCTCAAAAGGGACATCGTATCCGAGGTTGTAGCGAGCCGAGTATTCAATGCCCTTGAGCATACGATTGTCAAGCGCTCCCCAAAGGTCATCACCTTGTTCCCAAGCCATCTCGCACGTCTCGCATAGCGCACCGAGTCCTAACTGCGCGTGTCCCTGGTCGCGACCAGTTTCTTGACATTGCCCCGTTTCGCTGATATAGTTGGGCAGCGAGCCGTTGTCGTTGGCGTGCATAAAATAATCGATGCTGGCTTGATAGAGTGCCTCATCCTCCAAGAAGATGCCGCAGGCCATCCGCAGACGGTTTACGATGGCACCCCAATTGCCGTTGGCATACGGACTGTCCGCCTCGAACTTGTCAATCATCGGCAGCATCGCCCTACGAATCATGGCTCCCCAAGATTCTAATTGTGAATTATGAATTATGAATTGTGAATTCTTCAAAAAGGTCATCGCCCTCACCAACCAATAGCTCTGAATTGCACAAAGCGGAGCATCATGTCCATCAAAGCGTTGCAGCGTTTGGGCGTAGGCGTTGATGATTTCCAGTGCCTTGTCTGTATAGCCTTGCTGTGCACATTGCCACGCCGTCCACATATCGCGTTCGCTGCCGCCCTTCGAGGCACGGAACTCGCCGTCACGAGCCACCACCTCGTAGGGGCCAGCCATCTTATATACCATTTGTGCTTGAACGGCATACACACAAACCGAAAAGAGTAAAGACGGTAAATATCTCATTATCAACAAAAGATTATGGTGTTTGAACTTGATTATCGCCAATCATGCATTAACGGATAGCTACCATCCGGGCGTTCATAATATACACTCCCTTAGGGAGTGCTGAAGAAGACGAGCCGACGCGGCGACCCTGAAGGTCATATACTGCGTCAGCCCATTTTTCACTTTTCACTCTTTCATTTTTCACTTTTTCAATCCCCACCGGTTCCCCCTTGTCCGTCGTGGCGATACTGAAAGCCAGCTGACTCTTGATTCCGTTCTTGTTGGTGTAGGTGACGCGGTAGATGTAGCTCCAGCCTGTCTCTACGGTAATTTCGCGCGTCGTCTCCCCCGTGTTCCACTGCCATAGACCCGTGTCCTCCTCACCTTCAGGCAGAATGGGAATTAGGCGTAGGGTCTTGCCGTCGGGTAGCAGTGCGCTCTTAGTTGTGTTGTAGTTGTTGACCAGTCCGCCGAGTTCGGTATGATTTGTGACCTTGCCACTGACCAGACCGCGCTTCCTCTCCTGCACCAGACTGGGAATAAAGGTTGCTGTCAGCGTATTGCTGTATTCCATCTGTCCTGTCAGTTCCGTTGGCACTTGGTCGGCTGGACAGAGTTGCTCGTCGCGGGTATTCATCAAAACCGAGTAGCCCAGATGGTCGTAGCCTCCGCTGGTCGAGCCACTGCCGCCGCCGTCGATGCCCATCTGCTGATAGGCAAGCTCCGAGAACGGCATCCGCACACCCTTCACGCCCTCGTAGATGCCGATGACTGTTCCCCAGTAAGGCCGCATCTGAGCGCCGAGAGCTGGTTCTGTCATCACCCACGCACGACTATCAGAATAATAGTAACCATTGGTGCCGTAGATGTAATCCGTCCAGGGCAGTCCCTGGACACTTTGCGTCTGCGCTGCTACGTACTCGATGCCTGCAGCCAATCGATGGCTCATGTAAGCAAAAAGGTCGTCGCCTTGGTTCCAGGCAATTTTAGCAATATCCACAGCCAAGCCCAAGGACATCGCACAGTGTCCGGCATCACGACCGCTCTCATTCAACTGTCCTATATGTCCGTAGGCTCCAGTCTCCAATTCGCTCTCCACGTCGGTCACGATAAGATTTCCCCAAAAATCCGTCAGCCCGTCGTTCTGGATGGCTCCTAGGCCCGTATAGTCGCTGTGGCCCGTCACCTCATGTGTCGTGGGCGGGTCGGTGAAGTTGCCTACCTGGTCGTACTTGATGAATGAGATGCCCTCGTTATAAATCTGCACGTTGTCACACAGGATGCCGATGCTCATCACGCACAGAGCGTTGCACAGACCCCAATTCGACCAATAGTGCCCTGGAGCTTGCCACCACTTGCCCGAGTTCTCCCATGTACCGTTACGAACGCGCAGAAAACCGATAGCACCGGGGTACCACACCGTGAGCATCCATTGCTGGAACTTTTCAAAGTCCTCGCGCTTCCAGCCCTCGTAGTCGCGCATCAGCTCTGCGGCCTGTGCAAACTGGTAACCATACAGTCCGTAAGCCAGACATGCATCGGAGGTGCCGCTGATAGCTGTTGTTGTGTTGGCCCATGCCATCAGAATGCGTACAGCAGCTTTGGCATTCGCTACCGTGCCACCTATCTTCCAGCGCAGCGCGTTCTGGTAAGCCATCGTCGCTCCGCGAGCTGCATTGATGTAGTTCTCGCCACTGCCGCCGCGAACAATAGTTTCTGTTGGGGACGTCTGTACGCTGGCCTGAGCATACTCGGCATTTCTTAATTTAGTCCAGGCTTTAAGCACAGTTGGGTTCTTAGCTGCAATCTGCGCCTTCACTCGGTCGAAATCAGCCTGTGTGTGCAGTCCGCCCGGATGGATGAAGCCTCGGTCTTCTGCAAAGCAGTGAAAAGTGAAAGAATGGAAAATGAATAATAAGATAATGCTGACAGTTCTTTTCATTTGTTCCAGTATTTGATAAGTTGACTAAGTTCTTTCTTTGTAACCTGCACCACAGCACCATGCTTCTGCTCGGAGAAATTGGTGCGACGCAAGGGACTCTGCCCGTCATCGAAATAGCCGAGGGGCTTAAAATGTTCAAGGTCGGTAGTCTCGCAGAAATAGAAATTGTGCGGATTCATGGAGTATCGGTCCTGCATGAGTATCCACTTCTGCTCACCGATGAGTTTCCATAGCATCGGAGCTTCGTGGTTCTGCTGTACTCCATTGAACTCTTTTGTGCCAACAGCAGGGATGGCAACAGCAATGATGCTATAGATAGACAGATGCTCTTCACTTTCATTTTTTGAATTATTAACTTTTGTTTGACGCTGCAAAGTAATGCATTTTCTGACGAAATGGGATACCTCGGATGTGCAAAAATGGGTGTTGTAATCGTCCAAACCGATGAAATGGACGTTTTCGGCACAAAAAAACGCATATTCCTGGACGAAAATGACACCTAAATGAAGGATTATGTCTATCTTTGCCCACAGAAAAAACATTTTGTCATGATTAGAAGGCTGCTTTTCATAGCTATCTGTTGGGCTGGCCTACTGCCAATGTGTGCTGAGGTGCGCCATTGGAAGGTGGCCGACGGCTTGCCGACGGGCGAGGTACAGCAGATTATCGAGCTGCCCAACGGACAGATGCTTGTCAACTGCGAGGGTGTCTTCTGCCTCTCCGATGGACGAGGCTTCGAGACCCTGCACTACGACCGCAACAATAGCCGTAAGCGGGACGCATACTCCAAGGGTTACGGCCATCTGTGGCAGGGTGACTCGCTGCTGTGGCTGCGCGACTTCTATCGCATCTATCTCTTCGATGCACGCTCACGCGCATTCGCTCCAATTACTGATGCCATGACGGAGGATGCCGACATCCAGGCCTTCATACGCGGCGATGTGGGAGCAGAGATTATGACGGGCGACCTCCACGATGTCGTCGATTCCCTCCATCTGAGCCGCAACGCCACTGTTGCCATCCGCGACCGGCAAAATGGTGTGTGGATTGGGTCGTGGCAGAACGGGTTGTTCTACCTGCCGCCCGCTGCTTCCGAGGTTCAATATATTTCCCGCAACGAGGCTTTTGAGGCCTTGAGACAAACTGATGAAACGAACCTCCGTTGGCGATGCACGGTCAATGGTCTCTATGGTATCGAGGGTGGGAAAGAGACCCTTTATGACATGACCAACGTGCCGGACTTCCCGCACAACCGCATGACATTCATTCAACAGTTGCCTGACGGACGCCTGTTGCTGTGCTGCAATATGAACCAACTGGGCTATTTCAACCCTGAGCAGCGCACCTTCCACTCCCTCAACAAGACGAACCCTCTCATCAATCGTCACCGTTCCCTTGTGGGCATCCAACAGATCGATGAACGATGGGCTGCCGTCTTCTCGCAAAACGGAGCCTTCCTCTTGGATACACAAGCAGACTCCATTGCTCCCTTCCCCTGTGCAGACAAGATTGAGCAATACTCAGACAAATATAATTGTTGGCTATTGATAAAAGGCCGTTTATGGGTAGGAACGCAAAACGGACTATTCGGCATTTCTTTGTCAGACAATCTGCAATCGTCCAATTGTGAAATCGTGAAATTGTCAAATAACTGCATTCGCAGTTTGGTTGAAGATTCGCTTGGAAATATTTGGATAGGTACAGCCTATGGCATCAGCAAGATAGTGAAAAGTGAAAAGAATCTTTTCGTGGAGAACTTTGGGCCCGAAGACGGCATTCCTGCCACGTCCATGTCGGAACGTGAAGCTGGAATGTCAACTGATGGACGACTCATATTCCTCCATTATTCTGCAGCTGTCGCATTCCGCCCCGAATGGCTTCAAGTCGATACCACAGCGCAGGAGGTCGTATTCACAGGCTTCACGGTCAATGGATTAAAGAACATCCCCGATGGCACGCCTTTATCCTTACCTTATAACAGAAACAACATTACCTTCCAGTTCTCAACGCTCAACTATGCCCACCCCTCGCATACCCACTACCGCTATCGACTCGAAGGTTTGGAGACGGAATGGCAAATAGCCAATAGTGGTGCTGCGGCCGAAGTGGAGTACCGTGCATTGCCCCATGGAAGCTACTTCTTTCATGTACAAGCCCGTACAGCAGGCGGTTCTTGGGGGCCAGTTTCAAAAATGGCAGTAGAAATTCTACCACCTTGGTGGTTCACCTGGTGGGCAAAAGCCTTTTACTATTTTATGGGGCTAATGGGGTTAATGGGCCTTATGGGTCTTTATTTGAAGCGCAAGCGCGTAGCCTTAGAGCGCGAGAACGACGAGCGCGTGAACCGCCTCTTCGAACTGCGCGATGCTGCCCGCCATCAGTTTGCCGAGAGTACCGCCATTGACCCAGAGGGAATCAGCGCCAATGTCGAAGAGGAGGAACTCGTCAAACGTATGCTGGCAGCCATTGATGCCAACCTTGACAACGAAGAATACGGCGTGGATCAACTGGCACGCGACGTAGCCATGAGCCGTTCCTCGCTCTATGAAAAGCTGCGCACCATGCTTGGCATTTCGCCGGCTGACTTCATCCGCAACGTCCGTCTGAAGCACGCTGCAGAACTCCTCACCAGCACCAAGCTCCCCATTGCCGAAATCTCTGAACGTGTAGGCTTCAACTCCCCCCGCATCTTCTCCTCCAACTTCAAGAAGATGTTTGGAGTCCTACCATCTGAATACAGAAGTCCGCAAAAGACCCAAAACTCCGTTACTTCATAAGAACATATTTTTGTTTGGAGGCATATTGTAGTCGTTTTGTTTATCCCAAATCCGTCATTAGTTGTTTTTCAAGTTATGATGTGGTTGGAAGTCAATACTGCAGCATAATCGGGGATAGCGTGCCGTAAGGCCTCACAGAGCGTGCCACGAAACTTCACATAACGTGCATACAAATTATATAACGAGCCTAAAAGACTTTTATGCCGTGTTATGGGGAGGTTTATATCGCGTTCTTCGAGAGTTTGTTCCACCTTAGAAACACGTTCGTGCTGAGCACGAAAAAAGGCAGCACCCTTGTCCCGGATGCTGCCTTTTCTCTGTTTGGATGCAAGGCTGTCGGTTTATGAGATTTCGATGGCCTTGTTGAGCTTCTTCACTTCCTTTTCCATCTTCGGCATGGTGACGGTCAGGATGCCGTCCTCGACCTTAGCGGAGATTTTGTCGCGCTCCACATCGTCGGGCAGCGTGTAGCTCTGTTCGTAGTTCGAGTACGAGAACTCGCGGCGCAGATAGTGGTGGCCCTTGTCCTCATGCTTGTGTTCGCATTTGTTCTCGATGGCGATGGTAAGGTTGCCTTCGTCGTTGATGCTTACGCGGCAGTACTCCTTCTTGATGCCCGGAGCCGCAAGCTCCATCGTGTAGGCTGTCTCGCTCTCCTTGACGTTCACTGCCGGTGCTGTGCTGTTTGCACGAGGCATGAAATCGGTGTTCAGGAAATCCTCAAACAATGTTGGCATCCAACTGTTCTTAAACATTACTGGTAACATAATCATGTCCTCCTAATTATATTTTTGGTTAAACTTTAGTTTCAATTTTCACAGACATAAGAAACAACAAGCGTGCCAACCGTGCCAAGTGACCATTTAGCGGACAAACGGCGACAAACGAGGACAAAATGGCAGAATGCCCGATACTCCTGCTTAACTTCTTAACTGCTTAAATACTTCCGATAGTTCAGTTATGAGTTAATCAGGCAGCGACTCCTCTGATTCCTTTGCCATCGGCTTTATCATCGAATCAATAAACTTTACCTCATCTGGTGATAAATTGTATTTCTTATACAAATCATCATCAGTCCAAGGATGGGAGAAGTCTTGCATCGGCACGAAATGATAGACACCTGACATTGCATCCTGTGTAATCTTCATAGATGACACAAGAATACGGAACAAACGGGTCTTCAGGTAGCTAATAAAGTTCTTGGCTTCTTCAACAGAATTGAACTTTGCGTAAACAAATGTCTGAGAGCAAACGGACATAGGCTCTGCCAGTATTGGTTCACCAAGCACAATTTTGTCGTTACCTGATCCGCCAGCCTTTGGTATGAACACCTTTACGGCATCGACATCTTGTTCATTCTTGCGAATGTCTGACTTACGGACAAAGCCGATTTTTCTGACGTTGTTTCCCCAATAATACAACTTCACATTGAACTCATCTGTCTGTGTTTCGCTTACATCGAATGGATTTTTCTTGCTGGTTTTGGGGTTTGTAGGAATGCCAAAGGGGGTGTCTGCTGAGATTATTGATTCAACCACCCCCAAGTTCTCCTTACGGGCTTGTGTCATTACTTTGTCAACTATCTTTGCCAGTTTCGGCTCACGGATAATCACATCAAGGTCTTTAAGATTCAGCAACTCTGATTCTGATTCCTTGCCTTTTAAAAGAGAGTATTTGCAATCTCCGTCATGCTCAGCATCCATCAGATAGAAGCATACGCCACCTTTGATTTCCACATCCTTGGGAAATACCTCGCTTGGGTTGTTGTAGGCTGTCAATGAAGATATCTGACCACAATTAAGCATTCTTTCGCGGAATGGGTCAAGCAAATTAGATCTACCACCGGTAAACCACTTGGAGGGTATGATAAGTGAGGAGAATGTACGTGTAATTATCTTTGCAGCATCGCTAAAATGCTGGAAAATAGGGGCATCATTCGTTCCACCAGAACCACCTTCATCCTGATACGGAGGATTTCCCACTGCTACTGTTATTCCCATATTCTTCAATTCGTTTATAATCTCTTCGCCACGTAGGCCAATGAGGTCGTATGAGTTATATTCTGTTATGATGTTATCTACTGGCATCTCCAATGCTTCGTAAACCTTACGGGTAAATTCATAAGCGATGGATGATGTTGGTATAGAGTAAATCTTATCTTTGTATGTATCGCCAAACTCTTGAATGATAGCCGATGCAAATTCTCCCTCTTTCGAGGCAATATCAAGGAACTTGGCATCTGCACTAATACGATTATGTGGTATTTGGCTGAGCATCTTTCTTGCCAATTCAATCGGAGTCACCACCTCAGATTCTGACCAGCGGCCAAACTTCTTCATGGCACTTTCCACTCTTTCAACGGGTGTCTTGCTCTCATCGTTAGCGAGGTCGTTGATGTTTTGTATCTTGTAGTCAAGCTCATGAAGAACGTTTGGATTCAAATGTTTGAAAAGCAACTTTAGCGTAGCCTTGCTGATTGAAAGATGATTCGCAATTCGCTTGTTATTCTGATTGGAGTCTATCACATTCAAGATGTCTTGAAGTGACATAACACGCTCCTTTGTGAGGAAGGCAAAGAACAAAATACGAGAATACAACGTGGCAAGGCGTTTTTCATAAGAATCATCTTCATCTTTCTTCTTATTGCCAGTTGTTGAATTCCCATCATCTTTTGTTGGAGGGGTGTCAACATTGCCTATATCAATGTCATCTTCCCCCTCTTCCTTTATTGGCTTCATCTTCAATCCGCCTCTCGAACCTATTGGCTGCTGACGCATAATCTCCTCTCGAAGGGCTTCAATGTTTAGCAGGGAACGGTCTACAGGAATATCCATCGCCTCGTCAAGCACACTTCTTTCGCTGGAATACTGACGGATGAAGTTCAATATGTCATTAGGCGTAACTTTCTGCAATTTGTCTTTGTTCAACCAGATAACAGGTGACACCTCCAGTTCCTTTTCTAAACGCTCCAGCAGATTACGGTTGCCGTTGGTATCTGTATTGATGTCATAGATGTGAGCACGTAACTCCTGAAGGAAGAACATTCGGTCTGGATCAAAGTCAACAAGCAACGTCTGAGGTTTCATATTACGCTTAGCAATCTCACCTGTTTCTGTTTGATAGATTTTGGTGTATGGATTTTGCAGACGGAAAACGGCCTGGTCATATTCCTGTGGCGATGCTGTCTCCTTCAGATAGAGCATCGTGTCCCATTCTGGCACCGTTGAACCTGTCAACATTCGTTGAACGGTAAGCGTCAGAGTCTTCTTGTTCTCCTCCTCGCAATCAGCTATTTTCTTCTTGACATCTTCCAGATTCCGATACAAATGTTCATCATCAACACCTGTTATATTCAATATCTCATACTGAGAAAGATTCTTAAAGCGGGCTTTATGGTTCTTGATGAGAGACTCCATCGCATCACATGATGCACGATAAGGCAATACCATCACGACGTGGTGACACAAATCACCTTTCTTTATGCGCTCGTTGTCAAGGAAACCCATGATGTTCTCATCTTCCTTTGAGCCATCAATGACTTGCAAGAAATCAAGGACTTCTTGTTCGTGTTTGAACACAAGGTGCTTGCCTTCATCGTCCTTCTTTAGAGACTGAGGAGAGAACAATTCACGGAATGCGGTGGATATACCTGCCTGTTTCAACTCCTCCAGTTTCTTTATTGCTGAAGCATTGAGGTTGAAGGCGAACCTGACCATCTGAGGAAAACCAAAGTATGGATTCTCCCATTCTTCTTTGGAATCAAGGTTTGCTTCGTCCCACTTCTGGCTGGCATCGACGATGTCTGTAAACTGACAATAGCTGATAATGTCCTCATCAGTAAACTCACTTCCCATCAGGATTCGATAGGGAGTTCCTGAAAGGTGCAACTGAACTTTGCTTTTTAGTTTGCGGGTCTGCTCAATTAGGTCACCAACCGACTCATCATTATACTTCTTTTCCTGCTTCAGAATCTTGTCGTCGGATGCTTTAGTCAGTACCGAGCCATAGTGTTCGGCGCGTGCACCAAAATGGGTCTCGTCAACAATCAGCAAATCTATCTGCTTTTCAAATAGCTCTTTATGGCGCTCCTTGATTTCTGCACTACTCAAGTCTTGAAGTGTCAGGCACACCACAAGCTTCTGATGTTGTTTTTGGGCATTTGTCAGCAGATTGTTGTCGCGTTTTAGATGTTCACTTGTGACAAACTGGTATTCCTCGAAGTTTTTGAACTTCTCAACGGTTTTCTGCCATTCTCCCTTCACATCTGCTTTTGCAGAAACGACCAATACCAACTTTGCTTTCATATGCTGAGCGCAGCACATAGCAGTAAAGCTTTTACCGAAACGCATCACGGCATACATCAGCAAGTGAGTGCGTTTGTTCTTGATTGCTATTTTGAATCTTTCTATGGCATCCTGCTGGTTTGGGCGGGGAATCAAAGGCTCCTCATCGCGAGTATAATGGAAGTCCTCTCGTATGCGGCCATCTTGCATTGAATAAAACTGATAGCGACCATCGTTCTTTGTGGCACTATCTGTTATATCATCAATAGCCTCGTCAATATCGGCAGGAATAGCGTTCTCGAAAAACTCATTGGAAAAGTACGGCAGATTGGGGAACTTTTCTCGCGTAATTCGGCTGCGATGTTTCTCATTCTGCACGAACTTGTGAACTTCTAGGTCACGAAAATACCTTTCGTCAATTCTTGCTTCGCGCTCGTAAAGCTTTATTAAGTCTGTAAATCCCTTGTTTCGCCACTCATTCAGACGAACTTCAACAGGGCGATATGTATCACCAATCTTCAAATAGTCAGGCACGGTGTTTGTCCTGAAGGCATAGATATGTGGTTCTACACGACCGATGATGATTTTATCGACAATTTCTGTATTCATGACAATCTTTCTTTCTTAGCCAGACCGTTGTACATATGGAAATAAATGGACTCTCCTGTGTCCCAATCCATCATCTTTACATAGATGCCGTTGTGCTTATGAATAAGCCCCTTCTTACAGCCTTCGCACTCTATTTCCTTACGAATTACCTCACCACTAAACAGGTCACGCGTTTCCACCACTTTGGGATGACAACTGCGAGGAATCACGAACTTCAAGCCATCCATCTGGAAGATGTTCCACGAAATGATGTCTGCTATTTCCTTTACATGTTCAATGGCAGGATTATTGCCAAAACGATTCTCATAATAATCAAAGAACGACATCAGAAGATTCTCGCGGGCTAAAAGCAGATTGTCGCCTTGCCACTCAAAACCGAGTGTACCCTTATAGGCCATCTTCGTCCAATGTAGCCAATCCTCATGCGTACTGGTGTTCTCGTTGACGATACGAAGTTTTCTGTCAAGCCATCCAATACGCTTGCTTAAATCTGTAATAGCTTCACCTGTCACAGTATCATAGCGGCTTGCCAAGAAAGGTGCCTCGCCGCACGTGATTTCTATCACACCCATGCTGACATACTCCTGCCAAGTCTTACCTTCGGGGAATTCAACTTTTTCTGTCGTTGGAGTCCAAAGATGCTTCCCTTTTTCTATGGTAACAACATTGAATACAGGTTTACGTTTGAACCAACTCTCGTCAACACCATTGTTCATGTCGTTGCAAATCCATGATGGGGTAAACACTTCCGCCATCTTCCTTGCTCTCAGTTTCCTTTCCTCCTCACTTTTCGCTACGCGAGGCTGAATCACATTTTGATGCTCTCCAGTAATCAGCTCAGAAGTAATATATTGGAAAAATGTATATGCATCACCCATAGAAGCATAGTCATCCGTAGCCCAGATGATATTCTCTCCTGTGGTACGGTCAAGGAGCAACGTGTCAAGAATACTGTTCCCCAAGCCAAGCAGATAATCCTCTTTTATGTCAATGCCATGCATATACCATATATTTCGGTTTGCAAATTTACAAAGAAAATAGGAGAATCATGCGTTTTAATTCCACATTTACACATTATTTAATTAAAAATTTGCGTCTTATAGAGTCAACATGCAAGTGCAAGCGTGTGCAAAGACACAAAAAACGCTTCAAAATACGAAAAAAACCGTACCTTTGTAGCAAAATTAGCGAAAATGAACACGAGAAACATCCTTTCTGCACTGCTCCTGCTTGCAGCTTTCCAAGTCCGGGCAGCTCTCACAGCCTACGACCTGCGCTGCGAGCTGCTGCACCAGCCATGCGGCATCAACACGACTACACCGGCCCTGAGCTGGAAACTGACCCAAGACCACAACGGCGTGCGGCAGTCGGCCTACCAGATTCTCGCCGCCACCCGACCCGAACTGCTCTCGGAGGACAAGGCCGACCTCTGGAACAGCGGTCGCGTGGAGAGCGGGCAGTCGATATGGATAAAGTACGAGGGCAAGCCGCTCGCGAGCCGTAGCGAGGTCTATTGGCAAGTGAAGGTTTGGGACGAGAACGGCAAGGGCGGCGACTGGGCGCGAGGCGCATGGTTCTCGGTCGGCATTCTCGACAAATCGCTTTGGCGGGGCAAGTACATCGGGATGCCGCGCGAGAATCGGAAGGTGCAGCCGCTTTTGCATAAGACGTTCGACTGCACGGATGCGAAAGCCCCTGCCTTCCTGCACATCAGCACGCTGGGCTACCACGAAATCTACCTCAACGGCGAGCGCATCGGCGACGACGTGCTGGCGCCCTCCGTGGTAGAGTTCAGCAAACGGCACCAAGCGATGAGCTACAAGCTGGACGGGCGGCTTCGCGAGGGACGCAACGACCTTGTCATTTGGCTCGGGGGCGGCTTCTACGACAACCCGAAGATAGTGGGCGTTCGCGAAGGCGGTCCCTACGTCTTGGCACAAATCGACCAGCAACGGGACGGCGGCTGGCAGACGCTCGTCGCCACCGATGGCAGCTGGCAGTCGCGGGGCAGCGGCTACTACGACGAGGGCATTGCCGGGGCATGGACGTTTGGCGGCGAGGTCGTCAACGCGGCGGAACTTCTGCCCGACTTCACCGCTCCGACGCTCGATGCTGTCACGTGGCAAGGGGTCTCGACGATGGACTTGCCCGAACAGGAGATAACGCCGATGATGTGCGAACCGAACCGCATTATGATGGAAGTGGGGGCGCAGAAGGTCTGGCGCTTCGACGGCAACAAATGGATGGTGGATATGGGACGCAGCATCGTGGGCTGGACGCGCATCCGCCTCGGCAAGCTCCGCAAGGGGCAGCGCATCACCATCAGCTACTGCGACATGCTGGCCATGAGCGGCGACTTCGACGAGGGCGTTTTCACCGACCACTACATCGCCAGCGGCGAGGGCGAAGAGGTGTTCCTGAACAAGTTCAACTACCACGCCTACCGCTACATCAAGATAGAGGGACTCGACCGCCAGCCTGCCCTCGCAGACATCGCGGGAATGCTCATACACACGGGCTACGAGCGGGGGGCTTCGTTCGTCTGCAGCGACAAAGACCTCTGCGCCATCCACGACATGGTGCACTACACGTTCCGCTGCCTGACGCTGGGCGGCTACATGGTCGATTGTCCGCACATCGAGCGTCAGGGCTACGGCGGCGACGGCAATGCCTCCATCCTCGCCGCACAGCTGCATTACGACATGTACCCGCTCTATCGCAACTGGCTGCAGGGCTATACCGATGCGCAAGGCGACGATGGCGAGGTGCCGCACGTGGGGCCTGCTTTCTGGCAATGCGGCGGCGGCCCGTTCTGGTGCGCCTTCATCGCCAATGCCCCCTGGCAGACCTATCAGCAGTACGGCGACAAAAGGCTCCTCGAATGGTACTACCCCAACATGCAGCGCTACCTCGGTTACGCCGAGCAGTACATGCCCGACGGTCTGCTGGCCGTTGAGCACCGATGGCCGAGCACGCGCCGCAAGGACTGGTTCCTCGGCGACTGGGCTTTGCCGAACGAGGAGCACCAGACGCATACGGAATGCATCGACCTCGTGAACTCCTGCTCGATGAGCTGGGTGTATGGCATCATGTCAGCCACGGCAGAACTGCTTGGCAAGGCCGACGATGCACAGCTTTACCGGCAGAAGCAGACGGACATCAACCGCCTCATCCATGCCACATATTATAATAAGAAAGAAGCCACCTACGCCAAAGGCCTCCAGCTCGACCAGGCATTCCCGCTCTTCGTTGGTGCCACGCCCGAAGACTTGCGACAGAAGGTGAACAATGCCCTGAAGCGCGAGACGTACGGTCGCTTCGACGGACACCTCTTCACGGGACTGGTGGGCATCCCCATCCTGACGCAATGGTGCACGCAGGCAGGCAACGTGCAGCTCATGGCCGATATGCTGCGGCAGCACAGCTTCCCGGGGTATCTCTATATGATAGACAACGGAGCCACGACAACCTGGGAGCACTGGATAGGCCGCCGCAGCCGCATCCACAACTGCTACAACGGCATCGGCTCGTGGTTCTATCAGGCACTGGCAGGCATACAGGGCGATGCTTTGCAACCCGCCTACCGCCACTTCACCATACAGCCGCAGCTGCCCGACAGCCTCACCTTCGTCAAAGCCCTCAAACCCACGCCCTACGGAAACATCAGCGTAGAATGGAAACGCTCGGCCAGCACCTTCGACCTGCGCCTCACCATTCCCGTCGGCACCACAGCCACCGTGCTCTGCCCAAAGGAACTCAATACCGAGTCTGTCGAGATGGCGCCCAAGAGCCTCAACCGCACCGGACTCGTCTTCAACGAGAAGCAACGCGACCGTAAGCCCGACCCGGAGCCGACGCGCTACAACCCCGCCGACCCCATCGAACTGGGCAGCGGCACCCATCGCCTCATCTACAGGCTGAAGAAATAAAGTTTATTTAAGTTTCGGAAGCTTCGCTTGCGGCAGCACGCTCCATTTCCATCTGCTGGAAGTCCTTTAGGCGCAACACGAAGCTGCGGGTGAGGTACTTGTCGAGGACAACAGGATTGACGCTAAGTTCCTGCGGGGTGCCGTGGAAAAGGATTTGACCCTCGAAGAGAAGGTAGGCACGGTCGGTGATGCAAAGCGTCTCTTCCACGTTGTGGTCGGTGATGAGGACGCCGATGTTCCTTCGTTTCAGCTTCCAGACGATATACTGGATGTCCTCGACGGCAATGGGGTCGACTCCGGCAAAAGGCTCGTCGAGCATGATAAACTTCGGGTCGATGGCAAGGCAGCGGGCAATCTCCGTACGGCGGCGTTCACCACCGCTCAAGCGGTCGCCCAAGTTCTTGCGCACCTTTTCGAGGTGGAACTCGCTGATGAGACTTTCGAGCTTCTCGCGCTGATAGGCACGCGGCTTGCCTGTCATTTCGAGCACGCTGGCAATGTTGTCCTCGACGCTCATTTTGCGAAACACACTGGCCTCCTGCGCCAAATAGCCGATGCCGCGACGTGCACGCTGATAGACAGGCAGATTGGTTATCTCCTCGTCGCCAATGAAGATATGCCCGGCATTGGGAATAACCAGGCCTGTGGTCATATAGAAAGAGGTCGTCTTGCCCGCACCATTAGGCCCCAGCAAGCCCACAATCTCACCCTGACGAACATCAAAGGTGACGTTGTTCACCACTGTTCGCTTGCCATATATCTTGACAAGTCCTTCGCTGCGAAGCTGGAGGCCTCCCCCTTCCCCTCCAAAAGAGGGGGGAACGGCGGTTGCATGATTCTGTTCTAATGTTTTGTCCATCTTAGTTTTCTTGTGTCGGTTCTTCGCGAAGCTCAGGCGCAGGCGTTTCTCCCCTCCTTGGGAGGGGTTGGGGGAGGCTCTCTTCCTTCACCTTCCTCAGCAGGTCGCTGGCGAAGATAAAGGAGTTGAGCTTTTCGTTGGTGGCGGTCATTATCTCGTCCTTCGAGCCTTCCCACTCTTTGTGGCCGTCGCAAATGTAGAGGATGCTCTCGCCAATGCCCAGCACAGAGTTCATGTCGTGCGTGTTGATGATGGTGGTCATGCCGTACTCGTGGGTGATGCTGCTGATGAGGTCGTCGATGACGAGGCTCGTCTTGGGGTCAAGGCCGGAGTTCGGTTCGTCGCAGAACAAGTACTTGGGATTGAGGGCGATGGCGCGGGCAATAGCCACACGCTTCTGCATACCGCCGCTTATCTCGCCCGGCATCTTCTCTTCAGCACCTTTCAGGTTGACACGCTCCAGACAGAAGCGGGCACGGCGGATGCGGTCGGCCTCGTTCATGTCCGAGAACATGTCGAGGGGGAACATGACGTTCTCCAGCACGGTCATCGAATCGAAGAGTGCGGCACTCTGGAATATCATGCCCATCTCGCGCCGCAACATGACCCGCTCCTTTTTCGCCATCGTCACGAAGTCGCGTCCATCATAGAGCACCTTGCCCCGTGTAGGGGTAAAGAGGCCGACGATGTTCTTCATCAGCACCGTCTTGCCGGATCCCGACTGGCCGATGATGAGGTTCGTCTGCCCGTCGCGGAAGACCATGTTGATGTCCATGAGAACATCGCGTCCGTCGAAACTCTTGTATAGATGCTGAACTTCTATCATGTCTTTCTTTGATTTATAGTTAAGAATTAAGAGTTAAGAATTAAGAAAAATAGTTTTGGGTTCTTGATATTCGGGAAGCTGTGGTATCTTTCTTAATTCTTAATTCTTAACTCTTAACTTAATAAGGATGTTAGGAATATATCGGAGAAGAGGATGAGCATACTGCTCGACACGACGGCATTGGTGCTTGCCTTGCCCACATCGAAGCTGCCGCCCTCCACATAGTAGCCGTAATAGGAGGCCACGCTGCTGATGATGAAGGCGAAGACGATGCTCTTGATGATGCTCATCCACACATACCAGGAGTTGAAGCTGTGGAGCAGGCCGATAGTCAGGTCGTCGGGGGTGATGATGCCGGCAATGGCAGTGGCATACGCTCCGATAAAGCCGGAAACGATGCTGAAGACGACGAGGAAGGGAATCATCGTCATCATGCCTACCACCTTGGGCAGGATGAGGAAGGAAGCCGAGTTGACGCCCATGATTTCGAGTGCGTCTATCTGCTGAGTGACGCGCATCGTGCCTATCTCGGATGCGATGTTCGAGCCGACCTTGCCCGCAAGAATGAGACACATGATGCTCGACGAGAACTCCAGCAGCATGATTTCGCGCGTCGTGTAGCCAGTGGTGAATGTCGGCATCCAAGGGCTCTGGATGTTGAGCTTAATCTGGATGCAGATGACGGCACCTATGAAGAAGCTGATGAGCAGCACAATGCCAATGGAATCCACACCAAGCGACCCCATCTCGCGGACATACTGCCGCAAGAACATCCGCCACCGCTCGGGCAGGCTCAACACCCTTCCCATGAGCTGCAAGTATCGGCCAAAGGCGGCCAGCCACTTCACTACAAACACCTCTGTGATTTACGATTTGACGATTTACGATTTACGATTTGTTTCTCCCTAATCCCTATTCCCTATTCTCTAATCTCTAATCCTCACTACTCCTTAACCGGTGTTTCCATGCCAACAACCAGGCGGTTGCCTGCACCGAAGATGTACTGAGCCGTCTGCTTGATGTCCTCGATAGTGACACTCTGCACGCACTCTTCGTAGCCTTCCACAAACTCCTGGTTGAAGCGCGACTTCGAGACGAGGCTGTTCATCCAGTAACCATTGTTCTTGAGGTCTTCCTGATGCGAGCGGAGCATGTATTCCTTTATCTTGCCGAGGTTCTCTTCTGTCGGGCCTTCTGCCATCATCTTCTTGATGCCATCATAGACGACAGCTGTCATGGCCTCGCGCTTCTCCGGGGCTGTCGGCAGGGCGATTTGCACCATTGCAATCTCCTCTGGATAGTCAGAGAGGCTGGAATTGACAGGCACGCCGTACGCTCCGCCGTTGTCCTCGCGGACACTCTCCGTGTAGAGCATCGTCAGAGCCTGCTGGAGCATATCGACGAGGATGTCGTTCTTCAGCGTTTCCTTCATAGGAGCATGATAGACGAAGATATTCAGGGAGTTGGGGGTGTCCTGCTCCTTGGTGAAATAACATTCGCGTTCGCCCTTACGGACACGCTGGTCGATGGACTTGTACGCCTCCTTCTTGCCCTTTGCAGGGAGTGCGCCAAGATACTTGGCAAGCAATGGAGCCACAGAATCGGCATTGACGTCGCCTACCATGTAGAACTCGAAGTCGCCGGCATTGGCAAAGCGCTCGCGATAGATTTCAAGCAGGCGGTCGTAGCTGATGCGGTCGAGGTCTTCCACCCTCGTGCGCTTTGCACGCACATTGTTATCGTAAACGACGCTGACAACACTGTCGGTGAGTGCCGTCCTCGGGTCGAGTTCCTGGTTCTTCAATGTGTTGCGGGTGCGCTCCATTGCAGAGGTGAAGGCATCATCGTCGCGACGGGGCGAAGTGAAGCAGAGGTAGGTGAGCTGGAGCATCGTCTCCAAATCCTTCTTCACACAGTTGCCCTCGATGCCCTCGGTGCGGGCACCGACACTTGCCGAAGCACCTGCCTGAATGCCTGCAAGCTTCTTGTTCAAATCAATGGCAGAGAAGCTGCCCAATCCGCCCTGACGAACCAAACCCACGTTGCTGGTGTTGATGTATTCGTCGTTGCTGTAGAGGCTGTTGCCGCCCCAAGATGTGGCGCGGAAGATTATCTTGTTGGGACTATAGTCGGTCTGCTTGACGTGAATTTTCATGCCATTGGAGAGGGTGATGAGCTTGGCACCGTAGATGTCGTCGGTAATCTTCTTGACCTTCACTTTGCTCTTCAGTTCTGGCACCAAAGGCTCTGTGCTGACTTCCTCGGTGAAGGCATCTATCTGCTCGCCATCGACTTCTGTCATTGCCGTCAGCACTTCCTGCTCTGTGGGAAGCGTAAGGCCTTCCTTCTCCGGCATAAAGACGACGATGGCACGATTGTTATCCAAAGAGACTTGCGACAAAGTCTGGTTTATCGCATCAAGAGGGATGTTCGGCACAAGGGCATGCATCGTCTGGTGCATCCATTCAATACCGGCTGCTGGGTCATTGTCAAGGAAATGACGGACGTATGCATAAACCAAAGATGTGTTTGTGCGCTTGTCGCGAGCTTCGTATGCAGCATCGATTTGCGACAAGTACTCCTGCTTGAAGCGCTCGTATTCGCTCTCTGTAAAGCCACTACGGACGGCACGGAGCAACTCGCGATATGCTGCCTTGATGCCTTCTGTGTAACGGTTCTCCTTCATGCTAACATCAAGCGAGAGAGCATCCTTCGTCTTTGCCACAAAGAAGCTGCCAAAGTTGATGTCTGCACCAGAGAAGGGAGCATCTGCCTTGCGTGTAATCTCGTTGAGTCGCTCGTTGAGCATTCCTGCGATGGCATCCTGCACAAAGTCCACGGCAATGAATGCCATCGTTCCTCTCATTTCGCGAGGCAGCGGGTCACTCTTGAACATGACAGAAGCCACCATGCCTGTGTATTCCTTGTCCTTGCCAATGAAAACGAGGGGCTCCTGGTTGTCGGGCACAGGGAACTCTTCGCGGACTGCGGCATCGGCTGGTGCGGGCGCAATGTCGGCAAACATCTCCTTCAGCTTCTGCTCGATGGCATCGGGGTCAACATCACCCACAATGACCAATGCCTGCAGGTCGGGACGATACCACTTGCGGTAGTAGCTGCGCAGGGTCTCGTACGGGAAGTTCTTCACCACCTCCATCGTGCCTATGGGCATACGATTGGCGTACTTGCTGTCCTTGCAAATGGTGGGCAAAGCCGCTTCATACAGTCGCATCTGAGCACTGCGGCGCACACGCCACTCTTCCTCGATAACACCGCGCTCCTTGTCGATTTCTTTGTCCTCGAGCAAGAGGTCGTGGCTCCAGTCGTGCAGGATGAGCAGACAGGAGTCGATGGCACCTGCCGTCTCGACGTTCACATTATTTATATTATAGACGGTTTCGTCGAAGGCAGTATAAGCATTAAGGTTCTCGCCGAACTTCACGCCGATGCGCTCCAAGTACTGCTTCAGGGCATCGCCTGGAAAGTGTGTTGTGCCGTTGAAGCACATGTGCTCCAGGAAGTGGGCAAGGCCGCGCTGGTCGTCCTCCTCTTGCATGGAACCCACGCGCTGGGCAATGTAGAAGTCGCAACGCTTCTCCGGCCACTCGTTGTGACGGATGTAATAGGTCAGGCCATTCTCCAACTTGCCTACCTTTACCGCTGGGTCAAGAGGCACAGGCGGCATCTGCATTTGCTGGGCACTGGCACTAATAAACAATAGACAACAAACAAAAAATAATAACTGACGTTTCATTTCCTTATTTTGAATTTATTTGTTTTGAATTTTGAATTTATTCATTTTGAATTGCCCCTATGGGGTCCACATCTTCCACCCTTCTTCCGTCAGCACGAGGGGCAGTTCTATCTGTTCGAGGGTGCTGTCGGAAAATTGCAGCTGCAGCATGACAACAGCTGTGCTGTCCGCCGCGATGCTGTCGCTCAACGCCGTGACACCGGCAAGGCTCCGCATTTCATCGCCCTGCATGAACTGCGCCGTGGCATCCCTCAGCTGGCTGCGGAAGCTCTCGGGCATATCCTTCGCACTGGCATAGCCATCAACGAAACCCTGGTAGTCGCCCCTGATGAGCATCGAATAATACTCCACCGCCGCCTCGCGAGCTGCCTCGTGGGTGTAGAGACCCTTGGTGCAGGCAAAAAGCAGTAGTAAGAATGAAAAAATGAAAAAATGAAAGAATGAAGTTTTCATCTTTTCACTCTTCACTATTCCTTTTATTCCTTCCGACCTTTTCATTCTTTCATTCTTTTATTTTTTCATTCTTCAACTATTTCTGTCTCACGAAAATGTTTATCGGGCATCCCGTGAAGTTCCATTTCTCGCGTATCTTGTTCTCGAGGAAGCGCTTGTAGGGTTCCTTGACGTACTGCGGCAGGTTGGCATAGAAGACGAACGACGGCACGCGCGTGTCGGGAATCTGCATACAGTACTTTATCTTGATGTACTTGCCCTTCATCGATGGTGGCGGATAAGCCTCGATGAGGGGCAGCATCTCCTCGTTGAGCTTGTGGGTGGAGACCTTGCGCGTGCGGTTCAGATAGACATCCTTTGCCGTTTCCAAGACTTTGAAGATGCGCTGCTTCGTCAGGGCAGAGCCGAAGATGATGGGGAAGTCGGTGAAGGGAGCCATGCGCTCGCGGATGGCTTCCTCCATTGTCTTGAGGACCTTGTCCGTCTTGTCTGGCACGAGGTCCCATTTGTTGACCACCACGACGATGCTCTTCTGGTTCTTCTGTATCACCTGAAAGATATTGAGGTCCTGCGCCTCGATGCCTCTTGTAGAGTCTATCATCAGAATGCAGACATCGCTGTTCTCAATAGCGCGGATGCTGCGCATGACGCTGTAGAACTCCAAGTCCTCGCTCACCTTGTTCTTGCGGCGGATACCGGCAGTATCGACGAGATAGAAGTCGAAACCGAACTTGTCGTAGCGCGTATAGATGCTGTCGCGCGTCGTGCCGGCAATGTCCGTGACGATGTTCCTCTCCTCGCCGATGAAAGCATTAACGAGGCTCGACTTGCCTGCATTGGGACGACCCACTACAGCAAACCTCGGAATGTCCTCGTCGGGCAAGGCATCGCTTTCCTTCGGGAACTTGCTGACCACGAGGTCGAGCAAGTCGCCCGTGCCGCTGCCTGTTGCTGCCGAGATGCACTGGGGGTCGCCCAAGCCGAGCGAATAGAACTCGGCAGATAGCCAGGTCTCGTTGTTATCCATCTTGTTGCAGACGAGCAGAACGGGCTTCTTCGAGCGGCGCAGGATGCCAGCCACAGCCTCGTCGAGGTCGGTCACTCCGTTCTGGATGTCAACCAGAAAGAGGATGACGTCGGCCTCTTCTGTAGCAAGATTCACCTGCTTCCTGATTTCCTCCTCGAAGATGTCATCACTGCCCACGACCCAGCCGCCGGTGTCGATGACCGAGAACTCGCGCTGTCCCCACTCGCACTTGCCGTACTGGCGGTCGCGCGTAGTGCCAGCCTCCTCGCTCACGATGGCGTGTCTGGTCTGCGTCAGGCGGTTGAAAAGGGTGCTCTTGCCCACATTCGGCCGCCCCACTATAGCTACTATATTCGACATAATTCCCTTATTTTGCGTGCAAAGGTACGAAAAATAATTAAGAGTTAAGAATTAAGAGTTAAGAATTATGGCTAACGGACGAAAAGACATCTTTATTTGCGTTATTTTATGATGCTTGCCGCGACTGCGTTGCTGACGATTGAGCGCAGGCGGATGGTTGAGCCGCCTTCGTTGGGGTGGACGGAGTTCGTGAGCAGGATGACGCTGCAATCCGTTTCGGGGTCGATGACGATGCCCGTCCCCGTGAAACCTGTGTGGCAGTAGGTCTGCCGGGAGAAGAGGTCGCCGTTGCACGAAGCGTATGCGCTGTAGCAGTCCCAGCCGTAGGTGCGTCCGTAGGGTTCGGCAAAGCGGGGCACCGTCCGCAGCAGTTGCGCCGTCTGCCGGCTCATGATGCGGTGGCCGTTCCAAGTGCCGCCGTTCTGGAGCATGGCGCAGAGGATGGCGATGTCCTCTGCCGAACTGAAGAGGCCTGCATTGCCGCTGATGCCGCCATTCATGATGCGTGCCAAGGGGTCGTGTACCATGCCGCAAAGCACGCTGTCAGGCCCTTGCTTCGTGGTGGGAGCCACGGTGCTGCGCCAGTCCTCGCCCTTGGGCATCTGGGCAGCCCAGCATGGCAGGTCGGTGTTGTGCCAAACGCCCTCGGCATCGGGGGCGCAAGGGATGTAGTCGGTGTGGTTCATGCCCAACGGCTTGAAGATATGGCTGCGCGAGAAATCCCGTAGCGACATGCCGCTGGTGGTCTCGATGATACGTTGCAGGGTGATGAAGTTCAGGCAGCTGTAGCGGAAGCCATTGCCAGGCTCGAAGCCGCGCTTCATGTGAGCAATGTGCTCGATGCAGGCATCGGGATTGGGCGTGGCTTTGGGGTCGGGCGAGTAGTAGGCAGGCAGGCCCGAGGTGTGCGTCATCAGGTGATGGATGCGGATGGTGGTCGTCTCGCCCGTCTCGTCTTTCCAGTCCTCGAAGCCAGGGACATAGCGGTTCACGGCATCGAGCATCCGGAACTTGCCCTCTTCGCAAAGGATGAGCGCGGAGATGGCCGTGGACATAGCCTTGCTGCACGATGCCATGTCGAAGATGGTGTTGGTGGTCATGGGCTGCACCGTAGGCCACACCTGCCGGTTGCCGTATGCTTTCAGGTATGCCATCTTGCCGTGCCGCACCACAGCCAGCACAGCTCCGGGGATGTCGCCCTGCCTGATGGCCGCTTCTATGATTGAGTCGGCTTTGAGCAGCCGCTGCGAGTCCATGCCCACCTTCTCCGGGCGCACATGTTCCAGTTGCTGTGCCATGCAGAACGCTGGCGCAGCCGCGAAGATGAGCAACAGCATGAATTTCGTGATTGTCCGCATCGTTTTATTCTAAGGGCTTCCTTTTCGTTTCGCTTGCAAAGGTACAAAGAAAAGTTGAAAAGCCGAAAGGTTGAAAAGTGAAAAGTGAAGAATTGTTCGGGTTGTATGATAGATTCGTGGCTATTTGTGGCAATTTGTGTTATAGGAAACAAATTATCATAATAATCAAGAATTATGTTTGATTCGTGTTTTTAGATGTTGAAAATCTCTGTGCTTTCTGTGTGGGATTAGAGCTTTTCGCATCTTTAACGGGCAAAGCGAACAGCTAAACAGCATTTCCCTTCAAAAAATTTGGTTGTTTCTGAGAAAAGCACTACCTTTGCACCACCAGAACCCGCCAAGCCTCTCAACGATGCTCAAATGTGCGGGTCGTTTTATTTTTATACGATGAGCAACAGGATCCCATTCCAGAAGCCATACGTCGGTGCGCACGATTTGGTTACTCTGCTACAGTCGCGTGGCTTGTCGATAGCCGATAGGGCCAAGGCCGAACGACACATAGAATTCATAGGATACTATCGTCTGTCAGCCTATATGTACCCTCTCCTACAGATGCCCAAGGAACAGCATCGCTACAAGCCGAACACCACGTTCGACCAAGTGATGATGCTCTACCGCTTCGACAAGAAACTGCGCCTGCTCATCTTCAACGAGATTGAGAAGATTGAAGTAGCTGTGCGCAGCGCTATTGTCAACATCGGTAGCGACATGACGGGCAATCCTTTCTGGATGACCGATGGCAGCAAATTCATCGATGCCGCAAAGTTCCGTCACACGATGGACTTGATAGATGCAGAGTTACGTCGTTCGCGTGAAGATTTCATCGTCCACTTCAGGCAGACCTATTCCAATGCCTATCCACCTGCCTGGATTCTGGATAATGATTTTGAAAAACTTTCCGAAAGGCTGTCACCAATATGATGGACAACTGGAAATACAGACGTGCAGAAGAGGCTTACCTATGTCCACTCAATTGTAGGGAGGTGCAGCCTAATACTTCATCGTCACTTCTTTTATTTTGAATGTGTTACAACAACGATAGAAAATTCCCGAATGCACTAAGTGGCATAG
>JAFXVN010000084.1 GCA_017524545.1 Bacteroidaceae bacterium
CTGACTTATGGCTTTACCAGCATGCTACACTCCCCGTCGGGTTTCCCTTTCGGATAAGCTGGTCGGCAGCAGGTCTCTCGGAATCCTGACCTGTCTCCTTGCCAAAGGAGCATTTATCAAGCAGCCATTACGGGCGCACTCACATGAATGTGTGTTGCGTCAAGTCAATTCTGATAATAAATGCAGCGAGATAATAAAACTGAGGATAATGCAGTTGTACTTTGCTATTGAACATACTTATTGTAAGCGAGAAGAATGGCGAAACTATTTGGAAGAAGTGTGCCGTCTGCCGCTAACTTTGGATGAGTACTGCTATCAGTTATGGGAAGGTACTCCAGAAGAAAGCTGGCGTAATGCTTACAATAATTTGGCAATAGCTGATGTTGTAGTCGAGACACCAAATCTTGCACAATTGACAGAGAGGCCAAAACTTACTACAGCCGCTGACAAATTTACAATGATTGTTGCTCCGTTCTGTTTTGAGGATTTGCCATTAGTCAAGGCTCTCAATCCCAAACAACAAACAGAGCTGATAGAGTTGATAGTTAAGGATGCCTGCTATGCAGCCGCAATGTTAAAGTACCTTGGTTACTTCGACAGATTGAGAAATGTTTATCAGAAAAAGTCTAATGAAGAGATAATAAGCCATTGTGCAAAAGCTGTGGGTTGTGCACAAAGTTCTTTCAAAAAGTATTTCTATTCCATGAGAACTCAAAAATCATACACAACTTATGAACGACATAACGCCCAAGCCTTCTTTGACAATGGTCAAATAGAAACGGATTACAATCGAATAAAGGAATCTAAATAAAAGAATATAGATTACACAACAGCTCACAGGTTCATCTCTGTGGGCTTTTTTTGTTTTTTGGGGGATAGAGATGTCTTTTGCAACATACTGATAATCAGCGCTTGGAACAAATCGGAACAAAATCAGTACCGAAAAAACACAGAATTAGTGGCGTTGTCTGAACTAAAGTGAACCATTCCCTTTGCAGCCGAGAACAGAAATAACTCCGTTCTTGGCTGTCTGTGGTTGTGCCGAAGCAGATGGTCTAACCGGCTTAAATCCGAAAAAAATGAAAAAGGATTTAAATTCAAAGAGAAGACCATCAGGTTCTACGAAGAAGAATGAGCCTAAGGTCATTGGCGAGCTGCTTAACGAGTACTTCGCAAGTAACGAACCCCTTGCAGTTGCATACCGCAACCGTCTCTTCAAGGACATACACCCACACACGGAGTTGGGTGTTGACTTGAAGTTGTTGACACGTGAACCTGGGCGCATGCCTGTGGGGACAATGATTGACGGAGCAATCGTTCACGATGACGAGGTCCACTTCACCTTCATTCAGAATGACCCAGAAAAGAAGGTGGCGGCAATTCAACGCAATCCACATGTTTACATGGGTAAGTGCATCAACGTGAACCGCAAGGATGACGGGACTCTTTATCCCACTTTCAACCGTCCGCAATTCACAGAACACTTCACCTTCCAAGACTTCTGCCGTGAGGCTGCCGAAGAACTGATTGTCGTCGCTGGCCTAATAGAGAAGAATCGGATTGTGGGGAAGTAACAAAGGCAAGAGAGCGTTCCAGTTCCAGTTTGTTCCAGTTTTTTAAAACGGGACAACATGCCCTTCTAAAGCCTTTATAACTAATTGTTATATAGTTAGTTATATAGCAAAAGAGGGATGATGGAACCCTCGAAAAAGTAATTGGAACAACTGGAACTGTCACGCTCAGGTCATTAACGTTTCATCTAAAAAACAGAAAATCAATGAGATACGACATTTCAAAACCATCAGCCCCGAAGATGCCTAACCTCGGCAGGGGCACAGAATGTATCAAAATCCTGCTCTCGCAGGTATCACGCGACATGCACGAACCGCTGGTTCCGATGCTCTTTCCTATACTGGGCGCGCACGTCAGCGGCGCGGAATTTCAATATCCCGACCTCTCGTGGAAGGAACCGACGGGCATGATGGCCAACCTCGTGGCCGACAGCGGCTGCAACAAGGGGCAACTGTCCAATCTTGTAGAGGCTATTTGTCGCGATTTCCGCCAGCACGACGAGGCTGAACTGAAGAAGCTCGTGGAGTGGCAACGGCAGTATAAGAGCAAGGCCAGCACAAAGGAGAAGCCCACGCGACCGGAGGTGGCCTTCTGGTTCCCGCCGTCGGACGTGACCAATGCCGCCTTCATCCAGAATGCTATGGCACTCGAAGCACTGGGCGAACGCACGCAATACCTGAACATGCCGGAGGTGGAGATGGCCGACAAAATGTGCGGCGGACACAAGCAGGTGACGCAGATGCTGCGCAACATCTACGACCGCCAGCGGGCAGGTGCGCTCCGTGCCACCGCCGACGGCATCACGGGCAACCCCATCCTACGCACCAATCTGACGATTTCCAGCACGCCTTTCGCCACACGCAAGTTCTACAAGAACGACCTGTTCAACGGAACGTTCGGGCGCATGGTTTTCTCCTACAAGCCCCGCACCAGCCGCGACGGACGCATACCCCGGCAGGGCAAATACTCGGAAGAGTTCTACCAGCGGCTGGACGAGTTCTTGGCGCGCCTCGACATCTGCAAGGGCCGCTACATCATCCGTCCGCTCAACAAGCTCACGGACAAGTTGGCTGGGGACATGGCTTCGCTGGCCGACCTTGCTGACGACGACGTGCTGTGGGATGTGTCGAAGCGTGCCTTGGTGTCGGCATGGAAGGCAGGCTGCGTGATGTGGGTGCTCAATAATCAGACGTGGACGCGCCCGATGGGAGACCTCGTGGAGTGGCTCGTATATCACGACATCTGGAGCAAGATGCAGATCTTTGCCGACATGCTCAACGTGGATGCCGACCAGACGAGCGAGGCTCAGCGACGCGGCCCGAAGAACATGCTCGACTCGCTGCCCAACACCTTCAACAAGGCTCAGCTGGAAGCCCTGCGCACCACGCTCGGCAAGAGTCAAGACGGAACAGACGCCCAGTTGCGCAAGTGGGTGTTCCGCAAGTTCATCACTTATTCTAATCAGACGGGACTCTACACGAAAACCGACGAGTATCTAAAAGGCGAATGACGATGGAAAAAATTGACCTTCAAAGGCTCCGCGACCTCCCCATCGAGGGGGTCGCAGAGCGACTCGGACTACAAGTAGTGCGACACAAGGCGCTCTGTCCGTTCCACGACGATCATCATGCTTCGCTCTCGTTCTCCGTGCGCAGGAACACCTATCGTTGCTTTGCCTGCGGAGCCCACGGCGGAACCATCGATTTGGCGATGAAACTGCTCGGCAAAGACTTCCTCGATGCCTGCCGATGGCTGGCCGAGGGGAGCAATGTGATGCACGTCACCCCGCCGACTACTCCCCTCTCCCCTCGGAGAGGGGCTGGGGGTGAGGCTTTTTGCGCCAGTCGTTACGGCCAATACTTCGAGCATCCCTTTTTGAACGAAGCAGCCCGGAAGTTCCTCTTTGAAGAGCGCAGGCTGGACCCGAGAGTAATACTCTGGTGTCGACTTACCTCATGGCAAGACCGACAGGGAGTGAACTGGCTACAGATACCCTATTACAGTCAGGATGGAAGGCTGATAGGCATTCAGAACCGCAACCTGATAAAGGGAGCCTTGCCCCGATTTCGCTTCCCCAGTGGCTCTGAGTGTGGCATCTACAATCTGCCCGTGCTAAACCGTCTGCGCGAGGGTGACGAGTTGTGGATTACTGAGGGATGCTCAGATTGTTGGGCAATGCTCTCAGCCGGACACAAAGCGATTGCCGTTCCTTCGGCTACGCTGCTCAGTCGGAAGGACATTGAGAAACTGACAATCGTCAATTCACACTTGTCAATTACCTTTCACATGTACCCCGACCAAGATGCACCCGGCGAACGGCTATTCATGCAACTCAAGCAGGTGCTGCCCTCGCTCGTCCATCATCAGCTGCCGCAGGGGTGCAAGGACTTCAGCGACTATTATCTCTCATGCAAACAGGCAATTTAGGCTATGCAAACGATAGACTTAGACATCGTAAATGATACATTTAGAATTCAGAAATAAATAATTATGAAAGCAATGACAAAACAACAACTGGCCGACTGTGCCGGCGTATCTGTCAGGACATTGGCCAACTGGTGTAAGCCTTACCAGAAGGAGCTGGCTCAGATGGGCATGACACCAGGCATGCGCGTGCTGCCGCCAAATATCGCAAAGTGGATAGCTGAGCGGTTTTGCATAGACATCGGCTGAAAAGAAGGCGTAGCATACACGGACGGGCTACGCCTTTTCTTCTTTTTCTCACATTAACAAAATGTATCGGCGCAAGCCTGCACGAAACCGAAAGCATAGTTTTAAAATGTTGTACCTTTGCACTATCAGAGAAACACTCTGAGGGAGCAGTCATCAGACAAGTGCGCATAGACTGACGGACGCTCCGAGTAACCAATACAAAAGCTAAACGACTATGAGCATTTTCTATCGCAAGTATCAGAACAAGAACGAAAGGTCGAGTGCCTACGGGAAGTGGTTCGGCAGGGCCGTAACGATGGGCAAGACCGTAACGCTGGAGGATCTGGCGGAGCACATGGCACAGCACAACACGCCCTACAGCGAGGGTGTCATCAAGGGCGTGCTCACCGACATGGTGAACTGTATCCGCGAGTTGGTGCTGGAGGGCAAGTCGGTGAAGATTCCGAATCTCTGCATCTTCTCGGCTGGCATCAAGACCCATGGAGCAGACAAGGCCGAGGATTTCACAGCGGCTACCAACGTGGCGAGCGCCTACCTGAAGGCTCGCAGCACGGGGAGATTCACCCGCGAGGAGGTAACGAAGAAGGCCAGCATCCGCGAGCTGCCCGAATACTCGGTATCGGCTACCGAGGGTGAGAGTAGTGGAGGTGGAATGCCTTAACCACCGGGACAGGGCTGATGCGAGTCAGCCATCCGCCCTGCCCTCTCCTTTAAACCATCAACCAACACAATAATTAAACGACTATGAAGAAAGAAACCTGGAAATTCATCATTCAGATGGTCATCTCGATTCTCACGGCCATCGCCACCACGCTGGGCGTCACCTCGTGCATGGGCGCAGTATGACAAGAAGAGAATCATGAAACTGGGGCTGGTATCCTGATGTAAGGATGCCAGTCTTCTTTATTTATGTCACATCTCAAAATATTACGTTAAAATCCTCAAAAAATTATCCAATTCTAACAAAATATTGTACCTTTGCAAACTGAATCATTTACCCCAAAAGCAAAGATACAATGCTGAACATCGAACTCGTTGACCGCCTCTACGCCCAGCTGCCGCGCGAGCAGCAACAGCAACTCATAGCCCGGCTCTTCAAGCAGAGCAAGCAGACCATGGCCTATTTCCGCCGAACCAAGGACATCAGCCTCTCCAAACTTGAAACTTTGGCCGACTTCTTCAACATCCCCCTCGACGCCCTCCGGCAGGGCAGCACCACTCCCCCACTCCATACTGAACGCGATACCCAGCTCGCCATGGAAAACGAACAGCTCCACAAGGAAATCGAACACCTGCGAGCCCTGCTCCGCTCGAAGGAAGAAACCATCGAGGCGAAGAACGAGACCATCAGCACGCTGAAATCTCAATTGATTGCAAGTAGGAGATAAGGCGCGACTTTACAGAATAATAGGGGATTGTTATTATACAAGAGATATTCTCTTTCAATCCATGAGAGGTGTTTCATTTAGAAACGCCTCTTTTTTATACGTTATGATATCATTCTCGTGGAGGGAACTATCTCAACATCCCAGTGGACAGACCGCCAAGGCGAGAGCCACACACAAATCTCTATCAATGCGGACAGCATCGCTTTCGTCAACGCAGGGAAGAAAGAGGAGCAGAACGACAACCCGAAGAAGGCTGCTAAGAAAGGGGCAAAGGCGAAGAACACACCCCAGCCACCGCAGGACGCTCCAGCACCTGACAAGAAGGATATGCCATTCTAACGAAGAAAGGAGGATGCAATGAGATACGCAAGGCCATTTGTTCCCTATCGTGGATATTGGGACATCAGCGTGGATTTGGATAGCATAGACGGTGGCTATCATGGCTATCAGTACAACTGCATCGTATTAGGCAGTGGAGCAGAAATAACCTGCTATAGGGATGAATTTGAGTTTGTGGACTAATAAGGCTCTGTGACTATGGATTGGCACATCGTATATGCAAAGTTTGACGGATGCAAGGGCTTCAAGGCTTTTGACGTTAA
>JAFXVN010000085.1 GCA_017524545.1 Bacteroidaceae bacterium
CGTGAGGAAGAAGATGCGCGCCCTGTCCTTGCAGACGGCATCGTAGCTCGTGCCGAGCTTGTCGGCGAGCGACTTCTGCTGCTGCTCGATTGTGTCGAAGAGCTCGTCCCAGACGGCCACGACGTGAACGCCCGTCCCCGAGGGGCTGATGTGGATAGCCACGATGCTGAGGTCTCTGGTGCCGTCGGGATAAGCGTCCTCTTTCCTCTGCATGGCCGCCCATTCCTTGGCTCGCAGCCTCGCCTCCCGCTCTGCCCATTTGTAGGCTTCCTCAACGCCCTCATGTTTAATGCGCCTTTTGAACTCCTCTTCGTGGTGGATGTCCACGTCGAGGCAGAAGAGGCCTGAGAGCCGCGCGTTCTCGTCCTTGCGCAGTTTGCCGCCGAACCGTGCCTGCCACGTAATGGCAGGCAGTTGCGTCTTGTAGCGCTCGGCATCGGGGCGGTGCTCGCGCACCTTGTCGGTGAGCATGCTGACGTTCATGTCGTCCAGCAGCGTCTCGAAGTACGCCCGCGTCAGGGGCTTTGGCTGGTTGTCCTGCACTCGGTTCACGTAGTCGCAGGGGCTGTATTCATTGCTGTTCATAGATTTTCCTTTTTATGAAATTGATACAATCCTCGTAGTTGCACTCGGACATGAGGACGGACTTCGTGTCGCACCTGACGGTCAGGTGTATGCGGAACTCCTCCGTGACGGGGTTCCACCATACAGAGCAGTCCTTGCCCTGACGAATGCGGCGGCCGTTGCGTTCTCCCACGATAACCTTCGCCTTCTCGTCCTCGACGAAGCTTGCCACGTCCATTTCGGGCGAGATGCGGAACCTGCCCACCACGGGAGCGCTGGTGGGTAGCGCGTTCTTGCGTGTTGTGATGGAAATATCCACCTTCTCTATTAACGTCTTCATGGCTCTGCTAAATGTTTTCGGATGGAACAATGCGCACGTCGTTGGCGATAAAGCCGCTGCGATACCTGTTCGTGCGGAAACGGAGATTGAGCGAAACGATGTCGCCCTGACGGACATTCAGTTTTTCCCACAGGCCGCCATCGACTTGTGCCAAGAGATAGCTTTCGCCCGTCTCGTCCTCAAAGCCGAGCAGGATGTTGCGTCGCCGCCAAGCCTTGCCAGTGGTGGTGCTTACACCTTGGCACTCTTCGCCAATGTTTAATACTTTCACTTCAAGTTTCATAATAATTCTTTTTTAAAAATTCCTTAATCGTTGAGTTGTCTCGTGTCGTTCTGCAGATTGACACCGCAAAGGTACGGCAACAAAAAAGGCGGCGGAAATGATTTTCCGTCGCCGTAGAGTTTGTGAGAGTTTCTTGTAGAGTTTTGGGCTTCTGTGAGAGTTTTACCCCAAAACACCCCAAAAACGTGAGAGTTTTTGAGAGTTTTGTGAGAGTTTTATCCGCCCAGCAGTTCTTTTGTCTTCTGCGCTATTGCCAGATAGTCGTTGTAGCGCTTGCCCTGTACGGGCGCTTTGTCCGGTCGCCATAGTGCCAATGGCTTCGAGAAACTGTCCACAGCCATTCGCTGCATTTCGGCTCTTTGCGGTAAGTTTGTATGCCGAGGCACTTCGGTCTTCACCATCCCGATAAATGTGTCAAAATCATCCTCTCGCACGATATTCAAATCAGCCATCACTCTATATACCGCATACCATTGGCGGGCAACGGTAATCGACGGGGCAATCTCGCGGATAGCCCTCGATATTTGCACCCGGCTGATTTCCTCGGGTTCCGACAGCCTCGCCTTCGCCTTGTTGATGAATCTCAGGCACGACTTGTACTTGATGCGCGGCGCCTGTCTGATGATGTCCCTAATCCTGCCTGCAATATATACGGTCTGGCTCTCTTCCAAGGGGAACGCCTCGTAATCCTCGTTTTGAGGCACCAGCCAAGGCTTGCCGTTCTCGTCCTCGCAATAGGTCTTCAGAGTGCATTCGCCATCAACCCTAACCAGCACGATGTCGCCGTCGCTGATGGAAACGCCAGCCTCCACCACCACCACATCGCCCGCCAGAATGTCGGCATCCTTCATCGAGTCGCCCGTCACCGTTGCCATAAAGACGCGGTTCATCGGCAGGTACTCTCTGGGCAGCATAGCCATTTCGCACGCCACGTCGCCCACATCATTCGGCAGTCCGCACGGCACCCGCCCATCATAGAGCGGCACAGGCGTATCGCACAGCTGCGGCTTCCATCCCTGCGCCTCCAGCACCTCAAATAGTTCTTTCAATTCTTGTTCAGTCATGTTTCTGTGTTTTATTCATTATTTATTATCCTGTTCCCTTTGGAGATTCAAAAATAAGCCTTAACTTTGCAGGCAGAAACCAATAATTGCCGTTATGACAGCAGTACAACTAAATGCAGATATACTGCGCAATCTGGGTGCTCTTGCAGAAGACGAGAGTATGCTGAAACGTGTAGCCAAGTATCTGCGCAGGCTCGTATCCGAGAAGCAAAACGACCCGACGCTTCTCACCCGAAAAGAGTTTTTTGCCCGTGTTGACGAGGCAAGGGACCAAATCAGGCGTGGCGAAGGCATCGAGATGTTGCCAGAAGAATCATTGGACGAATTCCTCGAAAGAGTTGGCTGATGTATAAGCATCGTATGATTTACGAAATTTTCGACACAGAGGTTTATGTGGACGTCCTCTCTGCCTACGGCCATTATGGAGATAAGTGAAGGCTCCAATCGCCGTTTCCGCAACCCATACCGTTTCCCTCGCCATCCAGCGGGGGATTCTTGTCTCCCGCATCTTACCTCTGCCATCAGCCTCAGCCTTCTTACTTCTTACATCTTCCCTCATCTTTCTTACCTCTCCAAAAGTACCAATAATTTTGTGTCGGTCATTGGTTTACTTTTCTCTTTTCCCTTAATTGAATTTCAGCTTTGGTAAGGCATATTAAAACTTATTTAAATACTTATCCTATTCTTTGTCTGTTTTCCTGGAACTATCATATAGTCCATTGCGTTTGCTAAAGCTATTTGTTGGGCATATTCTTTCTTTGCCTGGACAACAGCATCGTCTATCTTATTTTCGCCCTTCACCTCGATTATAATATACGAGCCATCCTCCTTTTGAACAAGGAAGTCAGGATAGTATGAACGAACCGTATTAGATTCTGGGTCGATATAATTAATGACGAAATCAGTCTGCCCAGCCGTTAACATGCCAGTAAACCATACTTTTGAAAGACGTTCATCATTGATAAGGTTCCAGAACATATCGTTCTCTGGTCCTGAATCAAAACAGTAATTGTCCACATTGAAGGTTTTGGCACGATAGTCTTTGTACTTGTCATCATTATATGAAGCAAGAAGCCCATCTTTGTATTTGATACGATAGAACTCTTCGCCTTTTAATTTGGGGTCTTTTACAAGTTCAAGAGTGACATTTTCCTCGCTCTTGTATTCTATTATATCAAATAATTCTCTGAATAGTCGTGGTATAACTTCGTCATAAAGAAGTTCATTGAACTCATTCACTCGCTTGCAAATACTTTCGATTGGCTCTGTTAGAGTTAGCATGACCGCTTTTACATACAAAGGACTTATGTTAAGATAACGAGCGATTTCACCAACCAAAGTAAACTCGGAGAAACGTCTCTGGTCTTTGATGTCAGAAATGTTTTCTCTTCCACCAACGACTTTGCTCAAATCATTAATGCTTCTTCTTGATGCCGTAATTTTATATCTATCCAAATTAACTTCTTCTAGCTTAAGATCGATGTGCTCTGCCAGTTTCTTCTTGTTCATTTGGTAGAGCTTTTTTATCTTCTTAATCTCAATTTTTATCGATGGAAGAACGAGTCTTACTTCTGCCACATTCTTGTTTTCTCCTGCACTAGACATCTCTTCGAGAGTAATGTTGAAATTGTCCTTCAATTCATTATTCAGGATTTCCATGTTTTCTTGTGAGAAAAAGAGGTAGGCTGTGTGTTGGAAGTCGCCTATCTGGCGCATACAACGCATAGTAGCTTGGAGCACGAAAACTGTTGAATTTGCCTTTCTATACATGGCCACAGCAAAAAGTGAACGACAGTTCCAGCCCTCTTTGCCCTTACCGACAAGAATGATAAATTGTTTTTCTGATGTTTTGGAATCGAGCCGCTTAAACTCTCTTAAATCGTCGTTTGTAGTGTACCTTTCGTCACCAACGTTCACGAGGATCTTAGATGTCGGTATATTCAGTTTAATTAATTCGTTTTCTATTGCAGGGCGCAATTCTGTTACGGCTTCTTCGATTGAAGATGCGAAGAAGGCCATCTTTGGCAACATACCCTCTACTCGATTTTCACCACATTTTTTCCAGAAGTCTCCAATTGCTTTGCGACAGAAAACTTGAGTATTATCTCTGATATTTTCTAGAGCAAGAGGATCTACTTTCTTAAGATAGGAATGGTCTATAGCATCGCGAAGTCCATATGAATAGACAACTTCAGGAAGAAGTCTATTCTTTACATATGGTGTGCCTGTATAGTTGTAGCAGCCGACTACGCGTGAGCCTGCCTTATCTAGGTTTGCAGCAAGTTCATTAATTGTGACACGAAGACTTGTTGCTCTTGTGCTTGTCATTAAGTCTTCTTGCAATTTGCTTCCGAAGACATGATGGGCCTCATCCACATAGATGCCAAGTTGCTTCAATCTGGATAGTTTTACAAATCTATTATTGTTTATAAGTTGTATCTCCTTCTCAACATCTTCAATACCAGCTTGCTCGCCAAGCGAAGCCAAACGACTCTTCAAAGAAAGAGCTGTATATTTACCAGTCTCTTCGCCAAAAAGCGTTTGTGCGGCTGACTTTTGCGTGTGCTCTTTCTTTAAGATGATTTTTTGGGTATTGGAGATGATAATATTATAGTCAGACTTGTCTATTGTGGAGAGTTGAGTGGAGTTATCATCCAAGAAATGAAACTTCAGATTAGCATCGAGCCAAGAAAGATATTCTTGTGGAACGACTTTTATCTTGTCGAGGTTTTGAACATCTTCTATCACACTCTCTCGAACAGTTCTATCGGGCACAAAGATGATGGCATTATGGCAATAGCGTTCATCTTTCGGATACTTGTTCGCCAACAAGAACTCATAAAAAATACTTGTGGCCATTAGAACCGTCTTGCCCAAACCCATTGTCAAGGCAAAGATGTAGTTTGGGTATTCTTGTTGCATGGCCTTGATTTGCTCGAAAATTTGGGCAAAGTAGCCCTTTGTTTCGTCTTGACCTACCTCTGTCACATCGAAGAGAGATAGCTGTCCCTTCTTGTCTATACCAGCGAACTGACGGCCTTCAAATTTGCCGTTCTTGTTATACCATTGTTCGAATATCTGCCAGAGTTTTTGATTCGCGCAAAACTCTTTCAGGAAGACATATGTTTCCAGAGCCTCGAACTGAGGGGTGCGCAGATATGCCTTCGAATTTTCTTTAGGGTTGTTGTAGTTTAGGAATTTCTTCGAAAGCGGTTTGAACTCTGCATAGACACGTTTGTGCTCAGTCCGCAAGAAATGTTGCAGATATTGATAGAATGGGAAATCTATCGTCGTTGTTGTTGATTTCTTTCTTCCTCTTGGCATGGCTCTATGCATTTAAGATGACTTCACAAGACTCGCTCAGCAAGTCTGTTATTTTAACTTTTATCGTTCCTGAATCTTCAGGTATTTTGTAGCTCCCTTTCACCAGTTCTCTATCTTCTGGAACATCTATTATCGTCGGATTGAATATGGCACCATCAAAGTTGAAATCAATTTTGATGCTGTCCACAAGTTCTCGCCATTCTTTTACATCTGTTTTCTCTATAGAGAGTTTTTGCAGAAGGTTCATAGGGAAGAAATCGCGAATGACGAGCCTATCGCCTTCAATCGCAATGTTCGCCTCAGAATCTCTGCGGAACTCCAGATCTACTCTGTCTCGAAGAATGTCTAAGACCTGAACATCGATGTTATATCCTTCTTCTTTCATCTGGAGTTGAAGATTCGCTCCGAGGTCAGATTCATGTCCCATACAAACCAAAGTCACGAGTTCAACTGGCTTGCCTGGGTTTTCAGTTCTTCTCTTATCAAATGTTTCTCTGGGGAAGCCTGTTATCAATTCGTTCAAATCGACTCTTGTCGCAATTCGGTTAATTGGCATGATTTTCACCATTCGGCCATCTTTCTCGCCATCGTACAATTCGTTGCCTGGTAGAGGTTGTAATTCGAGAGCCGAAATAAGTAACTCTTTTGCTTGAACAGGATTGCGGAAAACATCGTAGTTGTTTACATTGTAAACTTCGAAGCCTGTATATTTTACTTCTTCTTGGAAAGTTTCATTTAGTTCTCTTGCAACCTTTTCAAGGCGTTTAACTGTTGTGTCGATTGCACCGAGATTAATGTCTGCACCGATGAAGCGGCGGCCTAACTTCATGGCAACTGCTTGAGTGGTGCCGCTACCCATAAAACAATCGAACACAAGATCACCGGGATTCGTAGATGCCAGAATAATACGCTCTAAAAGAGACTCTGGTTTCTGTGTAGGATATCCGCAATTTTCGGCAGATGTGGGCTGTTGTTGAAACGACATAACATTATCCCAAACATCAGAAATGTTTTGTATAGCTTTAGTATCCGACAAGACTTCTTTTAGCTTATCCAAATCTCTAACATCAAGAAGCTGTTTTCTTAAGACTTGGTAAGAAAGTAAATCATCCCATACATCTCCATAAGGTTTTCCCTTTTTAATAACATCTTTTAAGTATCGCTTTAATCCATGAGCAATCAAAAAATGGTCGCCATTTTCATCAACCCATCTAAACATGTCTATATAATCTTGGCTATGTGGCTGTCGTAACTTGTTGAAGAAGGGTGAAGAAGGATTTTTAGTATAATAAAGTATAATATCATGGCCTCGAATCCAATTGTTTGCTGAAACTTTGAAACCAGAAAGGACTGTAATATCCCAAATGATTTCTCTTCGGAAACAAGACGAACCAAATACCTCATCTAAAACAACTTTTATGTAATGTGAACGATGTTCATCCATATGAACGTATATACTACCATTGTCTGATAGCAGTTCGCGCAAGAGAATCAACCTCTCATACATGAATTGAAGATACTCGTCATTGCTCCAAATATCCATATATTGCTTTTCTTCGAAAGCTGTTTTGTCACTCTCGGTTTTCTTACCACGAAGTTGTATTTTCTTCTTGTAATCAGCTTTAGAATCAAAGGGAGGGTCAATATAAATCAAATCAACTTTTCCACGATATTTCTTGAGCAGATGGCTCATTACTTGGAGATTGTCACCCCAATAAATTTTATTTATCCAGCCATTGACCTCTTCTCCATAGCTTTCTTTTTGCTGAGCCTCATAGAATTGAGTGGATGTGAATGGGCGTTTTCCCCGCCAATTGAGCATAGGTTGGCCTTTGATAGGCTCAAACTGAAAGTCTTCTACTGACTCAATGTTTTGCTCTGCTTTTAAATTTAGTTCGTCCATATATTGAATTTATTTAGTTTTGCAATTATTTTTGCAGAAGAAACGAAGGTCGCACTCCGAGCAACGCTTATCATTTTGCTTTACACCATCCATCGAGAAATCTTTCTTCTCTATCTTCTGGACAACCTCTTCAAACGCTTCAATAGTGTTTTCAACATTGCCCTTTTGATAGCGGAAAGTGATTCTAGGATTGCCGTTCTCTTCCTTCGGATAGTAAAGGTGCATCGCACTAACCTTGTGCCCATATCGCTCCTCTACGAGATAGGCATAGATTTCTAACTGTCTGCGATACTGATTCAGAACCCTCTTCTTCTCTTCATCTTTGGTATTCACATCAGGCTTTTCACCAGATTTGAAGTCAACAAGTTCAACAGTTCCGTTCTCTCCTTCTATAAGGTCTATCTTACCCAATAGTATGTAACTGTCTTTTACAAGTGACACATCTACCTCGGCCTCCTTGATTCTGTCCCATTGATTCTCGTTTTGGTCTCTATAGTTTAAGACCTGTCGGAGAATTGCCCTTTGCTGAGCCTCTGCCAAATAAGAGTGCAGTTGCTTGACAAGAAGTTGATAGTTTGTATTGAACCAAGATTCTATATTTTCGTTGGTCAGCATTTCTGGCTCACCTCGGAGCACGGCTCTATGAATATCCTCAATTGTTTGGTGAAGCAAAGAACCGCCAAGAGTAGAACCCTTTCTTTCTTCTACGAATTGCAGTTCTCTGTAGAATTGATATTGCAGAGGACAATTCTCGTACAAAAGAATGTGTGAGGTGAACGAATACTCATGTTTAATGGAGACAGGTTTCACATTGGCCAAATCGACTTTGTGAAGGTCGATGCTCGGATCGCTCCATTTCGGCAAACTCCGCCAATATTTCTCGAAGTACATTGAAGGTGTTCTTCTCCCAGAATGAGTTTCGCAACCTGTTAGCAAAAGAAGGTTCTGTGCTCTTGAAAAAGCAGTATAGTACAGACGGGCAAAATCAAAGAATTTCGTCTGGTCTAATGGCTCATATATGGGTTTGTGATAGTATTCATACTGAAGAAGTTCGTCTAGTTCGTCGAGATTCTTGATAGGAACAGCATTCATGCTACCAACAATAGTAACAGGGAACTCCAATCCTTTTGATTGATGAATGGTCATAAACGATACACAGCCAGAAGGTAGCGTCTCATCGAAATCTTCGAACTCATTCAGCCCGCCTTGAACCAAGAAACGAAGATAGTATTTGAAGAAGCTTTCCAATACCGAATCTATATTCTTTGGAGAAAAGACCGTAACATTGTTCAAGTACTCAAACTTTGAAACAAGATTTGTTAGTGTGCCAATATTGTAGGCCGCGCGAAGGTCGGTCTTATTTGCTTCGAAATCCACATTAAGGTATCTTGCAAACAAGGGGAACTGGAACATTTGATAGAGAAGAGAGGTAAACCCATAGTCGGTAGATTGCGTCAATGGACAATGCTTATTTTCCTTGTCGAGAGCCCAAGCAATTAAAGTCTTATTTTCTTCTGGAGATTTCTCAAGTTCATTACAGAAATGGTTTGCCCATCGCATACAAAGGTCTTCTGCAAAAGTGCCCTTCATCAATTCTTCTACCTGCGGGAAAATCGTTACAAGACATCCAAGTATAAGCATCACTTCTTCTCTCTCAAAGAACATGTCTGAGCGAGGAGAAAAAACTTTTATACCATTCTCTTCCAAGTATTCTATCAAAGCAATGGCTTTCTCAGATTTTACTGAACGATAGAGGAAAGCGATTTGATTGTAGTCGCTTATGATGTGTTCTTCCTCCAAATATCGAATGAAGCGAAGAACTTCGGCATGATAGTCATCCGTACTATCTTCTGCCGAAAGTCGCATCACAACTGGAGTGTTAGGAAAAGAGTCTTCTCTTGGCACGATTTCTTTGTCAAAACGAAAAGTCTTACCATCAAATGTCCACTTTTGCTCCTTCATCCATCTATTATAGAGTGATATGATGTCTGGATGAGAACGATAGTTTATATCTAAGAAATAGGTCGTACATTCTCCATCCTTAAAGTTCTTGTCGAACTCTAGAATATTTCTTATAGTTGCTCCTCTAAAACGATACAAGCCTTGGTCATCATCACCAACGACACAAAGATTGTTGTTTTCTGATGCCAAAAGAAGCATTATTCGTTCTTGAATGGTGTTGGTGTCCTGATACTCGTCCACCATAAAGTATTTCACCTTGTCTTGAATCTTTTTAAGGACTTCGGGGTGTTCTGTCAGCAAATTGAGTGTTAGCAATTGGATGGTAGAAAAATCAATTGCATTTTCGTCTTCTAAAATTTTATCATAGATTTTATGGCACTTGGCCAAGGCTCGTACACAATCGTATTCTGACTTTTCTAATTCTTCTACATCAAGAACTTCTTCAGAAACGATATTTATCTTTTCTGCGATTTTGCCAGCTTTCGTCCAATATGAAGAACGCTCATTAACAAGCGTTAGAATCTCCTCTATCTTAAGAAATGACCAGATGTTCCTGTAAATCATAAACAATTGGTCAAACTGGTCAAGAAGCCGATAACTTCGCTTCAACCGAGTATATTCACGATTTTCTTCAAGAAAACGCAGGAAAATAGAATGCAAAGTACCCACATACATTTCATTGAGGTTTATCTTTATTCCATCTTCGAGAAGCCTATTGGAAATACGAGTAATAAGCTCCTTGGCTGCTTTCTCTGTAAAAGTGCCAACAAAAATAGCTTCTGGCTCAACACCTTTCTTAACAAGATTTACAATCCTATCAACAAGTGTCTTTGTTTTACCAGAACCGGGACCTGCAATGACAAGTACTGGCCCCTCGCTATGATTTGCTATTTGTTCCTGAACTTTATTAAACATAGTCGAAAATCATATTTATTGCTCCTAAAATGAAAAAAACACAAAGTATGTTATACTTTCATTCTTCGCAGTCCATCTTTTAACCAATTTAGCCAACAAAATTTCTGTAAAAGCAAAAAACAAATGCTATTTTTTCGGATTAACAAAATATATTTTTACGCAAAGATTCTGCCCCACGAGCGACTTCGGCACAAGGATATAGTCGTTGATTCACTCGTCTCTCAAGTCCGTCGGGAATCCGCACGTCACCCCCGAAAGCTCCCAGCACAGCCGTGCCGCAAGGCATAACATTTCTCTCATATCCCTTATGTTATCACTCTTTATCCAATCTTCTTTTTATTTGTCCGATATATCTATTATCCCGCCCCAATTGGGGTCGTAGGTAATGACGAAGCTGGATGTTTGGATGTTGTGCAGGATGCGGGAATAGAGCGGGTCTTGCTTGGCGAGGGGATTGCGCTCGACAAAGTCCGCCACCTTTTGCGAGAAGCGCACGATACTGTCCTGTGTCACCTGGTCGAGATGGCAGGATTCTGAATAATACTCGCTGATTTCCACGAAATGCACCTCATCCTCATTCTTGCATGAAGCGGCAAGCACGAGGCAGAGCAGAAACAAGAAAGCCCTGCCGATACGGCCATAGACCGTATGCAGCAGGGCTGAACTCCTCGCCGATATGTAGTTGTTCTTTAAGTTACGGGAATTCCGTATTTCCGTAAATGGGGGGGTAATTTGCTCATATTCAATGTGTTACGAACTTTCTCGCAGGACTTCATTGCTTGTTTGATGCTTTTCGGCTGTAAAGTTACAACTTATTTTTTAATATCTTGTATCATTTGGTGACATTTTTGCCTTATTTACTTCAACAACTTCCTGCCTTCATTATCTTCCAGCACTTGCATCTGCTGGATAGCTATCTGATTCAGCTTGATAAGCCTTTCGCCCTGAGGTACACCATCGTTGATAAGCACGGCATTGATATTCTCCATATTCGAGAGGCAGATGAGTTCATTGATGGTAGCATAGTCACGGATATTGCCTTTCAGGTCAGGATTTGCCTCGCGCCATTGCTTTGCTGTCATTCCGAACATAGCCACGTTAAGCACATCAGCTTCCTCAGCATACTTCATCGCAGCTTGCTCGCGAGTCACTTCTTCTGGAATCAAATGGTGCTTGATGGCATCGGTGTGAATACGATAGTTGATTTTCGAGAGTTCCCGTTTGGCCGTCCATCCAATTAATTCTTGCTCCTTGGCTTTCAGACGCTGGAACTCCATAACCAGATAGAGTTCAAACTCCACAGACACCCAGTTGGCAAATTTGAAGGCGATATCAGAACGGGCATAGGTTCCACCATAACGTCCTGCCTTCGTTATAAGTCCTATAGCGTTTGTAGCATCAATCCATTGAGTTGGCGACAGAGTGAAGGCATTCAGTCCTGCCTGACTCCTAAACCCCTCGAATTCGAGGGGGTTAAAACTTGGGTTGTATAGCGTCTCCCACAATCCGAGGTACTCAATAGTGTTGCGGTTACGCATCCAGTTGCCAATCACCCCGTTAGGGTCGGCTTCGTTCTTCTGCCGGGCGATGTCTGTGATGCAGATGTAGTCGATGCCGTCCTTGGTCATCGTTCGGATGTTCACATCCTTAACAGTCATTATATTTTGCTTTGCCATATTCACTTCTTTTCAATCGCAAAGATACAACTTTTTTTTCGAAAGCACAAAAGACAGGGGGATTTTTTCTCCGTCGCAAACGAGCAACTAACAAAACTAACAAAACTAACAACGGAGAAAGGGGACAAGGTGCTGATTTATATATATATATATCATAATTACTATAATGTCTATATATATATATAGCAAATCCGCTCTTTTTGCATGTCTCAAATAACAATGTTAGTTTTGTTAGTTTTGTTAGTCCTCAAAGGTCGATGCCGTATTCCCCGCATATCCACCTGACTGCCTTGGGAGGAAGCAACTGCTGGCGGGGACGGGCACCAAGACGCTGGAGCTTGTCCCTGTTCTCGCCCAGCCATCGCTGGAAGGTCCTGTAATTCACGCCCGCAGCATTGGCCAACTCATATTTATACGCTGATTTCATACTTTAATTATTTGATGCAAAGTTACAAAAATTCTGTGAATTATGCAAGCATTTTCCTCACTATTTTAGACAATAATAGACAATGTCGGACAACAATAGACAAAGACAGACAACGCCCCTGCAAACTGTCGTACCTTTGCAGTGCAATTGAGACAGAAGTCTCCTCGCAGCGGGAACAGAGCCCGTTCCTGCTGCAAGAGCTGACGCTCTTCGATTGCACTGCGAGAACAGGCGGCGCCTCGGCAAAGTCCGAAAGCAAGCTTTCACTCTGCACTCGGCTTGCACTGTCCTTGTGCTGTGATTCACAACACGGCACGTCGCGGTGGCCAACGCGACACGTTATGAGGAGCCACGAACCATGCTTCGCATAATTGAAAAAGTGAAAAAAAACAATTCTTAATTCTTAATTCTTAATTTTATCCAACATGATTAACTACAGCATTACCATCATGGGCACCAAGCCCGGAACAAAGAAGAGTGAAATCACCGAAACCAAGGCCTACGGCACCGCTCAGTGCAACGAGGTTCTCGACGTCGATAAGTTCGCCGAGCACATCACCAGCCACGGATGCGCCTACGACAAGGGCGACGTCGTCGCTATCATCACCAAGGTCGTCGCATGCCTGCGCGAGCAGATGCTGGCCGGAAACAAGGTGGACCTGGGAGACCTGGGCTCCTTCTACGTCGAACTCGCCACCGAAGGCGCTGTCCTGGCTGAGGACTTCACCACAAACAACATCAAGGAGGTCAAGGTACGCTGGGCTCCCGGCAGCAAGTTCAAAAACCTCCGAGACGCGGCTACCTTCAAGTTCGTCCCCACACGCGCCGCACAGGCCGAGAGCGAGAAGGAAATCAGGAACCAAGAAACTATCCAAGGCATGGAATAACCATGCCTTGGAAGTGAAAAGTGAAAAGTGCTCCGCGACTACAATCGCGCCTTGGTGCTAGAGCATCCAAGAATAGTGAATAATTTGCTACCGCACTTGACAATAACCAATAACCGCCATGACACGAGGAATGAGAAACAACAATCCGCTGAACATCAGGCGCGTGAAAGGGACCGCCTTCTGCATCCTGCGGACTTACCGAAACAAGTACAAGGCCGTATGCATAGAGGACATCGTCACGCGATGGGCGCCGCCTACGGAAAACGACACGCAAAAGTACATCCGCGACGTCTGCAAGCTCACGGGATTCGGAGGCAAGGAAAGGCTCACCGAAAACGAATGGCCGAGACTCGTCAAGGCTATGGCACGAATAGAATGCGGCACCCTGCTCGACGACGATGTCATCCAAAAGGGATTCAACCTCTACAAACTCACATAAACACGGATTGATTGATAATAAAAACAACGGATTAAACGGATTAAACGGATTGGTAATAAAACCACGAAATTGTATAACAAGACCACGGATTGAACGGATTGAACGGATTGGTTTTTAATTCCGATAAATCTGCTAAATCTGTGGTCTAAAACAAAAACGCTATGAACAACAAGAATAATGTATGGGAAGTCATCCTGAAAGTCATCGTGGCTGCTATTACGGCTGCTCTGACTGCCATCACCACCACAAGCTGCATGGGACAAGGACCTTTCTAAAGTTGAAAGTTGCTCCGCGCATAAAAAGCGCGCCTTGGCTCTAAAGAATCCAAAAAAGTTGAAAAGAAAGGCGGCTCCTGAATGGGGGCCGCCTTGTTATTATCCGACTAACAAAACTAACAAAACTAACAACCTCCGAAAAGAGGCAAGACACAGCGCCAAGCGATTAGAGCTTTTCCTTGAAGTGCTGCGTTATCTGGCGGAAGAGGTGGTTGCGGGTGTTGCCGCCGTAGATGCTGTGGTTGCGGTTGGTGTAGGTCAGCTCGCGGAAGTCCTTGTCGGCCTGGACGAGGGCTTCGGTGTATTCTGCTGCGTTGCGGAAGTGGACGTTGTCGTCGGCAAGGCCGTGAATGAGCAGGAGCTTGCCGCTCAACTTCGAGGCGCGGCTGATGGGACAGACATCATAGCCCGCTCCGTTCTCGCCAGGGGTGCGCATGAAACGCTCGGTGTAGATGCTGTCGTAATAACGCCAGCTCGTTGGAGCTGCCACAGCCACACCGCAGGCAAAGACGGGACGCCCCTCGCTCATGCTCATCAGCGTGTTGAAGCCGCCGAAGCTCCAGCCCCAGATGGCGATGCGGTTCTTATCGACGTAGGGTTGCTGCCCAAGCCAAAGGGCAGCCTCCACCTGGTCGTGACTCTCCAACTGACCAAGCTTGAGGTAGGTGCATTGCTCGAAGTCCCTACCCCGTCCGCCTGTGCCGCGTCCATCCACACAGACGCTGATGAAGCCCTCCTGAGCCAGATACTGCTCGTAGAGGCAGCCGCCCATATTGCCTGCGCTCCAGCTATCGACCACCTGCTGAGAGCCGGGGCCGCTGTACTGGAACATCACGACGGGGTACTTCTTGCTTTGGTTAAAGTCGGCAGGCAGCACCATGAAACCGTTGAGCAGCACGCCGTCGGCTGTCGTGAAGGAGAAGAACTTGCGCTCGCCAAGCCTCAACCCGGCAAGCTTCTGGCGCAGGGCGGCGTTGTCCTCGAGTGTCTTGAGCGTCTTGCCCGAAGCGTCGCAGAGCGTCGTGACGGTTGGTGTGTTCAGGTCGCTCCAAGTGTTCATGAAGTAGCGGAAGCCTTTGCTGAAGATGGCGCTGTTGGTGCCTGTCTGCGAGGTGCTGAGGCGCGTCACCTTGCCCTTGCTGTCGCTCTTGTAGATGCTCTTGCGAAGCGGGCTCTCCTGATTGCTGGCATAGTAGGTTGTGCCCGTCTTGCTGTCGTAGCCATAGAAGGACGTCACCTCGAAGTTGCCATTGGTGAGCTGGCGCTTGAGCGTCCCGTTCAGGTCGTAGAGATAGAGGTGCTTGTAGCCGCTCCGCTCACTCATCAGCACGAAGCCTTCGGAGGTGACCTTGAAGGCCTTCAGGGCATCCTCGGGCACGTAGCATTCCGCATGTTCGCGGACGATGACGCGGCACTCGGTGCTTCTGGGATTGGCCTGATAGATGTCGAGCTGGTCTTGGTGGCGGTTGAGGGTGAGGATGAGCAGCTTCTCGGCATCATCCTCGGAGAAGAAGATGCGCGGCACGTAGCCGTCGGCGGGAATGGGGAGCTGCATCTTGCGGATGGCGCGGCTCTTGATGTCGAAGCTGTGGACGCTGACGACGCTGTTGCGCGCTCCGGCAATGGGGTACTTGTAGTCGAAGGAGCCGGGATAGTCGGCATACTCCTTCTTCTCGGGGTTCAGGCCCTTGTACCAGGGGAAGCTGAACATCGGCACGTCCGTCTCGTCGTAGCGAATCCAGGCCAGCATCGAGTTGTCGGCATTGAAGTCGAAGGCACGGGCGAAGGAGAACTCCTCCTCGTTCACCCAGTCGGGCTTGCCGTTGATGACCTTGTTGAACTCGCCGTCCTTCGTGATTTGGCTCTCGCTGTTGTTGAAGAGGAGCTTGACGAGGAAGAGGTTGCCGTCGCGGACGAAGGCTACCATTGTGCCGTCGCGGCTCCACAGAGGCTGCTCCTGCGGCCCGCCCTCGCTCAGGTGCGCCAAAGTGCGGTTCTTGACATTATAGATATAGTACTCTGCCGTCTTGCTGTGGCGGTAGATGCCTTTCGTCTGGGTCTGCACGAGGATGTTCTTCTCGTCGGGGCTCATCTGGTAGCCGTCGATGCGCTCCAGCTTGACGCGGTTCTTGATGTTGTCCACATCGAAGAGCACGCTGGTCTCCTCGCCCGTGCGGAAGCTGCGGAGGACAATCTGCTTGCCGTCCCGAGAGAGCTGGCTGTAGCTCTCGCCGTCGAGCAAAGGTGTCACGCCGGAGACGCCTCGCGCGGAATAGGTGCCGCTGGTCAAGTCTTTCAGCGAAAGTTGTTCTGCATTAACAAAGAAAACGGCACAAAGAAGTGCCATAAGCAGCATGAATCGTTTCATTTTCTTGATTTGTTTTTATGGATTATTTGTGTTCTTTTCTTAAGCGAAGCGGACAAGGATGCGGAACACCTTTCCTGGGTTTTCGCTCCACCAAACGAGGGTTTCAAGCCCCTGCTCGGGTTTTATGACTTTTGTTATCAGTTTGTTTGTGGGACAAGTGCCGCGACGGAGATAGCGGATGACTGCACGGAAATCCTCCGGCATAGCATTACGCGAGCCACGGACGTCAAGCTCCTTCTGCACGAAGAACCGCGTTTGCAGAAGCACTTCGCTCTTGGCATAGCCGATACAGACGATGCGCCCCGTGAAAGCGACCTCCCCGACGGCCATCTGATAGGTGGGAACTGAGCCGACCGCCTCGATAACCACATCAGGGCCATTGCCTTCCGTCAGCTGCGACAAGCGTTGGTGTACGTCCTCCGTCTTGGTGTTCAGGGTAAACGCGGCTCCCATCTGTCGCGCCAAAGCCAGCTTCTCGTCATCAATATCCGCCGCGATAACGGTTGCTCCGCGAAGCGATGCCCGGACGATGGCTCCAAGCCCCACCATACCGCAACCGATGACCATCACCGTGTCGCCATCCGTCACCTGTCCGCGACTTACAGCATGGAAGCCCACAGACATCGGTTCTATCAAAGCACAGGTCTCGGCAGGAAGTCCTTCGGCAGGGATTATCTTTTGCCACGGAAGGACGATGAACTCGCGCATAGCACCGTCGCGCTGAACACCCAGCGTTTCGTTGTGCTGACAGGCATTCACACGTCCGTTCCTGCAACTGGAGCAATGTCCGCAACTGGTATAGGGGTTGCACGTCACCTGCATCCCAGGCTTCAGGTCTTCGGGAACACCTTCTCCACAGGCTTCTATCACAGCTCCCACCTCGTGACCCGGGATGACGGGATTCCTGGCCATTCCGTTTCTTCCCATAAAGGTGTTGATATCCGAGCCGCAAAAGCCCACATATTGTATTTTGAGCAGCACCTCGCCCCTCTGCAGTTCGGCGGGTTGCTGCATTTCAATCACTTTGCATTCCTGATTGTGGGAAATCTGTATTGCTTTCATTCCGACATGTTTTTTATATAAGGCAGGGAGGGCAGATTCCTAAAGCCATAGAAGCGGACGGCATTCCCGCCCAAGAACATTTCCTTCTCCTCGTCTGTCAACTCCGTTGTTTTCTGAATGAAGTCGTAAGACATCTTGTAGGTGATGGCCGTAATGGTTCTGGGATAGTCGCTCCCCCACATCAGGTGCTCCATACCGACCCATTCGGCAGCTTGCCTGATGCTTCGTATTGCCGATGGATAGGGGTAGAACTCCGAATTGTAGAGCCAAGTGATGCCGCCCGACTCTATCATCACGTTCTCACCGCATCGTGCAAGCAGAACCTGACTCCTGAACGAGGGTGTCGTCACCATCCCGAAATGTCCTATCGCCACCTTCAGCCGAGGGCACTCCTGAATCACTTCTCTCATTTCGGCTATCTGATTTTCGTCGTCGCCCAGACACATCGACAGCACCAATCCCCTCTCTTCCATAAACTTAAAGACAGGCATCAGGTTTGTGAGCGGCTCGCGCATACGGTGTCCGGGGAAAGCGATTCCTTTCAATCCAGCTTCCGCAACGGCCTTTGCCTCGCTGAAATCCCAAGCCATTCCCATACAGAAGAAGCGGTCGGGATATTGCCGTTGCACCTTTATGAGGTAGTCATTCTGGTTGCCGTCTATTATCTCCTGAACGACCACAGCTGCACCTACCTGTGCATAGTCCATGTTCGAAAGGAACACTTCGGCGGAGTTCACCCCGTCCGTCATAAACGGCGGCAACATCTGCACCTCTTCGCCAAAGAACAGGCTCCTGCCGTTCCTCAGCGAGCGTATAGGCTGACCGTCAACCTGTGTGTCCTGTCGCAACCAAAGATGGCTATGGGCATCAATTATCATGTACAATTTGACAATTTACAATTTACAATTTATTTTACGTATTATGCCAGCTGACGCGCATTTGGTTGCCGATAATCCGCTGAACCTCTTTCACGAGCTGAAGGTCAGGTTCCTCATTCGCCCAAGCTATGTTGTGACGCACGTTCATCGGGTTTGCAGAAGAGAACAACGTCCCAGCAATCCGAGGATGAGCAACTGCAAACTGTATCGCCAGCTTCTCTATGGGATAGCCTTTCTCTTTGCAGTAATCGGCAGCCTTCCTACAGGCTTCTGCCAAAGGCTTCGGAGCAGGATGCCAAGCAGGTGCACCACGCGAGGACAACAGTCCCATGCTCAGAGGCGAAGCGTTGATGATGCCCACGCCCTTGCTCTCGAAATAGTCGAGGAAGTCGAGCAGCTTGTCGTCGCAAAGGCAATAATGGCAGAAGTTCAGCACACTCTCCACCATTCCTTCTTGATGGTCAACCACCCACTTCAGGTTTTCCAGTTGCAGGTCGGTGATGCCCACATGCCCCACCAAGCCTTTCGCCTTCAGCTCCACAAGGGCAGGAAGCGTCTCATCAATCACCTTTTGCAGTCCTCCAGGCAGCGACGCCTGGAACTCAATGTCGTGGACGTTGATGAGGTCGATGTAATCCACCCCCAGCCGCTCCATGCTTTCATAGACGCTTTCCGTAGCTCTTCGTGCCGAATAATCCCATGTGTTGACACCGTCCTTGCCGTAACGCCCAACCTTGGTGGAGAGGAAATAAGCATTACGGGGAATCCCCTTCAACGCCTTACCAAGCACCGTCTCGGCCTTGTAGTATCCATAATAGGGGCTGACATCTATGAAATTGATGCCACCCTCGATGGCTGTCTCTACGGCTTCGATGCTTTCCCGCTCCTTAGTCTCATGGAAGACGCTTCCCAGCGAAGACGCACCAAAACTGAGGTTGGAAATCCTCATTCCCGTCTTACCTAATTCCGTATATCTCATGTCAAATCAGATTATGAAATCCACTTGGAAACCGTATTTCACTTGCAAAGGTACAATAAAAAATTGTAATTTCAACTTTTTTTCGTACCTTTGCGGTCGATAATAAAAAAATTACCTGATGGAGAACAATTATCCGTTTATTAGTATGCTCCGCAAATATGTGAGCAGCAGCGTACTTCTTGTGATAGCCACAGTTGCAGCACTCATCATTGCCAACAGCCCCTGGGGGGACACCTATCGCGCCTTCTGGGAACTGCCCGTCAGCATGAGCCTCGGCAGCTTTAACCTCTTCAGTCACAACGGTCACGCCATGACTTTGGGCGAGTTCATCAACGACTATCTCATGGCCATCTTCTTCCTGAGCGTCGGACTGGAGATAAAGCGCGAGATACTTTGCGGAGAACTGTCGAGCATAAAGAAAGCCCTTGCACCAATCATCGGAGCTTGCGGAGGCATGATTATCCCCATCATAGTCTTCTTCCTGATATGCCCCAAAGACCCCGTTATGGAGCGGGGCATGGCCATTCCTATGGCAACGGACATCGCCTTCTCGTTAGGTTGCCTGAGCATCTTCAGCAAACGCTGTCCGCTTGGACTAAAGGTGTTCCTTGCCGCACTGGCTGTTGCCGACGACCTGGGTGGCATCATCGTCATTGCCATCCGCTATACGGAGCACCTTAACCTCTTGTATCTGTTGATTTCAGCACTTATCGTTGTCGTGCTTTGCATCGGCAATTGGCGCGGCATACGGACGAAGGCCTTTTATTTCGACATGGGCTTCCTCCTTTGGTTCTTTATGCTGGAGAGCGGCATCCACGCAACGATTGCCGGTGTTGTGCTGGCTTTCTGTGTGCCTGCCAACATTCCGAATGGCACGAAGTTCTGGGTAGAACGCATCCGTCGCCAGTTGGAACATTTCCCCGCAACCGAAGTCACCAGAACCGACCGCAACAAGCCTGTCGTGCTTTCCGACGAGGAGATAGCTATGCTGAAGAGCGTGGAATCGGCCAGTGACCACCTCGTCAGCCCCCTACAGGACATGGAGGACATCCTGAAGCTGCCAGTCAACTACCAAATCATTCCGCTCTTTGCCTTTGCCAATGCCGGTGTCAACCTTGCCGGCATGAGCCCGATGAACCTCTTCTCGGGTGTCGGCTTGGCCGTATTCCTGGGCTTGCTCATCGGCAAGTTCTGCGGCGTGTTGAGCTTCTCATGGATAGGCATCAAGCTTGGCCTCATGCAGATGCCGGAGAATGCCAACTGGAAGTCCTTCGCCAGCGTCTGTATGCTTTGCGGCATCGGCTTCACGGTCAGCATGTTCATGGCAACGTTGAGCTATCCCTCAACGCACGTTGACCTCCTGAACGACGCCAAGCTGGGCATCCTGTGCGGCACCGTCGCCAGTGCCATTGTGGGCTGCCTGATGCTGAACAGTTCTTTGCCGAAGGGGATTAGGGAATAGAGATTAGGGAATAGAGATTAGGGAATAGAGATTAGGGATTACCTTATTCCGTTACGATGCGAAGCTCCTTACCTTTGGCAAGGTCTTCGTGCTTGACGAACCATCCCTTTAGCGGCTGGCCGCCGATGGTGATGCTCTTTATCTTCTCTCCTCTACCCTCTTTGATAATGTTGAAGCTCTTCCCATTGCCTAAGGTGAAGCTGACGCGGTCGAAGAGAGGCACCGTAACGATATACTCGGGGTCGGCAGGCGAATAGGTGTAGATGCCGATGGCATTAAGCACGTACCACGACGACATTTCGCCCGCATCATCCATGCCTGCGTAGGCAAGTCCCTCCTTGCCCATACCGTAGTATTTGTGCAACAGGGTATTCAAGACGTGCTGTGCCTTCTCCTGCCTGTCGGCGAAATAATAAGCGTATGGGATGCTGTGACCAGGTTGGTTACCATGACAATAGGAACCGAGATAACCCGTGCAGTTGAAAGCCAAATAGCCGCCGTTGGGCTGGGTAAAGAGCGAGTCGAGCTTCTGCACTACAGCCTCCCTCGAGGGATAGAGCGCCACCATACCCTTCGGGTCGTGCGGTGCGAAGAAAAGTGAGTTCCAAGCGTCTGCCTCGCGATACATATACTGATAATAAGGATAGTTGGGTCGGAAGTCCTCAATCCACACACCTTTGCCGTCGCGAAGCACCTTCCCGCGCCAGAAACCGGTCGAGGGGTCGAACAGTGTCTTATAGTTCTGCGAGTGCAGCAAGAGCAGCTGTTCATTCTCCTTGTCCCCAAGCTCGCGCGCCACAAGAGCCGTTGCATAGTCGTCGTAGGCATACTCCACCGTCTTTGTCACAGCGCCTTTGTATTCGTTGCCCGTAAGCACATTCACGGTGTCCTTCTCCGCAATCCATCCGCGCTCCAAGTACTCGTCGAGATAAGGACGGCCTCCACGCCCAGGCACTGTGGCACTCTTCAGCATGAGGGCATAGGCTCGCTTGAGGTCGAAGTCGCGAATGCCGCGAAGCCAAGAGCCAGCCACGAAGGTCGAGGCATGGTCGCCGTGGAAGAACGTGGGCATGTAGCCGCCTCTCGCCTCACCCCTTTCAATGCAGGAACGGATGATGTCGCTTGCCACATCGGGCGTTATCATGCCTAAGAGGATGAGCTTGTTGCGGTAGGTGTCCCAGAACGAAGGATTTGTGTAGTAGCGCCATTCGGTCTTGACCACTCCTGCCCCGCGTCCCTCTTTCCTGTGTTCGCCGTTCACATCCGTGCGGAGATGAGGGAAGAGGAATGTCCTGTAGAGCGTAGAGTAGAGCATCGTGCGCTCTGCCTCCGTGCCGCCCTCCACCAGTATGTGGCCGAGCACATCCTCCCAAATCCTGTCCGCATCGCTGCGTACCTCATCGAAAGTCTTGCCTGCCAGTTCTGCCTTCAGGTTCTCTTTGGCATTCTCGATGCTTACGAAAGAAAAACCAATTTTTAGCTCAAGGGGCTTTGAACCTTTTGCCTTCTTTAGCTTCACCATTGCTACAGGCCTGTTGAAGTTTCTGCGACCTTGGTTGAAGTTGTTTGAGCCACCTTCCTCAGTCACGCTTTCAAGCTCTTCCGAAAGTTCGCCGTAGAAGAAGATGCGTCCTTCGCCGTCCTGAAAGCCTTCGAAGGCACGTGCTCCAGCTTGCTTAATCTCCCAATGGCGAGGCATATTGTTCGAACGGGCAATATCGACCAGAATGCCTCTGTGGTCGCCCTTGTGGAACGTGTAGCGATGATATCCGCAGCGAAGTGTTGTGGTGAGTTCTACATTCACATTATACCTGTCGAGAAAGACACGGTAGTAGCCCGGATGTGCCTCCTCTTGGTCGTGGTTATAGGGGGAAGCGTAGCTTTGAGGCGTGGGCTTTCCTTCCTCCGTAATGGGCAAGATGGGCAGATGGAGCAAGTTCCAATGCCCTTTGCTCGTGTGCGCAAAGCCATAGATGAGGCTGTCTTCGTACTGATACCCCGAGCCGCTGTGATACTTCGTGACAGGAGTGAGCTGCACCATTGCATTCGGCAATGCGGCACCAGGGAAGGTCTCTGCGCCCCATTGCCTCTCGCCGGGATTGGGCACGAAGCCCAGTTCCTCGGGTGTCCAAAGCGTAGTGGTGCCCATGAAGGGATTTACATACTGCGTCACGCCCTGAGCCAGGACGTCACAAAAGCTACAAACAATCAAACTGAAGAAAAGCGTTACCCTAAACATAAAACAATACCTTTTTGTTCCTTTCGTGCTGCAAATATACTAATAAGTCAGCAAACTGCCAAATTATACTTGAGCTTTTTAGTACAGCTTCAGCCGTATGCCTGCCATACTCCAGATGCCGGGCTGTGGCACAGAGCCAAGGTCGTAGTAGCGGCGGTTGGTGATGTTCGTTGCCTGAACGTAAACCTGATAGCGCGGAGCATCCCATTGCAGCTTGGCATCGAGCATGGCGTATGGACGGTAAGGAACGAGCTTGCCGCCACTCTGATAGCTGCCCACCCGCTCCTGCCAACGGAAATCCCAAGTCATCGAAAGTTGATATAAACTTTTTCCCTTTTCACTTTTTATTATGCAGTGCGTCAGGCTCGCAACAACTTTATGCCGAAGGTATTCCATCGCCACATTGCTCTTGACGACACCCTCGGCATCGTGTTTCGTCTGATGGATGAAAGTATAGCCAAAGCTCAACGAGCGGAACCCAGCCCACCCCCGGAGAGAATGGGGAGGGGTTATCCTTCCCTGAACCTGAACGCCGAGATTGTCGAGGCCGAAGGCTGCGGTGTGATAGATGTCGTCGGGAGTGTACATCACCCAGTCTATCATCTGTGTGCCGCGATGATAGAAGAGTGAAGAACGAAGAGTAAAGAGTGAAGAATTGAAGTCGCGACTCTTCACACGAAACTCTGCACCAAGCGACAGGGAGTGGTTGTGCTCGGGCTTCAGCCCTTGGTTTCCCTCGTGCGTCGGGCTTTTGTAATAGAGTTCCGTGAAGGTGGGCAGGCGGAAGCCTTTGTTGTAGGAGAAGAGAAGCTTCCAGCACGAACTCGGGCGATAGGCAACATCGATGCCTGGATAGAGGCGGAAGCAGTGGTCGATGCCGGATGTCATGCTTGCCATCAGCCCTGCCGAGACAGTCCATTGCCGAAGCAGAATGTTGTGTTCGAGGCAGAAGGAGATTGTGGTGCGGTTGTCGCTATGGGTATAGACGCTGCGGCTTCCCTCCGGCGGCGTGTCCTTCCCGATGTTCGAGCTGAGGATGCCTTCGTGGCGCAGCTGTGCCGAAGCTGCCGTCTTGCCAAGCTTCCAGTCGAAGTGCCCACCTGCCTTGATGCCATAGACATCTGTCCTGTGGAAGTTCTCGCCGAAGGATGAGCCGTGGATGAGCTGGAAGTTGTCGTAGGAACGGTTCCAGAAGATTGAAGACTGAAGATTGATGCGTGAAGAGTACTCAGCACCGACACTGGCCATGAGGCGACGGTTGCGCTCGTACTGGTCGGGGTAGTTGGCACTATAGAAGGTGTTGGCACCATAGCTTTTCTTCGTGAAGCCGAACTGCCAGTCGAGCCGAAGCGCCTTGTCCTCATAGTCGCCCTGATAGTAGAGCTGCCCCTTCTGCCAGGAGCTGTTGAGGGTACCGCCGTCGCTCCTGCCGCCACCGCCGCTGACGCGGTTCGAGAACTTGCCTGCCACCAAAGAAAGACGCGCTTCGCCCCCTGCCGTGCCGTACGAGCCACCCGCGCCCGAAAGCTCCGCACTATGCTCGCGGTCGTGCCTTGTGACGATGTTGATGGCTCCACCGAAGCTCTGCCCGCCATAGACACGGCTTGCCGCCCCCTCGAGCACCTCGATGCGCTCTATGTCGCTGATGCTGACGGGGAAGTCTGCCGATAAGTGTCCTGTCTGGGGATTGCCGATGTCGATGCCGTTGAGCAGGAGCGTCACCTGGTCGAAGGTGCCGCCATCGACGCTGATGTCCGTCTGAATACCAAAGCCTCCGCGCTGACGGACATCCACGCCGGAAACTAACTTCAAAAGGTCGTTGACGCTCTCCGCCGCCGCCTGTTCGATGTCCTGCCGAGTGAGCACAGTGACGATGCGCGCCGACTGCAACCGCGTCAGCGGTGCCATCGTGCCGCTCACGGTCACTTCCGCCAAGTCCTTCTCGTCGATGGTCTCCTTCTCGTCGGCAGGGACAACGACGCTGTCGTTGAGCCGAGCATGAGCCTGAGCTGCCACGGCGAGCGTAGCGGCGCTGAGGATGCCGATGCGTACCTGACGATGAAGACTGGCGAAGGCGCTGTAACCCTTGTTGGAGAATTGCCTCCAAGTGAAGACGGCTGGCCTGTCCTGATGTTTGTTGTACATTGATTAATTAATTATAAATAAATAATTAAGTGAAGAGTGAAGAACGAAGAGTGAAGAATCAAAGTTACTTTTGTCTGGTTGGTTACTATTATTCTTCACTTTTCACTCTTCACTTTTCACTTATATCAGCGTCATTCCGGCTTCCTTGCATTCCTTTCTCATTGCTTCGGGCCAGATGCTGGCCTGTGTCTCGCCGATGTGAGCCTTGTGCAGAAGCACCATGCAGAGACGGCTCTGACCGATGCCGCCGCCGATGGTCAGGGGCAGCGTGTCGCCCAGCAGACGCTGGTGGAAATAAAGCTGCTTGCGCTCCTCCTTGCCCTGCAAGGCAAGCTGGTGGAGCAGCGACTCCTTGTCAACACGGATGCCCATCGAACTGAGCTCGATGCTGCGATTCAGCAGGGGATACCATACCAGCAGGTCGCCGTTCAGCCCCATGAAGCCGCTCTCGTTTGGCGTACTCCAGTCGTCGTAGTCTGGGGCACGGTTGTCGTGCACCTCGCCGTTGCTCAGTTTGCCGCCTATGCCTATTATAAACACGGCCCCATACTTCTGGCAGATGAGATGCTCGCGCTCCTTCGCCGTCTTGTCGGGGTACATCCGCAGCAGCTCTTCGCTGTGGATGAAGTGGATGTCCTCGGGCAGGAAGGGCTTGAGCTGTGCATAGGTCTCACAGATATAGAATTCCGTGCGCAGGATGGCGCTGTAAATCTTCGAGACGATGCGGCGCAGGTAGGCCTCGTTACGGTTCTCCGGCAAGAGCACACGCTCCCAGTCCCACTGATCGACATACAGGCTGTGAATGTTGTCCAGCTCTTCGTCGGCACGGATGGCGTTCATGTCGGTCACGATGCCGAAGCCCGGCTTTGTCTTGTACTCGGCGAGCGTCAACCTCTTCCACTTGGCCAGCGAGTGCACCACTTCGGCCAAAGCGTCGTTCATGTCCTTGATTGGGAAAGTGACGGGGCGCTCCACGCCGTTGAGGTCGTCGTTGATACCCAATCCGCGCAACACGAAAAGAGGGGCTGTGACACGGCTCAGGCGCAGCTCCGTGGAGAGACTGCAAAGGAAGAAGTCCTTTATTTTCTTAATCGCCTGCTCCGTCTGGCTCAAGTCCAGCAACGCCTTGTAGTCGGCAGGATTCTGAAGTTTGCTCATGGTTTACCTTGTTTTGTCGGTATTACTTTCAAAATTTCATGCAAAGGTAGGGCATTTATTTCAATTTGCAAAGGGAAGACACGTTTTTCTTTCATTTTTAGCATAAATAGCACGCTTCCAGCATACATTAGGAGCCGAAGGACAGGTAAAAGGCAAACATAACGTGCCTCGTTGAACAATTAGGCGTGCCTCGTTGACCAATTAGGCGTGCCTCGTTGACCAATTAGGCGTGTTATGATGCAAATTCCCACACGTGGGAATTATATGTTAGCCCTGCTCTATTTCGCTAAGCTCAAGCCAGCGCATGGATTTCTCGTCGAGGAGGTTGACAACGACAGGCAGGCGTTTGCTCTTGTCGATGATTTCCTGCGTCGAGAGGGTACCGCTGCTGAGGGCTGCCTCTATGTCTGCCTTCTCGCTCTCCAGTTCCTCTATTTCCTTCTCCAAAGCCTGGAACTCCTGCTTTTCGCGGAAGGACATCTTGCGCTTGCGGCCAGCCCCCTCCCCGCTCCCTCTTTGGGGGAGTGCTTTTTTCTTTTCTTCACTACACTCAATCTTTGGGGCACTCCCCAAAAGGGGGAGCGGGGAGGGGGCTGCCCTGTACTGCGTGTAGTTGCCCGGAAAGTCCTTCACCTCGCCATCGCCCTTGAAGACGAAGAGGTGGTCAACCACCTTGTCCATGAAGTAGCGGTCGTGGCTGATGATGATGACACACCCTTTGAAATCGTGCAGATATTGCTCCAGTATCTGGAGGGAAGTGATGTCGAGGTCGTTGGTCGGCTCGTCGAGGACAAGGAAGTTGGGGCTTTGCATGAGCACCGTGCAGAGATAGAGCCGACGCTTTTCGCCGCCCGACAGCTTGTAGATGTAATTCTGCTGCTGCTTGGGCGAGAACATGAAGTGCTGGAGGAACTGCATGGCCGAAAGCCGCTGCCCGCCACCGAGGTCAACATATTCTGCCGTTTTGCGGACAGCATCAATGACCTTCATCTGCTCGTCGAACTGCATCCCCTCCTGGCTGTAATAACCGAAGCGGACTGTCTCGCCTACAACGAAACGTCCGCTGTCGGGCTTGACCAGTCCGAGCAGCATCTTGACGAAGGTGCTCTTGCCCGTGCCGTTGTTGCCGACGATGCCCAGCTTCTCGTAGCGCGAAAAGTTGTAGTAGAAATCCTTGAGCAGAACGTGGTCGCCGTAGGCCTTGCTCACATACTCCGCCTCGAATATCTTGCTGCCGATGTAGGCGGACTTCATCTGAAGCTTCACCTGCTGCTCCTCGATGCGGCGGTGTGCCTGCTTCTCCAATTCGTAGAATGCTTCTTCGCGATAGCGGGCCTTATGACCGCGAGCCTGTGGCATCCGGCGCATCCAGTCGAGCTCCGTGCGGTAGAGGTTTGTGGCCCTTGCCACCTCTGCACGCGCCACTTCCAGACGCTGGGCACGCTGCTCGAGGTAGTAGGCATAGTTGCCGTGATAGGTATAGACGGTCTCATCGTCCAGCTCGAGGATGACGGAGCAGACGCGGTCGAGGAAGTAGCGGTCGTGTGTCACCATGAGCAGGGTGACGTTGGAGCGCGAGAGGTAGTTCTCGAGCCACTCAATCATTTGCAGGTCAAGGTGGTTGGTCGGCTCGTCGAGGATGAGCAGGTCTGGCTCCATGATGAGCGTATTGGCGAGTGCCACACGCTTCAACTGTCCGCCCGACAGCTGCGAGAGCGGCTTGTCGAACTCTGAAATATAGAGCTGCGAAAGGATGGTCTTGGCGCGGTTCTCGTAGTCCCATGCCTTCTGCTGCTCCATGCGGTCGAGGATGCTCTGCAAACCTTCCTGGCTCGCAGAGGCCATGCAGGTCTCATACTCACGGATGAGGTTCGTCGTCTCGTTGCCGTGCCAGAAGCAAGCCTCGATAACGGTTAGGTCGAGGGGATAGTTCGGCGTCTGTTCCAGATAGCCGATGCGCAGGTCGTTACGAAAGACAACCTGCCCCTCGTCGGCTTGGTCGGCACCGCTCAAGATGTTAAGCAGTGTGCTTTTGCCCGTGCCATTCTTAGCGATGAGACCCACTTTCTGCCCTTCGCCTATGCTGAACGAGAGGTCGGAGAAAAGCGTCTTGTCCCCTACGCTGCGCGTCAGATTCTGTACCTGTAAGTATGAAACCACTTCCTTATTTACTATTTGACGATTTACAATTTACGATTTGACAATTTGCTCCTTTTCGCGTACAAAAGTACAAAAAGATTAGGGATTGGGGATTAAGGAACAGGGAAAAAGAACAAAAACAGCAAGTAATCAAATAATTTTAATCTTTAATCTTTAATCTTTAATCTTTTTTTCGTACCTTTGCACTGCTTTTAGAGAAATAGCTGTCGGCTTCTTTCCGGCAGTTCGATATTTCCCCATTTACACATTATATATTTTATATAGCATACACAGATTATGCACAAAAGCGAACTTGAAGGAATGACCCTGGCAGAGCTTACTGCGCTTGCCGGAGAACTCGGTGCGGAGTTAAGCAACGACCAGACAACACTCATCTACAACATACTGGATGCCCAATCCCTGAAGGCATCTGCAGAGACAGCGCCCAAAAAGCGCGGCAGGAAGCCCAAAGCAGCACCCTCCCCTATCCCCTCTCCCGAGGAGGAAGGGAACAAGGATGCAGAAGCAACACCAGAGGCTACTGAAGCTCCTGCTCCCAAGAAACGCGGACGCAAGTCGAAGGCAGAGAAGGCAGCAGAAGAAGCAGCTAAAGCGACTGAAGCCTCTCCCCTGCTCCCTTCAGAAGGAGAGGAAGAGGAAAAGCCCCTGACTTCAGTGGAGGATTTAGGAGAGGCCCCTGCTACCAAGAAGCGCCGCAAGCGCATCGGAGAAGCCAAAGCGGAAGAGGAACCTAAAGCTGCTGAATCCTCAGAGGAAGAGACAAAAGAAGCAGAAGAGACAAATGAAACCCTTTTCTCTTCTAACCGGTCGGACTTCTTCATTATCCAAGACATCCCCACTGTAGAGGAGCAAATAAAAGAACTCTTAAATGCAAAGGCTCTCGCCAACTCTCCCCAGAAGGTAGAGAAGCTTCAACCCGATGAAGCCAATACAGGAAAGAAAGCTTCTCCAAAGGGAGACATTGAAGGGTCATCATACAACTTTGGCGACAACATTCGCGGCGAAGGCGTGCTTGATGTCATGCCCGAAGGTTTTGGCTTCTTGCGCAGCAGCGACTACAACTACCTGAGCAGCCCCGACGACATCTATGTCACCCAGCAGATGATTAAGCAGTTTGGCCTCAAGACGGGCGATGTCGTGGAAGGCCCTGTGCGCCCGCCACTGCACGGAGAGAAGTTCTTCCCCCTGATTCGCGTGGAGCGCATCAACGGCTGCAACCCCGACACGGTGCGCGACCGCAGCCCCTTCGAGAACCTGACGCCCCTCTTCCCCGACGAGAAGTTCAAGCTCTGCTCTGGCAAAGGCGACTCGCTCTCTGCCCGCGTGGTTGACCTCTTTGCTCCTATCGGCAAGGGACAACGTGCACTGATTGTGGCGCAGCCAAAAACAGGTAAGACGTTGCTGATGAAGGATATTGCCAACGCCATTGCTGCCAATCACCCGGAGGCTTACCTCATGATGCTGCTCATCGACGAGCGCCCGGAGGAAGTTACCGACATGGCTCGCACCGTAAAGGCAGAGGTCATTGCCAGCACCTTCGACGAACCGGCAGAACGCCATGTGAAGATTGCCGGCATCGTCCTGGAGAAGGCAAAGCGAATGGTGGAGTGCGGACACGACGTTGTCATCTTCCTTGATTCCATCACACGTTTGGCGCGTGCCTACAATACGGTGTCGCCTGCCAGTGGCAAAGTGTTGAGCGGTGGCGTGGATGCCAATGCCTTGCACAAACCCAAGCGCTTCTTCGGCGCTGCTCGCAACATTGAGAACGGCGGCAGCCTGACCATCATTGCCACAGCTCTCATCGACACTGGCAGCAAGATGGACGAAGTCATTTTCGAGGAGTTCAAGGGAACAGGTAACATGGAGTTGCAGCTCGACCGCGTACTCTCCAACAAACGCATCTTCCCCGCTGTCAACATCATCGCCAGCAGCACGCGCCGCGACGACCTGCTTCAAGACAAGATGACGCTCGACCGCATGTGGATTCTCCGCAAGTTCCTTGCCGACATGACTTCCCTCGAAGCCATGAACGAAGTCAAGTCTCGCCTCGAAAACACCGACAGCAACGAGGAATTCCTCCTCAGCATGAATTCATAACAGACATCATTTCATATTACACCATGATGATACTGCTCGCATGGGGCATCTTCGTCTGCCTCGTCTATCTTCTGCTTTGGGGTGACACGTTCTACTACCAATACAATCTGCCCAAAGTCTGCAAAAAGGTGCTGGATGCTTTCACGGAAGAGGAATAGCCTGGCATTGCTCTGCCTGCTGCTTGCCTGCTGCCAGAAGTTTGACCCAACCGTTGACCCGGAAGACAGCAACGAACAGGCGGCAACGACAGAACAGACCGCCACGGTGCTTGGCACGGGAGAGGGGACGGAGGAACGTCCCTATACCGTGACAGACATCCTCTCCATGTCTCTCTCCGGTGACGAAGCGGTATGGGTGATTGGCTATCTGGTGGGAACAGCACGAAACGGCATGAACCATGCCGACTTCAGCCCCGATGCCACGAACCAAACCAACATCCTGCTCTCCACCGACTCTCTCTGCACTGACCCGGAACGCTGCATCCCTGTTGAACTCAAAACCGACAAATGGAGGAAGAATCTGTCGCTGCCCAACAACACAGCACACTTTCACAAGTGCCTCCTCGTAAAAGGCGAACCCTCGGTGTACTTATACAGAAACGGCCTGCGAAATGTTTCCGCAGGCCGTTGGCTCGATGGTTTCGACGTTTCATCCGTCGCCCCAACAGATTGGGACGTCAATGACCTTACCTCGTCACAGAAATAACGATTGCCACAACAGACGCAACAACACTCACGATGCTGGCACCTGCACTCAGGAATGTATAGAAGGCGCTGCTCTTGATACTCTGGCTCTTGTTGGGCTCTACATAAATCATATCGTTCTGCTGCACGTAGTAGGCAGGATTCTGGAACACATTGCAATCGGTCAGGTCGATGTCGTACTTCTTGCGCTCACCGTTCTCCTCACGATAGAGGGTAACCTTCTGGCGCAGACCCGTATCGGCAATGTCACCGCATTGCGAAAGCACATCCAGCACGGTGTTGCGTTCACTGGTCAGAGCCACCACCTTCGGACTCTTCACGGCACCCAGCACTGCCACACGGGCATTGAGCAGACGCACTGTCACCTCTGGATCTTTGATAAGGTTGGCATCAATGATGCTCTGTTCGATGCGCTTGGCCGCCTCGTCAGATGTGCAACCTGCCACACTGACACGTCCCACAGCCGGCAGAATAACATACCCGTCGTTGGACACCGTATAGCCGTAGGCATGAGACATTGACTGGCCGCCACTACTTAGGGACGTCAAATTACTTGTGCCAGAAGAACCCATTACTACATCCTGAGCAAAGATGGTAAGGAGCTCGGGCTCGCTGCATGTTACCTTAATGAGCACCTGGTCGGCTGGTTTAAGGCGCATCTCATACTGCTGCATAATTAGTTGAGTCTGCCTGAACACTTCGTCAGAATCTTGGAAATAGACAATCTTCTTGGTTGAAACACAGCTCGACATCAACAGCATTGCCATCAACGGGAGCATAAGGAATGTTGACTTTTTCATTTGAATTGTTATTTATTGTTGCACAAAGGTACATCTTTTTCTTTTATCTGCAAAACAGAGCGCAAGAAAAAAGGGCTAAGGATTAGGGATTAGGGATTTATTCTCCCATTTCCTAAATTTCTTAACGCTTAATTCTTAATTCTTGATTTAATTTTGTACCTTTGCAGCAGAAAAGCAAACTATAGCAAGACAAGTATGACAATAGCAGTTGATTTCGACGGGACTATCGTCGAGCACCGTTACCCCGAAATCGGCAAGGAACTGCCCTTTGCCACACAAACACTGAGAATGCTCATCGAAGACCGCCACAAGCTCATCCTTTGGAGCGTGCGCGAAGGCAAGCTTCTGGACGAAGCCATAGAATGGTGCCGCAAACGCGGTGTGGAATTCTATGCCGTCAACAAGGACTACCCCGAAGAGGATCTCACCAAGAACCAAAACTTCAGCCGGAAAATCAAGGCAGACCTGTGGATTGATGACCGTAACATTGGCGGCCTTCCCGACTGGGGCACCATCTACCAAATGATTAAAGAAAAGAAAACCTACGAACAGATTCTCATGGAACGGATGTCGCTCGAAGAACCGAAGCCACAAAAGAAATGGTGGCAGTTCTGAAGGCAGTTCACATTCCATAGTTCATAGTTAAAGATTATGAAAATGAGGCGAGAACTAAAAAATATGAACTATGAACTATGAACTATGAACTATTTTTCGTACCTTTGCAGAGCAAACAAATAAAAACAACACAAAACAACATACAACTATGAAACAGAATTTGGGTATCATCCTTATCGTGCTCGGCGCACTGATGCTCATCATCAGCTATTTTGCAGACCTGGTAGATTACAACTTCTACAACATCGGTGCACTGCTCATCATCATTGCCGGCATCGTCACACACATCATGATGACGAAACGCTCTTAGCCTCGCATCCTTCACCCCGCAAAACCCGCAACAAAGAAGCCATGAGACCCACCCGCAAGACAATGGCTCTATGTGCCATATTGTGCCTGAGCCTCAATGCCCAGGCACAATTCGATGACGACTACGACGTGGAAGAATGGAGTCTGGAAGAAGAAGAGGCGCCAAAACCACAGCACAAGGAATACAAGAATGCCATCTATCTGCAGTATTCCCCTTCGCGCTACAAAGTCAGCGATGACTGCCGTGTACACTTCAACGAATTCCTACTGGGCTACAACCGCCTTATTCAGGTCATGGAGGAGAAGCCATACTTCGTTGAGGCAGGTGCCAACGTTAAGTTCTCATGGACTAAGGACATGATGGATGCACGGGTCATCACCTTCCGCATCCCTGTCAACGTCCTCTACAAAATATATCCGTGGAAGGAGAAGGACTATGCCATCGCCCCATTCGCAGGAGCTTCTGTACGCGCCATTGCTATGGCACACGACTGTTCCAGCCACACGAATCTCTGCGGCAGCAACGGATGGGGACGTTTCCAAGTCGCATGGCAGGCAGGCATACGCTTCTACATGAACCGCTATTTCCTCGGCTTTAGCTATTCGCGCGACTTCCGAGACTCCAGCAAGTTCCCTGGCGTGCGTGAGTGCGGCGTACACTTGGGCTGTTGCTTCTAAGTCCTACTTTTACACTTTACACATTATATAATATATCATTATGACAATACGACATTTTATCATAGCTGCAGCCCTATGCTCTGCCAGCCTTTCCGCAAATGCCCAAGGCACAAACAATGCAGCCGTCAATTATAGGGACCGCATCACCAACATGCCCGACTACCTCCAAAACTTCATTGATGATTATATCGAGGCAACCCACGAGATTCTCAATGGCGGCGTAAACTGGCTAAGCAACCTCGCAATGTCAGAATACGTAGCAGGAATAGGAAGGGGAAAAGTTGGAGCCTACTGCCATACCCTGAAAGAAACAGCCTACACCACCGAATTCACTTTTCCCAGCTATTCGAGTCAAGATTTCATTAAACAGACCGTAGAGGAACTCGTCCAAAAACATACTAACAAGGCAGTAGACACTCTGAACTCATTCCTGCCCTATGCCTTTCTCTCCCTTAAATTTGATCACCCGGAAGCATTCTGGATTGGCAACGAATACCGCAACGAATCATCTTTCTCCTATTCATACAATTCCAATCCCTTCACAGGAAAAGGCACCGTCAATTACACAATAAAGCTTTTCTTCGTCCTGCACGACAACTACTACGACTACAACACCGGCGGCAACTACGATATTCGCAACAATGGCGAATTATACTATGATTTCCGCAACACTTCAAACATTGCCAGGGGCGTGAACATCTATAATACCTCTGTACAAAACATCTTGGAGCAATGCCAGAGCGTGTCACGGCATCGTAAGCTGCGGAAAGTACACGACTGGCTCACCACCCATAATTGCTACAACCAATACCATTATAGCGATCCCTATACATATAATTTCTACTATTTGGGAGGTATTCCATGGAGTCCGTACAGTGCATTGGAAGGCAATACGGGAAAGCAGGCTCCTGTCTGCGAAGGCTATGCCCGTGCGTTGAAGGTGCTCTGCGATGCAATGGACATTCCCTGCATCCTGATGTCCGGCAATGCATTCAGCCCCTTCACAAAAAAATTCCAAGCACACATGTGGAACTATGTACAGATGGAAGATGGGAATTGGTACGCTATCGACCCCACATGGGACGATCCCTTCAATGACAGGCAAGAAGCAGTTTCCGGCAAAGAATCGCGCCAGTGGTTCCTGCTCGGCAGCGAAGACAAAGTGGACGAGAACTTGACTTTCATCCAGTCACATCCCGAAGACTGGATTGTCAGCTATCCAAACCAAGGCAGCCAGAATTGGAAGCTCCGGCCAGGACCGACACTTGCTCCCCATGCTTGGGTTGCCCCAGACCCCCATGACCCAAGCGGAGACGGCATCATCAACCAGGATGACATCAGCCTGATGGCATCAAAAATAGTAAACGATGATGATGACATCGATGATGTTGACGGCAACGACCGCATCACTATCGGCGACTTGGTTCGCATCATCGACCGCTCCATCTCCAAATAAAGCTTTTCGTGGTTAAAACATAAAAGAGGATATGTCAGTTTATTTTGACATGTCCTCTTTTTTTGTTATCGCTGCTTGCGGCGCGCCAGGGGGTCGCCGCTGTAGCTGTCGGCAATGCACTGCTCTGCCTCTGGCACCATCTCCAGGATTTTTCCATCACGACAAACGACAAGGCTCTGACGAGCTGCTCCGGCACGCTGCCACAAGCGGCTCTGTGCCCGACGCACGCCTTCGTCAATCAGGCGCTGCATCTCAAGTATCTCTTTCTCCTTCATGCCTTCTCGCCCTCCACCGGCTTGCCGTATTTGTTTTGAAGCAGGCGGTAGGCCTCTGCCTCATAGACCACAACTTTGTCTCCGCCCAGACCGGATGCGATATGAACTGCAGGGCAGTCACTGTTGTCGTAGAGCGACCAGCTGTCAACAACCGGCATATAGAGCTGGAACAGATTGGACAGACCAGCCTCATAACGACGGTAAATGACATCTGTCGGAATACTGTGCCCGCCCATTGTGACACGTTTTGCCACACGCGCTACGGCCTGCTCTGGGGTACTCAGCGAGAAGAACAGCAACGTGACAAAATAGCCGCGCCTACGTGCCTGCTGGATAAGCTTGACGTATGAACGTGTTGCCAATGTCGTCTCGAAAGCAAAAGTCTCGCCTTCCTTCAGCAAATAGATGATACGGTCTATCATCAGTCGCCCTGCTTGGATGGCTACGCCCTCCGGGTTGAAGGGAGAAAGGCCGGCCGCTATTTCGTCGGCATTGACGAACTCACGACAGCCCAACATCTCGGGCAAGACGGTGAACGAGGCCGTTGTCTTGCCTGCACCATTGCACCCGGCAATGATGTACAGCTTCATGTCCTTTTTTTCCATATTATATATTACTTTCTTTTCGTCTTTCCCCCTTTCTTGGGGCATTCTGGTGTTTCATCTTTCAGCAAATCCGGGCGAAGTCGCTGCGTGCGCTCCAGACTTTGCTGCAACTCCCATTCCTTAATCAGGCGCTCGTTGCCGGATAGCAGCACTTCAGGCACCTTCCAGCCCTTGTACTCGGCAGGACGAGTATAGACAGGTGCCGCCAGCAGATTGTCCTGGAAGGAATCGGATAGGGCGCTCTGCTCGTCGCCAATGGCACCAGGCAAGATGCGCACAATGGCATCGGCCATCACTGCCGCCGCCAATTCGCCACCTGTCAGCACATAATCGCCTATGCTCACTTCCTTGGTAATAAGGTGCTCTCTTATGCGATAGTCGATGCCTTTGTAGTGCCCGCAAAGGATGATGATGTTCTCGCATAGCGAAAGCGTGTTGGCCATCGGCTGGTCGAACTGTTCACCATCTGGAGTGGTGAAGATTATCTCGTCGTAATGCCTCTCAACAGTCAGTGCCGAGATGCAGCGGTCGATAGGTTCGCACTGCATGACCATGCCCGCAAAACCGCCAAAGGGATAATCATCCACGCGTCGCCATTTGTCCAGCGTGTAGTCGCGCAGGTTGTGGATATGTATTTCCACCAATCCCTTCTTCTGCGCCCTGCCGACAATGGACTCCTGCATGAAGCCCTGTATCAACTCGGGCAATACGGTGATGATGTCTATTCGCATATTCCTATGATGTCTTTCACACTCGAAAAGCCATGCCTGTCGAGATATTCGTTAATGCCTTTTGCCACCTTGATGCTGATGGCCGGGTCAAGGAAGTTGGCCGTTCCTATCTCTATGGCCGAAGCTCCTGCCAGCAGGAATTCCACTGCATCCTTCGCATTGCTGATTCCGCCAAGACCGATGACAGGAATCCGCACTGCTTTCGCCACCTGATATACCATTCGCAAAGCCACAGGCTTGATGCACGGTCCGCTCAATCCACCTGTCCCGATGCTCAGCACGCGCCTGCGTTTCTCTATGTCGATAGCCATTCCCATCAGCGTGTTTATCAGGCTGACGGCATCGGCTCCTGCATCCTGGACAGCAAGAGCAATGTCGGTGATGCTGGTCACATTTGGCGAAAGCTTCACGATGAGCGTCTTTCTGTATGCCTCGCGGACAGCCTTCACCACACTGGCTGCACCATCGGTTGTAGTGCCGAAGGCCATTCCGCCATGCTTGACGTTTGGACAGGAGATATTGAGTTCTATTGCAGGAATGCAGTCGAGTTCATTGATACGTGCCGCACATTCCGCATAATCTTCTGGACTGTTGCCAGACACATTGACTATCATATTGGTCTGAATGTCCTTTATCTGCGGATAGATATGTTTGCAGAAGTAATCCACGCCCTTGTTCTGCAGACCAACGCAATTGAGCATACCCTGTGCTGTCTCGGCCATTCGCGGATAGGGATTGCCTTCACGGGGATGCAGGGTAGTTCCCTTGACAATAACGCCCCCCAACAGGCTCAGGTCAACGAAATCCTTATACTCTATGCCGTAGCCAAACGTGCCGCTGGCCGTGAGGACAGGATTGACAAGCTTCAAGCCTGATATATTTACCTGTAAATCTGCCATCTTACTCTTTTTCGCTTTATCACCATTTCAACCTTTCAATGTTAAAGACAGGGCCTTCCTTGCAGACGCAGACGTTGCCATCCACCGTGTCCTCGACACAGCAGAGACAGGCACCCAAGCCGCAAGCCATCATGTTCTCCAAGCTGACCTCGCAAAGCGTATTTATCCGTTTTGCATAGGAAGCCATTGCCATCATCATAGGCTTAGGGCCGCAAACGGCAATACTGTCAAACTTTTCTCTCTGCAAGAGGCTGTGTTGCGTGACGAATCCTTTCTCGCCTTCCGAACCGTCTTCCGTGGTCACATAGACATCGCCACAGGCACGGTAGGCTTCCAGTCGAACCAAGTCGGATTTGCTTCGTGCACCCAACAGGAACGTGGGGTGCCCGCCCATCCTCTTCATTTCCATTCCCATGAAAAGAAGCGGAGCAATACCTACGCCACCACCCACAAGCAACACCTTCTGTTCCGCCGATACAGGCATCGAGAAGCCCCTGCCCAAAGGCAGAATGGCATTCAGCACCGAACCAGGCTGCTTTTTCCACAGCGATACAGTGCCCTCTCCAACCTTTTGCACAAGGAAACCAACTTCATTCTTCGCATAGTCAACGTAGTGAATACTGATGGGACGGCGCAGGAATGTATCCTTACTTTCATCGATACGAAGCTGGGCAAACTGTCCAGGGCACATCTCGGGAAGAGGGCCATCAGGATTGGTTGCAACGAGCAGCAGATACCGTTCGCTCGGATGCTCCACAGAAGTGACTTGCAGGTCTAAAATGTACTTCCTCATATACATTATTATATATAACGCACTGCAAAGTTACAAAAAATATCGGAACATAAAGCATGTTCCGATATTTTTCATTGCTTAGCGGGGAAAGTTTCAAAAGTTCCGTCGTCGTAGAAGACCCTAATCTCCGCTATACGCCGCATCGGTTTGTCAAAACTTTTCGTTTCTGTCGCAGGAAACGAAGCAGAAGAGGCTGCCTGCTGGGCACCAGAAAACTGCTCCACGAAACTTGTCTGAAGCGGGATGCCCTGCATCTGGGGTGCAGCATTGGCAGACACCCCTTCGTTTGCTCCATTCTGCACAGCATCGGGAGCTGCGGAACTGAACATTTCGCCTTTCCCGTCTATCAGCCAACTCATGTTGACCTCCGGAAAACGTTCGTGGATATTGTTCACCGTGTTGAGTGTCGGCTTGGTTCTACCACTAAAGATACTCGAGAGCGCTCCCTCGGAAATGCATATTTCTGCAGCAAAAACTTTCTGCGACATTCCCATGCGCTTCATAAGAGAAATGATACGATCCTTCATGATTTTTGATGCCCCTACGGGTTGTGAGTGTCTGTTTACGTTCTTAAATCGCGTGCAAAGTTACGAAAAACACTTTACATCTCCAAACTTTAGCTTTAGAAATTCGAGGCAAGACTTTGTGTTTTTGTTTGCAAACCTATATTTCACAAAACGAAATTCCGAGTTTAGAAATGTGGTATTCCCTTATGCACAACTTTATATGAAGCTCGGAACCCGCTTAAACCAAGCAACTTTCACAAAATTCTGCAATTATTTGGCTTTAAGCTTGTAAAACTCACCTCCGTTTTATGGTTTTGGCTCATCAGCTTCAAAAAAACGACATCCAGCATCCCTTGTGTGCAATTTTCCTACTCTTTTCGTTTTAATAATTATGCATTATCTGTTGGTTTACAATACAATGTGGGGAAATTGATTTTGCGCATAAGTTTGCGTTTATGTATGCGAATCGGGTGGTTTTGCTTTTGGGGTTTTAGTTTGCAAACAAAAACAGCAGGGTGTTGTATGTGAGTATTTTGTGAATCAGCCTGACTTTTTGCTATGTGCGTCACGCCGTTTGATTTATTTAGGTTTTCAAATCAAAACTTGCGTAAAGACCCTAAAGAATAAGGAAAAACGGCAAAAACCGCGTCGTTTGCTGATTTTTGCCGCCGTTTGTCCCAAGGGCAAGCTTGGGGAATTTCACGCGATTCTCAGAGGGTACAGACCCTGCATAAACCGTTTTGTTTCAGTGAATAAAGCCGATTTTCGAGCTTCACGAAACAATTCAAAACAGAACGGATTTAGTGCAAAATGAAGAAGATTAAGTCCTGAAGAAGCTCTTCATGAGGGGTTCTGCAGCCCCCTACTCCCTTGCTTTGGGCATCAGTTTTGCGTATTTCAGCCAGAATTTGCATTACCTTCACGCCAGAGTAGTTTCTTCGAGCCGGACCGACATCCTGCCGCACCTTCCACTCGCTCTTTCCGAGCCATGCGGCAATGCCAGCGTCGCTTCTGTCGGGAGCATAATATGCAAGCATGACATCGGAAAAAAATGTAAACAAATTGGTAAGCGTGCGCACGATGGCAAAGCTGCGAGGGTTTCCCTGATAGTACTTGACGATTTGGTTGGCACGAAAGATGTTGCGCTGGGCAAGTGCAGCCATCAGCTCAAAATCGTTGAAGTCCTTGCTCATGCCCGTCTGTTCCTCCACGAGTGTCGTCCCTACCACCCTACCACCTTCCGGAAGTGCCAGCAGAAGCTTGTCCATTTCAGTAGTCAGGCGACTCAGGTCTGCACCGACATGGCCGGCAAGCATCTGAATGGCTCGCGGCTCAATATCCACATCGTGGCTGCGGAAATACTGCGAAATGAAGGGCGGCAGCTGGTTTTCGTACAATTTCTTGCTCTCGAAGACCACGCCAGCCTGCTGAATCGCTTTGCTGACGGACTTGCGCTTGTCCAGAGTGCCGTGTTTATGGCAGAAGACAAGCACCGTCGTGGGCGTGAGATGGGTCAAATAGGCATCCAAGCCATCGAGCGAGCGCATTGCCTGCGCCTCGCGCACAAGGACGACCCGCCGCTCTGCCATCATCGGATATGCATGTGCCAACTCGATAACCTTATCGACATTCACATCGGCTCCATACACGACATCAAGATTGAAATCACGTTCATCCTTGCCCAGCACAGCATCGACGATGGCATCACTCAGCTTGTCGATATAGTAATCCTCCTCTCCCATCAGGTAATAGACGGGCGCTATCTTCTGCGCCCTCACGTCGCGCAGTATCTCGTCGTATGTAATGCCCCTTGCTGCCATCTTAAAAGGTGAAAAATTGAAAAGGTAAAAAAGTAAAAGGGTGAAAAGATGGTTTAGTAGTCGAACTTCAAGTGACGGACGGTCTTCTTTTCCTGCTTAATCATTTCAAGTGCCTGGATGCCTATCTGCATGTGGTTTATCACATAGCTGGCTGTCACTTGCTTGTCGCTTTCGCTGGTCTTCACGCCTTCGGGTGTCATTGGGTTGTCGCTGACGAGCAGGAGTGCTCCCGTAGGGATGTGGTTAGCAAATCCACAAGTGAAAAGCGTTGCCGTCTCCATATCCACAGCCATTGCCCTTGTAGTCCTCAGGTACTCCTTGAACTTGTCGTCGTGCTCCCAGACGCGGCGGTTGGTCGTATAGACCGTTCCTGTCCAGTAGTCGAAGCCGAGGTCGCGCACGGTACTGCTGACGGCACGCTGCAACATGAAGGCAGGCAGCGCGGGCACTTCTGGCGGGAAGTAGTCGTTGCTTGTTCCCTCGCCACGGATACCGGCGATGGGCAGCACCAGGTCGCCGCGCTGCGTTTTCGAGGAGATGCCGCCGCACTTGCCCAGGAAGAGGCAGGCTTTCGGCTGTATGGCGCTGAGCAAGTCCATGATGATGGCAGCGTTGGGGCTTCCCATACCGAAGTTGATGATGGTAATGCCGTCAGCCGTTGCGCAACGCATGTTGGAAGTGTATTCCGGCTTTTCGATGCCGAAGTTATCGCAGAAGATATCGACATAGTTGTTGAAGTTCGTCAACAGGATGTACGATCCGAAGCTCTCGAGCGGCATCTGAGTGTATCTTGGCAACCAATTCTCTACAATTTCTTGCTTTGTCTTCATCTTTTATGTAATTTTGCAGCAAAGATACGAATAAATTAAGAATTAAGAGTTAAGAATTAAGAATTATTTCCTACCTTCGCAGAAATTATAATATATAAATTAAGTTTCGGGAGTTATAAAATGAAGTTAAATAGGGAGTTAAGCACTTCGTGCAGGAAGTTAAGCCAGCAAAGCTGGCAGGACGACAGAATGGGATGCTGCCGGCATATTTGGTATCGTCCATTTTAACTTCCACGAGCGAAGCGAGTTAACTTCCACTTTTACTTCCATTTTAACTTCAGAAACTTTCAATATATAAATTCATTACGACAATGCAGGCACTGAACCTTCCGGAAACAGAGCTTAAAGTCACGACGAAGGACGGCAAGCAGCATGTTTTCGACATTCTGAGGCGGAAATATGTGGCGTTGACCCCCGAAGAATGGGTGCGGCAGCAGTTTGTCCACTATCTTATTTCACATAAGGGCTACCCAGCGGAATGCATCGGCAACGAAATATCCCTCACCTTGGGCGGCACCAAGAAGCGCTGCGACAGTGTCGTCTATGGACAGGGCGCACAGCCCGTGATGATTGTCGAGTACAAGTCGCCGCAGGTGGAGATTACCCAGCAGGTGTTCGAGCAGATAAGCCGCTACAATATAAAGCTTCGGGTGAAATGGCTTGTAGTGAGCAACGGGCTGCACCACTACTGCTGCCAGATTGACTACGAAAGCGGCACCTATCGGTTCGTCGAGGACATCCCACCCTACGGCAACATCTGCTTTACCAATGAAAACATATAGCCGCCAAAGCTGACGAGCGCCCATACCATGAGAGCTATGAGCAGAAGCAGGGCGACGAGGACAACAACCGACTGCAGGGCACGCCGGTTCACCTTCCTGATGACGGCCTTGTCACCATCCACGAAGCCCTGAACCATCTCCATGTTCTGGACGTTGGAGCGATGGAAGATGTCGATGACATCCCCCACGAAGAATGGAATCAAGCCCAGCAGCACATCGCGCAGGGCGTTGTTGAGGACCGCGAGCGTCAGGGGGACGCTCTTGATGATGTAAAGCGAGAAATAGACAAACGGCACGGCGCTCAGAAGTGCAATGGCATCGCCCCAGCCCGGAATCAGGCCGATGATGGCATCCAGATAGTAGCGGTCCATGTAGCGCGTCAGGACGGCCATCGCCCGATAGACCCGGTTCTCCATCAGCCGCTTGCGCCGCGATTGTCTTTTCTTTTCCTTTTCCATAGTCGTTGCTGTTGCCGCTTCCCGCACGCAAAGGTACGAAAAATTCCAGTACCAGCCAGCAGGCATGGGACAATTATTTTCTTTATGTTTCGTTTGTTGCACGGATGATGCGAAGGTTCTGTTTCTGTGCTTTCTGTGTGAGGTTAAATGCTTGGCTGGCGCGTCTGCCGTGCCTGGTTCGTCCGCGAGCCGTGCCTAATTGCGCACATAGGCGTGCTTTACTTCCGAATGGCACTGCAAAGGTACGACATTTCTGCGTGCCACTGACGGTCTTTGGAAGTCTTTGGAAGTTATTGGAGGTTATTGATAGTTATTGGAGGCTATGCATGGCAGATAGCTGCCAACTTGCCCCGAAGGCCTTGGAATGGATTTGCCGCAAGTACAGCATAGACTTTGCAGCATGATGTAGCTCAGCAGCCATAGGAGAAAAGTTTCGCTGGCGAAACACCTCCTTCCCTCTTCTTCTCCTTAGACAAGAATAAAATTCTAAGGAGTATAGGAGTCTGAGGAGAAAAAGTTTCGCTAGCGAAACAACTCCTTTCCTCCTTCACTCCTTAGATATAAAGTGAGGGGGAGATAGGGGGTCTGCAACACTTGCAACTGTTGCAACATGTTGTTTCGGGGCGAAGGCTTCCCTATATATTATATATCAATAATTACATAATAGTATTAATTATATAATAATATATAGCACCTACTTTTTTCTCGATTTTGCGTGTTGCAAGTGTTGCAAGTGTTGCGGAAAATTCGTAACTTTGCAGACGAAAAAGAGAAAACAGATGCTTGCAAGTGCAGAACTATTTCTGCAACTTTGCACAATAAAAATCAATCAACATGAACGACGATAGGTATTTGCGTACTATAAAAGACTTGGAACAAGTCGGGTGCAAATGGTGGCCAAAAGAGGTGCGGGAGGAAGCCATGAAAGTTAGCATCCTACAATATCTCATAGATACGCAGGAAAAATTCATTTCGCTTTTGACTTTGGCTGATAGAAACAAGCCTGAGAAATTGTTTGGTCTCCTTGATGCTTCTGATTTTGAATACCATCTATTCCTGAAGCACCTTGTCCTGTTGACGGATGTCGGCTCTGAACCAATCCAGCGTATCAACACTACATTTAAAGAAATCTTCCCAGACAAAGAACTGTACTACAAACTGGGACGAAAGGAATACCATTACACATTCACATCCCTTCCAATAAAGAGCAAGCCCACTAACGAGAAAATGCAGATTGACACAATGGAGAATCTGCAGGCTGCATGTAAAAACAAGAATCTAACCAAAGACCTCATCATGCTTCTGATATATGGTGCAGCATCAACAACCCCCAGCATTCGCGCAATTCTCTACAAGTGCAATGCTTTTGAGTATCTGGGGCAGAAACAACTGATTATTAGAGAAGGTGTTAAGAAGAATTCATATCGGAAATTCTGGCATGATGACGCAATGGACGAACGATGGCAGATATCACAATGGATGCTACGTAACACTTTTGGCCTATCATAAGAAGTTAAAAAAACTCATAATTCATCGTTATTCCGATTATTTGTCGTATATTTGCATCAAGTATTAAAGAAATGAGTGCAAACAGAAACAAACAGAAGCAGCAAAACCAGCAACTCCATTCAGGCTTGGAGTATGCCGAACAGATAAGAGAAGCCAGAGAGCGGCAAAAGGCATTCTACTTGAAGGTAAGTGACTTCTTGCTCGACTTGGCAAAACTGGTATTTGGAGGAATTATCCTCACTGGTATTATTGACCTCGATCTTGATAAGGTATGGTTGTTCACTGCTGGAGCCACAGTTGCGGGAATATTTGCATTATGGGGCTTTAATATATATCGACGTGGATTGAAAATTAAATAAAAGAACAGTTAGTATGGAATTCCTCGTTTTTTTAATTGTCTTAGGTGTCATTGGCATCATCGGTAACATTTGGACTCTCATTGGCATAAAACATGATGAGCGTAGTGGTCTCCACAGGCCTATAACACAATAAGTATGGCAAAGACGAAAAAGTGCCACAAGGAAGCTCTGCCCTTCAACGGAGTTCTTTTATGAACCCTCGTTGAAGGCACTTGACGCATTAGGCGGTTCTGGTTCTACAGGAGAGATTTACAAAAAAGTCCTTTCCATTGCCAATTTGTCAAATGAGGTTGTTGATGAAATGCACAGCTTTACGATGTCTGAAGTAGAGTATCGTTTGATGTGGGCCAGAACCGACCTGAAAAACTATGGTGCAGTTGTTAATAGCAAGCAAGGCGTATGGTCTCTAACCAGCAAGGGTGCAAAACTTGCCAAGTCCGGGAAAATAGATACCAAGGAAATCAAGAAAGTTGCAAATCTCAACAAGAAGAAAGGCAAGGCTGGAGAAGAAAACGAAGAACGTGAGAAAAAAGACTGGCGTGAAGAAGTCTCTGAAATACTCCATAACCTTGACCCATATGCTTTTGAAAAACTGGCTCAGCGGCTGTTACGTGAATGTGGATTCTCTGACGTTCAGGTTACCAAGAAATCAGGTGACGGCGGCATTGATGGAACTGGAAAGCTCCGCATCAATGGCATCTTCAGTTTTAATGTGGCTTTTCAATGCAAGCGATATAAGGGGCAGGTAGGTGCGCCTCAGATTCGTGATTTCCGCGGCTCACTGGGAACCAACATTGAGAAAGGCGTGCTTATCACTACAGGCGCATTTACCCGTGAGGCCAAAGAAGAGGCATCGAGTGAAGGTAAGCGTTTGATAGACCTGATGGACGGCGAGGAACTTATCAACAAGTTAGCGGAGTATGGTATTGGGCTTAACGAGATAAAATCATATGAGGTTGATACCGAGTTTTTTAATGCTCTGGAAGCAGAGTGAATGGAGACAGATGGCAAGTATAATCCCGTTTGTGGAAATATGTCTTTCGAGGTATTCAAGTTCCTTGACCCTGAAAGCATTTCAGTTACCTTGACTTCATCGGATGCCAACCGCTTGGTGTGTCATTCAGCACAACCGCGCAAGGCATATCACGCCTCGCGAATGTGCCAGATTACAGGGATTCCCTGACACATTTAAGCTTCATCCGTCCGATGCCTGGTCGTATAAGCAATTTGGGAACTCTGTCTCTGTGCCGGTCGTGGAAACAGTCTTCGATGATTTTATAAGAACAAATGCCAACTTATTATTCTTGTAAGGATTTGTCTTTTGAAAAGGATTGTAGGTACGGCAACAAATGCTTCCTCAACCAGTACATCATGTTTGCCGACAGCATCAACGAAGCCGCCAAGGAAAACGAGGCCATACAGAAACGTCAGGACATAGCCGCCAGCCGCGTGGCAAGGAGCAACGCCATGTTCAAGCTCCTCGACCTCATGCTCAGTGAGTTTACCGCCACCGACCTCCGCAGTGTCATGGCCGAAAAAGACCTCTCCCCCGAAAGCTCGCGCACGTACCTCTCCCGAATGCTGCAAAGAGAGCTAATCATTCGAACCCCAGAGGGTTACAGAAAGATACCGCTCTGAGCGCAACAGTTGCAACACTTGCAACAGTTGCAACAATGTAAAAAGAGAGGTTAGGGTTAGGGGTTAGAGAGGTTTTTCTCTTTTGCATACAAACAACGGATTCCACGGATTTTTACGGATTATCTTATTTGCTGATTATCTACAGCACTCAAATCCGTGGAATCCGTTGTCTTGTAATACTAACTGTATTCTTTTACGATGCAGGATTACTTGATTATAATCTTCTTGCCATTGACGATGTTCAAGCCGTGCTGCGGCTTGGCGAGACGCTGGCCGGAGAGGTTGTAAATGACGGCAGGCGTGTTGCTGTCCTCGAGGATGTCAGCAATGCCAACGCCGCCGACTACCGTGACGGTCGTCTCGACGAGGTCTGTGTCATAGTACTTGCTGATGTCCGTTTCGGACAGGCGCATCGTCTTCAGGGCAACAGGATAGTCGCCATTCTTCATGTCCTCTGGAACGTTTATCTGCAGCGTGATTATTTCGCCATCGTTGCCCGTGAATGTCTCATCATATTGCGAGCCGCAGAGGAAGCGGATGGCGCCGTCGGCCTGTTCCTGTATCGTGAGGGTATGCTCGTCGTCTTCCGGCAAGCGGCCGCTGCTGAGTGCTCCCTGGATGCGTCCCTTGGCATTCTTCACAACCGTGAAGCCTTCGGGCAGATAGAGGTCGAACTGGAAGCCGCGAATCTCAGCCGTGTTCTTCATGTGGAAGGACAGCGTGGATTGCATACCGGCGGTGACTTCCTGAGACGGTACATAGATGACATTCTCCATCGTGCTGACATCGGTGACATTTGCCTTCTGATAGGCGGGTTTTGCATTGTTCGTGTTGCCGTAGGGGTTGCCCGTCAGAATGATGTTGGCGATGCCGATATAGTCGCTCACGTTCACGATGCCGTCCCTGTTCACATCGGCTGCGCTTATGTTGAACGAGGTTGGCGTGTTGCCCATGATGTGGTTGGCCACACCAATATAGTCGCTCACATTGACCACTCCGTCGCCATTGATGTCGCCGAGCATAAAGGCCATGATGGTGATGGTGGACTGAACGCGGTTCGTGTCATAATAATGGTCGATGTCTGTCTCGGACAGGCGCATCTGCTTCATCACGATAGGATAATTGCCTTCTGCCATATCCTCGGCGACGTTGACCGTCATAGTGAAAATCTCGCCGCTGTTGCCGGTGAACGTCTCATCGTATTCAGAATTGCAGAGGATGCGGATGGAGCCGTCCTCCTGCTCCTGCAATGCCAGTTTGTGCTCGTCGTCTTCGGGCAGACGGCCGCTGCTCAATTTTGCCTGGATGCGGTTGTTCTTCACCACTGGCGTTACGCCTTCGGGCAGATAGAGGTCGAACTGGAAGCCGCGAATGTTGGCCGTGTTCTTCATCTTGAAGGACAGCGTGGCAGAGCTGCCGAGGAAGCCTTCCATCTTCTCCAAATAGATGACATTGTCCAGTTTGGAGATGTCGGTGTCGTCATCAGGCTCTGCAGCGGTTACGGTCAGTTTTGCAGAGAAGTCTGGCACATCATAGGACTGAACGGGGGTTGACTTGTCGGAAACAATGGCTTTCACAAAGTTGATATTGTAGGTGCCGTCCGTCACGGTCTTTGCCACCTTCAGACCTATCCTTGCCACAACATCCGTGGTGGTCCTGAAGGAAACGGAACTCTGACCGGCAAGATACACGATATAGGCGCCACCTTCTGCCGCCCTGACACCTACCGAATGGCTTTGCTTTGCGATGGGGAAGGTCACATCGTTTACCATATCGCCGTCGCCACCGTCATACTGAGCGATAGACACGCCATCGGGAAGAGTGAAACTGAACTGGATGCCGGAAAGAGCGGTGACATCCTCTGCCGTCAGCTTAACCTCCAAATAGGCGGTCTCGCCACCGGCTGTAGCCGTAACATCCCCGCAAGACAATGTGCCGGGACTTTGTGCCATTGCTGCGAAACCACACAGCATGGCAACCATAATCATGAAAAACCTTGGCTATTTGATTCGTGGTTAAAGGCTATTGTGTGTATTTGTTTCGGCAGTGGAAACAATTTGTTTCGCCCGTGAAACAAAGTGTTTCCGCGTGCGAAACAGTTTTTCTAAGTACGGACTTCGACAGAGTTAAGCACAGACTTCGACAGACATAGGCTGGCAGGGGTGAGGTTTGGGGCATTGTTCAAAAAAAAGTGATGATTGTCTCGTAATCTTCCCTGAAAGTTTGGAAGAACTGTGCAAAAAGCTGTATATTTGCATGAAATTACTATAAAACGACAAACAAAACACTATTAAATTAACACCTCAAAAAACAAAGACTATGAGAAAGACGAATCTGATGCTGCTCTCTTTTGCAGCAATGTGTGGAACCATCTGCGGGTGTCAGCCAAAAGACAACACGCTGACCAAGGCAGAGAAAGCAGGGGGCTGGGAACTGCTGTTCAACGGCCAAGACCTCTCCGAGTGGAAAAACTTCAACGACACTGTCCTCTCCAACGGATGGACGGCCAAAGACGGCTGCATCCAAGCCAGCGGCGGCGGTGCCGACGACTCCGGCTACATCGTTACGAAGCGCAAGTTTGCCGACTTCGAGCTGACCTGGGACTGGAAGCTGACGCATGGCGGCAACAGCGGCATGATTTACCATGTGGTGGAGAATCCCGCCTTCTCGGTTCCTTACGTGACGGGGCCGGAGTATCAGCTCATCGACAACGAGGGCTGGGAGGAAGTGAATGCTCCCGACAAGCTGGAGGAATGGCAGAAGCTGGGTGTTGATTATGCCATGCACCTGCCCGACTACACGAAGATGCACGTCAACCCCGTGGGCAAGTGGAACACCTCGAAGATTGTCTTCGACAACGGCCATGTGGAGCACTGGCTGAATGGCGAGAAGATTCTGGAGTTCGAGGCATGGACCGACGACTGGTTCGAGCGCAAGGGCAGCGGAAAATGGGCTCATGCTCCCGAATACGGCCTTGCCAGCGAAGGTGTCATCTGTCTGCAGGACCACGGCGACCCCGCATCGTTCAAGAACATCAAGATTCGTCCCCTGCCTCACAAGGGCGGTCAGACGGAAAGCCTCTTCAACGGCAAGGACCTCACAGGCTGGGAACCCTTCGGCGACGGCAAGTGGAGCGTGGACGAGGAAGGCAACCTCGTGACCGAGAATGGCGACAACAAACAGTATGGCTACCTCTGCACACGCAAGTACTACAAAGATTTCGACCTCACCCTGGAGTTCAAGCAGGCGAGCAACGGCAACAGCGGCCTCTTCTTCCACTCCTTCATCGAGGGCTTCAACAAGGTTCATGGCTGGCAGTGCGAAGTGGCACCCAAGGGCAGCGACACGGGCGGCATCTACGAGTCATACGGTCGCGGCTGGCTCCAGCAGATTCCCGACGAGAAGGAGGATGTCCTGAAGGAAGGCGAATGGAACACGCTGCGTCTGCGCGTAGAGGGCGGCCATGTCCAGACCTGGCTCAACGATGTGCCTATGGCCGAGCTGGAGGATGAACTCATCGGCAACACACCCGGCCGCATCATGCTGCAAATCCACGACGGCAACGACATCAAGGTCCTGTGGCGCAACTTCCAGCTGACACAGCTATAAAGAGGGATACATAAACAACGGATTTCACGGATTTTACGGATTTAAGTGCTGTCGATAATCAGCAAAAACATAATCCGTAAAATCCGTGAAATCCGTTGTTGTTAAGTCCGTGAAGTTATTCTTCTGTCTTCTTAGCCCTTGACTTGCGTGCGCTCTTCTTGGGTGTCTCCTGAACTTCGGAAGGCAGTCCTGCCAGGTCGCGGTCAATCATGATGCGGCCGCAGTATTCGCAGACGATAATCTTCTTGCGGCTGCGGATGTCGAGCTGACGCTGTGGCGGAATCTTGTTGAAGCAACCGCAGCAGGCATCACGCTGCACAGAAACGATGCCGAGACCGTTGCGGCTGTTGCGACGGATGCGCTTGAAGGCGTTGAGCAGACGGGGTTCGATGGTAATCTCCAGGTTCTTGGCACGCTCGCGGAGCTTCTCCTCCTCAGCCTTTGTCTCGCTGACGATTTCCTCCAGCTCCTCTTTCTTTGTTTCAAGCATCACACGGCGGTCGTTGACTTCAAGGTTGCAGCGGGTCATTTCCGCTGTCTTGGCATCGACGATTTCCTTTGCCTCGCGAATCTTCTTCTCGTGCAGCTGGTTATCGAGTTCGGCATACTCCACCTGCTTCGTCAGGCTGTCGTACTCGCGGTTGTTGCGCACGCTGTCCATCTGCGTGTTGTAGCGGTCGATGTTGGCCTTGTTCTCGGCAATTTTGCCGTTGCGCTCGTTGATGTCGCGCTTCAGCTCCGCAATGTCGGCATTGATTTTCTCAATGCGGGTTGTCATACCTTCGATTTCGTCCTCCAAGTCCTGCACCTCGAGGGGCAGCTCGCCGCGAAGCGTCTTGATGCTGTCAATCTCCGAGAGCATACTCTGCAGGGCATACAGGTTCTTCAGTTTCTCCTCCACGCTGTAGTCAGCGGGATCCTTTGCTTTAACTTTTTCTCTTGCCATCTTTGTAATTTACTATTTGACGATTCAATATAATTTACTATTTGACGATTTACGATTTACGATTTATTTACAATTTAGCTATTTAAGGCGGTAGCAAATTATTCACTATTCACTTTTCACTTAAAGTACTCAAAGGTACTTAATCGGATTAGTGCAGAGTGTCGTCTTGAAGAGCGGCAGCCGGGGGCACCTCTCGCCTATTACCTGATTGAATATGTCCATTGTGTATTGCTCGCTCTGATAATGCCCAAGCACACCTATCTGTATCTGCCCGTCGTGGCCGAAGTACTGATGATAGTGCATTTCTCCCGTCAAGAAGGCATCTGCCTGCGCACGCAGGGCTTCGTCCAGCAGGAAGTCCCCTGCCCCACCGCAGATAGCGACGCTTTGGATGGGACGCGAGAGCAGTTCGTTATGCATCAGGCACTCCACGCCAAAAGCCTGTTTCACCCTTTGCAGGAAAGCCAGCGAATCCTCTCCTTCAGGCAGATAGCCTATCACGCCTGCACCGGCCTGCACCGAGCGCGTTTTTGTGCCGAAGCTCACCGCCACCTGGCGTGGCTGCAGCAGCACGACATCCACCAGCCCCAGACGCTCCGCCATCATGTAGTTGACACCATCCACAGCCGCATCCAGATTGGTATGGGCGGAATAGATGGCAATGTCGTTCTGCAATGCCATGCGCACACAGCGCTGCACGGCATCGGCATCCGTCAGGTGCTTCAGCCCGTGGAAGATGAGCGGGTGATGCGACACAATCATGTTGCACCCCAGCTCCACAGCCTCTCCAATCACCCCTTCGGTGACGTCAAGGCATAATAAAACCCCTGATACTTCCGTCTCTGTCAATCCAACCTGCAAGCCAGCATTATCGTAGCTTTCCTGCAGAGGCAGAGGCGCGAAATCTTCAAGGGCGTCGATAACGTCTTGAACTCTTACGCTCATACGAACAATGTCTTTTCGTGCGCAAAGATACGACAAAAAGTGAAAAGTGAAAAACGAAAAGTGAAAAATTATTTGCTTGCGTGCAGTTTTTGCCATTTTCGCCAATTCTTTAATCCTTAATCTTTAATGTTTAATCTTTATTTCGTATATTTGCAGACCAAAGAGATGCCTCGCGGTCCATCCTAACCACTGATTCTGGACTATGAACTACGAAAAGCCGTTTCTGCCTGCCGAATGGCACGAACAGGGCGCCGTACAGCTGACATGGCCACATGCGGGCACAGACTGGCGTTCCATCCTGAAAGATGTCTTCCGTTGCTATCTTGACATAGCGAAGGAAATTTCAATGCGCGAGCGTCTCATCATTGTCACACCCGACCCCCTGCGCGTCCGTCAACAATTGGGAACCGCCCTGCCTGCCAAAAGCCTGCTGCACATCATGTTCTGCAAGGCTCATATCAACGACACCTGGGCCCGCGATCATGGTTTCATCACACTGCTGGCACCTAACGGCCCCCACTTGCTCGACTTCAAGTTCAACGGCTGGGGAGAGAAATTCCCTGCCAAGTTTGACAACTGCATCTGCCGAAAGATAGCTGCACAGAACATTCTGAAGGGGCAATATAAGAACCATCTCAACTTTGTGCTCGAAGGCGGCAGCATAGAGAGCGACGGCAAAGGAACCATCCTCACCACCAGCAAATGCCTGCTCGCCCCGCATCGCAACCAACCGATGACGCAGGCACAGATTGAGAAACGTCTGCTTGCCACCCTCCATGCTGAACGCATCCTTTGGCTCGACCACGGCTACTTGGCAGGCGATGACACAGACAGCCACATCGACACGCTGGCACGCTTCTGCCCCGACGACACGATTGCCTACGTCCAGTGCCTTGACCCAAACGACGAACATTATGCCGAGCTGCGCCGCATGGAAGCGCAACTGCAAGAGTTCCGCACGATGGAAGACAAACCCTATCGTCTCATCCCTCTGCCAATGGCACAAGCCGCTTTCGACAAAGACGGCAACCGGCTGCCTGCCACATACGCCAATTTCCTCATCATAAACGGTGCTGTGCTGATGCCCACCTACGGCAATCCTGCCACAGACCTTCAGGCAAAGGAACAGCTCCGCAAGGCGTTTCCCATGCACGACATCGTCGGCATCGACTGCCGCCCACTCATCACCCAGCATGGCAGTCTGCATTGCTGCACCATGCAATTCCCCAAAGAAACGTTGAAAGGGTGAAAAGGTGAAAAGGTGAAAAGTTAAAAAGTTAAACTGATGAAACTCGGAATCATACAACAGAGCTGCACCGACAATGTTGCAGAGAACCGCAACAAGCTTGCCTCGGGCATTGCAAAATTAGCCAAACAGGGCGCACAGCTTGTCGTCCTTCAAGAGCTGCATGACAGCCCCTACTTCTGCCAAACGGAAGACACCGCAAACTTCCGCTATGCGCTCCCTATCCCAGGCGAGGCAACGGAATTCTATAGTAAGGTGGCAAAGGAGAACCGCGTTGTGCTCGTCACCAGTCTCTTCGAGCGCCGCGCCGCAGGCCTCTACCACAACACAGCTGTTGTCTTCGAGACTGACGGCAGCATTGCCGGTGTACACCGCAAAATGCACATTCCCGACGACCCCGCCTATTACGAGAAGTTCTACTTCACGCCCGGCGACCTCGGCTTCCATCCTATCCAGACGAGCGTTGGCAAGCTTGGCGTGCAAGTCTGCTGGGACCAGTGGTACCCCGAAGGAGCACGCCTCATGGCGATGCAGGGAGCCGACCTGCTCATCTTCCCCACCGCCATCGGTTTCGAGAGCACAGACACACCCGAAGAGCAGCAACGACAGCGCGAGGCATGGATTACCATCCAGCGCAGCCACGCCATTGCCAACGGCATCCCCGTCGTCAGCGTCAACCGCGTCGGCTTTGAGCCTGACCCAAGCGGCGCGACAGGCGGCATACAGTTCTGGGGCAGCAGCTTCGTGGCTGGTCAGCAAGGCGAACTGCTCTATCAGGCCAGCAACAGCGAGGAAGAGACAGCAGTTGTAGAAGTTGACTTCAAACGAACAGAGACCGTCCGCCAGTGGTGGCCCTTCCTTCGAGACAGGCGCATCGATGCCTACAGCGACCTCACCCGCCGCTTCATAGAGACCCCCTAAAGGAGGCTGGGAGTTCAATAAATCGTAAATAGTAAATCGTCAAATCGTAAATCATCAAGATGTCCAGCACACTCAGGTTTCAGATTGTAGGCGAGGCCTTTAACAAAAGAGCCGTCGAAGTGCCCAACCGCAAGGACCGCCCCAGCGAGTTCTTTGCCAAATATGTTTTCACCCGCCAGAAGATGGCAAAATATCTTCCTGCCAACATATATAAGAAGATGTGCGATGTCATCGACGAAGGTGCCGTGCTCGACATGGCGACAGCCGATGCCGTGGCTGCAGGCATGAAGAAATGGGCGATGGAACTCGGCGTGACACATTGCACACACTGGTTCCAACCCCTGACCGAAGGCACAGCAGAGAAGCACGACGGCTTTGTGGAGCACGACGGCAAGGGCGGTATGGTGGAAGAGTTCACAGGCAAGCAGCTCGTACAGCAGGAACCCGATGCCAGTTCGTTCCCCAGCGGCGGCATCCGCAGCACCTTCGAGGCACGCGGCTACAGCGCATGGGATCCTACCAGCCCTGTCTTCGTCATTGGCGACACCCTGATGATTCCCACCATCTTCATCTCCTACACTGGCGAGGCACTCGACTACAAGGCTCCGCTGAAGAAGTCCCTCAAGGCGGTCGATAAGGCAGCCACAGCCGTTGCCCGCTATTTCTACCCCGATGTCAAGAAGGTCATCAGCAACCTTGGCTGGGAACAGGAGTACTTCCTTGTCGATGAAGGACTCTATGCCGCACGCCCCGACCTGCTGATGACGGGACGTACCCTCCTCGGTCACGACAGCGCCAAGAACCAGCAGATGGACGACCACTATTTTGGCTCCATTCCCATGCGCGTCGCTGCCTTTATGAAAGACCTGGAGATACAGGCACTGGAACTTGGCATCCCCTGCAAAACGCGCCACAATGAGGTGGCACCCAACCAGTTCGAGCTGGCACCAATCTTCGAGGAGACCAATCTCGCCATAGACCACAACATGCTCATCATGAGCCTGATGAAGAAGGTTGCCCGCAAGCATGGTTTCCGCTGCCTGCTGCACGAAAAGCCCTTCGCCGGCATCAACGGCAGTGGCAAGCACTGCAACTGGAGCCTTGCCACCGATACAGGTGTCCTGCTGCACGGCCCAGGCAAGACACCGCTCGACAACCTGCGCTTCGTCACCTTCATCGTGGAATCCCTGATGGGCGTTTATAGGCATAACGGGCTTCTCAAAGCTTCGATAATCAGTGCCACCAATGTCCACCGTCTGGGAGCTGCCGAGGCACCGCCAGCCATCGTGTCGAGCTTCCTCGGGAAAGAGCTTAGCAGCCTGCTTGAGCATCTGGAGACAAGCACCGACGATGAACTCATCAGCCTCTCTGCCAAACAGACGCTCAGCCTCGACATTCCGCAGATTCCTGAGCTGATGCAGGACAATACCGACCGCAACCGCACCTCGCCCTTCGCCTTCACGGGCAACCGCTTCGAGTTCCGCGCTGTGGGCAGCCAGCAAAACTGTGCCGCCGCCATGATTGTCCTCAATACAGCTATGGCAGAGGCATTGACCGACTTCAAGATGCGCGTCGATAAGCTCATTGCCGACGGCATAGAACCCACGAAAGCCATCCTTCGCACCATTCGCGAAGACATCAAAACCTGCAAGCCCATCCGCTTCGACGGCAACGGCTACAGCGAGGCATGGAAGCAGGAGGCAGCCCGTCGCGGACTGGATGTTGAGACCAGCGCACCCATCATCCTCGACCAATACCTTGTGCCCGACACCATCGAGATGTTCTCCCGCATGAACGTCCTCACGAAAGCAGAGTTGGAGGCACGCAATGAAATCAAGCTCGACACCTACACCAAGAAGGTGCAGATAGAGGCACGCATCTTCGGCGACATCTGCATGAACCATATCATCCCTGTTGCCACCCGCTACCAAACCCAGCTCATCGACAACGTGAGCAAGATGAAGACCATCTTCCCTGCCGACCAAGCCGATGAGCTCAATCGTCCCAACCTGAACCTCATCCAGCAGATGGGCAAGCACAATGCCTTCATCATCGAGAATGTGGAACGCCTCATTGAGGCACGGCGCGTAGCCAACCGCATCAAGGACGAACGCGAGAAGGCCATTGCCTACCACGACACCGTGGCACCACTCATCGAGGCAATTCGCTACCATGCGGATCACTTGGAACTCATCGTCGATGACGAACTCTGGCCTTTGCCAAAATACCGCGAAATGCTCTTCTTCCACTAATTAAGTGAAGAATTTGCTACCGCCTTAAATAACAAAATAGCCAAATCGTAAATAAATCGTAAATCGTAAATTGTCAAATCGTAAATGATTAAATACTTTGATCTCTTCATCGACTTCGACGACACGCTCTACGACACCTACGGCAATGCCGTCATCAGCCTGCGCGAGACTTTCGAGGCTTTCCAACTCGAGCAGTGGTTCCCTGACCCGCAAGTATTCTACGATGCCTATTGGCAGGCCAACATCGACTTATGGTCCCGCTATTCCCGTGGAGAAATTACGCGCGACTTCCTCATCGTGGAACGCTTTCGCCGCCCGCTTTGCGTGAGTGAAGCGTTAAGAGTGAAGAGTGAGGAATCTGCCTCTGCGTTCAGAGACTACTGCCTGCAGGTGAGCGACAAGTTTCTGGATTGCTGTGCCAACAAGCCCGGTGTGGTGGATGGCGCATACGAGCTGATGGACTATCTGCGCAGCAAGGGCTACCGAATGCATCTATGCAGCAACGGCTTCCACGAAGTGCAGTATAAAAAGCTTGCGGCCTGCGGCTTACGCGACTACTTCCAAACCATTATCCTCAGCGAAGATGCAGGTGCCAACAAGCCGTCGCCACAATTCTTCGACTACGCCCTCAAGCTGTCTGGAGCAAACCGCGAAACCACCCTGATGATTGGCGACAACCTCCAGACCGACATCATCGGCGCACGCGATGCTGGCTTCGACACCATCCTCTTCAACCGCTGGGGTGTCGAACCCTCCGGCATCCCCACCCACACCGTGACGGCACTGAGCGAAATCATGGGTATCCTATGAAAACAAACGAATTTCTTTCGAGGCTTGACGATTTTAAGGAATCATAAGTATTAGTTATATATATAATGTATAAGGTAATGAGAAAGACTCTTGTTGTAGCGACTCTGTTCCTCGGCATCCTATCGGGCCGGGCTCAGGAAAAAGTCATGGACATTCAGAAGACGGACGGCACAAGCATCCGGACTCGCGTGGCAGACTTGAAGCAAATCAGTTTCCTTACAGTAGATGAGGGCGGCCAGGGCCTGTTGGTGAAAACAATGGGTGGTGAGACGGCGGGCATCCTCTTCGAGACAAATCCCGTCGTAACGGTCTCCAAAGGCAAACTGATTGTCAAGTCGAGTTCGGCAGATACCGTGGAGTTTGAAATCACAGACATTGCGGAGATTCTGTTCGGCGATGCATCCGAATACACGGGCATCGACGAATTGAAAGGCTTCACCTATGTTCTGCAAGAGGGCGGTATGCTGCTCCGAGGCATTCCAAAGGGCATCACACCTCGCGTCTATTCTATCGACGGACGCAGCCTCCCGACGCCATCCTTCAGCAATGGCGAATTGCGATTGAGCCGTGCGACACTGGGCACTGGCATCTTCATCGTGAAGGTCGGTACGTTCTCCACGAAAATTCAATTATAATTAGAAAAGGTAAAAAGTAAAAAGGTGAAAAGATGAGAAAGATATTCCTACTGGCTACTGCCCTGCAACTACTCCCCTTCGGAGGCTGGGGGGGCTGGCTTCTGGCCCAGCAACCCACCACTATGATTATGAAGACCGCCAATGGCGCTGTCGTCCGTACCGAAGTGAACGAGGTGGAAAAGATAACATTTGCCGACACGCTGTACAACCTCAACAAAAACGGCGACCCACTCCTCGAGCCGAACGACCTCTGCTGGCCCGAAGACCGCTTGCTGCCCCTCTTCCCTTCACCAGCAAGCCAAATCAGGACGCTGGACATGAGCGCAGCCAATCTCAGCGACGATGAGCGCGTCATGTTCTGCACGCTGCAGGGCATCATCAATCGCACCCGCCCGCGCATTCTCCTGTACAACCACAACGAGGAACCGCAAACAACATGGCCCACGGCACATAGCCTCAGAACCGCTGCCATCTCCACCTCTTCACCCTATACACTGGTGAAGCAGTTCAAAGAGGAGATAAACGGTCTGGTGCTCTACAGCAACGCGCTGTCGAGCCACTATTCCAACCTCGCCGTCACCATCGCCGGACTGGAACGCCTGCTCCCCGTGACGGCCGAAGTCCGAGCCAAGCTCGTAGCGAATGGCATGGACTTCCCTGTTGTGGAAGACCTCACTTCGCTCACGATGTCCACCACACTGGCTGTCTATAACTACCTCTACGACAACTATTGGAGCCGCTGCAACCACCGCCTGCTCATCAGCGAGCGTCCCAACATACCATACGTGCACGACATCGGTGTGGCATGTGGTTCGGCATGTGTGTGGCTCGACCCTCGCACCTCAAGCGAACGCATCCTGCTCGACAAGATGCTCAAAGACATGACCCCCGGTCGCGACATCGTCCTGGGCTGGTATCCCGAGGAACGCTCCGGAGTGGGCGAAGCCACAAAGTACGGCCTATCGACCGTCCCCGCCGACTTCTTTGAGAACACCACAGTCTATACGGCAGTCAACAAGCCCGTCAAGATAGCCCCCGTGCCCAAACGTCCGAAGCTGGAGAACAAAGTGTATGCGGCCGTCTATATCAGCGACGGCGACAACATCCAGTACTGCCAACATGCGATGGCTAAAATCTTCGAGCAGAGCGGGCGCGGCCAGATGGCCATGAACTGGACGGTCAGCCCTGCCTTGGCCGACTTCTCGCCCATGATGCTAAACTACTACTACCGCAAGGCATCTACCAACGATTGCTTCGTCAGCGGACCCTCTGGACTTGGCTATGCCATGCCCTACGATGCACACAACTCATGCTATTACGCCAGTTCAAGTAACAGCAAGCTGATTACACCATACACGCAACTCACCCAACGCTATCTCGAGAAAGCCGGCCTGCGCGTCATTACCATTTGGGACGACATCAGCACTACACAGCGCAAGGTCTATGCAGATAACTGCCCCTACCTCTACGGACTCACCATCAACGATTGGGAACGACAGAGCGGCCGACTGACCACCAAGGTACAGTCGAAGTGGCTGCCCATCACAGTCCAATACCCCTGCTATGCCAACGGCGTGGATGTCATCACCGACTTCTTCAACCGCGACATCAAGAACTTCACCGGTGCAGAGCCGATGTTCGTCACCGGCCAAGCTACCGTGTGGGACGTTGGTCCAGACAAACTCATTGCCTTGAAGGACAAACTCAACGCGCTCTCGCCAGGCAATGTCAACATCGTCCGTGCCGACCACTGGTTCAGCTATTACAACGAGGCTCACCATTTGCCATTCAACATCACCATGCTTCAGGATATGGTGATTACCTCGTCTCCTGCCAAGACAAACGTCAAGTTCGCCGCAGACGGGTCGCCCTCCGAGGGATATATATGGATTTCGCAAACCACCGATGGAACTGGCTGGGTGCAGCTGGATTTCAAGGAAACTTATCGGATTAGCCGTTATGTGGTGCGCCATGCCGAAGCAGCAGGTCTGGATCCTGGCCTCAACTGCCGCGACTTCACCATCGAGACCAGTCTCGACGGCGAGACATGGACCACGGCAGGCACCTACCAGGACAACTTCTCGCCCGTGACCGAAGCTGCCATCACTCCCATCGATGCACGCTATGTGCGAGTGAATGTCACCAATGGCGGCACCGACGGCTACGTCCGCATCGGTGACATCGAAGTCTATGGGGCACACTAATTCTCAAGCCAGGCTTCGATTTCGTTATCCCCAATGCGGAACTTGACTTCCTTGCCTGCGAAGGGAAGCGTATAGACACGGTTGGGGTCGTCGTGATAGTGCGGACGCGGGTCGGAAGCAAGAATCTCCTTGAGAGCTTCGAGATGCGAAGTATCAAAAGCTTCGAGGATTGAAAGATGAAAATTGAAAATTGAAAACTCTGCTTCAGTTCTCCCCTCTCCCTTTGGAGAGGGGTCGGGGGTAAGGCTGCCCTTGGCTTCCGGGTGGCTGTCGGTAAAGGCGAGGTAAGGCTTGATGTCGAAGATGGGTGTGCCATCCATCATATCTGCACCCTCCACCTCTATCACCGGGCCGTCGGGAGTGTGAAGGTCGATACTGAGGATGCGAACCGAAGAGAGTCCGATGTTATTGGGACGGAAGGGGCTTCTTGTGGCAAAGACACCCATCCGCGTGTTCCCGCCCAAACGCGGCGGACGCACGGTCGCCTTGAATTTGAATTTTGTATTTATAAATTTTGAATTTGCAGCTCGTGCCTCGCTGAAGTCCCACAGTAGCCAGATATGACTGAAGCCCTCCAAGCCTCGCAAAGCCTCAGGGTCGCGATACTCTGGTTCGAAGACAATCCTGCCCCTTAGCCCCTTGACGAGTCCGCTCTGGCGAGGCACGCCGAACTTCGTTGGGAAGTCAGTCCTTATTGTCGCTATGGGCTTCAGTTCATAGTTCACAATTCTCAATTCACAATTCTCAATTCATAATTCTCAATTCATAATTCATCCATACCCAGTTAATGATTCCATATTTACTATGAACTATGCACTATGAACTATGAATTCCTTATAGTAGAGCAGCCCTGCTGTGGTCAGTCCGAAGGGGAATGCCATCCAGACACCTATGATGCCCCAGTTGCAGACGAAGGCGAAAATATAGCCCAGCGGCAGTGAGACAAGGATGTAAGCCACAAAAGCTATCCATACCATTGCCTTCACGCGAGCCATACCACGAAGAGCGTTGGCGTAAGTGCTTTGCAAGGCATCGCCAAACTGGAATATCAGGAAAGGAATGATTATCACTGCTACAAGTGCTGCCACATCGGCACTGGGCGTAAAGAGGAAGCCAACCCTGTCGCGCAGCAAGAAGAGCGGAATGCCCTGGCAGAGCGCGATGAACCAGCACAAATGGACACCAGAGGCTGCCACCTTGCGCGTCTGCTCCATCTCGCCAGCACCGCGATAGTAGCTCACGCGAACAGCCACCGCTGCCGACAGGCCATAATAGAGCATAAAGAAGAAGTGGCTGATAGTAATCACTACCTGATGCGCCGCCAATGCATTCGTACCTAACCATCCGGCGTATGTGGCACTGAGGCTGAACGAAGCGGCCTCCATGCCCATTTGCAGAGCCACAGGCCAGCCAAGACGAGATATCTCTAAGACCCCCTCTAACTTCCCCTTAAGGGGGGAGAATAGAGTCTTGAAGTCCTTTCGATACAGCTCGTAATGCTTTGTGAAATGGAACACGCCAGCCATGAGCGCCAGCTGCAAGAGGCGGCTCAACAGCGTGGCAATGCCTGCGCCCAGCAGTCCCATCTCTGGAAAGCCATAATGCCCGAAGATGAGGAGCCAGTTACCAACGAAGTTGAACACATTGGCCACGACCATTATCCACATTGGCATTGCCGTGTCCTGCACGCCGTCGCTGAATTGCTTGTAGGCATTGAACACCATCTGGGGCAGCAGGCTCAACAGAAGAATAAATAGGTAAGGGCGCATGAGGGGCATCAACTCCTCCGGCTGTCCGAGCCAGGGAAGCGCAACCCAAATCATGCCTGCAAGGAACGTCAGCAACACGCCTACGCCAGAGCAGGCAATGAGTCCGTTCCTGAGTTTGCCGGCAATGTCATGTACCCTACCCTCTCCGTACAAGGCTCCGACGACAGGTGTCAGTCCATACGAGAAGCCCATGCCCGCCACAAGGAGCAAGGACAGCGTATTGTTCACAAAGCCGGCAGCCGCCAGCTCATTCGTGCCGTAACGCCCCACCATGAGCGTATCGGCAAGCCCCATCAGGATGGTGCTCAGTTGCCCCAACATGATTGGCACGCCGATACGCAGTAGGTCGGTATAGTGTGATGTCCTTACGCGAACCACTTTACATAGCAGAAATCCTGTCGATGGGGCAGGTTTTCATTCTTCGGGTACAAACGGCAGCATACCTTGAAGCTACCTGCATTGTCCGAGCTGGCCAAAGCAGCAAAGGTATATTTATTACCTTCACAACCTTTCAATTCAAACGGAGTAACATGGTAAACGTGGTCCTCGCCGTTCTTGTCGGTAACGAGTGTCACCAGTTCCACGCCGATTGCATCGTCCAGTCCTGCTTCATCCACAACAACCTCGATGTTGTACTTCTTTCCGGCTTCGACATTGCCGTTGAGGACTTCGTCGTTTCTTCTGATTTCCACCACGTTGACGGCATCCCAGCGCTCTGCTACGGTTTCCTTCCAGAGTGCAATTTCCTTGGCAAGCTGGTAGTTGTTGGCCTGCAGCTTCTGCGAACGGTCGCGGAGCTTGTTGTAGAACCTCTCGTAGTAGTCGTCGAGCTGACGCTTCATGGTGTAGTGCGGAGCAATCTGAGCGATAGAGTTCTTGATGACCTTGATCCAACCCTTCGAGATACCCTTCTTGTCCCTGTTGTAATACAGAGGTATAATCTCGCTCTCCAAGAGGCCGTAGATGGTTGCAGCATCGAGACGGTCCTGATACTCCTGGTTCTGGTAGGTGCGCTTCTCTGTGAGTGCCCAGCCAGCGCCTTCGCGATAGCCTTCCAGCCACCAGCCATCCTTCACACTGAGGTTCACGACACCGTTCATCTCGGCCTTCTCGCCACTGGTGCCGCTGGCCTCGAGGGGACGTGTCGGGGTGTTCATCCAAATATCCACACCGCTGACGAGGCGGCGAGCCAGCAGGAAGTCATAGTCCTCTACGAAGATAATCTTTCCTTGGAACTCGGGACGCTGGCTGATTTCATATATCTTCTTGATGAGTCCCTGTCCTGCGCCGTCGGCGGGGTGAGCCTTACCTGCAAAGAGGAAGATGACGGGACGCTCGGGATTGTTCACAATCTTGCTGAGACGCTCCAGGTCTGTGAACAGCAGGTGAGCACGCTTGTATGTGGCGAAGCGGCGGCAGAAGCCGATGACCAGAGCATTGGGGTTGAAGCTTTCAACGAGCTTGACCACGCGCTGCGGGTCGCCCTGGTTCTTCAGCCATGTCTCCTTGTACTGCTCACCAACATATTTGAAGAGCTTGTCCTTCAACACCTGACGAACTTTCCAGATTTCCTCGTCGGGACAATTGTAGATGCCGTGCCAGATTTCTTCGTTCGACTGGTCGCTGAGATGCTTGGCGTCGAAATACTTGGCATAAATCTGACGCCATTCTGTAGCACACCAAGTGGGGAAGTGTACGCCATTGGTGACGTAGCCCACATGACTCTCATCGGGGTAATAGCCGTTCCAAATGCCGTTGAACATCTTCTTGCTGACCTCACCGTGCAACCAGCTCACACCGTTGACCTCCTGACATGTGTTGCAGGCAAAGGTGCTCATGCAGAACTTCTCGTTCTTGTCGTCGGGGTTTGTGCGGCCCATGCCGATGAACTCGTCCCATGTGATGCCAAGCATCTGGGGATAGCCGCCCATATACTTGCCGAAAAGCTGCTCGTCGAAGTAGTCGTGACCGGCAGGCACAGGCGTATGAACGGTATAAAGACCCGTGGCGCGAACCAGCTCAAGTGCTTGGTTGAACGTCAGACCTTCCTTGATGTAGTCGCACAGGCGCTGCAGGTTGCAGAGAGCGGCGTGACCTTCGTTGCAGTGATAGACATCCTTCTTGATGCCGAGCTTCTTCAACAACAGCATACCGCCGATGCCAAGCAGAATCTCCTGCTTCAGACGGTTTTCCCAGTCGCCGCCATAGAGAGCGTGGGTGATGGGCTTGTCGAACTCGGAGTTCATCTCGTTGTCGGTGTCGAGCAGATAGAGCTTCACGCGGCCGACATTCACACGCCAAACGTAGGCATGAACGTGATAGTTCATATAGGGAACGTCGATGACCATCGGTGTGCCGTCTTCGTTCATCTGCTGTTCGATAGGCAGTGAGCCGAAGTTCTGAGCCTCATAGTTGGCAATCTGCTGACCATCCATAGCCAAGCTCTGTGTGAAGTAGCCGAAGCGATAAAGGAAGCCCACGGCGCACATGTCGACGTTAGAGTCGGATGCTTCCTTCACGTAGTCGCCGGCCAACATTCCCAGACCACCGCTATAAATCTTCAGGGCAGAGTGGATGCCGTACTCCATGCAGAAGTAAGCCACGGACGGACGTTTGCTGTCAGGCTTCACATCCATATATGCACGGAACTTTGCATAGACCTCGTCAATGCGCTTCATGAGAGCCTTGTCCTTCAGGATTTCCTCCTTACGGGTAAAGCTCAGGCGTTCCAGGAGCATCACAGGATTGTGCTTCACGTCGTGATAAATCTCGGGGTCGATGTCGCGGAACAAGTCGCGAGCTTCATAGTTCCATACCCACCACATGTTGTGGGCGAGTTCTTCAAGTTTGCTAAGTTCGGCTGGAACACTATTCTTTACAATGAGCGGTTTCCAACTGGGCTGATTGGCATTGCTTGCTTTGATTTTCATATTTGTAGGGTTTATGGTTTTACATTATTTTCTTTCTTTGGCTTTGCGCAGTGCAAAGTCGTAAGCTTCGTAGTAGTATGTGATGAAATTCTTCCAGAGGGCTTTCTCGGCAAGTTTGGCAGCGTTGCGTCGGGCTTTGTCGGCAGCTTTCTTGTCGAAGCCTGCATAGCGGGCGATGGTGGCACTGAGCTTCTCTGCCACTTCCTGTGCATTATAATCGTCACGGGAGATGACCTCCACACCATCCTCCAGCTTGCTGTCGCGGCCGAGGCTGTTACATGCCCAGACACCAAAGCCGCTGAGAGAAGTGGTGATGCAGGGTACATGGAAAGCGACTGCCTCGAGCGGTGTGTAGCCCCAAGGCTCGTAATAAGAGGGATATGCTGCAAGGTCGTCGCCAATGAGGAGGTCGTAATAGGGCACTTGGAAGATGCCGTCGTTGCCATCCAAATAGCAAGGCACGAAAATGACCTTCACACGGCTATCCTTGTCGTTCTTCATGCCATGTGAACGCAGGAAGTTGAGCACAGGGTCGTTCCATGCCTCATAAAGGTTGTGGGTGATGACAGGGTCGGACAGCGGTTCGGTGTATGTGCCGCCCATCTTGAGACGCTCCTGCAGGTCGCTGCGAGGGCTTTCCACCCAAGCCGGCACCTGTATGAGCATCAGGACTTGTCGCTGCAGGTCGCTGTCGTAGAGGCTGCGATAAGCCGCCTCGAGGAAGACATCGATGCCCTTGTTGCGGTATTCATAGCGTCCGCTGGTAGCCACAATCAGTGTGTCGTCCGTGAACTCTGCTCCTGTCAAGGCATTGGCCACCTGCAGAATCTTGGCACGGGCTTCGCTGCGATGTTTTGTGAAGGCTGCACCGGCTGGCACAAAGTCTGCCTCGAAACCGTTGGGCAGGATGATATCTGGCTGTTTGTCGAGCAGCTCGGCACACTCGCGCCCGGTCACATCGCTCACTGTCGTAAAGCAATCTACATTGTGAGCCGCCTGGCGTTCCACGCTATGCTTCGCCTGCATGTTAAGCTCACCAGCCATCTGCGTGCCGTTGTAGGCCCAGAGGTATTCATAGAGAGGCTTGTTGTTGCCGGCTATGCTGCGCCCGATGCTGGTGGCGTGGGTGGTGAAGATGGTGGCTATCTCGGGCACATGCTTCCTGATGTAGAGTGCACCGAGACAGGTCATCCACTCGTTAGCCTGATAGACAACTTTCTTCTTGCTGCTGAGCTTGTGGCGATAGAAGCTCTCCACCACAAGAGCTGCGGCATAGCTGAACATGCTGGCTTCGTCGTAGTCGCCGTAGGCATGGAGGCTGTCCACACCGAAGTCCTCCCAAGCCTTGCTGTAAAGCTCGTTTTTCTTCTCGAAGTAAGGCTGGAAATCAACCAGCACGACGCAGGGCCGGCCGGGAATGTTCCATCGGCCTACACGGATACGGAGTCCTTCCTCACTCGCCGTCTTCACCCACGGACGCCACAGCTTGGCATCCTCCATGAAAAGGGGATTCTCCTTGCCCTGCCATACGTCGGGGCCTATGAACACAAGCTTGTCGGGGAATTGCTCCTGCAATGTCTTGGCGCGAGTAGATAGCACCGTGTAGATGCCGCCCATCTTATTACAAACCTCCCAACTGCTTTCGAAGATGAAGTCGGGAGCCACTCTCTTTTCGCTCATAAACGATCTCCGTTTCCTTAATTTGCGCGGCAAAGGTACGACAAAATATGTTAAAAAAGAAACCTTTTGTGCTTTTTATATATAAATGTAGGGGCTTTGTGTTACAACGTACCACTTTTTTTGCTATCTTTGTGGATGATTTTTTATGTTTTTCAGGAAAAGACACGAAACCGCACATGAGAAAAAAGGCAACTCTTGCAGCAATGCTATGCATCTTCACCGCCGTTTTCGGGCAACAGCCTTGGAAGCTGAAGCTGCACCAACCGGAAGAGAAAATAGACCTCTGCATCGACCTCTACGAAGAGAGCATTGAGGTGCCGGGCATGGAAGCTTTCGGGCCGATGAACGGCTATCTGGGCGGCAACATCTACGGCGTGTGGTATGTGGTGGGCTTCGACATCAAAGACGACCAGCACGCCACCCTGACCATCGCCAACGACCTGGGCAGCGAGGACCAAAAGCTCTCTCTGACACAGACCTCCGACAGCACCTGCCTGCTGAAGTTCCTCGGCTACAATGCCGTGAAGCGTGCTCAGGGGAAGAAACTCGTGAAGATACCTGGAGAACTGAAAATGTTGATACAAAAATAAAAGAACACAATGGGATTTATCTTTAACAACGGATTACACGGATTACACGGATTGGCTATGCTTTGGTGGCAATAATAAAATCCGTATAATCCGTGTAATCCGTTGTTTTATATCAAATAATATGGGTAAACGCTTAAATAAAAAGTATCTTTTCACCGCGTTGGGCGGCACGTTGTTCGGCATTGTGCTTGTGCTGGCAGCCTTTTATACCAGCAACACCACCTCGACCAATGAGTCCTGCATGTCTTGTCACGTCCACCCAGAGGCCGAGACGAGCTGGAAACAGAGCGTCCACTTCAACAACGAGAGCGGCGTTCAGACGGATTGTGCCGCCTGCCATCTGCCGCCTGAAGGCTCGGCTGCCCATTATTGGGAGAAGGTGAAGTTCGGCGTTCACGACCTGTGGATGTACTGGACGCACGACAAGGAGGACTTCGACTTCGAGAGCAAGCGCACCGTGGAATATGCCCCGAACATCGTCTTCAACGCTTCTTGCAAGAAGTGCCACACGAACCTCTTCCCGAAGGAAGTCACGGACGATGCCGTGGCGGCGCACCTCTACTATGAGGAGAACGAAGAGAAGCTGGGCTTGCAGTGCGTAAGCTGCCACCTCGACGCGGGTCACTTCATCGCTGGCTACAAGCACGAGAAGATGACCTCTGCGCCTGTCGATACCACCGGCCCTGTTTATACGGAACCTGCTTCGGTGACAAGCTTCTCGAACTTCACCGAGACCATCCCCGGCACCCGCGCCTCCATCAGTATGATTGCTGTGCCAGGCGGCACATTCACGATGGGCAGTCAGAAGGGCGACAAGTTCAGCCGTCCCGACGAATACCCTGCACACGAGGTGACGGTGTCGCCGTTCTTCATGGGCGAGATGGAGGTGACGTGGGACCAGTACTGGGCGTTCTATGTCGAGACCATGTCGGAGGGACGCACGAAGCCCGAGACCATCTATGCCAACAACAGCCGTCCCGACGTGGATGCAGTGTCCGGGCCTACCCCACCCTTCGGAATGCCCGACCAGGGCTGGGGCATGGGGAACCGTCCGGCTATCACCATGACGCACTATGCCGCAGAGACGTTCTGCCAATGGCTGAGCCTGAAGACAGGCCGCCACTACCGCCTGCCGACAGAGGCGGAATGGGAATATGCGGCTCGCGGCGGCACAGACACGCCCTACTTCTTCGAGGGCAAGCCCTCTACCTATTCGAGCGAAGGGCTGTGGAACAGCATCTTCGGCACGGACACCACGACCATCAACCGCTACGTCATATATGCCCTCAACAGCAAGAACCGCACGCAGGAGCCTTCGCGTGTCGCCGCCAATCCCTTCGGCTTGCGCAACATGCTGGGCAATGTGATGGAGTATTGCCAAGACTGGTATGCCGAGGATGCATATACACAGGCCGGCTCCTCAATAAAAGACCCGAAAGGCCCCGCCACAGGTACCGACTATGTGGTGCGCGGCGGCTGCTATAACGACGATGCCAGCGAACTGCGCTGCGCCGCACGCCGCCACAGCGACTACGAGGCTTGGCTCAAGACCGACCCGCAGAACCCGAAGAGCATCTGGTGGCTGAGCGACATCAAGGGCATCGGCTTCCGCGTCGTCTGCGACGCCCCATAACTCCCATAATTCCCATAAATTCCCATAGCTCACATTAACCCCATAAAACCTACAATCAACATGAACAAAGAAGGATTGAGCAGGCGCCGCTTCCTGGCTGGCGCCGCAACCGTCGGGGCTGCTGCTGTAGCCGCTCCCGCTCTGCTTGCCAGCTGCTCTGGCGGCAGCAAACTGACACCCCTCAAGAAGGAGGGCGAATACTATGTACCCGAACTCCCCGACAAGGCCATCGACGGCCCGGAGCTGAAGGTGGGTCTCATCGGCTGCGGCGGTCGCGGCAGCGGTGCCATCATCAACCTCCTCGATGCTGCCGACAACATCAAGGTCGTGGCACTCGGCGATGTCTTCCGTGACCGCCTCGACGACGTGCGCAACCGTCTGAAGAACGAGCGCAATCAGGAAGTGCCAGAGGACAAATGCTTCGTGGGCTTCGATGCCTACAAGCAGGTGATTGACTCGGGTGTGGATATGGTCATCCTCACCACTCCCCCAGTCTTCCGTCCCGAGCAGTTCAAATACGCTACAGAGAAGGGTGTACACTCTTTCCTCGAGAAGCCCATTGCCATCGACCCCAAGGGCTATCGCTCCGTCATGGCAACTGCAAAGCAGGCTCAGGCAAAGGGTCTGAGCGTTGTTGTCGGCACACAGCGTCACCACGAACGTCGCTATGTGGAAGCCAACAAGCAGATACAGGCTGGTCTCATCGGTGAGATTACCGGCGGCAATGTTTATTGGAACCAGGGTATGCTGTGGTACCGTCAGCGCGAAGAGGGCTGGACGGACATGGAATGGAACATCCGCGACTGGGTGAACTGGAAGTGGCTCTCCGGCGACCATATCATCGAGCAGCACGTCCACAACATCGACGTCTTCCTCTGGATGAGCGGCTTGAAGCCCGTATCAGCAACGGCATTCGGCTCTCGCCAGCGTCGCGTCACAGGCGACCAGTACGACTTCTTCAGCACAGACTTCACGATGGAGAACGGCATCCACATGCACTCGATGTGCCGCCAGATTGACGGTTGCAGCAGCCGCGTAAGCGAGTTCATCCAAGGCGCGAAGGGCAGCTACGACAGCGAGACGAACGAAATTAAAGACCTCCAGGGCAATGTCATCTGGAAGTACGACGAGGAGAAGGCAAAGCAGGAGTTCCAGCAGCACGACCCCTACACATTGGAGCACGTCGATTGGGTGAACCATATCCGCAAGGGCACAGCCCACGAGGAGGCCACAGACAATGCCATCTCCTGCATGGCAGGTGTCATGGGTCGCGAAGCTGCCTACACTGGCCAGACTGTCACATGGGACGAGATGATACAGTCGCCGCAGGACTTCCTGCCCGAGAAGCTCGAAATGGGTGCCCTCGACCTGGCAGCAATGACAGTGCCTGTACCTGGAAAGTAAGAATAATAAGAAGTAAAACTATGCAACGACGTAATTTCCTTTTAAGTTCTATGGCTGGCGCTGCGACAGCGGCGCTGGCTCCCACTGCGCTGCTGACTTCCTGCGCTCCCAAAGCTGAGGAGAAGAAGCCTGCTACCCCCCTTAACCTCTGCTTCCAAGAAGGCATCGCCATTGGCGACAGCCTGCAGGAGAAGCTCGACTACTGCGAGAGCCTCGGCGTGACAGGCTTTGAGGTGGGCGGACGCGGCTTGGCTGGTCGCGTGGACGAGATAAACAATGCCCTCAAGGGCCGCAATGTCCGCATGGCTGCCATCTGTGCAGGCTTCGACGGCTTCATCCTTGCCGAGGACGGACAGAAGGACGACTTCGACCGCACGATGCGCGAAATCGTCGAGGCTGCCGGCAAGATTGGCTCATGCGGTGTCATCATGGTGCCTGCCTTCAACTGGCAAGCGCCTTGCCGTCCGCATACGATGGACACGCGCAACTACCTCTGCGAACAGCTGCACGAGCTGGGCGAGTTCGCCCTCCAGTGCGGCACGACCGTCATCCTTGAGCCGCTGAACCGAGGCGAGTGCTTCTACATGCGCCTCGTGGCCGATGCCGCTGCTATCGCACGCGATGCCGACAGCAAGGGCGTGAAGGTCATGGGCGACTTCTGGCACATGCAGGAAGAGACATCCGACTATGCCGCCTTCATGGCTGCTGGCACAGAATACCTGCAGCACGTTCACATCGCCAGTCGCGGTCGTCGCAAGACACCAGGCGAAGACGGCGAGAAGGACAACTACATCGACGGCTTCCGCGCTCTCAAGGAGCTTGGCTATCAAGGCTTCGTTAGCTTCGAGTGCGGCTGCGAAGGCGACCGCGCCACCGTCCTGCCCGCTGCCGTCGAACTGCTCCGCAAGCAGTGGGAGGAGGCATAAGTACTGGGACTTAGGTCACGGCTGGAGCGGCGACGAAGTCCTGTCTGTCTGAAAACACGATTCTGTGTCATAATTAACGACAACGGATTACACGGATTTCACGGATTATTTTATTTGCTGATTACCAACAATCGCATAAATCCGTGAAATCCGTGTAATCCGTTGTCTTATTATATGATTCTTTGCAATCGTACCACCGAGACGCTGAAGGCGTTATCGCTCAATAACCGCAGGTACGCTGACAGGCGCACCTGCGGACAAGTGGGCAATGAATTTGTTTCGCGTGTGGAAACAATTTGTTTCGCCCGTGAAACAAGGTGTTTCCGCGTGCGAAACAGTTTTTCCATGCACAGACTTCGGCATCACTTTGTGTGCCTCACTTGTCGTCGTAATGTCCACCGACTTGGATGACAAGAACTGTCACAACATCATCATAAATGTCGTAGATGATTCTGTCATGAGCAGAAAGATGTCGAGACCATCTAATGTTATTTCCGCCAATCAAAGGCTCTGGATGCCCAATTCCTGTCTTTGGGTGTTCTATGAGTTCCAGAACAATATTCAAAAACTTTCTGTGAAGGAGAGGATTTGACTTCTTCCATTTCGCGACAGCCTTCTCTACGAGAGGCACCATCTTTACATTATAACTCATAGAGAATTAAACCAGTTTTCTATGTCCTCGGCACATCTTAATGTAACACCCTCTCCTGCTTCATATTCTTTTTTAACCTTTGCGGCGTAGTCATGGAACTCTTTTGAGCTCACATACTCGTCGAACTTTTTATCTTCCTCCGAGATGGGAGTTAGTTCTGCATAGCCAGCCCTGGACGAAAGGATGACTCTTTCTCCTCTGTGAGCCATTCTGATGTACTTGCTCTGATTGGCTCTGAATTGTCTGCCTGTAATGACTGTCATAGTTAATCTTCTAATAATTATAATCCCTCATCCTTCATGTCGAAGAACATCAGGCGGGTGTGTTCATCTTCATCCTTATATGATTATTTCTGCAAAGGTATGAATTATTATGGAAACAGCAAAGGAGAAGGTGAATTATTTATACAAAAAGTTCCCGACAGGAGACCTGTCGGGAACTCGAAATATACTATAAGAGTATAAGCGGATTTTTAATTGCTTACTTTACAGCAACCTTCTTACCGTTCTGGATGAAGACACCCTTCTGAGCCTTGTTTACACGCTGACCAGCGAGGTTGTAAACAGGAGCATTGCTGTCGTCAGCATTTACGCTGTTGATGCCAGTACCACCGACAGTCAGCTTAGCTTTGAAGTCAGCAACATCATAAGACTGGATGGGGGTTGACTTGTCAGACAGAGCAGCCTTAGTGAAGTTGATGTCGTAAACACCTTTAGCCTTGTCTTCACCTACCTTAATACCGATTTTAGCAACGGGATTTGTAGCAGCCTTGTAGGTCATAGACTTGTCACCACCGAGGTAAACCATGTAGCCACCACCTGCGGCCTGCTTGATACCAGTCTGGTGCGCCTTCTTTGCGATGGGGAATTCAATATCTGTGAGCCATGCTTCTTCATCTTCGTCATAAATCTGATTGATTACAACGCCTTCGGGAAGAGTGAAGTTGAACTGAATACCAGAAACAGCGGTAACGTCTTCTGTGTTCAACATAACCTCCAGATAAGCAACCTCACCTTGGTTGGCTGTAACATCAGCACAAGACAATGTACCGATACCCTGTGCCATTGCTGCGGCACCGCACAGCATAGCAACGATTGTCATGTAAAACTTTTTCATTTTTTTTTGATTTTTAATTAGGTTATACTTAAATTATTATTTACTTCTTGTTTATTGAGCAGCCATGATGTCCAGAATGCTAACGAAGTCGGCGATATTCACCTGCTGGTCACCTGTGAGGTCAGCAGCTTCTACATATTCACCTGCAGCCATGATGTCAAGAACAGTTACGGCATCTGCGATATTAACTGCACCGTCGCCATTGAGGTCACCAATCACGCCAGGCTCTTCACCCCGCTCGATTGTCCAAGCGAACTCGGTAGCCTTACCGGCATACTCAGAGCCATTAGCTCCATAAAGTTTTGTGTTCTTCACATTCACAGTGTACTCGCCGGGAGTGAAATCAGTAGGAATCTCAACAACAACAGTTGCAACAGCACCTGCTGTACCAGTCATAGCAACACCTTCTGCACCTTCGCAGCTAAAAGTAACAGTACCATCGCCATTGTCTGTGGCAGCAAAGTTTGCTTCGTAAGCCTCGGGATAGCGGGCATTAACGAGAGTTGCGCTCTTGAAGACAACGCCTGCGGGGAGAACGAGAGTGCAATCCCATCCTGCAATTGCATTACGGTTGTCCATGTTCAAAGTCAGTTCGGCAGTAGTACCGGTTTTGCCATTCGCACCAGTCACGGTAATCTTATAAGCTTCCGTGAGAGATGCCCACATTGCTGTCATTGCAAAGAACGACACCAAGGAGAGTAAAAATCTCTTTTTCATAAAACTTAGTTTTTGGTTATTAAATGTTGTTTTATACTTTTCTGCTGCAAATTTAGTGCTTTTTTCATAACCTCCAAAACTTTTTGGCTTTTTTTTTCTCCTTTTCTGTAAAAAAGTTGAGGGCGGAAAGGAAAAGGCGGGAAAAAGAGGAGGGAAAGACGGGTTTTTCTGGCGGGAAAGGCAGCCTGCACAGTGGCCACTATATGCCTCGGGAACGGAAGATAGTATCGCGGGCCTCGGTTATCTCGCGGAACTTCTTTTCTGCCGCTTCGCGGGCAGCTTCTCCCTCTGCCGCCACATGGTCCGGATGATAGCGGAGCGCCATCTTGCGGTAGGCCTGTCGCACCTCGTCTTCGGTGGCGGTTTCGGGGATGCCGAGGGTGCGGTATGCCTCTTGGAGCGTGACATCCGTATATGGCTGCCATGTCTGTTTCTGCCACGATTGCTGCTGTTGCTGATAGCCGGTGAAGTCGTCTGCCGTACCGCGACGGAAGGTGAAGCGGATGGTGGGACGCCGGTACATGGAGTCGATGAGCCAACCAAGCAGGAAGCCGAAGAACAATCCCCGGCCACCGCCTAACCGCCACCCGATGATGGCGAAAATTATCTTGAAGCTGAACAGACAGGACATTATAATTATATGACTTGGCGAAGTTTGTCCGAGAGGTCTTGAACGAGTATGACCTGATACTCCCCATCTTTGAGCCAGACAATGCGGCGGGAAACGATGGGAATGCCGATGTCCTGAAGCATGAGGGCATAGAGGGAGAGCTGAATGGTATAGAGCGAGAGGTCTTCTTCTGTGAGGTCGGCAAAAGGCTCGCGAAGCACACGCCCCCACTTGCGGTTGTATTCGTTGGCGAGGTTGGCGTTGGTCTTGTAGTCGAGGACGACAAAGCCCTCAGGCTGTCCGTCGCTTCCGTCACAGAAATAAAGCATGTCGAAGGTGCCGGCAATCTGCTCCTTGAGGTTTTTCTCCTGACAAGCGTTCTTGCCGCTATAGACTCTCGCTTCGTTGAGGACGAGGTGCATACTGCAAGGCATCTCGTTCATGAACTTGAGCACCGCCTCTTCTTTAGGATGGAGCGGCGCAAGGAATTTGTACTCGGGCATGTACTGCGCCAGCATAGAGGGGCAGATGCGCTCGGGCAGTCCTGCACGCAGATAGCCAAGGCTCTCGCCATAGGCATGGGTCTTGGTGCCGAGGGAAGTGGCACGGAAGGAGTTCTGCCGCCACTGCTGAATCCAGTAGTCGGGCGTACCGCCGTGGCGTTCCGCATAGCGGACTGCCTGCCGCAGCTCGTCGAAAGGCTCGCGAATGAAACGATGGGCGATGTTGGAGACCGAAGGGAGCTGCCTGCCATGCAACAGATAGCGATGCCCCTCGTCGTAGAACTCCAAGTCCGAGAACGTGGCGAGGATGTGACGGCGAGCTTCGGCGGCAAGATGTGGCTCGTTGGGGAGGGAGAACATTATTAAGTTGAAAATTGAAAGTTGAAAGTTGATTGACCTGCCGGAGAAGCGGCAGGCACGGCGGCAGCTATTTCAGGATTTTCTTGCCTTGGGTGATGTTGACGCCCTTGACGAGACGTGCGAGACGCTGGCCGGAGAGGTTATAGACAGGACTTTCAATTATCCCTTTCCCATTTTCCATATCGTTGATTCCCGTCTCGTCGTCATCGAAAAGGTAGCCCTTGATGCCTGCTGTGCTGACGAGATAGGCCTTGCCTTTAGGCACCTCTGTGTCCTGCTTCACCCGAAAGAACCCAACTTCCTGGTCGGCCTTTGCCAACGCATAGATGCTACCGTCGCTTACCACATTGCCATCGCTGCCAAGCAAGTCATTACTGACGGAAAGTGTGGCATCGGCTGTCCTTGTCAGGAAATAGGTGTCGGGAGTTGTGGCGGTCACGACGAGGGCTGTTCCCTTGGGAGCTTGGGTGAGAGGTTCAAGATGAACATACCCTGGCATCAACTGCCCCGCGTATGCGGTGACACCGCTGCCACTGAAGTCAACGTCTGTCGTAGCGACGTATGTACCGTAGTACTTTCCATTCTGCTCTGCCCGGTCGGTAACGGTGACACGCGGACGTGCCACAGGGTCAACCTCCACCAATGCATCCTTGAATGTCGGACGGAACTCCGAAACCTGAATCACACCATTGCCACCACCCTTGCGCTCCGTGATGACCCACTTGAAACTCTGATAAGCCTTGGCCGTTTCCTTAGAGAGCGTGTAGGTGTAGGTCGTGTAGTTCACATCCTGCAGCTTTGCGTCGTTGGTAACGGAGGCAATGACTTCCCAAGAGGCATCGTCCTTGTCGGGATAGCTGTCGGTGGTGGAGCCGTAGAGCGTCCACGACTTCGGGTTGCGGCCAGTGTACTGCGCATTGTCGTTGGCTGTAGAAATTTTGTAGCCTGTCACATAGATGGGATGAGAGGCATGAAAGATGGCATAGACGGGATTACCCTCGCCACCATTGAGGCACCATTTCGTGGAGGTGCTGCCATCGACGATTTTGTCGTAGTTCTCGCCAGAACTAAAACCAGCCGAACCTTCATCAGGTGTGAAGAACACATCGACGGCAGCCCGCTCATACTCCTTCGCTTCGGCCTTTCCGTAGGAGAGGCTGTTGGTGCTCTGGGCGAGGTTTGCCATATCGTTCTTGCCGCCAAGCGGTGCATAGATTTCGAGGCTTGACTTGAGCATACGGCCGTCGCAGACGGCAGAGATTTCTTCGGGTGTCATGCCTGAACGCCAGAAGGACAGTTCGCTCACCTCGCGGCTATTGCTTTCGTCGCCGACGCTGACGGTCTCGATGCGAGCCAAGCGTTCGCCGACCTCGCCAGCCTTCGTCTTATCGACATAGAGGATGGTGCGGCGCTGCGCATAGTAGCTCGTCAGGGTGACGTTGTGCCAGTTGCCGTCGTTGATGGTGGTGCTGGAGGTGATGGTAGAACCTGTAGGAGCGGTGTAAGTGACAGTGCCGTTTGCATTCACGCGGACGATGGCCTGCTGCGTGCCCGACGATTGTGTCAGGCAAACCAGTTGTCCTTCCGTACCCTTGACGCGGACGGTCACGGTGAAGGGATGAACGGTCTCTTCCGGCTCGAAGTAGATGGTCTTGCCAGCCTCGACGGTCATGCTCTTTGACTGGTCACGCACAGGCTGTGCCTTGCCAGCCTTGATGGCATCAAAGAGCGAAGGCACCATTGCATACATAAACTCCGCATGGCCGGCGGTGTTCTGATGGTAGGTGTCGGACACATAGCCGTCTGCCCACTGGCCGTTGCCCTTGTCGATGGCACCGAGCACGTTGGTCGAAGGCACATCCCACTCGTGGATGAGCAGATTGAGCTGCTTGACGTAGCTGTAATCGCTCTCGTTGTAGTCGCCGCGCGTGTAGTTGTTCATCACCATAGGAATCTTGCCGTCCGCGCGTACCTTATTTATTAGTGTCAGCATGTTGTCGCGCCACTGGTTGAAGACAGCCTGCTGGTTGCTTGCGCCGTGGATGCCCTCGTTGCCAAGCGAGAGGCCGAAGATGACGTAGCGGCCGAAGTCGCGGATGAGGTCGTCGTAGCGATTGAGGAGATTCGTGGTCGTGTTGCCGCCGATGGAGACATTGCTTGTATAGAAGGCATTGTCGCTCCTGCCCTCGTTGTGACGGGCGATGAGCTGCTGACCATAGAGGTAGCGGTAGCCCTTGTAGTCGGTTGCGCCCTGACCATTGGCAACAGAAGAGCCGAAGACAGAGATGCGGTTCTCGTCGATGGGAGCAGAGATGTTATAGACCATCTGCTTCATATCGACGGTGATGGTGTAGGTGCCGGCATTCTGGTAGATGTTCTCCGTGCTCTGTCCCTTCTCCACTTCGCCAAGAACGTAGCGCGTTGCGGCACCTTGCAGGCGCTTGATGGCGTAGGAGTCGTTGTTGTTGAGGGCGAAGTACATCGTCTTGTCCACCCATTGCTGGGAGGCTGTCTCCTGCAACGTCACCTCTCCCTCGAAGACACCATCGGCCTTATAGGGGATGGCGGGGCTGCCTGCGCCCATGTTGCCGCGAATGTTCATCGTGACAGGAAGGACGGTGACGGTATTGTCGGAGGTGTTGACGGTGATGCGTGCCACACAGTCGGAGGCGACAGAGAAAGCATCATCACCAGAGAGATTGAAGGTGCCGTCGCCATTGTCGTAAAGTGTGACAGCCTCATTGTCTGTATCGGTGCCAGAGAGGGTGAAAGTGCCTGCATTGAGACGGGCAAAGGCTTCGTAGAGGTTATTGCCGCAGGACTTGAAGGTCACATTCTCGGGGTTGCCACTAAGTGTCAACGTACTAAACTCGAGGGGTTCTGCGGGACGAGTGCCGCCCTCGTACTCCTCAATCTTCATGGCACTGATGTGAGCCATGCCTGCAATGCGCTGATAGGTGATGACGATATTGCCCGAGCGGTCGGGGTAGATGTAATCCGTCATCAGGATGTTGCGCAGGTTGCCGGGATAGCCATAGCCGCCCACGTCATAGCCGGAAGTGCTCTGTCCGCCAACCCAAGTGCGCTGACCCTGAATAGTGTACTGCGTGCAGCGGTTGTCGGTATGGTTGCGCGTGCCGTAGATGTAGAAGCGGTAGCAATGGGCGGTGTTGAGCTTGGTCAACTTGAAGGAACGCGCATCGCCATTGTCAATGAAGACATAGTCCTCAGTTGCTGTCTGGATGGCAAGGTCGCCAAGGTCGTTGGCCGAAGGACTGTTGTTGCCGCCGGCATTGATGCCGTTGGTGTAGGTCTGGTCAACCACAACGAACTTTGCGCCTGTCAAGGTGCCTTCACTATTCTTGATTGAAATCGTCTTGTTGGCAGAAATGGTGTTGCTGCTGCTGGAGCCTGACGAGATGTTGTTCCACTTGTTGCCATTAGCATCAGTTCCTGTTGTCTGACGGCCACGAGAGCTGTTGCTGGTCTCGCCGAAGTCGAAGTACATCTTCTGCGTAAGCGTGAGTTCCAGATTGGGACGTGCCTGCCCTGACACCTCTTCAATCTTCATGCAGTTGAGATAAACCATGCCGCCGCTGTACTTCTTGCTCATGGTGAGGTCGATGTTGCCGTTGCGGTCGGGGAAGATGACGTCGCTGGTCAGGATGTTATTGTTGTTACCGTTGTAGCCGCCGTCGCCTATTGCGCTGCCCGACATTGCCATTTCGTCCTTCCAGCAGTTCTCGCCTGTCAGCTCGAAGTAGCCTGCCCTGTCTTCTGCCACGACACGCGAGCCGAAGAGATAGAAGCGATAGCCCTTATTCACGTCAAGGCCGCCGAAGTGGATAACACTATAGTCCTGAGCACCTTCCATGTGGATATAGTCCTGAGTGGCTGTAGCAATGGCGAGGTCGCCAAGCAGAGCAGCAGAGGGAGACTCCAGTCCGCCGCCACCGCTCATGCCGTTGGTGTGGAAGTAGTTGCCGATAATCATGTAGCGAGCTGTGAGCTGCCCCTGTGCGTTGGTCAGGTTGTAGCTCTTCGGGTACATCTTTTCGGTGGGCATGGCGTAGGCATTGGTCCAGTAGTGACCGTTGGCATCGGCACCAAGTGTCTGGTGTCCGCGACTGTCATTGTCTGTCTCGCCGAAGTCGATGTAATAGGTCTGGTCGCCACTGACAGCAGGAATATCTTCCCCTTGACCGTTTGTGTCGAACTCCTCAAGCTTGATGGTGCTGATGTGTCCGAAGGAGCAGGACGGTGCGGTGTTCTGCTTGAAGGTGAAATAGATGGTGCCGGAAGCGTCGGGCGACATATAGTCGCTGACCGAGACATTGCGGACGTTCTGATTGATGCCGTCACCGCCGAGACCGGGGCCGCTGGTGTATTGCACCCAGTTCCACTCTGTCTTGCCCTTGAGCATGAGGACTGTAGAACGGTAGTTGCTGGCATCCGTTCGGGTGCCGAAGATATGGAAGCGGTACTTCTTTGTGCGGTCGAGGCGTTGGAACACGAGCATCGCCGTGCCGCTGTTCTCTGTGTACATGTAGTCTTGCGTCGCACTTGCCACAGCCATCTCGCCCAGATTCTCGGCGTAGGCAGAGGGGTCGTTCAGACCGCCGTTGTTGTAGCCGTTGGCATTAAAGGCGACGAGATTGTGGAGGGTGATGTCGGTTTTCGTGTTGTCGGCAGTGACAACGGCGCACGACGTTCCGGCTGCTATGCTGCTGGTACCGTCGCTCTGCGGAGCCATGTTGTTCCAGTAGTTGCCGTTCGCGTCGGCTCCGCTTGTGATGTCGCCGCGACTGCCCGACTTGCCGCGTTCGCCGAAGTCGAAGAGCATCTTGCGGGTCAGCGTATAGCCCAGGTCGGGACGAGTCACGCCGCTGTATTCCACAATCTTCTGCGCGTTGAGGTGCACCATGCCGCTCTTCGTCTTCTTGATGATGGTCATTTCGATGCAGCCATTCTCATCGGGGAAGACGAGGCCTGACTCCTGCACATTGTTGTTATTGCCGTTGTAGCCGCCATCGCCAATGCCTTTGCCGCCCATCTTGTGGTCGCCCTGCCATTGGTTCAGACCACGGAAATGGAACGTCGCCTCGCGGCCCGTAGTGCCTGTGTCGGTGCGGCTGCCGAAGCTGTAGAACTTGTAGCCCCTGTCCGGGTCGAGTCCCATGAAGCGGATGATGGCGTAGTCCTGACTGGCTTCGAGGAAAATGTAGTCCTGCGTGGCACTCTCGATGGCGAGGTCGCCAAGCAGGGAAGCCGAAGGATTCTGCAAACCGCCATTGCTGTAACCGTTGGTGGAGAAGCGCGTGGAGAGCTGCAAGCGGCAGTCGGTAGCTGTGCCTGCCGAAGTCACCATGTTGATTGTCTGGGGATAGGCCTTGTCGGGTGCGCCCGTTCCTTTGCCGTAGATGTTGTTCCAGTAATGTCCGTTGGCATCTGCGCCCTCGGTCTTGTAGCCTTGGTTCGTCACGTTGTTCTGACCGTAGTCGATGTAGAAAGAACGCTCCTGAGTCTGTGCCTCAGCATTCAGCCCGCCAGCTAAGAGAGCGAGCACAAGCAATGTGGTTTTTGATTTCATAAAGGGTAAAATAATGTGTCCTGTAAATAATGTGCGGCAAAGATACGCCTATTTCCAATAATATGCAAGCTTTTCGGAGGAAATATGGGAAGGCCAAAGCAAAACGGAGCCTGTTCCGTTTGGCAATTAGGTACGCTTAGTAGGTCAATTAGACGTGCCTAATTGACCTACTAAGCTGGGTGTGTTCTTCTGTTCATTTAACCCCGAACTTCTCGCCGGCTGTCTGCGACTGATATTCAGGCGCGTAGAGACAGGTGAGGCGGGCTGGAGGCAGGAGGAACTCGCCACTGCGACTGACAAGCCAATCCTCTTCGATGACGTAGGTACCGCGCGGAAGACGATCCATGAAATACTCCGTGCTGGCATCGTGTATCGCCTGATAATAACCGAGACCATTCTGCCAATGATAGCCCGAGAGCTGCTGGGCTGGTTCTGCCGCAGCGGGACGCGGCGCACGCAAGCAAACATATTCGTAATCTCTGTCTGCCGTAATCGTATAACGGACATGAACTCGGTCGCCAGTTCTCCAGTTGTTCTCTCTCTTTAAGGGAGAGTTAGAGAGGGTCTGCACCTCGCGACGAATGGTCATACCCTCGCGATGGCTCTCAGCCTCGGAAGCTGGCAACTGATATTGGGCATAGACTGCGCCCCAAGAAAGGCAAAGTCCCCCTCTATCCCCCCCAAGGGGGGAAGAATCGTTGTGCTGCTCGATGGTCAGCGTCTTTGCCTTCGAGATGGGTTCGATACGCTCACGGAAGGCCCCCTCCATCTCCCTCTTGGGAGAGGGCTTTAAGATGCGTGTCTGATTGTCGTATGTAACTGTGCCGCTCCAGTTTCTTGAGCCCTCCCCCAAAGGGGGAGCGGGGAGGGGGCTTATCAGGGCATAAATCGCATCCGCCGACTGCACGGGACGCTCCCATTCCTGTGTCCGCTTTTGCTGGATAAGCCATTCTGCCATCTTTGCAAGCAGGTCTGTCTCCTTTAGCTCGACAGTTCGGACGGCTTCCATCAGAGTGACGTGTGTCTCCACTTTGCGGTCGATGCTCGTGAAGCTGCCGCCCGGATAAGCGAGATACATGCCGTCGCTGTGACGCAGCAGCTCGTGCAGGCGAGGCATCAAAGCCCTTGCAGCTTTCTCCTCACCCGACATTTGCAAGACAACTGCAGCAATGGCACGAGGTTCTCTATCGAGTTCTTCGGCCTGTTTCTTCAGCAAAGACAAGAGGAAAGACTCATCTGAGTCCTCTCCCTTTAAGGGAGAGTTAGAGAGGGTCTCCCTATACATTATATATATATATAGGTAGCGGAGATGAGAGAGCGACAATGCGGGCTTCTTCTCCTTGCGCAGTGCCTCCACCTCTTTGTGCATTTCCCCCGCGAGGAAAGACATCGCCTTGTCGAGTATCTGACTCTCAGGAACGGACAGGACACCCTTGATACCAGCAAGCCTTACCAACAGCGTGGCAACTTCCGAGGTCATCCACACACTTCCGCTCATGCCGGGGAACCAGCCAAAGGAACCGTCCTCGTGCTGGCGGGCAGAGAGGGCAGAGAGCATAGTCATGCGTCTTTGCTCCTGCTCCATTTCGGAGAAGAGCGAGGCAAGACGTTGCCTGCTGGCCTTCTGCTGCTGGGCTTCAAGCATCCACGGGGTTTCGTTGAGAAGGATGTCGGTCAACTGCGAAGACCCTTCCAAACCTCCCCTTAAAGGGGAGGCTTCCTTCCCTGAGTCCTCCCCCTTTAAGGGGGAGTGAGAGAGGGTCTTCACAACTTCTGGGTACTTGTGTGCAATATGATAGGCGACGCTGCCGCCATAATAGGCAGAGGCAACGGACAGGACATCGCTGCGCGTCGGTGCCGTGAGCGATGGCAAAGCCTGCAATGCCAAGTACATCGGTTCGGCCACATGCTCGATGGTCAACGTCTTGCCAACTGCCTTGGGATTGCCTTTCGCGAAGAGTCCTTCGAGATTAAGAGTGAGTGTCGTGTCTCCCTTGAGCATGTAAGTCTTTGTCTCCGTGACGTTCTGCATGTCCGAAAGGACTGGCAAGTAGCGCACCTCGCCGTCGCTGCCGTCCTTGCCACGGGCTATCCATTGGACGGCAAGAACTGGATGGTCAAGCGTGGCGGTGAGGGATGTATTGAAGATTGCCTCTTTGCCCGGCTCAAGGTCGAACTTATACTTCATCTTCTTGACGAGCTTGTTCGTCTCGGCATCAAAGACATCAAGGATGGCTTCACCTTTCTGCCGATGTTCCGAGGCATTGCGGATGCTGGCTGTCAGCGAGACTTCATCGCCGTTACGCAAGAAGCGAGGCAACATCAGCTCTGCCATCAGTTCCTTCTTTGCCACGATGGTTTCCTGCCACTCGGCAGTCATCATGTCCTTCGTATGCGCAAGGCCATGCAGATGCCACGAGGTCAGTCCTTCGGGCAAGGTGAACTCGATGGACGTCTGGCCTTTGCTGTCGGTACGAAGCTGCGGATAGAAGAAGGCAAGCTCGGAGAGATTGGAGCGAACGTATGCCTCCTCCTCTCTCTCTGCTTCCGCAACTTCTTCTGCCATTACCTCGCCTGCATACTCCTTTGAAGCTATATCAAGCCCTGCAATCCGACCTTGAAGAGCTTGATCGACGGATTCAAAGGAAAGACCCTCCAAATCTTCCGTCTTGAAGTTCTGGACAGCACCGGCATACTCCCTCGCCTTTGGCGATGCCGACACTTCCACCATATTATACACCCTATCCTCCGTCCTGTTTGCGCCCAAGCCACGCAGGCGCATCGTCTTCGTGCCTCTTGTCAAGCGCGTGCCGTGGAAGTATTCTTCGTTCCATCGCGCGAAATCATAGCCTTCGACAGGCAGGATGTACGGCGACAAGTGCAGGGCTGTATAACGGTACCTGCCATACCACCCGAAGTATCCGATACGGAAGAACATATCGCGCTCGCAGCGCGTGAAGAAGGAAATACGTGAACGCATCTCATACGAAGACAATGCATTGAGCGAAGCATCGTACATGCCAACCATGACATTTGCCGAGGCGGGCGTGCCGTCGGGCTTCGTCAAGGTGAGCCGCCACTGCTCCTTTTGCCCGGGCTGCAACTGGTCGCGGAAGGTGTCCCAACGCATTGTGAGCCGTGTCTCTGGCTGTTCAAAGCGGAAATGAAGCCTTTCTTCCTCAAACTTTCCTTCGTGCATGAGCAATGCCGAGACACCAAGATGGTGTTGGAAGCGCGCTTCGTAAGGCACTTCCATGAGCATCGCCTCGTCGGAGAGATGCAGCAAGGTGTCGCGCACAATGCCATTCTCGCCAGTGACGATGCAGTAAATCCATGCGTCGGGCAATGTCGTGCCTATCTGGAAACGTGCAGGCTTCTCGGCAGAAATGGTGTCGCAAGGCGTGTAGAGCCACAGGTCGTGCTTGCCAATGAGACGCTTGTCGGTAATGGAGAAGATGGTGAAGCTCGCTTTGAAGGAGGCGGTGTCATTCATTGACCGTTGACCATTGACCATTGACCATTGACCTCCTGATTTTGCCACAAGGTCATACTGACCGGAAGGCAGGGTGCGGAGCATTTCGGGAATCGTGTCGCGGTTTGCAGGAATGAGGAAGTTCTTTACTTCCTTGCCGTCCTGCAAAAGCATACAAAGCACATCGCCCTGCACGGGCTTGTCATTGCTTGAATAAAGGTCGAAGCGCCACGGCTTCAAAGCCTCGCGGTTCTGCTGTTCCGGCACACTGCCCCTCATGCGGAGCGGTGTGCTGCAAAGCGGCACACGGATGCTGCCCTGTTGCGTCTCGCCTTCGGAACTAAGTACATCCACGGAGAGTTGAAGCGTCTGTCCCCAACGCAAGTCTTCCTTCGTGAGTTCCTTCGACACGGGAACGCGGATGCTGAAACGCCCTTCGTCGTCTGTATAAAGCGTGTCGATGTCGTGCGACGTGCTTGGGCTGATTCGCTTCCACCACCAGCTTTGCGTCCATTGATACGTTCCTGTGACACGCGCGCGGGCAACCGGCCACTGGCTATACGTCAAGGCCCGGCCCGTCAAGGTTATGCTATCGACAGGAAGCGTGACAGCCGGAGCCTGGTCCATCTCGACTTGGAAGGTGGGACGGCGATACTCTTCGACACGGATGTAGTGGTAATTGTCGTCAAGCCGAATCTGGTAGCTGCCCGGCAAACCTGTTTCGGGCAATTGCAGGCTGTCCGCCAGGGTGCCGAACTCGTCGGTATTCAAGGTATGTTCTATGATTTCCTGACCATTCGCATCGATAAGCGTGAGCTTCAAGTCGGTTCTTTTCTCAACCTTTGGTGCTTCGCCGTGCTGCCAACAGTAGGCAAAGCCACCCACATAGACCGTTTGTCCCGGACGATAGATGCTGCGGTCGGTATAGACATTGATGCGATGATGGAGGTCTTCGTCCTTGGTGTATTTATAGCGCCATCCCAAACTATGTTTCCCGAAAGCCTTGTCTTCACCTCGCGAAAGCTCAACATACAGATTCCTTTTATTGTCGTCAAAAGTTGCCTCGACAATGCCTCGGCTGTCAGTTGTCTGTTCCTCAAGCTTCGTGTATGTCTTACTTTCCTTATTGTAGAACACGACTTTCACCCCTTGTTGCGGTTCGCCGCTCATCGCGTCCATTACCATAACGCGCCGCTTGCCGTCGGGCAAAGTGATATTCATAAAGGTGAGGGCAGAGGCATCGAATAGGACGGAGACCGAAGACCCCTCCAGACCTCCCCTTAAAGGGGAGTTAGAGAGGCTCTTTTCTTTTGTCGTGCCTTCGAGGACAAAAGCATAGCGCCCGAAGCCCGGCGAATGCCAGCGCAACGTGTCGTTTTTCTCTTCGAGAGCCTCAACGCCTTCCATTGAAATGGGCGAGGTCTCAATGAGCGTACCGTTTGCGCGTACCTGCTCAAGCTTCGTCCCAGCCACTTCTTCCTCGTCGAACTCAAAGCCAAGCGGCAGACGATAGACAGCAATGCTGCCCGACTGCATGTTCTTAATCTGCAAGGGGATGTCGTAATCCTTGTTCGGATAGCACATCTCGTTGAAGCGTGCCGAAAGCCTCGGTGCCCGAAGCTCCGCGATGCGGTTCTTCAGTTCATTTGCCTGCCGACTCTTCGGATAACGCCGCAACGCCTCTTCCAGCAGGTCTTGCTGCTCCTGATTCGTCTTGCCGGGCTGCTTGGCAAGCAACATATAGACATCAGCACAAGCATCCAAGTCGATATATTCATCACGAAGGCGGAGCAAGGACCCCTCTAAATCTCCCCTTAAAGGGGAGACTTCCTGCCCAGTGTTCTCCCCCTTTAAGGGGGAGTTAGGGAGGGTCTTTGCTTCTTCAAGCGAGTCAATTTGCAGCAGCAAAGCCGCTTCTCTCTGTCCGTGCCTGCGGTAAACGTCGATGATGTCCGTGTAATGCGGGAAGAGGCCCTTCTCCGCTGTTGAGCAATCCTCCTTGAAAGTCTGCCAGATGAGATAGAGCAAGTCGCCGTCGAAGATGCCGTCGTCCTTGCCAGACTCTGCCAAAGGCTTTATGTTTGCCACTTTGCAACGGTGCAAGGCATCTGGATCCTGCATTGCCTGGGCATAGAGTTTTGTGGCATATTTTTGATATTCCTGAATGCCCCACTCCTGTATGCTGTCGGGATGGCTTGAGGTCTTGCGGCCGTAGCCTTGCGAACGCCACCGGTTCTGGCATAGGACGTGCGCCATCGCAGCACGGTATATGGCCTGAGCCGTCGGGTCTTTCTCGGCAAGCATCTCGGCTTTGAGCTGCCGCCAGTCATAGAAGAAGCTGTCGGGGGTGATGTCCTCGCGTTTCTGATTCTCTTTCAAGACCTCCGCCAGCCGCTTGGCCGCCTTTTGGGTTGCCTTGCTCCGCTGCTTGTCGCTTTGCAGGATGCCTTGCCATACGGCTCGCTGCAAATCGCCCGCCTCGTTGTCGTCGGCATATTCCCAGTACATCGCGCCCCTCAAGCCTTGCTTCCTGATGTAGGCACACTTCGCAGCAATGGAACGCGGACTCTCGTAGCCCATCGCCAATACATCATCCCCTTCGACAAAGAACGGTGCCTTCGACTTGTTGCTCCAATACTCCCGAAGGTCACGCTTGCCAGCATCGGACTCGTCGGAGATTTCAGCATACTTCTTGTACTGCCCGTCCTTGCCCCTGCCATAGAAAGACATTCCCAAGACAATCTTGTCAGAGGGAACACCTGCCTTGCGATGGGCTTCGACGGATTCCGAAGCACACATCCATCCTACAATCTTCGAGCGATAGAGGGCGGCATGGTGTTTGGGAGCGTTCGCCATGTCGTAGGCCATGACATTCACCAAGTCGAGGTACTGGACACAGCTTCGGAAGTCGATGTACTGCGCACTGCTGACGCTCGCGAGCGTCAGCCAGAGCTTGCTGCCCAAGGCTCCACGGAGGTCGCGCATCAACAGGGTGAAGTTCTCGGTGTCCTGTGGCGAGGCACTGATGCCGGCACTGTTCTGCGTGGGGTACTCCCAGTCGATGTCGATGCCGTCCAACCCAAACTCGTTGCAGACGCGGCGGCAATCCTGAGCAAATGCCTTGCGGTTGGCTTCGTCTGCCGCCATCTCGCTGAAACGGCCGCTGCCCCACCCTCCAATGCTGAGCATGACGCGCAAGCCTGGCTGCTGTCTTTTGAGGCTGACAAGGTCGCGCAGCCGCTGTTCGTTGTCTATTCGAACTCCGTTGAACTGCTCATTCACATGCCCGAAGGCATAGTTGAGGTGCGTCATCACCGTCGGGTCTGGCAAGACGTTTGTCCACGAAGTGACGTAAGCCACGACAACTGGCTCAGGCTTTTTGCCTGCCAAAGCATTCAGCCAACAACATACAACGACAAGGAAAGCGAGGAGCTTCTTCATTGAATCTTGAATTTATGTTTTGGGAGTTATAATGGGGAGTTATAATAAGGAGTTATAATAAGGAGTTATAATGAGCCATTACTACTATTCGCTAAGAAAGTCAGGCTGCCAAAACATTCGGCCCTTCATAACTCCTCTTCATAACTCCGCATTTTAACTCCTCTTCATAACTTCTCCTTAACTATAATTATGAACTGTGAACTCTTAAATCTCTTCCAGCAGTGCCTTGAGGAAAGGCCAGAACTTCGCTACTGAGGAGATGCTGCAGCGTTCGTCGGGCGTATGAGGGCTGCGCAGTGTGGGGCCGAAGCTCACGAGATCCATCTTGGGATAGACACCGCCGATGATGCTGCACTCCAGTCCCGCATGGCAGACCTCCACCTTGGCTTCTTCATTAAAGAGCTTGCGATAGACTTCCACCATCTTCGCCGTGATGGGACTGTCGAAGTTGGGCTGCCAAGCACCATAGTGACCGCCGTACTCGACCTTCATGCCAGCCATCGAGAAGCAGCTCTCCTGCATCTCCTGAATGTACTCCATCATCGTCTCGCTGCTGGAGCGGGCCAGGATGAGGATGCTTGCCTCGCCGCCTCCGATATTGATGATGCCGAGGTTCGAACTGGTCTCGACAACAGAGGGGATGCTGGGGATGTAGCGGAGCACACCGTCGTGGCAGGCCATAATGGCATCGACGAGGTTGTCCTGAATCTCTTCCGGCACACGTCCGGCAGGCATTGCCGTGGTCTCGACGGACAGCGAGATGCCTTCTTCCACACCCCGGAACTCGTCGGTATAGACTTGCTGGCAATACTGGACAAGTTCGCAGAAGTCGTCGTAGTTCTCCAAAGGAACGGCCATCACCACGGTTGCCGTGCGAGGAATGGCATTGCGCATGTTGCCGCCCTGCCAAGAGCAGAGACGTGCCTCATCGTCGGCAATCGCCTGACGCACGAAGCGAGCCATGAGCTTGTTGGCATTGGCACGACCTTCGTTGATTTCCAGTCCGCTGTGACCGCCGCGCAAACCTTTGAGCGACACCTTCACAGCAATGTCGCCCTCTTCGAGCGCCACTTCCTTGTACTGCATCGTAGCGCTGATGTTCACGCCGCCAGCCGAGCCGATGACGAACTCGCCCATCGTCTCGTTGTCGATGTTCAGCAGAATGTCACCCTTCAGGGTATCGGCAGCAAGATGATTCACGCCGTACATGCAGGTCTCTTCGTCGGCGGTAATGAGGGCCTCTAACGGGCCGTGCTTAATGTCCGTGCTCTCCATGACCGCCATGATAGCTGCCACACCCATGCCGTCGTCGCTGCCCAGCGTGGTGCCTTTCGCCTTCACCCAATCGCCGTCGATGTACGTCTCGATGGGGTCTGTCTCGAAGTTGTGCGTGCTCTCGTCCACCTTCTGCGGCACCATATCCATGTGAGCTTGCAATACTGCACAGGGACGGCCTTCCTTGCCTGGCGTGGCAGGCTTCCGCATGACGATGTTCTCTGCATTGTCCTTGAAGGCTTCTATGCCGTGCTCCTTTGCCCATCCAAGCAGGAACTGCTGCACTTTTTCAAGATGTCCGCTTGGGCGCGGTACCTGCGTCAGGAGATAAAAGTTCTTCCAGATAATCTGGGGATCGAGGTCTTTAATAAGCTTTTCCATATTCTTTTTTGTTTAATGTTAGCGATATTTGAGGTCAAAGTTACGGAATTATTATGAATTATGAATTATTAATTATGAATTATTTAGTA
>JAFXVN010000010.1 GCA_017524545.1 Bacteroidaceae bacterium
AAGCGGCGAGGTTTGCTACAAGCTCAACGGCAACCAGGAGTCCATCAACTGGTTCCAGACACTTGGCGAGGATGAATATCCTGTTCTGGATGACACTCACAAGGTTGTATATCAGGCACAAGATGGCAGCTACACCAATGAATATGTCAATACTCCCGACGGCTCGAAGGAGAATCCGTTCGTGGTGAAGTCTGCCGCCGACCTCTCCAACCTGCTCTACCAGCTTGTTTCCGGCCGCATGAACTATGTGGTTATGGAAGAGGATGTGGATATGGCAGGCGTGACGGACTGGACACCTCTCTTCAACATTCCCGACCAGTCTAACGGCTATCCCTTCATCGACTTCGACGGCCAGGGTCACGTTATCCGCAACCTCGCCTCCAAGACGGAAGGAGCATACGACTACTGCGGCCTCTTCGGTGTGCTCTGTGGCAACGTGCGCAATCTTGGTGTGGAGAATGCCGATGTGACATGCGCTGGCGGCACAGGCATTATAGCCGGCTATCTGGGTCATTCGACCTACGGTCAGACCTGCTATGTTGAGAATGTCTGGGTAACAGGTAAGCTGGCGGCAAGCGGCTACTGCGGCGGTTTGTTCGGTAATGTAGCCAACGAAAGCCACATCACCAACTGCTATGCCAACGTCGAGGTAACCGGTTCGAGCGACCTCACGGGCGGCATCATCGGTCGTGTTCGTGCAAAGATTGAAATGAATCAGGTCTATGCGGCAGGCAGCATCAACCGTGGCGGTGGTATCATCGGCGGCGGTCAGCAGGATGCGACCCCCTTCGGCACCTACAACCGTGTGGCTGTATGGAACAACACGGAGAACAACTTCGGTCCCGTACGCGAAGGCGAAGTCCTGACCTCTATTCTCTTCTACGACGGCAGCAACTTTGCAGACCTCCAGAGCCAGGTTGTAGCATGGGATCCTGAGGTATGGGCTTGCGATATGAAACCAGGCAGCTATCCTGTACTGAAGGCCTTCGCCGGTGTCACTGGCGACCTGAACGGCGACGGCAAGGTTGACATTGCCGATGCAGTCTCTGTCCTCGACATCATGGCCGCCAGCGGCTTCGAAGCAGCAGCCGACCTGAATGGCGACGGCAAGGTTGACATCGCCGACTTCGTCGCCATCCTCGACATCATGGCACAACAGTAGTAACAGCCTCTCCCTAACCCTCCCCAAAGGTGAGGGAACAAAACAGCCCCTTGCGGTCATTCCGCAGGGGGCTGTTTTAGTAGTCTCAACAAACGGCTCTCGCGTCTCGCGACTGATGAGGGGTTTAACCACGGATTGCACGGATTAAACGGATTATTAGTGCCGGTAGCTTTGCCATTTCGCGGATTTGTCTCGGATTTAACTGATTGGCACCAGGCGGGAATCCGCTTAATCTGAAAGCAATTAGGGACACTCAAATCTGTTTAATCCGCTTAATCTGTGGTTTGTTGCAACACTTGCAACAGTTGCAACAATGGGAAAACGAGCCTCTGCACCCTCGGGCGGCAGGGGCTTGTTTTGATTAAGGTGCGCTTTAATGCGCGGGGGGACTTTCAATTTTCAATTTTCAACTTTTCCCTTCTTTCCTTGCGCAAGTCAAAAAAAGTCACTACCTTTGCGGAGGAAACCACGAAATTATATTATTAACCCTAAACATAAACTAACATGAAACGAAGACTCTACTCTCTTCTCCTGACTGCACTGATTTGTCTGGCAGGAGGACGTATGGCAGCTATGGCACAGACACCTGAGCCTACTGCACGTTGGACTTTTGAGAATGCCGAGGACTTGATGGCTCCCCAGGTTGGCAGTCTGACCATGACACCCTGCGTGATACCGGGCAACAAGGCCATCGCGCCCTCGACCGTCAGCGAAGCCGGTATCGTCGCGGCAGCAGGACCGGTGGAAGGTGTTCCGGCTATTGCCGTGCCCAAAGCATCCGCGCTGAAGGTGTCGCGTGCCGAAGGTGCAGAAACTTCGACTGCCTACACCATTCTGATGGATATTATGGTGCCCAACCCCCAGCCCTTCAACGGTCTGCTCCAGATGGACGAGGCTAACCAGAACGACGGCGACCTCTTCACCAACAAGGGACAGATAGGCATCGGCTCGATGAAGTATGCCGGCAAAATCGAGGCGGAGAAGTGGTATCGCGTCGTGCTGACCTACAACGAAGCCAACGAGAGCGGCATCGTCCGCCTCTATGTGAACGGCGAGAAGATTGCCGAGGGCGGAGCGAACCAGCGCCACATCATGCAGCCCTTCGGCTTCTATGTGCTCTGCGACGAGGACGGAGAGAAAATCGATGTCACCTATCTGTCGGAAGTGGCTTTCTGGGAGACACCGCTCACCGACGAGCAGGTGGCAGCAATGGGCAACACCATTCCGGCACACCAGCACAACTACGTCGATTTCTTCTGTACGGTATGCGGCATCTTCCAATCCGACTACCTGACACCCAATGCCAACGGCTTCTATGAAATCGGCACGGCAAAGGGTCTCTCCTGGTTCGAGCAGAAAGTCAACAGGGGCGAACTCACAGCCAAAGCTATCCTCACCGCCGACATCGACTTCGCCGACCTAATGCCCGAAGGTGCAGAACCAGAGGAGACAGAGATTGACTGGACGCCCATTGGCGACTGGGGCCACACCCGAGGAACTGGCAGTGCCAGCTTCCAAGGTCACTTCGACGGACAGGGACACACCATCAGGAACCTCAACACCAGCTCCAAGCAGAACTTCTTCGGTCTGTTTGGCGTCATCTCGTCGAACTGCATCATCGAGAATTTCGACATCTACGGAACGTATAATACAAGATTCCAATACACAGGCGGTGTGGCAGCATACGCCCGCGACATCAACCCGACAATCCGTAACGTCCATAGCTTTGTGAACATCAACAACACATGTGCAGGCGGCAGACAGGCCGGCATCCTTGGCGGTGCCCATGTCGATAATGCCAACTACAAGACCACCATCGAGAACTGCACCTATTCCGGCACGCTCGACGGCAACGATGCTGGAGGCAGCGGCAACTATGGCGGCATGGTAGGCTATGCGAACAGCAACGCCAACAACATCGTTGAGATTACCAACTGCCTGTTCGACGGCGAGGTTCTCAACCTCAACCCGACTCCTGGCGGCTGCACCTTCGGCGGCATCGTCGGCTACTGCAACACTGCCAAGGTGTTCATCAAGAACTGCCTGTCCATTGGCACGGTCAATGCTGCGGAGAAGAAGTTCGGCCAGTTCTTCGGCGCACTCAACGGCAACAACTCCACCTTTGCCAACTGCTACTATGTCGGCGAGTTCGTCAATGGCACAGGCGGTGCGGGCAAGGCAAGCGGCGAGACACCAGCCATGATTGACGCAGAACAGCTTGCAAGCGGCGAGGCCTGCTGGCTGCTCAACGAAGAGACATTCGTAGATGCCGCTTGGCATCAGGTTCTCGATGAGCAGGACTATCCAGTGCCTTACGGAGACAGCGGCATTGTCTATCAGACAGACGAGGGCTACGACTGCATCAATCCAGACGACTTCTCGGGCTTCCTCAGTGCCGTCATTGCAGCAGAGACAGCTTTCGTCGAGGACGAGGATTTAGTCTGCTACCATGTGCTCATCGAGGAATACAAGGCAGCAATTCAGTCTTGGCAGAGCATTGCGACGCTTCAGGAGTTCTTCGAGGCTTACAAGGCCGCTGGCGAACAGAAGGCCGCCATCAAGGCATCTGCTGCCAAGTATGCCCTGTACAGGGAGACTTGCGAAGCCGCTGCCGCCTATATCGAGGAGCATCACCTTGCAGGCGAGACGACAGACATCCTGCTCAGTTACCTTGAGGACGGCAGCATTGAGCCAGGAAACGCACTCTATCCCAACGGCAGCTATCCCTACATCATCGAGAACGGAAGCCTCGACAACGACGGCATCGATGCAGAGATTCAGTTCGTGGGCACGATGCTCAATGCCGCCATCACCGCCGACGGCATCGTCTCGGGTGTCGATGTATCGCGCTTCTTCGCCAACCCCACCTTCGCCGACGGCTTCGAGGGCTGGACGACAGAGAATGAAGCAAGTCTCGCCCTTCAAACAGGTGGCGTTCCGGAAGTGCTGCCTCTCGTCCACGGATATGGCAAAGGCACGTTCGGCGTATCGCAGACCGTGACAGGCCTGCCCAACGGCATCTACATGACAAAGACCAACGCCCTGTTCAGTGCTAACGACAACAGCCTCCTGACCTTCTATGCTGGTCAGATCTTCATAAACAACACCGTGAACTACGTCATGTCTCCCGGTGAAGACCTCATTCCCGAAGCAGATGCAGTGGACGGCGTCAACTGTCATATCAGCGAGGACTATCTCTATGACGATGTGTTCGGTCGCGGTTATGTGCCCAACACAAGGACTGGCTGCTCGTACGCATTCAGCAGCGGCCGCTATGTGAACTACTGCGCAGCGGAAGTGACCGACGGCTCGCTGACCGTAGGTGTCCGCAGCCTCGCCACAGGCTTGGCAAAGGACTGGCTGCCGTTCTGCAACATGCACGTCATCTATCTTGGCACAGCCGACGAAGCCAACGAATACCTCACCGACGTGCTCCAGGCTTATGTCGCCCGTGCCGAAGTCATCAAGGACTTCTTCTGGGACGAAAGCGATTACACCATGTATCCCAACATGTCCAACGCTCTGAAAGACCAGCTTGCGGATGCCATCAATGCCGCCGATAATGCAACAGACGGCGCAGGCAAGATGAACCTCATCAACACGTTCTCCGACCTCTTCAACAAGGTACATGCAAGTCGCATAGCCTACATCGGAATGCTGGAGGCTGCCAACAGTCTCTACGACTTCATCAACTATTTGGTTGATTTCAGGCTCCTCTCGGCAGGCTCAGAAGAATACACATTCTGGGAAAACGAAATCAATGCGGCAATTGAACACTACAACACCGGCGATGTCACCACCGAAGAGGCGCTTGCCATTAAGGAAGCTCTGAACAATTGCGACTTGAAGCTGGCGGCCGTTGACGGTGTTTATCAGTTGGCAAGCGTGAAAGACGTGATACTGTTCCAGATGCTGGTGAACGAGGGCAACGACAAGGCCGACGCTGTGCTTACCGCCGATATCGACTTCAGCGAGCTGATGGCCGATGGCGAGGAAGAGTTCGTTTGGACACCTATCGGCAAGTGGGGAAACAACTCTGCTGCCTACAGAGGCCACTTCGACGGACAGGGTCACACCATCAGTAACCTCAACACCTCCTCAAACCAGAACTTCTTCGGTCTGTTTGGTGTCCTCTCGGATGGTGCTGTCGTCGAGAACTTCACCATCTACGGCAACATCAACGCCTCCGTTCAATATGTAGGCGGTGTCGCTGGCTTTTCTCGCGATACGGAAACCGTTATCCGGGGTGTCCACAGCTATGTGAACATCCATAACACGCTCGCCGGTGCACGACAAGGCGGCATTCTGGGTACTGCACAAAACGGCAAGGCAACGGTCGAGAACTGCACCTTCTCCGGCACACTCGACGGCAACGATGCTGGCGGCTCTGGCAACTATGGCGGTATCATCGGCTACATCAACAACAGTGCCTCTGCCATCGCCACCGTCAACAACTGTCTGTTCGATGGCAATGTCGTCAACACCAACGAGACGCCCGGCAACTGCACCTTCGGCGGTATCATCGGCTACAACAACTCTGGTACTGTCACCATCAAGAACTGCCTGTCTATCGGTACTGTCCAGTCCGCAAGGTATGCTCAGTTCTTCGGAGCCATCAACGGCAACAACTCGACGTTCGAGAACAACTACTATGTGGGTGCCAACGTGAATGGTTCCGGCAGCGGCGGCACGGTGGCTGGCCCCGCACCAGTCAAGGTGGCTGACGAGCAGCTGGAAAGCGGCGAGGTTTGCTACAAGCTGAATGGCGACCAGACAGAAATCAACTGGTTCCAGACGCTTGGCGAAGACCTCTATCCTGTGCTCAACAACACCCACAAGCAGGTATTCTACAGCGAGGCCGATGGCTACACGAACGAACAGGGCGGTGGTCTCACTGGCGACCTCAATGGCGACGGCAAGGTTGACATTGCCGATGCCGTCTCTGTCCTCGACATCATGGCCGCCAGCGGCTTCGAAGCAGCCGCCGACCTGAACGGCGACGGCAAAGTTGACATCGCCGACTTCGTTGCCATCCTCGACATCATGGCACAGCAATAAATGGCCTCTCCCTAACCCTCCCCAAAGGGGAGGGGAACACAACGAGGCTGTGTCATAATTAACGACAACGGATTACACGGATTTTGCGGATTATCTTATGTGCCGATTATCAATAGCACATGAATCCGCGAAATCCGTGTAATCCGTTGTTAAAAGCTATTTGATTTGTGGTTAAAAGCTTTTGTCCAATTTCGTTTCGCGTGCGGAAACACTTTGTTTCACGGGCGAAACAACTTGTTTCCACTGCCGAAACATTTTCTCCAAGCACAGACTTCGGCATCACCAAGCACAGGCTACGGCATCACAGTCCCGTTTTTCTTCGATTTCCTTGCATAATTCAAAGAAACTTACTACATTTGCAGGGGAAATCGCTCAATAACCTATAACCTATAACCTATAACCTATAACCAATAACCTTTAATAAATTAAGATGAAAAGATTGTTTTTTTCGCTTCTGCTGCTTTGCATGACCGCAGGAGCTTGGGCTATGCCCAGGGCGGAGTACCCTCGCCCGCAGTTTGAACGCCAGGACTGGCTTAACCTCAATGGCGACTGGACCTACACCTTCGACTTCGTAGGCTCCGGCATGGAGAAGCGGCTCTTTGAAAGCAAGGGCTTCGATGGCAAGATTACCGTCCCCTTCTGTCCCGAGAGCAAACTTAGCGGCGTTGAGTACACCGACTTTATTGGCAACATCTGGTATCAGCGCAGCATCCAGATGCCGCAGGAGTGGGCAGGCCGCAACGTCATGCTCAACTTCGGCGCCGTCTATTACAACAGCGAAGTGTATATCGATGGCCGTTTGGCTGGCCGTCACTTCGGCGGCAGCACCTCCTTTGCCATCGATGTGACCCGCTTCCTTGCCGACGGGAAGGGCCATTCCCTCGTCGTCCATGCCTATAGCGACACGCGCACCACCAAGCAGCCTGCTGGCAAGCAGAACGTCCGCCTGCACCAGTTCGAGTGCATGTACACCCGCTGCACAGGCATCTGGCAGACGGTTTGGATGGAGCCGGTCGATGCCCATGCTTTGCTTCGCGCACAGGTCATCACGGACATTGACCAGAGTCAAATCATCTTGCACCCGACGTTCTACCGCGAGTCGGCCGCCACGCTGACCGTCACCCTCAAGGACGCGGGGAAGGTTGTCGCCAGCAAGACGGTCAAGGCCCAGAACAACTCCACCATCGTCCTGCCCGTAAAGGCGCAAAAGCTGTGGAGCCCCGAGAATCCCTTCCTCTACGACCTCATCTACGAGATGAAGGATGCCAGCGGCAAGGTCATCGACCGCGTGAGCAGCTACGTCGGGATGCGCAAGATACACGTTGAAGGCAACAAGACCTACCTCAACAACGAGCCTTTCTATCAGCGTCTGGTCCTCGACCAGGGCTACTATCCCGACGGCATCTGGACGGCTCCCTCCGATGAGGCTCTCAAGCACGACATCGAGCTCTCGCTTGCAGCAGGCTTCAATGGCGCTCGCCTCCACCAGAAGGTGTTCGAGGAGCGTTTCCACTATTGGGCAGACAAGCTCGGCTACATCACTTGGGGCGAGGCCCCCTCTTGGGGCATGAACGCCAACGACCCCGAGGTGGCACGCAACTTCCTCAGCGAATGGACGGAAGAGATTGTGCGCGACCGCAACCACCCCAGCATCGTCACCTGGACACCCATGAACGAAGAGTGGTGGCCCGACCGCGTGCAGTTCCCGCGTTTCGTCAGCGACGTGTATGACCTCAGCAAGGCACTCGACCCCACACGTCCCGTCTGCGACGTCAGTGGCGGTGTGCACATCAAGACCGACATCTGGACCACACACAACTACGAGCAAGACCCCAAGCGCCTGAAAGACATCATCTATAATGGTGAACGCTGGTTCCAGACACCCAACGAGACACGCGACGTTCCCCGCACCAACACAGGCTTCAACCGCCCGACGGATGTCAACGTCTATGACTTCCCCCGCTACGAGAAGGCCGACAAGCCCTATCTCCTCGACGAGTTTGGTGGCATCAAGTGGGTGAAGGGGCAGGACAAGCAGACAGGCAACACGGGTGCCTCTTGGGGCTACGGCGAACCGCCACACAGCCTCGAAGAGTTCTACGCACGCCTCGAGGGTCAGGTGGATGCCCTGATGGAAATCTCCGACAATGTCTGGGGCTACACCTACACGCAGCTCACCGATGTGGAGCAGGAGCAGAACGGCATCTACTTCTACGACCGCTCGGCGAAGTTCGACATGGCTCGCATCAAAGCCATCTTCTCCAAGAAACCAGCTTCGAGCAAGTAAGCCGACAAACGAGGCACGCCTAATTGTCCAACTACACGTGCAATGTTGGGCAACTTCACACGTGTAGTTGGACATAAGTCCACAGGATGTTGTCTGTAAGTGGATTTCAGAGGCCCAATGCACTATGCATTTTCGTTTGTTTCACTTCCTTCCATATATATAGGAAGGAAGTGAAACAAACAATAATATAAACATAGTGCTTGCGAATTATCTTCAATTGTGCACAAGCGTGCCGATGTCCTCACCGTCGAGGACGCGGCGCAGGTTGCCCACGATGTCCATATTGAAGACGTAGATGGGCAGGTTGTTCTGCATACACATGGCCGTTGCGGTGATGTCCATGACCTTCAGGCCACGGGCAATGACGTCGCTGTAGGTGATGTCGTGGAACTTGGTGGCCGTGGGGTCTTTCTCGGGGTCGGCGGTGTAGATGCCATCCACGCGGGTGCCTTTCAGCATCACGTCGGCCTCAATCTCGATGCCGCGCAGCGAAGAGCCGGTGTCGGTGGTGAAGTAGGGACTGCCTGTGCCTGCGCTGAAGATGACCACTTCGCCTTGCTCCATAGCTTCGATGGCCTTCCATTTGTTGTAGAACTCACCGATGGGCTCCATGCGGATGGCCGTCATCACACGGTTCTTCTGCCCGATGGCTCCCAAAGCGCTGCTCAGTGCCAAAGAGTTGATGACTGTGGCGCACATGCCCATCTGGTCGCCTTTCACGCGGTCGAAGCCCTTGCCGGCTCCCGTCAGGCCACGGAAGATGTTGCCGCCACCGATGACGATGCCGATTTGTACGCCCATCGCGGCGGCTTCCTTAATTTGTGTTGCGTACTCGTTGAGACGTTTCACGTCGATGCCGTAGCCTTGTTCGCCCATCAGACTTTCGCCCGAGAGCTTGAGTAGAATGCGGTTGAATCTCATATTATATATTTTAGTTGTTTGAACTCATAGCGTCGTCGGTTGCCTTCCGTGTCCTGAAGGATGAGATGCCCCGACTGTTCGACATCGACAATCGTGGCGCAAAACATCCCCGTGTCGTCGATGAATTTATGCTCTTCGCCCATTCGGTAGAGCCCCTCCTTATAGTGTTCGTGCAGCGCATCAAGGGCGTCGTCTTTGCCTTCGTCGAGTGCCTTCATGTAGTGCATGACACGTTCCATGAACCGCTCCAGCACCAAGTGGCGCTCTATGTCGCGGCCCACGATGTCGGCAAGGGAACGCGGATTGGGCGCATCGCTCAGGAAGCGTCGCTGGTTGATGTTAACTCCGATGCCAATCGTAGAGCACCTGATCTTCGCTCCCTGCAAGTCGTTCTCGATGAGTATGCCAGCCACCTTACTGTCCTCATAGTAGACGTCGTTGGGCCACTTGATGCAGAAGCCAGGGGCAAACGCATTGAGGGCATCCCGAACGGCAAGGGCTGCCACTTCCGAGATGGCGAACATCCGTCGGGCCGGCAGGGACTTGGGCATCAGGCGAAGGCTGAAAAGGAGGTTCTTGCCCCTTTCCGATTCCCATCGATTCGTGTCGGCTCCCCTTCCAGCACTCTGGAACTCAGCCGTCACGAGCACGGGGCGTTGGTCGCCCTGCACATCGAGCCGCCGCAGGTAGCTGTTCGTGGAGTCCACCTCGTCGAGCTCTATCAAGCGATAGCTCGGCGAATTATTCTGGCTGAAATGCATCTCCATTGCTCTTTTGTCACGAAAGAATAGTGCAAAGATAGTAAACTTTTCCCTCACAAGAGGTATGGCAGAAGGAAAAAGGATAAATTATAACAAGTTTTTTGTCCCTTGGCTTCATAATGTGCAAACTTTTAGCTATCTTTGCGCGGATTTATTCGAAAAACGATATGAAACGACTGCTATTCACTCTCATTGCATTGCTATTTATCTTGGCAAGCATGGCGAAGGAAGATTTGCTCAGCAATTTCCCTGCCGGCAGCACTCCGCAGGAGATTGGCCGACGCTTGGCCTACCACTTCATCGACGGCAAACACGTCTATTGGAGCGACACGAAGAACTTGGGATACCACGAGGTGTGCACTTGGAACGGAGCCCTGATGTGGGGACGTGCCATGGGCGACAACATTATCCTACAGAAGATGAAAGACCGTTTCGACGACTTCCTGGCGAACTACAAGGAGAACATCCCCGCGAAGAACCATGTCGATTTCAACATGTTCGGTTCCCTGCCCCTGAGCCTCTACGCTTCGTTCCCGCAGGAAGAGAGCTACAAAGTGATGGGACTCGACTATGCCGATTCGCAATGGGAGCTGCCCAAGAATGCAAAGGAGAGCGAGAAGCGACTCGCCCGCCAGGGTTACACTTGGCAGACGCGCATGTGGATTGACGACATGTACATGATAACCATCGTGCAGGCATGGGCTTATCGTACGACAGGTGACCGCAAGTACATCGACCGTGCCGCCCACGAGATGGTGAAGTACCTCGACGAGCTGCAACGTCCCAACGGCCTTTTCTATCACGCCCCCGACGTGCCTTATTATTGGGGGCGCGGCGACGGCTGGATGGCTGTCGGCCTGACCGAAGTGCTGAAAGCCCTGCCCAAGGACAGCCCCTACTACAAGCGCATTATGAAGGGCTACCGCAAGATGATGAAGAGTCTGCTTCGCTACCGCAACGACGAGGGTCTTTGGAACCAGCTCATCGACCAGCCCGACTTCTGGACCGAGACATCAGGCTCTGCCATGTTCACCTACGCCTTCATCCGAGGTGTGAAAGAGGGATGGCTGCCTGCCAAGACGTATGCTCCAGCCGCCCGCAAGGCATGGCTCGCCCTTATTCCTTATATAAACAGCAACGATGATGTCACCAACATCTGCGTCGGCACAGGCAAGAAGAACGACTTCAACTACTACCTCGACCGTCCGAAGATGACCGGCGACTATCATGGCCAAGCACCCTACCTGTGGTGTGCGGCAGCGCTGTTGGAGAAAGAATGAAAAAATGAAAGAATGAAAAAATGAGACAAGCGGTTCTTACTTTACTGGCATTCTTTGCGATGCTGCCCGCAATGGCTGGCGACGGACGCGAGTACATCAACCTCGACTCCCGCCTCCAGCATGGCGGCAGTCAGACTTGGTACATGATTCGTGACGGAGAACTCAAAGCCACTGCCGTAGAGATTTCCCGACCCGGGTTCAACACCGAAGGCTGGACAGAAGCCATCGTGCCGGCCACCGTCCTGACCAACCTCGTGGCGCAGAAGGTCTATCCCGAGCCTTACTTCGGGCAGACCAACAAGCTTGCAAACGACCTCATCCCCGACATTGCGAAGGTGGGGCGCGAGTTCTATACCTATTGGTTCCGCACAGAGTTCGTGGTGCCGGAGGAGTTCAAGGGCAAGCGCGTATGGCTCGAACCGATGGGCATCAACTATCGGGCAGAGATTTGGGTCAACGGCTATATGATAGGCACAATGGCTGGCATGTTCAACAGCCAGCCCTTCGACATCACCGACCGCGCAGTGCAACCAGGCAAGCCTACGGCCGTTGCTATCCGTGTCTATCCCGTTGATGTGCCAGGTACTGCCATGCCGAAGAGCTGGGGAGCTGCCGGCGAATGGCACAACGGCGGCGACGGCTGGATAGGGCAGAACGTCACACAGCTGATGACCGTTGGCTGGGACTTCACTTACGAGGACGGCATCCGCGACCGCAACACCGGCATCTGGCGTTCCATCCGTCTCTATGCCACAGGCAATCAGCAGTTGCGCAGCCCATACGTCTCCTCGGAACTGTCTCACCCGAACTTCGACACAGCAAGCGAGACGGTGAGTGTGGAGGTGTGGAACCCCAACACCAGTAGCGGCGAATGCACCGTGAGCGGCAGCATCGAAGGAACGGACATCAGTTTCAGTAGCAAGAAGATGAAGCTGCAGCGCGGCGAACATGTGACCGTCACTTTCTCGCCCAAGGACTTCCCGCAGCTTGTCATCAAGAATCCCCGCCTCTGGTGGCCGAAGAACAAGGGTGAGCAGAACCTCTACACCCTCCGATTAGTTTTGAAAGACGGCAAGGGCAATGCGATGGACAGCCTCACGACACGCTTCGGCATCCGCGAGGTTATTGCCACACGCGAGACCCCCGACAAGTCGAAGCTCTTCATCGTGAACGGCCATAAGACCTTCGTGCGCGGCACCAACTGGATTCCCGAAGCCATGCTCCGCACCAACGACCAGCGCATGGAGACCGAGCTTGCCTATACCGACCAGTGCGGCATCAACCTGCTGCGTCTTTGGGGCGGCGGCATTGCCGAGAGCGACCGCTTCTACGAGCTTTGCGACGAGTACGGCATCATGGTATGGCAGGAGTTCTGGATGACAGGCGACACACGGCATCCCTTGGACGAACCGCTCTACCTCGCCAACGTGGAGAACACCATGAAGCGCATCCGCAACCATCCCAGCATCGTCATCTATGTGTCGAGCAACGAGAGCACAGCCGTCTCGGGTGCCGAAGAGCTTATCAAGAGCCTTGCCCCCGGCGTGCCTTACCAAATGCAGAGCGAGTGCGACGGTGTGCACGACGGCAGTCCCTACAAGCAGGTCAACCCCATGCGCCACTACGAGAACACCGCTTCCGACCGTGGCAGCCGTGTGGATGGCTTCAACCCCGAATACGGCGCACCGACGCTGCCCATCGTGGAGAGCCTCTACGACATGATGCCCAGGGAAGACCTCTGGCCCATCAACAAGGCGACATGGGACTACATGGACGGCAACGGCTTCCACCTCATGACGACGCTCTACAAGGACATGGTGGACCAGTACGGCGAATCGAAGAGCATCGAGGAGTTTGCCCGCAGGGGACAGATGGTGGGCGCCATCAACTCGAAGAGCATTTGGGAAGTGTGGAACGAGAACAAGCTTCAATATGGCGACCGCTGGTGCTCCGGTTTGCTTTTCTGGTACCACAACTGCCCCAACTGGCAGGTTTGCGCCCGCCTGTGGGACTGGTTCCTGGAACCGACCGCTTCCCTCTATCATACGATGCACGCCTTGGAGCCAGTGCACATTCAATATGATTATCTGAAAGGCACGGTCAGTGTGAGCAATGACTACGTTGAGGAGCAGAAGGGACTCAAGGCAAAGGCAGAGGTCTATGATATGAACAGCCGCAAAGTGAATACCGTCTCGGCTCCTGTTGATGTGCCAGCCGACGGCGTGGCAAACGACATTCTTTCCGTCGCCATCCCTGACGGCATCACGCCCGTCTTTTTCATTGCTTTGGAACTGACCGATGCAAAGGGAAATGTCCTGAGCCGCAACTTCTACTGGCGTTCGACCAGCAAGTACGAGGGCAAGCAGACCGTGACTGGTCCCTGTACCAGCGGTTTTGAGCCGCTTGCCACCCTGCCCGAGGCGAAGCCCACCGTCACAGCCCGCCGCCTGCCCGACAAAGACGGATGCAATGAGTGGGAGGTAACGATAAAGAACAGCAAGCGCATCGCCTTCTTCTGCCAGCTTCTCCTCACCGATGTAGCGGGCAAGCCCATCCACGGCACCTACTACAGCGACAACTTCATCAGCCTGCTGCCAGGCCAGAAGCAAGTCATTACCATCCGCACTCCCCAGCGCGATAGCCAAAACTACCGCCTCCGCTTCTGCGAGAACATGGGGGACGTACGAACAAAACCTCTTCCATAATCTTTACCCTTTTTACCTTTTTGTTTTTTCACCTTTTATATGAAGTGCCAAGAAAGATTCCAACAGATATACAAGCGCGAGCCGGAAGCTATTGCCTTCTGCCCCTACCGCGTATGTCCCATCGGCGCACACAGCGACGCCAACCTCGGCAAGATAACCGGCCTTGCCATTGACAAAGGCATCCACATCGCTTACAGCCCTAAGCTCAACGGCGTGGTGGAGCTTTGTTCCCTACAGTTCGACAAGCGGGCGCAGTTCCATGTGCGCGACGTGCCGCGTCGCAAGCAGGACGACTGGGCGGACTACCTGCGCGGTGCCACGCTGAAGCTTGGCGAACGCTATCCGCTCACCTACGGACTGAGCGGTGTCATCGAGGGCAGCCTTCCCATCGGTGGACTGTCGTCGTCGGCTGCTGTGGCACTCGTCTATCTCAAAGCACTTTGCCACGTCAACCTCATACATCCCGAGCCATTGGAGTTGATAATGATTTCCATGGCCGCCGAGAACGACTATGTCGGCGTGAGCAGTGGCAAGCTCGACCAGAGCTGCGAGGTCTATTCCAAGAAGAACCACCTGCTTTACCTCGATACCAAGACGGACGAGTATGAACTTATCCCCACGCATCCGCAGATGAAGCCCTACCGCATCGCCATCTTTTTCAGCGGCATCGAGAGGACACTGGCAGGCAGCAAGTTCAATATGCGCATAGATGAAGCACGCAGTGCAGCATACGCCCTGATGGCCTACGCAGGCATGGAGTACGGCAAGTTCGGCGAAGCGAATCTGCGTGCCGTGCCGCGCGAGGTCTATGAGCAGTACAAGGAGCGTCTGCCCGAGACGTGGCGCAGACGTGCCGAGCATTGGTACACCGAGTTCGACCGCGTGGAGCAAGGAGCGGAAGCTTGGCGCAGGGGCGACCTCGAAGCCTATGGCCGCCTCAGCTTCGAGAGCGGACAGAGCAGTATATCCAACTGGGAGACAGGTTCGCCAGAGCTAAAGATGCTCTACGACATCATGCGCCACACCGACGGCATCTATGGCGGCCGCTTCAGCGGCGCAGGCTTCAAGGGCTGCTGCATGGCGCTCATCGACCCCGCCTTCGAAGCCGCCATCACTCGTCAAGTCACAAAAGAATATCTTGCTGCCTTCCCCCAACTCGAAGGCAAATATAGCGTCCACATCTGCGAAAGTGCAGACGGACTGCTATGAGAAGTTAAGAGTTAAGAATTAAGAGTTAAGAATTATTTGCTATTGCGCTGTAAATGGTAAATGGTTAAATAGTAAATAAATCGTAAATAGTAAATCGTCAAATAGTAAATGATGAAGTGCCTGATTCTTGCGGCTGGCTATGCTACCCGCCTCTATCCCCTCACAGAGAACTTCCCCAAGCCGCTCCTCAAAGTGGGCGATAAGGCCATCCTCGACTGGCTCATCGACGACATCGACGGCGCAGGTCTGGTCGATGAATATATCGTCATCTCCAATCACAAGTTTGCCCATCACTTCCAGAAGTGGGCGGCGACGAAAGCGCAGAAAGTGACCGTCGTGGACGATGGCACATCGAGCAACGAGACCCGTCTCGGCGCAGTGCGCGACATTCAGTTTGCCATCGACCAGCTTCATCTGGATGACGACATGCTGGTCATTGCCGGCGACAACCTCTTGGACTTCAGCCTGCAACACTTCGTCCGCTATGCCCGCGAGAAGCAGACCTCCTGCATCATGCGTTTCTGGGAGCAGGACGAACAGCGGCTGCTCAAGTGCGGTGTCGTCACCGTTGACGAGAGCGACCGCGTCCTGCGCATGACGGAGAAGTCCCCCACCCCCGAAACGCATTGGTGCTGCCCGCCTTTCTACTACTACACCAAGCAGGATGCCCGCCTTGTCCAGAAGGGCATCGAGAGCGGCTGCGGCGTGGATGCCCCCGGCAGCTACATCGCTTGGCTCTGCACCCAGACTCCCGTCCATGCTATGGAAATGCCCGGCCGCCGCTACGACATCGGCAACCTCCAGAGCTACGAACAAGTGCAGCAGGACTATCGGGGCATCACCCAATAGACAAAGAATTTTCAAGACATCCAAAAACACTTGCAATTCTTCAATAGAAAAATTGCAAAGAACCCTACACCCCTACACCTTTTATTGTAAAGTCCTATTTGTCTGCAACTTACAAGGTGTAGGTAGTCTTTTAGACCTACACCCAACCTACACCTTTCCCTACACCCCCTATTCTGTTGGTCAAAAACACCACTTCCTCTGTTAGTTGATGTCCTGATATAGTGTACTTCAAACTTGTTTCCTATGCGGAAACAAGTTGTTTCCCCTGAGAAACAAAGTGTTTCTACATGGTAAACAAATTGTTTCAGAATATAATGTTGATGCGAAACAAATTGAATATAAACGGATTATAAGTGAATACTCTGCTATTTATGTCAAGTTATTTCTAAAAAGGTGTAGGTTTATCGTCATTGGTGTATGCACCCTACACCTTATATTATACATAATTTCAATAAGTTAAGTCAAAGGGTGTAGGGGTGTAGGAATAAATTGAAAATTTTAAATGAAAATGTATTTGCGTTCCGAAAAAGATTAGTCCTTCATCATCGGAACCCACAAAGCAACACAGAAGAGCATGTTAATGACAAGCTCAAAACGCTCCAAACAACAAGAAGAAAAATACGAAAAATCGTGACAACCTGCATCGTTATCTGACTGACCATAAGAATCCACTTTCGATGGCTACACAGAAGAGAATCTGTGGCAAAGGAGAAGATTTCCGACACAATAACCGCACTTTTATACGAAAAAGTTTGGAAGATTAGGAAATAATCTCTACTTTTGCATTCGCAAACATCCAGATTTGTAGTATTATAAGAAATATTATAAGTTAAACCATCAAAAATGTAGGATATATATGGAGGATTATTCTGATTATTCAGCACCAGAACTGGTGAGGATGCTTGGCAGTCGATTCAAGGACTATCGGCTGAGAGCCAATATGACACAAAAAGAGGTAGCAGAGATGGCTGGGATCTCTGTTCTGAGCGTCTATAGGTTTGAGAATGGAGCCGTGACAAGCATTTCGCTTAGCACGTTCCTGCTACTGATAAAGGCTGTGGGGTGTATCAATGATTTGAGCGAACTGATGCCAGAACAGCCAGTATCTCCATATTTGTATAAAGAAGCCAAGAAGATTCAACGTGTAAGACACAAGAAGGCATGAGAGAAGTTTTGAAAGTATTCCTATGGGGACAGGAAATAGGACGTTTGACTTGGCATGATGCCCGGAAGACTACATTCTTTGTATATAATCCGGAGTTCTTGAAAGGAACTTTGGATGTTGCTCCTTTGGCTGCTTCCATCCATCATCCATTGAGCACCCGCGCCATCTTTGGTGAGGCAGAGCGCATCTATCAGAAACTGCCTTCGTTCATCGCTGATTCTTTGCCGGACGCATGGGGCAACCTGCTTTTTGAACGATGGCAAAAGGACAAACATCTCACGGAACGAAGCGTGACTTCGATTGAAAAACTGGCTTTCATCGGCAAGCGGGGCATGGGGGCCTTGGAGTTTGTGCCAGAGATTGAACGTGGTGCGATGATGGACAAGATTGATATCAAGGCATTGGCAGACCTGGCTGAGAAGATAGCTATAGAGCGTGATAAGGTAAGGATTATGCCAGATGAGTCGCTTACTTTGCAATCGTTGATTGCTGTCGGCACCTCAGCAGGTGGTCGTCAGCCAAAAGGTATTATTGCCATCGATAGAGACACGGGCGCAATTCGTAGCGGACAGATTGATGTGGAACCCAATTTGGACTATTATATTTTGAAGTTTGGCGACAAAGCTCGATCAACAGCAGAATTGGAACAGACTTACTACGAAATGGCAATAGCGGCTGGCATCTGCATGATGGAGTCGCGACTGCTTGAGGTGGATGGGACAAAGCATTTTCTTACTAAACGATTCGACCGTAACGACGCGGGCAAATTGCATACACAGACTTTGGCAGCAATGGACCCCGATGCCGACAGTTACGAAAAGCTCTTTGCCGTATGCCGCAAACTACATCTGCCCGAGGTCGATTGTCAGGAACTCTATCGACGCATGGTGTTCAACATCCTTGCCAACAATACCGATGACCACCACAAGAACTTCACGTTTGTGATGAACCAACAAGGCATATGGCGACTGTCACCAGCCTACGATATGACCTATATCTTCGATACAGGCGGCTATCTGCCTAACAAAGAGCATTGTCTGACGATTGGCGGCAAGTTGCAAAGCATCACCCGCGAGGATGCTATCCTGTTTGCCCGTGAAAACGGCATTCGCCGACCTGATTCTATCATTCGTGACGTAGTTGCGGCCTTGAAGCAGTTCCATACCATTGCCACTAAACATGGTGTGTCGGAGCAATGGACGGGCAGAGTCGAGACGACAATCATCAGCCATCTGAAAGCATGGGGCGAATGGAACGAAGCAGAAGCATCCGAATCAACCATCAACGGCCATTCCGTTTCCAACATCCGCGTCGAACAAGCCTACAAAGGCAATTTCCACCTGCTTGCAGAAATCGATGGCAAGGAACGCAAGTTCGTCATCGGCAAGAACAAAGAAGAATATGCTTTGATAGAAAAGACTGGCATAGCCAACCTCACGGCTGACCAGCTTCTTGCTATGGCAGAGAAGCATTTCCAACGATAATACATCAAACAGAATTCTACATTTGCCGGAACAGAGGCCAGAAGGCCACGACCATAAGCCATTTTTGCCATTTCAAAAAAGATATTCTCCGAATCGCTTGGAGGTTCGGATTTTTCTTTTTACCTTTGCGGCATCGTTGACTTATGTCAAGCTGAGGTTTGACTTACGTCGAGCTAAAGCTTCGCAAGCTCACATGTGGGCGGCGGGCGGTCTCTTATATAAGAAAGACGTTTTCGAACGTCTGTCGTTGTGCGTCAAGAACTTCGCAAACTCTAACCTCACAACAGACAGATGACAACGAAGCGTCTGCGTGGTACGTTCCTATATACCTTATTATATATAGTTCGTGCTGGCGTGGGCTTGCGAGCGTTGTCTATCCTGTGTGAGGTGGGCAATGCGAAGGCCTTTGACGCCAGGATAGGCTAAGAAGCAAAACACCTGCGCCTTTTTTGTATATCTGCGCGAACGATTAGCTTTAAAAGGATTGCCGACTTCGGGGTGTTTGCAGGCGGGAAAAAGGGGGAAACATGAAACCATGCAACTACGAACCTCTTGATTGTTGGCATAATACCAAAATTGTCATTTATTGGGTATTTATGCTTGGTAGCATTCTATTATTCTTATGCATCACGTGTAAAGTCATGGATTACTGCAAATGTCATTGCCTGTGCAGTGCAGAGTTTGCCATATCCGTAATAATTCTGATTGCCGCCATTGGATTGCTTGTCTTATGGGGAGTCTTTATAAAAAACCTTATCCGTAACGAGTATGATAGGTATTATAAAGAAAAAGAGAGGGAAAGACATACTTGTGCTAAATACCATAAGAAAATTAAGAAAGCTAACATACAGGTGAAAGTCGAGGTGACACAACTCAAAAACTCCAGCAAATGAGCAAGAATAGCATTAAGACAAGCATCACGTTGGTGGATGAACTATTAGTTGACATCCTAGGTTCACTAATTCCGGGGTTTCTTTTTCTGATAACCCTCTTCTTCAGTGTGTTTATGCCCTTGTTTATTCTCAGCCGTTTCTCCATTAGTAGCTTGAAGGGGAAGGAAATACCTGGGGGGTTCTTTTGGGTTCTGTTGATAATTATACTTATACTGGCCTATGTGGTCGGTCACATTTTTTTTCGTGCAGATATTAAAGAGCCAGACGAGGTTGACATAAAAAGGGAAATTAAGAAAAGGATAAAAGACGTCCAAGAAATGTACAAAGGTGATGATAGCGAATTTCGCGGCATGATAGAAAGGAAGCTACGGAAAACTATCATATCTCTGAACGATGCATGCATTAAAGTCCCTACTTTTCGCATTTGGTACACTAATGGTCATTGTAATCCCCCCGCCCCATCTCCAACACGCGAAATGGCGGCCGACATATATTGGTGCTTCTGCAAATATTGCAATATGGCAGTAGAAATACTTGCCAAGAACAAACAGGGGATTCCCAAGTCAATATTACTGGGAATACTCTTTCCTGAGGAAGTATATCGCATTGAAAGAGAAAGGAATCCAACCCAACTTTTTGACGCAAAGAACATTTGTGGAGGACTGCAATTTTATGATTTAAGTGAAGAAGTAAGAAAGATATGGAATAATGACTATAAGAATCCTTTGTCCAAGAGCAAAAGAATCGGAGAAAAGCCAATAGTCAACGAGCAGCTATTATGGATGGCCGTTTGCCTGTGTATCTTGGAGGTTCAGATAGAGATTGGATGTATAAGTGTATCCGAAAGTTCCTTCCCATATACCTATTATTATAAATATTTGTTGAAACGCAACATCGTTAATCTGGTTGATGAGGTGAAATGGAATTCTAATGATAGCAGAAGCAAGAACATCATCAATGAATACAAGACTCACATGCAGTTGTTCGTACCAGAGAAATATGCCATCATTAACAAAAACGAATCCCATGTTCGCATGTCATCATCTACATGGCATATGGCAAAAGTTTCAATAAAGATTGCAAGTATAATGGATGTCATTTCATTTCTTCTGATAATCTTTATTAAGTTAAAAATATGTGAAATCCTCAACTCACAGATAAATTGCTTTAATGCTCTGTTAGCCATTGCCTTTCCTGCGTCTGTAAACGTATTCTGCATCTTTGCCAGATTCCGTATCGTTAAGTATATTCATTATCAACGCACCAGAGAAATCTTCCATGCTCTTTGTGCCTATGACCAGTGCAAGGATATAATTCAACATAGAAAATACCAACAATCAACGTCCATAGAAAACCAATTAAATGTATGACAATATGAAAAAAACATTTCTTTACCTTGTTTTATGCCTGCTTTGTGCTCTGAGTTACGGACAGACAGTGTATAAAACTGTCGAACCGATTAACGTTGGAGAAACGACGGTGTTGATTGGGTTGGAAAGTTCAAACCCCAACACCACTACCACTAACTCATGGTCATGTAACAGTTCTATTGTTAGTTTAAGTAATAAAACTGGGGGGAGCTGTAAAGTGACGGGGCTTTCAGCAGGCACAGCTGAAGTGAAATGCACAGTTACCGCTGTCAACCCTACCAGTGGAACTTCTTACCATTATTTAATTTATACGGTTACCGTTAATGACGTTCCTTTAGAACCTGGCACATGGTCGGGAAACACGCTCACCATCGGCGACAATGCCACAAGCACTACCAACAGGGCTCCGTATAATAATTACTGGACATACTCCACAAGCCAGATGCTGTACTCTCCTGCAGAAATAGGGAAAAGTGGAACTATAAACAGTATAGCATTCAAGGTGGCCAGCTCCAGCTCTTTTACGACAACAGACTTAAAGGTGTATTTGGGACATAAATCCAGTATTTTCTCCAGCACGGGTGATTACATGACCAGCAGCAACTTGACGCTCGTCTATTCTGGTTCACCAACATTGGGGCAATCCACAGGATGGGAAACGCTGACCTTCAATCAGGGTTCGTTCAACTATAATGGTACAGACAACCTTGTAGTTGTCGTTACCACGAAGAGCAGCAAATATAACACCTCCCTTAAATACTATTGCTATGCAGGCAGTGGCTATGTCCTTTCCCGCGGAAATGATAGTACCACAGGATATGGTGATATTACAAGCACTTCTTATGCCTATTCAGCATCGACAGAACGTCCTGCGATTCGAATGGTCTTTGCAGAGTCATCTTCTCCTACCAGCATCAACCTCAACACTACGAGTGTAAGCTTAGAAGTTGGTGGAACAAAACAATTGACTGCAACAGTTTTGCCCAGTGGAGCTTCTCAAAGTGTTACGTGGAGCGTTATCTCAGGCAGTAGTGTTGCTTCAGTCAGCTCAACAGGCCTTGTCACAGCAAAAGCTACAGGCACAGCAACAGTTAGGGCTACATCCTCGGTTAAGAGTTCGGTATATAAAGATTGTACCGTGACAGTTACAAGTCCAATTTCTGGGGGGACAACGGTAACAATTGGAGGCAGTGCGACGAGCAGTATCATCGGTGTTCCATACGGCAGTTTATACTTTTATTCAACAGCCCAAATGCTCTACACGCCGACCGAGATAGGAAGGAGTGGAACAATAAACGGCATTGCATTTAAGGTGGCAGACAGTAGACCTTCTTCTCATTCCAGCTCACAAGTCAAGGTGTATTTGGGCCACAAATCCAGCAACTTCTCCAGCGAAAATGACTATGTCGCAAGCAGCGATTTGACTTTGGTATATTCCGGCACTCCGAAATTGGGTCTAGCAACAGGCTGGGAGACAATTGTATTCAATCAGGGAACATTTACCTATAACGGCACCGACAATTTGGTGGTTGTTGTGACGAGGAAGAATTCCATGTACACAAATTCTTATTATTGTTACTCAGGCAGTGGTTATACGCTTTATCGTCATAGCGATAACGATTCAACTTATGGCGACGTGACAAATACATCCAATAGCTATAGCCCGACAACATGGCGTCCTGCCGTTCAACTGGGATTCGGAGTTTCTTATACCCCCACCATCAGCCTTAACACCACAAGCATAAGTTTGGGGGTTGGTGAGACAAAACAATTGACGGCAGCAGTTTTGCCCAATGGCATTTCACAGCAGAGCGTAACATGGAGTGTTGTCTCTGGCAGCGGTGTGGCTTCGGTCAGCTCATCAGGTCTTGTCACAGCCCAAGCTGCTGGCACGGCAACTATTCGGGCTGCTTTAACCCTGAACGGTTCTGTTTTTTATAGTGACTGTGCTGTGACAGTAAAGAATCCTCCATCTGTAGAGCCTGGCATTTGGTTCGGTGATACTCTGGTGACAATCGTTGGTGATTCTGTGGGCAATATTAATGTTGTGCCATACGCCAATGGCTACAGATACTCAACGATACAGATGATCTATACCCCTACTGAGATAGGCAAGAGCGGAATGATAAACAGTATCGCATTTAAGGTGGCAAGCAGTTCTTCTTTTGCCACGTCAGAAGTAAAGATATATTTAGGTCACAAATCCAGCAAGTTCTCTGGCACAGGCGACTATGTAACAAGCAGCAATCTGACTTTGGTATATTCGGGTTCTCCGACATTAGGACAGGCAACAGGTTGGGAGACATTGAAATTCAATCAGGGAACATTTACTTATAACGGCACAGACAACTTAGTTGTTGTGGTAACGAGAAAAAGCGGAGGAGATGAGTACAGTCTTAGATACAGCTATTATTATACAGGCATTGGCTATACTCTTTTACGTCGGAGCGATGGCTCTTCTGGCTATGGTGATGTGACAAATACATCATATTCCTATTCCACGTCGACATACCGTCCTGCGATACAAATGACATTATTAGGAGGAGCCATCATCGCCATTAATTCAATCAATTTCCCCGATGTCAACTTCCGTAGCTACTTGCTCTCCCAAAGCTATGGCAGCGACGGGGTGCTGACACAAGATGAAATCAACGGAGTTACTTCCCTGAAAGTCGGTTCCAAAAAGATAAGCAGTCTGAAAGGCATTGAGCATTTTACGGCGTTGACATACTTATCTTGCTACAGTAACCGATTGACCACGCTGGACGTGTCAAAGAATACGGCGTTGAAAGAGTTATCTTGCTACAGTAACCAACTGACCACGCTGGACGTGTCAAAGAATACGGCGTTGACATCCTTATCTTGCGAGAGTAACCAACTGACCACACTGGATGTGTCAAAGAATACGGCGTTGACATCCTTATCTTGCGGGAGTAACCAACTGACCACACTGGATGTGTCAAAGAATACGGCGTTGACATCCTTATCTTGCTACAGTAACCAACTGACCACACTGGATGTGTCAAAGAATACGGCGTTGACATCCTTATCTTGCTACAGTAACCAACTGACCACACTGGATGTGTCAAAGAATACGGCTTTGACATCCTTATCTTGCGGGAGTAACCAACTGACCACACTGGATGTGTCAAAGAATACGGCGTTGACATCCTTATCTTGCGGGGGTAACCAACTGACCACACTGGATGTGTCAAAGAATACGGCGTTGACATCCTTATATTGCGAGAGTAGCCAACTGACCACGCTGGATGTGACAAAGAATACGGCGCTGAAGAGAATAGATTGTTCATATAATCAACTGGCCACATTAGATGTGTCAAAGAATACAGCATTAATAGATTTAACGTGCTGCGTGAACAACATCAATGGGTTGAATATGGACAACTTGATAGCAGGACTACGTCAAAATAACACTAACAGCACCTATGAATTCAATGTCATCAGCACATATATATTTGGTAACAACAACGAAGGAAATGTCTGTACAAAAAAACAAGTGGCTGCCGTCAAGGCAAAAGGATGGATACCCAACTACTTCAACTACAACGAGGGACTCTTTCAATTGATGTGGGATGAATATGAAGGCAGCGAAGACATAGAAAGCCTTGAAAGTATCTCATTGCCCGAAAGCATACAGCTATCAGTTGGTGAGACGCAAACGCTGACACCGGTGTTCACACCAGCAAGTGCCGCGATGGGTGTCACATGGTCGTCAGAAGATGAGACAATCGCAACAGTTGATGAGTTTGAGGGTATCGTTACAGCTGTCAGTCCTGGTACGACAACAATCTACGTCGTGGCCGACGATGCGGAACACATGGCGTCATGCCAAGTGACTGTGACAGAGAAGGTATTGCATGATGGTGACACATTTGCGGCCAATACTGTGGAAGGAGTGAAAATGACCTATACAGTGATTAGTGCAGCGAACAAAACTTGTCTTGTTGGGACTAATAGCTATGCAAGTGCCATAAAAGATAATATCCAAGGGAGTATAACTATTCCCGAAGAAGTGTCAGGTTTCAGTGTGACCAGCATCGGCAACTCTGCCTTCAATGGTTGCAGTGGCCTGACCTTCGTCACGATTCCCAACAGTGTGACGAGCATCGGCGAAAGAGCTTTCCGGAATTGCAGTGGCCTGACCTTCGTCACGATTCCCAACAGCGTGACGAGCATCGGCGAAAGAGCTTTCCAGAATTGCAGTGGCCTGACCTCTATAACAATCGGAAGTGGTATGACAACTATTGGCTATGATGCCTTTGCTGGATGCAGTAATTTGGCCTCTATAACAATTCCAGAGAGTGTGATTTACATGGAGAATTACACCTTCGACGATACACCCTGGTTTGAAAACCAGCCAGATGGGTTGGTTTATGCAGGAAAAGTTCTCTATGACTATAAGGGTAGGATGCCAGAAGGAACTCATATTGATATCATGGAGGGAACTTTAGCAATAGCTGGATTTGCTTTTGAAAAGTGTGGAAACCTGACTTCCGTTACTATTCCCAATAGCGTGTTAGTGATAGGAAATAATACCTTTTCTGATGGCGCAAATAATATAACATCAGTTACCATTGGAAGTGGTGTTAAAGAAATTGGAGAGGAAGCTTTTAGTAGTTGTAGAAGTCTAACTACTGTAACCATCCCTAAGAATGTAGAGAGCATCGGTGAGAATGCCTTCTATGGCTGTAGTGGTCTGACAAGTATCACATCAGAAATAAAAGTGCCATTTGCTATTAACAAGAATGTTTTCCAATACTATGACGACAACAGCAATACTTACAAACCCCTGAATGCCACGCTTTATGTTCCATACGGTACAAAAGTCCTATATGAAGCCGCAAGCGGTTGGAATCAGTTCACGAACATCGTGGAGATGGAGGAAGAGTCCAGTGAGGTCATAGAGTATGACGGACTATATTACAGGATAGCCCAATCGGATGAAATAAACGCGGCAATAGGGCAGGAAGTCTTATCTGCGAATGTAGAGGTTGCGGTTGTCGTTGAAGCTCCACGAGGTCATAAGTATCACGGCGATATAGTAATACCTGCTTCAATTACATACGAAAACAACACATACGCTGTGGTCGCTATTGATGAATGTGCATTTGCTGAATATAAGGAAATAGAACTCACCAGCGTCATTATTCCAAACAGTGTGGTATATATCGCAGAAGAGGCATTTGTGGAAAGTTCAACACTGGAAAGGGTTGAGATACCCAACTCCGTAAAGTTCATTGGTGAAGATGTTTTTGGTGATTGTGAATCACTGAGTGAGATAGTCTCCTACATCCAAGAACCATTTGCTATAAATAACGACGTGTTCCGTAACATTGCAAATGATGCTACACTCTATGTGCCATTCGGAACCAAGGCATTATATGAAGCTACTGCAGGCTGGAACAGCATAGCAAACATTTTGGAGATGGAGCCTACAGAGATTGAAGTAACGGATATTTCACAGATGGATAATGTTGTGTATGTTGAAAATGTTGAAGGCTTTGCCGGTAATCAAGTAACATTGTCTGTAAGAATGAAAAATAGTGTTGCTGCTCAAGGTTTTGGATTTAACATGTATCTCCCTGATAGTATTAGTTTTGTCACAGATACAAACGGAAAGCCATTGGCAACACTTTCTTCAGAGCGTAAAACAGAAGACATGAATGTGTTCTATATGTCTGATATCCTGCAAGATGGCTCACTAAAGGTGGCTGCTACATGTATCGGAAGTTCTTTCTTGTATAATGAAGGCGAAATTGTTTCCGTCACAGTAAAACTTTCAGATCAAATGGCTCCAGGCATCTATCCAATAATATTGAGAGAAGTTACAGTAACAGATGTAAATTCAAATGGAATCGACAATGAATTAATTGTCTCAACAATAACAATTCCTGACTATATTTTAGGTGATGTTAATGGAAGTGGAAAAGTTGATGTAACAGATCTAACTTCTGTTGCCAACTATATGTTTGACAATATTCCTTCTAAATTTAACTTCAAAGCAGCAGATGTATCTAAGCCTTATGAAAAGATTAATGTATCAGACTTATCTGGAATTGCTAACATCATGTTTTATGGCACAGTAAACAGACCGTCAAATGCACGCACAAAAGTAACCAGTGAACGTGAGCCTCAATAAACACAAACAAATGATCTAATAAACAATATAATTATGAATAAGCATTTAATTCTATTAGTCGTATACTTTCTTGGGATAGTCTTCCCATTAAAGGCAGAAGAAACTAATGCGTCCAACGCTGATAACAATGTGTACATAGAGCCAATATCGGTTCAAGCGGGGACGCAATATACTATTTCTGTGAAAATGAGAAACTCCGTTGTAGCAATGGGATTTGGTTTTGATTTGTATTTGCCTGACGGAATTACTGTCGTGTCACACGGATTAAGCAGCAATAGGTTAACCGATGAAAATCAAAGTTACTTTTATATGGCTGCTCCTGTGGCATCAGGAGCTTTTAAGGTTGCAGTAACAGGTTTAAATGGTGCTAAATTTACAGGAAACGACGGAGAGGTAATGACTATTACAATTGCAGTGCCAGTAGATTTTGAGCAAAAGGAATACCCAATAATGCTCAAAGACGTGACTGTCACAGATGAGAATTCAAGTGGAATAGATTCTGATATGATAATGTCAACAATTACGGTGACAGCACCCGCCGATCCCTGCACCGTTCTTGACGAGACTTCGACCACAGTTCCAGAGTCAGCAACAAATGTGGATGTCCGCGTGAAGCGTACCATCAAAGCCGACGAGTGGAGCACTATCTGTCTGCCGTTTTCTATGACGGAAACACAGGTAAAAGAGGCTTTTGGAGATAATGTACAACTGGGTGAATTTAATGGGGTTGATTATGAGTTTGATGGTGACGATGTGGTCGGTATTACGGTCAACTTCACGAACACACAGTCAATAGAAGCTAACCACCCTTATATAATAAAAGTGTCGCAGCCGGTATCTGAGTTTACCCTTGATGGCGTTGACATCGTTGCGGACGAAGATGAAGCATATATAGAGTTTGACAATGGAAAGACAGGCTCCCGTCGAGTAGTGTATAGCGGTTTTTATGGTACTTATCATGCTCAGACTGTGCTTGATAAGTTCACACTCTTCCTTAGCGACAACAAGTTTTGGTATTCAATGGGCCAGACAACAATGAAGGCTTTCCGTGCCTATTTCGAGTTCCTTGATAAACTGACAGACGTGGAGAATGCCAGCAACATTAAACTCTGGGTGAATAATGATGATGAGGATGGTCTGCAGAGCCTCTCTGGAACTCCCATAATGGGCGAGAATACGTACAACCTTGCAGGTCAGCGCGTTGGCAAGAACTATAAGGGAATCATCATTGAAAGTGGAAAGAAAACAATAAAATAAGGAAGCAATGAAAAAGACATATATCATCCCCTGCACAAGCGTCAGCTTGGCTCAGCCTGAACAGATATTGGCAAGCAGCGGTGTCATAAGCAACAGCAACGACATCAATATCGGCTTTGGCGGCGTTGATACCAACGGCGACCAAGACCCAAGCGTAAAAGAAAGCAACCATGACTTCGAATGGGATTTCTAAATGAGCATTCGCTAACAGAACCTTTATGAAAAAAGCAGCCATTATGGCTGCTTTTTTTGTAAGCATTCAACCAAATGAAGGTATTGGCACCTACATTTGGGACAATTGAAGTTGCGGTTTTTCTAGTTTTGCCAGCTAGAAAAGCGTGCTTTTGCAAAAGAATACAGCACTTTATGCCTTTTTTCTGGCTTATTGTTTGCAGGTTTCGCAGAAAAAGCATACCTTTGCACGCAGAAAGATATAAGTGAGGGGCTCCGAAAGTTCCTCACTTTTCTTTAAGTAAACCAATAAAAACACAAAAACACATGATCAGCAAAAGTGCAGTGCAGCAGGTCGTAGAAGAATGGCTTGAGGGCAAAGAGTATTTTCTTGTCGATATCAACATCAGTCCCGATGACCGCATCGTCGTGGAGATAGACCATGCCGATGGCGTGTGGATTGAGGATTGTGCCGACCTGAGCCGCTTCATCGAGTCGCACCTGAGCCGCGACGAAGAGGACTATGAGCTGGAAGTGGGCAGTGCCGGACTGGGGCAGCCCTTCCGCGTGCACCGTCAGTATGAGATACACGTCGGCAAGGAAGTGGAGACGCAGCTGCACGACGGACACAAGTTCCGTGGCACCCTGCTCAGTGTCGGCGACGAAGGCTTCCAACTCAGCATCGTGCAGAAAGTGAAGGAAGAGGGCAAGAAGCGTCCCGTCACCAAGGATGTGCCTACAGACTTCCGCTTCGAGGATGTGGCTTACACAAAGTACCTGATTAAAGTGAAGTAGGAGCCTCTCCCCAACCCTCCCCAAAGGGGAGGGGGAATGGAAACAAATGGTAAATGATTAAATAGTAAATGATATAATGGCAAAGACAACAAAATCAAAAGAGGCGATAGACATGAGAGAGGTCTTCGCCGACTTCAAGGAGAAGAACAACATTGACCGCGCCACGCTGGTCAGTGTGCTCGAGGAATGTTTCCGCAATGTCATCGCAAAGATGCACGGCACCGACGAGAACTACGATATCATCGTCAATCCCGACAAGGGCGACTTCGAAATTTACCACAACCGTGTCGTTGTGCCCGACGGCGAAGTCACCGATGAGAACAAGGAAATCTCGCTGAGCGAGGCACAGCAGATTGAAGACGACTATGAGGTAGGCGAAGAGGTGAGCCAGCGCGTCAACATGTCGGAGTTCGGCCGCCGTGCCATCCTGCAGCTGCGCCAGACGCTTGCCAGCCGCATCATGGAGCTGGAGTACGACTCCCTCTACAACCAGTTCAAAGACCGCGAGGGCGAAGTCATCAGTGCTGAGGTCTATCAGACATGGAAGCGCGAGACTATGCTCCTCGACGAGGAGGGCAACGAACTACTGCTGCCCCGTACGGAGCAGATTCCCAGCGACTTCTTCCGCAAAGGCGAGACCACCCGTGCCGTCATCCTGCGTGTGGAAAACACCGGCGGCAAGCCCCGCATCATCCTGAGCCGCACCTCTCCCGATTTCCTGCAGCGTATGCTCGAAGCCGAAGTGCCGGAGATACAGGACGGACTCATCACCATCCACAAGGTAGCCCGCATCCCCGGCGAACGTGCAAAAATTGCCGTCGAGAGTTACGACGACCGCATCGACCCCGTAGGAGCCTGTGTCGGCGTGAAGGGCAGTCGTCTGCGCGGCATCGTGCATGAGCTGCGCGGCGAGAACATCGATGTGGTGACATGGACGTCCAACATACAGCTTATGATTACCCGCGCCCTCAACCCCGCACGCATCAACAGCGTTGTGCTCAACGAGGAGGAACGTAAGGCAGAAGTGTTCCTCGACCCCGACCAGGTGTCGCTTGCCATCGGCAAGGGCGGTCTCAACATCAAGCTTGCCAGTATGCTCGTGGGTTACACCATCGATGTCTTCCGCGAAGTGGATAGCAACTCCGAAAACGAGGACGACGTAAGCCTCGACGAGTTTACCGATGCCATCGAGCCGTGGATTATAGAGGAGCTCAAGAAGATTGGTTTCGAGACGGCACGCGACGTGCTCGGCGCACAGCGCGACATGATTGTGAAGAATGCCGACCTTGAGGAAGAAACAGTCGATGAAGTGCTGCGCATCCTGCAAGCAGAGTTCGAGTAGTCCATAGTCTATAGTTCATAGTTCATAGTCCATAGTTCATAGTTTAGGGCGGTAGCAAATTGTTCACTTTTCACTTTACACTTTTCACTCTTCATAAATGAGCATCAGATTAAACAAAGTAACCAAGGAGTTCAACGTCGGATTGCAGACGGCAGTTGAGTTTCTCCAAAAGAAGGGCTTCAGCGAGGTTGAGGCCAACCCCAACTATAAGATAACCGAGGAGCAGTATGCTGCGCTGCAGATGGAATTCAGCTCCGACAAGGGATTGCGCAAGGAAGCCACACAGCTCATTCAGCAGCACTTCGGTCAGGCCAAGGAACGCAAGGAAGCCCAGAAACCCAAACAGGTGGAGGAGGTGCAGATAGAAGCGCCAAAGGTTTCGGGTCCCAAGATACTGGGTCGCATCGACCTGGGCGGGAAGCGTCCCGAAGCTCCCAAGGTAGAGCCTGCACCCGTGGCAAAGCCCGAGCCGAAGCCCGTCGTGGCGGAGGAGAAGAAGCCGGAGCCAAAGCCCGAGCCGAAGCCTGTCGTGGTGGAAGAGAAGAAGGCCGAGCCTAAGCCCGAGCCCAAACCCGAACCGAAGCCTGTCGCCGAAGAGGTGAAGGCTGCGCCCGCTCCGAAGGAGAAGCCAGCCAGGGCAAAGGAAACCCCGGCAAAGGCTACAGCTCAAAAGACCCAACCTGTTGCTCCGAAGGAGAAGCCCGCAGCACCGGCACCGAAGGCAGAGTCTGCAGCTCCCGCCCCGAAAGAGGAACCCGAAGCACCCGTTTCGGACGGGAAGCCGAAGGAAGAGGTGTTCCGCCTCACCCCGACTGCCAGTCTGGCTCCCAGCCTGACCATCAAGGGCAAGATTGACCTTGACAGCCTGAACCAGAACACACGGCCGAAGAAGAAGTCGCACGAAGAGCGCCGGCGCGAACGCAGCGAGGCTCATAGCGGCGACCGCAAGAAGCGTCTGCGTGTAGGCAAGGAGCGCGTCGATGTCAATGCCATTGCCAACCAGCAGCAGCCGCAGAGCAACCAGAGCCAGAAGAAGAAAAAGAATGGCGGCAACAATCAGCAGCAGAACCAGCAGCCGCAGAACCAGGGCGGTGGAAAGAAGAAGCAGAAGAACCAGCCCAAGCAGGCTCCCATCCAGCCCGAGGTAAGCGATGAGGAAGTGGCAAAGCAGGTACGCGAGACGCTTGCCCGCCTCACCAGCAAGGGCACCAAGATGGGCAAGGGTGCCAAGTACCGCCGCGAGAAGCGCGAAGCCATCCGCCAGGGCATGGAGGAGGAAATGGCAAACGAGGCAGCAGAGAGCAAGGTGCTCAAGCTGACCGAGTTCGTCACCGCCAACGAGCTTGCCACGATGATGAATGTGCCTGTCACGAAGATTATCGCCACCTGCATGAGCATCGGCATCATGGTCAGCATCAACCAGCGCATGGATGCCGAGACCATCAACCTCGTGGCAGAGGAGTTCGGCTTCACCACAGAATATGTCAGCGCAGATGTCACCGCAGCCGTCAGCGAGGTGGAGGACGACGAGGCAGACCTCGTGCCACGCGCTCCCATTGTGACCGTCATGGGTCACGTCGATCATGGTAAGACATCTTTGCTCGACTACATCCGCCAGACCAACGTCATTGCCGGCGAGGCAGGCGGCATCACGCAGCACATCGGTGCCTACAATGTCACGCTCGACGACGGCCGCCATGTCACCTTCCTCGACACGCCTGGCCATGAGGCTTTCACCGCCATGCGTGCCCGTGGTGCACAGGTGACGGACATCGCCATCATCATCGTGGCAGCCGACGACGACATCATGCCGCAGACGAAGGAAGCCATTGCGCACGCCACAGCTGCCGGTGTTCCCATCGTCTTTGCCATCAACAAGATAGACAAGCCCGGTGCCAACCCCGACAAGATTAAGGAGGGTCTGGCCGCCATGAACTTCCTCGTCGAGGAATGGGGCGGCAAGTACCAGAGCCAGGACATCAGTGCCAAGAAAGGTAACGGTGTGGCAGACCTTTTGGAGAAGGTGCTTCTCGAAGCCGAGATGCTCGACCTCAAGGCCAATCCCAATCGCAAGGCCACAGGTTCCATCATCGAGTCCAGTCTGGACAAGGGTCGCGGCTACGTCGCTACGGTGCTCGTCAGCAACGGCACCTTGCGCGTGGGCGACATCGTGCTTGCCGGCACGAACTACGGCCGCGTCAAGGCGATGCTCAACGAACGCGGACAGCGTGTGCAGGAAATCGGTCCGTCGCAGGCTGCCACCATCCTTGGCCTCAACGGTGCGCCGCAGGCAGGCGACTCCTTCCACGTCATGGACTCCGACCAGGAGGCACGCGAGATTGCCAACAAGCGCGAGCAGCTGGCTCGCGAGCAGGGTCTGCGCACCATGAAGCGTCGCGGCCTGGAAGAGCTGGCACACAACATCGCGCTGGGCGGCGTGCAGGAACTCAACCTCATCGTCAAGGGCGACGTGGACGGCTCTATCGAAGCCCTCAGCGACTCGCTCATCAAGCTCTCTACGGAGAAGATTCAGGTCAACGTCATCTACAAGGCTGTCGGCCAAATCAGCGAGAGCGATGTCAACATGGCTGCCGCCGCAGACAACTGCTTCATCGTCGGTTTCCAGGTGCGTCCCTCTGCTGCCGCAAGAAAGCTGGCCGACCAGATGGATGTCGATATCCGCCTCTACAGCGTCATCTACGATGCCATCGAGGAGGTGAAGGATGCTATGGAAGGAATGCTTTCGCCCGAAATCAAGGAAGAGGTGACGGCACAGGTCGAGGTGCGACAAGTGTATCACATCACCAAGGTGGGTACCGTGGCCGGTGCATACGTCATCGATGGCAAGGTCAGCCGCACGAACAAGGCGCGTGTCATTCGCGACGGCATCGTGGTCTTCACGGGTGCCATCAACGCGCTGAAGCGTTTCAAGGACGACGTGAAGGAGGTCAGCACCAACTTCGAGTGCGGCATCTCGCTTGTGGGCTACAACGACCTGCGCGAGGGCGATATGATAGAGACCTTCCAGGAGATTGAAATCAAGGCAACGCTCTAAGTGGACATCCTCCTGCTCATCCTTCTTGCCGTTGGCTTCGTCACGGGACTCATTTCGGGAGCTGTCAGGCAGGTCATCTCGCTTGTGGCTTTTGTGATAGGCTTTGTCATAGCTTGTCTCTACTACCAGCCGTTAGGGGAGATGCTAAGTCGTGCCGTGCCTATGCCGACGTTCTGCCAGGTGGTGGCTTTCCTGCTGCTGTGGATTATTGTGCCTATCGCGGCACGGATTCTTGGCACCTTTCTCACCTCGTTGCTGGACGGACTGATTGCTTTAGGGATGCTCAACCGGCTGTTGGGCGGCATCCTTGGCGTGGCGAAGTATGCTCTCGTGCTGGGTGCGCTCATCTGGTTCCTCTCTTCCGTGAATGTGATAAAGGAGGAGACGATGCAGGAGTCGCAGCTGTGCCAGCCGCTCAAAGCCGTGCCAGAATATATTATGAAAAGCCTCACCCTTAATCCTTTGCCAGAGAGAGGGGAGTAAATGGTAAGTGGTAAATGGTAAATGACAACAGCTTTGTGCGCGAGGTGGCGGAGAAGAAGTACGAGTACGGCTTCACCACCGACATCCAGACAGACATCATAGAGAAGGGTCTCTCGGAGGATGTCGTGCGCCTCATTTCCCAGAAGAAAGGCGAACCCGACTGGCTTCTTGAGTTCCGCCTGAACGCCTATCGCTATTGGCTCACGCTCGAACAGCCCACCTGGGGACACCTGAAAATGCCGCCCATCGACTACCAAGCCATCAGCTACTATGCAGCTCCAGCCTCCCCTAACCCCTCCAAAGGAGGGGGAACCATCGACCCCGAGCTGATGAAGACTTTCGACAAGCTGGGCATCCCCTTGGAGGAGCGCATGGCACTGGCAGGCACTGCCGTCGATGCCGTGATGGACTCGGTGAGCGTCAAGACGACATTCCGCGAGAAGCTCCGCGAGAAGGGCATCATTTTCTGCTCCATCAGCGAGGCGGTGCGCGAGCATCCCGACTTGGTTCGCGAGTATCTGGGCAGTGTCGTCCCCTACAGGGACAACTTCTTTGCCGCCCTCAACTCCGCAGTATTCAGCGACGGCTCCTTCGTCTATATCCCCAAGGGCGTGCGCTGCCCGATGGAACTCAGCACCTACTTCCGCATCAATGCACGCGGCACGGGACAGTTCGAGCGGACACTCATCGTGTGCGACGACGATGCCTACGTCAGCTATCTTGAAGGCTGCACGGCGCCCATGCGCGACGAGAACCAGCTTCATGCCGCCATCGTGGAGATTGTGGTGAAGGAGCGGGCAGAGGTGAAGTACAGCACCGTGCAGAACTGGTACCCGGGCGACAGCGAGGGTAGGGGCGGGGTGCTCAACCTCGTCACCAAGCGCGGTCATCTGCGCGGAGCGAACAGCCGTCTCTCGTGGACGCAGGTCGAGACGGGCAGTGCCATCACATGGAAGTACCCCAGCTGCGTCCTCTCGGGCGACAACAGTCAGGCTGAGTTCTACAGTGTTGCCGTCACCAACAACTACCAGCAGGCCGACACGGGCACCAAGATGATACACATCGGCAAGAACACCCGCAGCACCATCATCAGCAAAGGCATCAGCGCAGGCCGAAGCCAGAATGCCTACCGAGGCTTGGTCAAGGTGGCATCCACAGCCGACGGCGCACGCAACTACAGCAGCTGCGACTCACTCTTGCTCGGCAGCCAATGCGGTGCGCACACCTTCCCCTACATGGATGTGCACAACGACACGGCGGTCGTAGAGCACGAGGCAACGACCAGCAAAATTAGCGAAGACCAGCTCTTCTATTGCAACCAGCGCGGCATCAACACGGAAGAGGCAGTTAGCCTCATCGTCAACGGCTACGCAAAAGAAGTCATCAACAAGCTCCCGATGGAGTTCGCTGTCGAGGCACAGAAGCTCCTCGGCGTCAGCCTCGAAGGAGCAGTAGGATAAAGAACATGAGCACCACAACTTATTTCCTCGCCGTCGATTTGGGAGCCACAAGCGGACGTACCATTCTGGGGTCCATCTGCGACGGAAAGCTCCAGCAGCAGGAACTGACACGTTTCCCCAACCATATCATCCAGACAGGAGGACACTTCTACTGGGACATCTATGCCCTCTACCATGAAATCATCCGAGGCCTGAAGGCTGTGGCCGACAAAGGCATCCACCTGACCAGCATCGGCATCGATACCTGGGGCGTAGATTTCGTATGCGTAGGCGAAGACGGCGGATTGCTGCGCAATCCCTATTCCTACCGCGACCCGCATACCGAGGGGGCAATGGAGGAATACTTCAAGCAGATTCCCCGCGAGCGCGTCTATGAGAAGACCGGCATCCAGTTCATGCCCTTCAATTCGCTCTTCCAGCTCGCTGCTATGCGCAGTCATAACGACTCTGCACTGAAGGCTGCCGACAAGATTCTCTTCATCCCCGATGCGCTGATGTATATGCTCACAGGCGAAGCCGTCTGCGAATACACCATCCTGAGCACCAGCCAGATGCTCGACCCACGCACAAAGCATATCGACCCCGAGCTGATAGGTGCCATTGGCCTAAAGGAAGAGCAGTTTGGCCGCTATGTGAATCCCGGCGACATGGTGGGTACGCTCTCGCCCGAGGTACAGCGACAGACAGGGCTCGGCCCCATACCCGTAGTGGCCGTTGCCGGTCACGACACAGCCTCTGCCGTTGCTGCAGTCCCGGCACAGGACGAACGGTTTGCCTACCTCAGCTGCGGCACCTGGAGCCTTCTTGGCATCGAGACACGCGAGGCCATCATCAACGAGAAGAGCTACAAGTACAACTTCACCAACGAGGGCGGCATTGAGGGCACCACACGCTTCCTGAAGAACATCTGCGGCATGTGGCTCTTGGAACGCTGCCGACAGGAATGGACAGGTGCTCCGCAAGACGTGAACCAGGTGAATCGCGATGCCATGGAGGCAGAGCCGCACCGCTCGACCATCAACCCCGACGACCCGCGCTTTGCCAATCCGACAAGCATGGTGAAAGCCATTCAGGAATACTGCCGCGAGACGCACCAACCGGTTCCAGAAGACTACCGCCAGACAGCTCGTTGCATCTTCGAAAGTCTTGCGCTGCGCTATCGGCAGGTGGTGGATTACCTGCGAGAACTGGCACCCTTCCCCATTGAAAGGCTGCACGTCATTGGTGGCGGCACACACAACCAATACCTCATGCAGATGACTGCCGACAGCCTGCAAATGCCTGTCATAACAGGGCCTGTGGAGGGCACAGCCATCGGCAACATCATGCTGCAGGCAAAGGCAGCTGGCTTGGTGGGCGACATCTACGAGATGCGGCGCATCATTGCCCAAAGCATCGAGATGAAGACATATCTACCAAAGAAAAGTTAAAAGGTTAAAAGTTAAAAAGATAAAAGTTAAATATGAAAAGCGAGAACATCACAAAAGCTTACGAACTGGCGAAAGAGCGTTACGCCGAGTTTGGCATCGATACGGAAAAGGTCTTAGCCCAGTTGCAGGACTTCCATCTGAGTATGCACTGCTGGCAGGCCGACGACGTGGCTGGCTTCGAGGTACAGGCTGGAGCACTCTCCGGCGGCATCCAGAGTACGGGAAACTACCCGGGCAAGGCCCGCAACATCGACGAATTGCGCAGTGACATCCTCAAGGCCAAGAGCCTCATCCCAGGCAACCACCGCCTTAACCTCCACGAAATCTATGGCGACTTCAAGGGAAAGGTTGTAGATCGCGATGAAGTTACTGTAGAGTATTTCCAGAGCTGGATTGAGTGGGGCAAAGAGACGGGCACGAAGCTCGACTTCAACAGCACTTCCTTCTCCCACCCGAAGAGCGGCAACCTGTCGCTCGCCAACCCCGACAAGGGCATCCGCGACTTCTGGATAGAACACACGAAGCGTTGCCGCGAGATTGCCAACGCGATGGGCGAAGCACAGGGCGACCCCTGCATCATGAACCTTTGGGTACACGACGGCTGCAAGGACCAGAGCGTGAACCACTACCTCTACCGCCAGCTGCTAAAGGAGAGCTTAGATGAAATCTTCGCAAAGCCTCAGCCCATGATGAAGGACAGCATCGAAGGCAAGGTCTTCGGCATTGGTTTGGAGAGCTTCACAGTGGGCAGCCACGACTTCTATACTGCCTACGCAGCTAAGAACAACAAGATTCTGACCATCGACACAGGTCACTACCACCCGACAGAAAGCCCTGCCGACAAGGTGAGCGCCGTCCTGCAGTTTGTTCCCGAGCTGATGCTGCACGTGAGCCGTCCTATCCGTTGGGATAGCGACCACGTTACCCTGATGGACGACCCCACGGTGGAACTCTTCCAGGAAATCGTCCGCGCCAACGCTATGAACCGCGTACATTACGGCCTCGACTACTTCGACGGCAGTATCAACCGCGTTGGTGCTTACGTGACCGGCTCTCGTGCCGCTCAGAAGTGCATGACCCGCGCCCTGCTGGAGCCTACAGCACAGATTGCAAAGTACGAGCTGGAGGGCAAGGGCTTCCAGAGCCTCGCCCTGCTCGAAGAGGCAAAGGCACTGCCCTGGAATGCTGTCTATGACGAGTTCTGCCTGCGCAACGATGTACCCGTAGGCAATGCCTTCATTGCCGAAGTGGAGAGATACGAAGCCGAAGTGACAAGTAAGAGGAATTAGGGATGATGAGTCTAATCATAGGGTTACTTATCATAGCTGTTGGGGCTTTCTGCCAGTCGAGCAGCTATGTGCCCATCAACCGTATCAAGCAGTGGAGCTGGGAGAGCTATTGGATTGTACAAGGCTTCTTTGCATGGCTCCTGTTCCCCCTGTTGGGTGCATTTCTGGCTGTGCCCGAAGGACATTCTCTCCTTGAACTGTTCACTGCCGAGCAGTCGATGGGCATTTGGATGACCATCTTCTTCGGCATCCTCTGGGGCATAGGCGGACTGACATTCGGACTTTCAATGCGCTATCTGGGCGTGGCTCTTGGGCAGAGCATTGCCTTGGGAACATGTGCCGCCCTGGGAACCATCATGGGACCAGTGCTCCTGAACACCTTCTTTCCTGAGCTGAATGCCTTGGAGTCTCTCACCTTTGCCGTCATCCTTGGTGTCGTAGTGACACTTGTCGGCATTGCTGTCATTGGTGTGGCAGGAGGTTTAAGGAGCAAGGAGCAAGGGGCAGGAAACAGTAACAAGGACTTCAACTTCCCCAAAGGACTGGCCATCGCCCTGCTGGCAGGCTTCATGAGCGGCTGCTTCAATGTAGGGCTGGAGTTCGGAAAAGGCATTCATTTCGCCGACACTCCGGATATGTTCAAGACCTTGCCCGCCACATTGCTGGTAACTATTGGCGGCTTCCTCACGAATGCCATCTACTGCTTCTGCCAGAATACGAGAAACAAGACGTGGAGCGACTACGGCAAGACCTCTGTATGGGCCAACAACCTGTTCTTCTGCGCACTGGCCGGAGCCTTGTGGTACAGCCAGTTCTTCGGCCTTTCGCTGGGCCGTAGCTTCTTCGAGGCCGGCGGCACGATGGACACCCTCTCCTTCTGCATCCTCATGGCACTGAATGTGACCTTCAGCAACGTCTGGGGCATCATCCTGAAGGAATGGAAGGGATGTTCCAAGAAGACTATTGCTGTGCTCGTGTGCGGCATCATCGTCCTCATCTTCAGCACCTTTGTGCCACAACTATTGTAACTATGAATAGTATTCTTGATTCCCGCCCCGCCCTGTGTGCTGTCATCGACCAAGTGGCCGAAGTCACAGGCTACCTGTGGCAGAAAGGATGGGCCGAACGCAACGGCGGCAACATCACAGTGAACATCACAGAACATGTCGATGAGGAAATGGCAGCATTGCCCGCCATCGCACCCGTCGAACAGATAGGCAAGACGCTCCCTCATCTGCAGGGCCAATACTTCTACTGCAAGGGAACGAACATGCGTATGCGCGACTTGGCGCGGCGACCCATGGAGAACGGCAGCATCATCCGCATCCTGCCCGACTGCGCTTCCTACGAAATCATTGCCGACCATCCCGTGCGCCCCACCAGCGAACTTCCCACGCATCTGGCACTGCAGAACTACCTCTTAGAGACAGGCAGCTGCTACAAGGCCACGCTCCACACTCACCCCATCGAACTGGTGGCTTTGAGCCACAACGAACGCTTCCTGTGTCCGGGCGAGCTGACCCGCGTACTCTGGTCGATGATACCCGAGACACTGGCCTTTGCACCATTAGGCATCGGCATCGTGCCGTACAAACTGCCGGGAAGTGTGGAACTGGCGGATGCCACATTGGAACAGATAAAGGAACATGACGTGGTGCTGTGGGAGAAGCACGGCACAGTGGCTGTCGGAAAGGACATCATGGATGCCTTCGACCAGACCGACGTGCTCTGCAAAGCGGCTAACATCTACATGTGTGCCCTTTCCATGGGCTTTGAACCCGATGGCATGACCCCCAAAGCCATGCGCGAAGTGCAGCAAGTTTTCAAACTGCCTACGAAGAGACCTTGTTAATATATAAAGAAAACACATGCTAAAGATAGAGAACCTACATGCCAGCATCAATGGCAAAGAGATACTGAAAGGCATCGACCTGACCGTCAGGAACGGCGAGGTTCATGCCGTCATGGGACTCAACGGCGCAGGCAAGAGCACGCTCTCCAACGTCATCGTGGGGCATCCTGCCTACGAAGTGACGGAGGGCAGCATCACCTTCAACGGGAAGGACTTGCTCCAGCTCAAGCCCGAGGAGCGTGCGCACGAAGGCATCTTCCTGAGCTTCCAGCAGCCGGTCGAGATACCGGGCGTGTCGATGGTCAACTTCATGCGTGCCGCCCTGAATGCCAAGCGCAAGTACCAAGGGCTGGAACCCATGCCGGCTGGTGACTTCCTCAAACTCATGCGCGAGAAGCGGGGCATCGTGGAGTTAGATAGCAAGCTCACGAGCCGCAGCGTGAACGAAGGCTTCTCGGGCGGCGAGAAGAAGCGCAACGAGATATTCCAGATGGCGATGCTCGAACCGTTGCTGACCATCCTCGACGAAACGGACAGCGGCCTCGATGTGGATGCCCTGCGCGTCGTGGCGGAAGGCTTCAACAAACTGCGCACCCCCGAATCGAGTGCCATTGTCATCACCCACTACCAGCGCCTGCTCGACTATCTGAAGCCGGATGTCGTGCATGTGCTCATCGACGGCCGCATAGTCAAAACAGGCGGCCCGGAACTGGCCGCAGAGATAGAAAGCAAAGGGTTTGATTGGATAATAAAGGGGGAAATTAAGAATTAAGAAGGAAGAATTAAAAATCCGTGACTGCTTCCATGACTAACAATTCTTAATTCTTAACTCTTAATTCTTAATTAAGCTATGAAGCAATACATCGATTTCTACAGCGAGGTTCGCGACACGCTTGCCGCTCGTAGCTGCGACGAGATGAACGCCTGCCGCGAGGCTGCCTTGCAGACGTTTGCCGCGCAGGGCTTCCCTTCGCCTAAGGTGGAGCGTTACCGCTATGCGAAGGTCGAGGCAGACTTCTCGCCCAACTACGGCATTGCGCTCACGCCCATCAGCGGACAGCTGCCGCCCTATTGCTTCCGCATTGCCGATGCCGACCCTCGCGCGCGCATATTATATAATAATGTAGCAGACGCAAGCGACAGCATCGTGGCCTTGAACACCCTGCTCTCTGTCGATACCCTCGTCGTGCATGTGCCGCAAGGCGTCAAGGTGGAGCATCCCATACAAATCAGCAACATTCTGAAAGGCGAGCACGACACGATGGTCTGCCGCCGCATCCTCATCGTGATGGACGAGTTGGCAGAGGCCGATGTCATCATTACCGACCGCGCAGCCAGCCAGAGCCGCTTCCTGACGAACCAAGTCATCGAGGTAGTGATGGGCGACGGCTCGCATCTCAGCCTTTATGAGATAGAGGAGACGCATCTGCTCTGCACGCGCTATGGCAGCGTCTTCGTGCGGCAGGGCAGGAACAGCAGCCTGCACCACACCAGTCTGACGCTCTTCAACGGCCATACGCGCAACCGCCTCGATGTGCAGCTGCAAGGCGAGGGAAGCGAGGTGACGGCCAACGGCTGCGTCATCGCCGACAAGATGCAGCGCGTGGATAACAACACGCTCATCGACCACCAAGTGCCTAACTGCCAGTCGAGCGAGCTGTACAAGTACGTCCTCGACGACAGTGCCATTGGTGCCTTTGCAGGCAAGGTCTTGGTGCGCGAAGGGGCGCAGAAGACGGTGAGCAAAGAGACGAACGCCAACCTTTGCGCCACACGCTCTGCCCGCATGTACACGCAGCCGATGCTCGAAATCTATGCCGATGACGTGCGTTGCAGCCACGGCAGCACCGTCGGGCAGATAGACGAGGCGGCCCTCTTCTACATGCGGCAGCGCGGCATCGACGAGCGGGAAGCCCGCCTGCTGCTCAAGGCCGCCTTCATCACCGAAGTCATCGAAACCATTCCCCTCGAATCGCTCCGCGACCGCCTGCATGTGCTGGTCGATAAGCGTCTGAGGGGCGAACTAAGCAAATGCGAAGGATGCAAACTATGCAAATAAAGACCCACCCCCAACCCCTCCCTTAAAGGGAGGGAAGAAGATAGTAATTGCAAATGGTTAAGGAAACAGATATTCAGTCAATGAAAGAAACTTCTCCCCTCCCTTTAAGGGAGGGGTTGGGAGAGGGTCTTTTTCCAATCTTGGACAAAGTCCTCTACGGGAAATACCCCCTTGTCTATCTCGACAATGCGGCGACGACGCAGAAGCCGCGACAGGTCGTGGAGGCCATGACGGAGGAATACTACAACGTCAATGCCAACGTGCATCGTGGCGTGCATTTCCTCTCGCAGAAGGCCACGGAGCTTCACGAGGCGTCGCGCGAGACGGTGCGCCGCTTCCTTAATGCCCGCAGCACAAGCGAGATTGTCTTTACGCGCGGCACGACCGAGAGCATCAACCTCGTGGCATCGTGCTTCGGACAGGCTTTTATGAAGGAGGGCGACGAGGTCATCCTCTCCGAGATGGAGCACCACAGCAACATCGTTTCGTGGCAGCTCCTGCAAGCCCGTCAGGGCATCCGCCTCCGTGTCGTGCCTATCACGGACGACGGCCGCCTCCGCATGGACGAATATGAGAAGCTCTTCAACGAGCGCACCCGCATCGTCAGCATCACGCACATCAGCAATGTCCTCGGCACCATCAACCCTGTCTGCGACATCATCCGCATTGCCCACGAGCACGATGTGCCAGTCCTCATCGATGGTGCCCAGAGCACACCCCATACACCCATCGACGTGCAGGCGCTCGACTGCGACTTCTTCGCCTTCAGCGGCCACAAGATATACGGCCCGACGGGTATCGGTGTGCTATACGGCAAAGAGCAGTGGCTCGACCGCATCCCGCCCTACATGGGTGGCGGCGAGATGATAAAGACGGTCAGCTTCGAGCGCACCACCTTCAACGACTTGCCTTTCAAGTTCGAGGCCGGCACGCCCGACTACATCGCCTCCACCGGCCTTGCCCGCGCCCTCGACTATGTTTCTTCCGTCGGCTTCGATGCCATCGAAGCCCACGAGCGCGACCTCACCGCCTATGCCCTCCAGCGCATGAGCGAGATAGAGGGCATGACCATCTTCGGCCCGAAAGACATCGAGGAGCACGATGCCGTGATAAGTTTCTTAATAAAGACCAACTCCAGGACCCCCTCTAACTCCCCCTTAAAGGGGGAGAACTCCAATGCCGCTGCTCAGGAAGCCTCCCCTTTAAGGGGAGGTTTGGAAGGGTCTGGCTCTTTTATCCACCACCTCGACATGGGCACCCTGCTCGACCGCCTCGGCATCGCCATCCGCACCGGCCATCATTGTGCCGAGCCTCTGATGCGTCGCCTCGGTATCGAAGGCACCTGCCGCGCCAGCTTCGCCCTCTACAATACCCGCGAGGATGTCGATGCCCTTGTCGCTGGCATCGAGAGAGTGAGGCAGATGTTTTAGTATAGCAAATCGCCCCGAGCATTCCTGCCCGGGGCGATTTGTTTCCCCCCCCTTACGGGGGAGTTAGAGGGGGTCTGGACTCTTACTTCAGAATCTTCTTGCCATTCACAATGTTGATGCCCTTTTGTGTCTTGCTGAGGCGACGGCCTGCGAGGTCGTAGATTTGGTCGGACTCGTCGGACAGGTCAGACCAGTCGGACATGTCGGACATTCCATCGATGATGTCATCCTCGAAGACAAGGCTCACCTTCACGCCAGCTGCCACGAAGCTGGTGGGCAGCTGGAGGTAGGCTGTCTGAGCCAGGAGGGTTGTCCTGCCTTCGATGGGATAGAAGCCCGGGTCGCTATTCTGCTCGCCAAAGACGTAGTTGCTGTAGTTGCCTGTGGTGGCGCTGATGGTGCTCCTCTGCAGGTTGGCTACGAGGAAGTTCATGTAGATGGAGCCGGTCTCGCTGTAAGGAATCTTGTAGGTCTCGCCGGGTTCGCCAACGAGGAAGATGCCGGTGCCAGCGGGTACGTCATAGACGCGCATCAGGAGTGCCTGGTTCGTGTTCTTGTTGAAGCCCGATGCGATGTATGCGCGAAGCTCGCTGCCAGTGAAGTCGAGGTCTTGCGGGCAGCTGAAGGTTGCGTATTGGCCTGTCAAGGTGATGAACTCCTTCGTCGAGCGGAAGGTGGCCTCGACGGTCACATTGCCGCTGATGTTCTGAATGACATACTGTCCGCCCACAACCTGAGCCGTTACGTCCACACCGTTGACAACGAGGCTGACAAGTGTGCGGTCGGGGTCATCGGCGATAGTGATGACGACGCTCTCGCCGTACTTAGGCGAATAGTTGCTGGCTGTCACGCCTGCGCCGCTGATGCTGACGGTGTAGGTCTTCTCTGTCCAGTTGGCGGTGTAGGTGCGGTCGCCTGTGCTGCCCTTTGTGATGGTGACGGCTTGTGTCGGTGCGCTGAGGTCAGTGCCAGTCCAGCCGATGAAGTCGTAGTAGTCGCGTGTCGGGTTGTTGAGCGTGAAGGTAGCCGTCTCGACGGTGTATGTCGAGGGGTTGGTCACGCCGCTTGCCAGCTTGCCGCCTGCCAGGTCGTAGGTCAGCTTGTAGCTGATGGGAGCGAAGGTGGCAGAGAGCGTTATCGTCTCTTCACCGTCGGCGATGGCGCGTGTCTGTGCCGTGCCGAGCTGCGGCAGCGGGCTGACAGCTGTGCCGTTATCTGTCAGGGTGGTCAGTTTGTAGCCGTTGTCGGCGGTCAGCGTATAGACGATAGGCTCGTCCTTCGGCTGGTTGAAATGGATGGTGCCGTTGGTGGCAGTGCCGTACTCGGTGGCGATGGAGCCTTGACCTGTGGCTGTCAGCTTGACGATGACAGACCAAACATCAACCGTGAAGAACTTCTTCCAGACATCGGCTGTAGCGTATGCCTGCTTCGTGCCGCCTGGCACAAGGAGCTTGCCGTTCTGGTAGGTGTTGTCGCTGAAGACATTCTCCTGGATGGCGATAGGTGTCTGCCAAGGCACTTGCACAGACATCAGTATGTCGCTATTCAGTTCGTTCGGTTTCAATGAAGTCACCTCCGAGCCGATGGTTGCGTTGGTAATGTTGGAGAAGGGGCTGCTGCCTTGCTCGTCATACTGCAAGTCGCGGCCTACATAGACGGTCTTCTCGGCATCGCTGTATGCGAAAGAACCGTTGTAGCCGTTTATGAATTTCAGCGGCTGTTCGCTGTCCTCGATGCGGATGCTGGCAAGGTCTCCACATTCGCCGAATGCTCTCATCCCGAGGCTGTCAACAGAAGCGGGGATGGTGATGCTGGTGAGGCCTGTGTTAGAGAAAGCATTGGTTTCGATGACCTTCACCGAAGAAGTCAGGCTGATAGACTTCAGCTTCTTACAGTAGTAGAAGGCTTGCTCGCTGATTTTGCTTAAGTTCTCGCCCATCGTGACTGTCAGTTCGTTTACAGAATCGTCGTGGCCGCAATTATAGAAAGCATTGTTTCCGATGGTCTTCACGCCATTGCCGATGATGATGCTGCTCAACTTGCCTTCATTATAGAGCAAATTCGGATTGATGGTCGTCACCAAGTCGCCGAACTCCACGCTGGTGGGGCAGCTGAAAATGGTGCTGTTCTCGTTGTCTAACTGTAGGTTACGACCTATGTAGGTGGTTTTGTCTGCGAGGCTGTATGCGAAGGAACCGTAGTAGCCGTTTATGAATTTCAGCGGCTGTTCGCTGTCCTCGATGCGGATGCTGGCAAGGTCTCCACATTCGCCGAATGCTCTTATCCCGAGGCTGTCAACAGTAGCGGGGATGGTGATGCTGGTGAGGCCTGTGTTAGAGAAAGCATTGGTTTCGATGACCTTCACCGAAGAAGTCAGGCTGATAGACTTCAGCTTCTTACAGTAGTAGAAGGCTTGCTCGCAGATTTTGCTTATGTTCTCGCCCAACGTGACTGTCAACTCGTTTACAGACTCGTCGCTGCCGCAATTATAGAAAGCGTTGCTTCCGATGGTCTTCACGCCCTTGCCGATTGTGACGCTTGCCAGCTTGCCGTTATTAAAGAACATGCTTGGATTGATGGTAGTGACATTGTCGCCGAAGGTAACGCTGGTGGGGTTGCCGAAGACGGTGGTATTGTCGTTGAGCTGCAGGTCGCGGCCCACATAGACAGTCTTCTCGGCATCGCTGTATGCGAAGGAACCATAGTAGCCGTTCCAGAGTTTCAACGCAGCGGCTTTGTTCTCGATGCGGATGTTGGTCAGGTTGCCACATTCGCCGAAAGCTCTTTGTCCGAGGCTGTCAATAGTAGCGGGGATGCTGATGCTGGTGAAGCCTGTGTTAGAGAAAGCACTGCCTTCGATGGTCTTCACCGAAGCGGGCAGGGCGATGGACTTCAGCTTCGTACAGTAGTGGAAAGCGTCCTCGCCGATTCTGGTTGTGTTCTCGCCCAGCGAGACTGTCAGTTCGCTTACCGTCTCGTAGTTGCCGCAATTGTAGAAAGCGGAGTATTCAATGGACTTCACGCCCTTGCCAATGGTGACGCTTGTCAATAAGGTGTTATCAGCGAACATGCGTGGATTGATAACCGTCACTTTATCACCAATCTCTACACTGGTGATGGAGGTTTCAAAGGGAGTGCTATTCTCGGTAAGTATCAGGTTACGACCGAGATAGACGGTCTTGGCAGCGCCGCAGTAGTGGAATGGGCGGTAGTATCCTTCCCTCATCCTCAGCGGTTTGTCGCTGTCCTCGATGCGGATGCTGGTCAGCTTCTGGCAACTCTCGAAGGCTGATTCCCCAATGCTGTCAATTGATTCGGGAATGACAATGCTGGTAATGCTTGCGGAAGAGAAAGCACTGCCACCAATAAGCTTCAGCGAGGAGGGGAGGGTGAGAGACTTCAACGCCTCGCAGCTGAAGAAGGCATTCTCGCCGATGGTGGTGAGGTTGTCGCTTAAGGTGAGCGTCATTTCAACCTCGTCGCTGGGGGCTCCGCAATCGTAGAAAGCATAGTTGCCAATGCTGGTCACGCTGTTGCCAATGCTGATGCTGGTCATCTTCCCCTGACCGTGGAACAGGTGGTCGGCGACCGTCGTTGCCTTTCCGCCAATCACTGCGCTGGTGACATTAGCATAGAAGGGACAACCGTCAGAAGGAGTCAGGTTACGGTTGACAATGACCTCCTTGTCAGCATCGCAGTACTGGAACGAACCGTAGTAGCCGTAAACAAGTGTAAGCGGCTGCGTGCTCTCTTCGAAGGTAATCTTTGCCAGCTTATGGCAGTCGCCAAAAGCCCTTTCGCCGAGGCTCTCCACTGTGCCGGGGATGCTGACACCGGAAATGGTCAGCCCCTCGAAGGCATAGTTTGGGATGAGGGTCACGGTGTAGGTCGTGCCGTTGTACGTCACGGTCGATGGAATTGTCAGGTCTCCGGAAAGCGAATGGACTCCATCTTTTGCCACAGAAACGGTGTTTGAACCTGTGATAGTGTACTTCAGGTTGCCCTGAGTAAAGGTTTGTGCCCAGGCACTGCTGCCCATCAGGCAGAACAGAGCGAGCAATGAAAGTAACAGTTTCTTTTTCATAGCTTGAACTTATTTAATGGTTAGTTTATTGTTAATTCTCACGCGAATTGTGAAGCAAAGTTACGAATAATTATATAAAGTCCGCACGCGCGAGCCTTTTTTCCACTACGATATTGTACAAAGCCTCTTTTTCCACTACGATATTGTACAAAACTGCCGTATTTGCATCAAATTACCGCTTTTCGCCCTGCCTTATTCGCCAAATCTGCTTGATTCGGCACACGAAAAGTTGCATGGATTACAAAAAAAAGCAGCAATCCTTCGTCACATCAAGAAAAAGTTGTAATTTTGCAAGCGAAACGAACAGTTCCGAACTGGCGAGTTCGATAAAACAGGAGACACGATATGAAGTTTTTCGGCAGGGAATACGAGATTCAGAAGTTGCGGGAAACAAAGGCCCTATCGCAGCGCGCGGCACAGTTTACAGTGCTGACAGGGCGGAGACGCATAGGCAAGACTTCGCTTGTGATGAATGCGTTTGAGAATGACGCATTCCTGTATTTCTTCGTGACAAGGAGCACGGAGAGTGTGCTGTGCGAGGAGTTTGTGGAGGAGATAACCTCGAAACTCCAGATTCCTGTTTTGGGAAAGGCAGAGCGGTTTGCAGACATCTTTGATTTTGTGATGGAGCTGTCGAAGACAAGACCCCTGACGCTTATGATAGATGAGTTCCAGGACTTCAGCCGCGTGAACGGGGCCATCTTCTCGCAGATGCAGAAGATTTGGGACCAAAAGAAGGGGGAGGCGAAGATTAACCTGATTGTCTGCGGTTCAGTGTATTCGATGATGACCAAGCTGTTTCGCGACAAAAAGGAGCCTTTGTACGGTCGTCAGACAGAGTTTCTGAAGCTTGAGCCTTTCACTCCTTCGGTGATGAAGGAGATTTTGGAGTACTATCATCCCGGATATACCAAGGAGGATCTTCTGGCCATCTATGCCTATACGGGAGGGGTTGCGAAATACGTTGAACTGTTGATGGACGCAGAGGCCACCACATGGGACAAGATGCTCCGACGCATCGTTGCCAAAAACTCATACTTCATCTACGAAGGAAAGAACATGCTGATAGAGGAGTTCGGGCGCGACTATGGGCGCTATTTCGACATCTTGAAGCTGATTGCCACGGGACACAACACACGGGGTGACATTGAGGGCATCCTGCACGCAGAGGTGTCTGGCTACATGACGAGATTGGAGAATGACTATGGGCTGATAGCGAAGAACAAGCCCATGTTCCAGAAATCGGCCAACAAGAACATTGTCTATGAAGTGAACGACCTGTTCCTGCAATTCTGGTTCCGCTTTATCTACAAGTACAACCATTTCATCGAAGCGAACGCCTATGGCAAGCTGGCAGAGATTATCGAGCGCGACTATGAGACATACACGGGGAAGGTGCTGGAGCGTTATTTTAAGGACGTTATGCGAGAGAGCGGACAACTTACGCACATCGACAAATGGTGGGACCGCAGGGGTGAGAACGAGATAGACATCATTGCGGCAGACGATTTGGAGAAGTGGGTGACATTCTACGAGGTGAAACGGCAGCGCAGCGAGATAGACCTGTCCGCGCTGGAGAAGAAGGTCCAGCGGTTCAAGGAGGTGACAGGGGAGTTCAAGAGGTATGAAGTGAGCCTTGCTGGGCTAAGCATGGAGGATATGTGATTCCTTTCTTTTCCGCAACATGTTGTATAGGCTGCCGCTCCTGCATACAAAACCCTGCGGAGCAGGGAGACAAACTATTTTCAAGGTTTGAAAATATATTTCCAAGGCGTGAAAATATATTATCAAAGCTTGAAAATATATTATCAAGCCTTGAAAATAATTATGTGGCGTGCCTAAAGATGTTTGTGAGCGAGCCTAAAGGGATTTTCTGGCGTGCTGGGCGGCATTTTGTGCCTCAGTCATTGGGGGATTGGAGCTCGTTCCGCTGCTTTTCGAGCCATGCCAAGGGCGTTGTGCCTGTGAATCTGCGGAAGTTGCGGTAGAAGGACTGCTCGTTGGTGAAGCCCACGTCCTGTGCAATGGCGGAGAATTTGCTTTCGCTGCGGTGCCGGGCATGTTGCAGCATCACCATCTTGGCGTGCTCTATGCGCAGATGGTTCACATAGTCGGAGAACGAACAGTGCAGTTCCTTGTTGATGTAATTGGAAACGTATGTGCGGCACGAGCCGACCTCACGCGCCACTTCTGTCAGCGTGATGTTCTGGCGCAGGTAGTACGCCTGCGTCACCATCAGCGTCTCTATCTTCGCCCCCAGCTCCGAGTTTTCGGCAGGAGCGTTGGGCAGCGTTTCCTCGGGATTGTCGGCCAGGAACTGCTCCACCCGGAACGAACGCTTGTAGCCGATAAATCCCAATACGAGGAACAGGGCGGAAATGGGTGTCGCGGCAAAGGTTATCAGCTCCTCGCTGGCGAAAACAGCTTCCCGCCCCAGGATGTTCAGCACAAAGGAGTTGAGCGAAATCATCATCACGGCGAGGAGCAGGATGCGGACCGACATCACATTCTTGTCCTCTGTCTCGGCGTAGAGTTCGGACAGCTTGCGGTCGAAGGCACGCAGGCGGCCGTAGCCGAAGACCACGACGCTGAGCACCTGAAGGGCTGTCATCGCCTGGCGCAAGGCATCGGTCGTCTTGTTGTTCCAAAGGAGGATGGCAAGGGCCAAAAGGAGTCCGGGAGCCAGCACCTCCAGCACCTTGCGGGGCGGGAGCGGGCGGGCTGTCAGCTTGCAGATATAGAGGAAGTAGATGGGATAGACAGAGAGCGAACAGGCAGCCCACAGGCCTTCCAACGGAGCGGGCAGCTTCTCACCGCCATATATATAATATAATAATGTATGGCAAAGGTAGAGCACCGAACAAACGCCGAAGAAGAGCGTCAATATCCTCTTGGCTCCATCGGCTCGACGGTAGTGCACGGCAAACACGACGAACCAGAACAGGCAGACCAGCAACGGCAAAACTACGAAAACGGAACTCATATTATTCTTTTCAAAACCACGGATTACACGGATTTCACGGATTGGTTTTTATTTATCAAGAATTAGAGAATTAGGGAATTGTTTGCTTTGCAAACATCAATTCTCCTGTTCTTGTGGATTCAACCATTGTCATTTAATAGTTATTCTCAAATTCTCTAATTCTTGATTATACTTTATCTCGGACTCGAATCTTTCGGTAGGTTCTGGATGTGTTTAAGCGGTTCAACCTTCGTTATCTTGCTGCAAAGATACAATTTTCTTTGATTTCTGCGTGCGTTTGGCTGTGGGAAAAATACCGATGGAATGGGCAATTGTACGTTTTATGGGTCTTTTTGTACGAAATGACAGGACGATTTGTACACTTTTTGCGCGCGAACATCATATATATTTCGTACCTTTACACCCAAATTCGCATGAGAATAAGCATAAACTAATCTAATAACATTGAACTATGAAAAAGAAACTGTTACTTTCAATGCTCGCATTCTTCTGCCTGATGAGCGGAAAAGCTTGGGCGCAGACCTTTACTCAGGGCGACCTGAAGTACACAGTGACTGATGACGAAGCCAAGACCGTTTCGGTGACAAGGGCAAGCAACGACATCGCGGGAGCCATCGTGCTTCCCTCTACCGTGACCAACGAGGGCGTGACCTACAGCGTCACGGAGACAGCGGCAGGCGCCTTCCACAATTGTACCGGCATCACCGCCATGACCATCCCTGCATCCGTCACGACCGTCAAGCGCGGCTTCCTGACAGGTTGCACAGGGCTGAAGACCTTCACCATTGAGGACAGTGACACACCGCTGTACTTTGACAATGGCTATTGGAACTACACCGCAGGCGAGGACCAGCTTTGTGTGGCCGACCTGGACTATTTTTATATGGGTCGTGACATCACTATGTATAACACAAATAAGAATGTTGTCGAGGCTGCCAAGAAGATTGTGTTAGGCGGCAAGATGACAGTCATTCCGGGCTGGTTCTCCGACGAGAACACGGCTCTGACAGAACTCACCATCGGCGGCAACATCACAAAGATAGGCCAGGAGGCTTTCGACCAGAACACCAGCTTGTCCAGTGTGACCATCACGGCTCCAGTCGATACCATCTATCAGAGTGCCTTCTGGGGCTGCTCCAGCTTGACGGCAATCGAGCTGCCTGCCACGGTGAAGTACCTCGGCCCTGCTGTGTTCCGCAATTGCACCGCGCTGGAAGCCTTCACCATCCCCGCTGCTACGGAACAGGTGGTTCGCGGCATCTTCACGGGCTGCACGGGTCTGAAGAGCTTCATCATCGAGGACAGCGACACACCGCTGTTCTTTGACAATGGCTATTGGAACTACACCGCAGGCAATGACCAGCTTTGTGTGGCCGAGCTGGACTATTTCTACATGGGTCGCGACATCACCATGTATAGCACGGATTACAATGTCGTCACCTCTGCCAAGAAGATTGAGCTGGGCGGCAGCATGACGATAATCCCCAATTATTTCTCCGACGGCAACACGGCACTGACAGAACTCTCCATTGGCGGCAACATCACAAAGATAGGCCAGGAGGCTTTTGACGAAAACACCAGCCTCTCCAAAGTGACCATCACGGCTCCCGTCGATACCATCTACCAGAGCGCCTTCAATGGCTGTGCCGCATTACCAGCCATAGAGCTGCCAGCCACGACGAAGTACATCGCTGCCGCTGCTTTCAAGAACTGCTTGGCACTGGAAGCCATCACTATTCCCGCAGCTACGGAACAAGTGGTTCGCGGCATCTTCACGGGCTGCACGGGTCTGAAGAGCTTCATCATCGAGGACAGCGACACACCGCTGTTCTTTGACAATGGCTATTGGAATGATACGGGTGGCAACAACGAGCTTTGTGTGGCCGACCTGGACTATTACTATCAGGGACGCGATGTGAACCGCTATAACCCAGACAGCAGAATTGTCACCGCTGCCAAGAGGATTGAGGTGGCTGGCAGCACGACCATTATTCCTGCCTACTTCACCGAAGCTGACACGATACTGACAGAAGTCTCTATTCACGGCGACATGACCAAGATAGGTAGCAGCGCTTTCAATGGCTGCAAGAACCTGACCTCCCTCACCTTCGACGCTCCCATTGACACGATTTACGCCAATGCCTTCTTGGATTGTGCGGCTCTGCTGGCCATTGAACTGCCCGCCACGACGAAGTACATCGCTGCCGCTGCCTTCAAGAACTGCGCTGCACTGGAGGCTATCACCATCCCCGCTGCAACAGAACAGGTGGATCGCGGCATCTTCACGGGCTGCTCCGGTCTGAAGACCTTCACCATCGAGGACAGCGATACGCCGCTGTTCTTTGACAATGGCTATTGGAATGACACGGGCGGCAACGACGAGCTTTGCGTGGCCGACTTGGAGGAACTGTATGTTGGTCGCGACATTGACATGTATTCTACGAACCGTCTGGTCAGCACAGTGCAGAAGCTCACCTTCGGCCAGCCCGTCACCACGCTTGGCGAAACCCTCTACAACAATATCGCCGGCATTACGGAAGTGAGGGCACCATGGCAGTCTCCCATCGCCATTCCGGCTAACGCCTTCAGCACCACCACCTACCAGACCGCCACACTCCTCGTGCCGGGCGGCAAAAAGCAGGCTTATGCCGCTGCCGAGGGATGGGAGAACTTCGCGAAGATTGACGTTTGGTCTGTCATCGTCACGCTGAAAGCCTCTGCCCACGGCACCATCGCCACCGAATATGGCACAGCCGAGGCCGGCCAGACCGTCCAGTTCAACCAGCCGAAGGACGAGCCGCTCGTCTATACCCTCAGCGCCGACAACGGCTACAAGCTGAGTGCCCTGACCGACAACGGCACAGCCGTCAGCCCGCTGCCGCAGCTC
>JAFXVN010000011.1 GCA_017524545.1 Bacteroidaceae bacterium
AAAGTGAAAAGTGAAGAATTATTTGCTTTATGTGTTTTTTTCCTTTCTTTTCTTTGCTATGGTGCGAAAAAAGCATATCTTTGTGGTGCGAAATAGTAAATAGTAAATCGTCAAATATAAATCTCTTTATGAATTTCAAAGTATCAAGCACGGCTTTATATAGCCGTCTGACTGCTGCCAGCAAGGTGATGGCAAGCAAAAACTCTATGCCTATCTTGGATTGTTTCCTGCTCGATGTCGCTAATGGCACGATTACCATCACTGCTTCCGACAGCGAGAAGTATTTCATCACATCGGTTCCTGTTGTGGAGCAAAGCGGCGACGCTCGTTTCTGCATCACTGCCAAGACAATAATGGAGTCGATGAAGGAACTGCCTGAACAGCCTCTCAACATTGGCTACAATCCCGACACCCAGGAGGTGAAGGTGGTGCACAACTCTGGTTCGTTCGTTGTGATGGCTATGGATGCGGCACCTTATCCTATGGCAAAGACCGTGAGCGAGGACGCTACGCGCATCGAGATGCCTGCCAGTGTGCTGCTCAACGGTATCAACCGCTGTCTGTTTGCTACGGCCAACGACGAGATTCGTCTGGTGATGAACGGCATTTATGTCGATATTAAGCCAGATTGCATTGTCTTCGCTGGTACCGATGGCCGCAAGTTGGTGCGCAACACGAACCGCACAGTGAAGAGCGGTCTGACCGCTGGCTTCATCCTGCAGAAGAAAGTTTCTGCCATCCTGAAGGCTGTGCTTACGAAGGACGAGGAGAACATCACCATCGCTTTCGATTCAGAGAAGGCGACCATCACCTCTGCCGACATGGTGATGCACTTCCGCCTCATCGAAGGCCGCTATCCCAACTACAATGCCGTTATTCCCGAGAACAATCCCTTCACCGCCTGTGTTGATCGTCAGGCTCTGACCAGCGCTTTGAAGCGCGTCAGCGTGTTCTGCAACCAGAGCAGTGGCCTCGTCAAGCTCGAGATGGCTAACAACAACATCAAGCTTACAGGTCAGGACAACGAATACGCCACACGTGCAGAGGAGTTCATTCTTTGCGAATATACGAGCAACCCCATCAGCATCGGCTTCAGCTGCACCTTCCTGCTCGAGATTGCCGGTATCTTGGATAGCGAGATGCTCAGGATTGAGGTGGCAGACCCCAGCCGCCCGGGTGTGATACGTCCTGCCGACGACAACCCCGAGGACGAGGTGCTCATGCTCCTCATGCCTATGCGCGTGGAAGAATAAGGAAAAAAGGCAACGATGAGACTCAAGCTCGAAAAGCCCATCATCTTCTTCGACCTCGAGACAACAGGTCTGACGATTGGCAAAGACCATATCGTTGAACTCTGCTATATCCGTCTGGAGCCCAATGGATGCGAGCGTGCCGAGACATTGCGCTTCAACCCAGGCATACCTATCTCCAAGGAAGCCAGTGAAGTAAACGGCATCACGAATGCGGATGTCAAGGATTGTCCCACATTTGCAGAGAAGGCTCCAGAACTGGCAAAGGTCTTCGAGGGCTGCGACCTTGCAGGCTATAACAGCAACAAGTTTGATGTGCCGATGCTGACAGAGGAGTTTGCCCTCTGCGGCATCGACATCCATGTCAACGAGAAGAAGTTGGTGGATGTGCAGAACATCTTCCACAAGATGGAGCAGCGCACCCTTGTGGCTGCCTATAAGTTCTATTGCGGAAAAGACTTGCAGAATGCCCATAGTGCCTTGGCCGACACGCGGGCCACGCTTGAGGTGCTCGAAGCACAGCTCGACCGCTATCAGGACACCCTGAAGAACGATGTGGCTTTCCTTGCCGATTTCACCCAGATACAAAAGGGCGTTGACCTTGCCTGCCGTTTCGTTTATGACGAGAAAGGCGTGGAGATAGTCAACTTCGGCAAATACAAAGGGCAGGCTGTCAAGGATGTCCTCAGGAAAGATCCGAACTATAAGGTGTGGATGCTGCAAGGCGACTTCACGATGAACACGAAACAAACGCTCGAACGACTTGCATTGAAATATGCTGGAAAATAAGAAGATAGTTCTTGGCGTTACAGGAAGCATCGCTGCCTATAAAGCCTGTCTTCTTGTTCGTCTCCTCATCAAGAAAGGTGCGGAGGTACAGGTCGTGATGACCCCTTCTGCAAAGGAGTTCATTACGCCCTTGACGCTTGCCACCTTGACGCAGAAGCCTGTCGTGAGCGAGTTCTTCGACCGCAGAGACGGCAGTTGGCATTCTCATGTCAGCCTTGGGCTTTGGGCAGATGCCATGCTCATTGCCCCGGCTACCGCAAGCACCATCGGGAAGATGGCAAACGGCATTGCAGACAACATGCTTGTCACGACCTATCTGAGCATAAAGGCACCTGTCTTCGTGGCACCGGCGATGGATCTTGACATGTATGCCCATCCTTCCACGCAGCAGAACCTCCAAAGGCTCGTCAGCTTCGGCAATCACATCATCGAGCCAGGCACAGGCTTCCTTGCTTCAAACCTCGAAGGCAAAGGACGCATGGAAGAACCTGAGCGCATTGTGGAAGCTTTGGAGCAGTACTTTGCCAAGCACCAAAAGTTATCGGGCAAAAAAGTGCTCATCACAGCAGGCCCTACCTACGAGAAAATAGACCCCGTCCGCTTCATCGGCAACTACAGCAGCGGCAAGATGGGTTTCGCTCTTGCCGAGATCTGTGCCGAGCAAGGAGCAGATGTGACGCTCATCAGCGGCCCAGTCATGCTCAAGACCGTGCATCCTGCCATCCGCCGCATTGATGTGGAGAGTGCAGGCGAAATGTACGAGGCTGCGACGAAACTCTTTCCTAAGGCAGATATCACCATCCTCTGCGCTGCTGTTGCGGACTTCACTCCGAAGACGACAGCTGCACAGAAGATAAAGCGGAAAGGCGACAATCTGAAGCTCGAACTGCAACCGACCCAGGACATCGCCGCAGCTCTTGGCGCGGTCAAGAAGAAGAAACAAATTCTGGTGGGCTTTGCCTTAGAGACAAACGACGAGCTGAAGAATGCCAAGGACAAGATGGAGCGCAAGAACTTCGACCTCATTGTCCTGAACAGCCTTCAGGACAAGGGCGCGGGCTTCCGCCTTGACACCAACAAAGTGACCATCATCGACCGACATCAGGGTCTCACATCCTATGGCGTTAAGTCGAAGAAAGAAGTGGCAGAGGACATCATAGAAGAAATTGAAAAGTTAAAAGGTTAAAAAGTAAAAAATAACTATGAGACATCGTCTTATTCTTCTTGTTTTTATCGCATCCATCTTTTCACCTTTTCACCTTTTCACTTTTTCTCAAGAGCTGGATGCCCGTGTTACCATCAACCATGCACAGATTGAGAACACGAGGACAGAGGTGTTCGATGCCCTGCAGACGAAGCTGACGGACTTCCTCAACAACCACAAGTGGACGGAGATTCCTTTCCGCGAGAATGAGAAGATTCAGTGCAACTTCAACATTACGGTCAACACCTACAAACAGGAAGAAAACTCCTTCGAGTGTTCGTTGCTTATGAGCAGCAGCCGTCCCGTCTATGGCAGCACCTACAACACTGTCACATACTCTGTGAACGATGGGGACTTCACTTTCGTCTTCGGCGAGTTCGACCAGCTGGAGTATCAGGAGAACCAGATAGACAACAACCTTGTCGCGCTACTTGCCTACTATGCCTATATGATTATCGGCATGGATCTTGATACGATGGCTCCTATGGGCGGCACCGACTGCTTCCATATTGCCGAGGACATCGCCACGGCTGGCGACAACCTCGGCTTCCCCGGCTGGAAACCTTTCGGCGACAGTGGCAACCGCTTCGGCTTGCTCAACGACTACATGGACGGTGCAATGGAAGGTATGCGCGAGTTCAACTACATCTACCATCGCAAAGGGCTCGACCGCATGGTCGAAGCGCCCGATAGTGCCCGGGCTGCCATTGCCGATGCCTTGGATTTGCTTCGGGAAGCAAACAGGGCAAAGAGCATGACCAGAGTAGCACAGCTCTTCACCGAATACAAGCGCGACGAACTGGTCAGCATCTTCGCCAAGAAGGGCACAAAGGAAGAGAAGGAAAAGGCCTACGAAACCTTCTTTGCCATCGATGCCTCGCAGAACAACACCTGGGAGAAGATTAAGAAATAGGCAGGTTGTGTTACTTAAACGGGGCTGTGCCATATTACAATCAATAGCTTTTAACCACGAATTGCACGAATTACACGAATAGTTGTCAGTTGATAATCAGAGACGGGACAATTAGTGTAATTCGTGCAATTCGTGGTTTAATGAACGCAGTACGTTATGTTTTGCATTGCTCCAGTTCTGCTTGCAGGCGGAGCATTTCGTCGCGGAGGAGGGCGGCTTCGACGAACTCCATCTTCTTGGCTGCTTCCTCCATCTTGCGCTTAAGGCTCGCTATGCGTTTCTTTTTTTCATCAATAGTAAGGGTACCCTCTCCCTGGCCTTCCGCCAAAGAGGATGGGGATTCGGCAACGGCGAGTACTCCCTCCCCAATGTCCCCATCGTAGAGCGTCTGTTCTCCCCTCTTTTGGAGGGGCTGGGGGAGGCTGTTTTTCCTTATCTGCGTGGGCGTGATGTGGTGTTCGGCATTGTAGCGGAGCTGCTTCTCGCGGCGGCGGTTGGTCTCGTTGATGGTCTTTGCCATGCTTTCAGTCATGCTGTCGGCATACATGATGGCCTTGCCGTGTACATTGCGGGCGGCGCGGCCGATGGTTTGTGTCAGGCTCCGATGGTTGCGCAGGAAGCCCTCCTTGTCGGCATCGAGGATGGCAACCAAAGAGACTTCCGGCAGGTCGAGACCCTCGCGCAGGAGGTTCACGCCGACAAGCACGTCGTATTTGCCTGCCCGAAGTTCACCGATGATGCGCACGCGATCCAATGTGTCAACGTCGCTATGGATGTAAGCTGTTTGGATGCCCATGCCAAGCAGGTATTCCGTCAGCTCTTCCGCCATGCGTTTCGTGAGCGTCACCACCAAAACGCGCTCTTTCCTTTCGACGCATTGCTGAATCTCTTCCATGAGGTCATCGACCTGGTTCTCTGTGGGGCGCACTTCAATGGGAGGGTCGAGAAGCCCTGTCGGACGGACGACTTGCTCCACCACAACACCTTCGCTCTCCGCAATCTCATAGTCGGCAGGCGTGGCGCTGACGTAGATGACCTGATGCGTCATCTCCTGGAACTCCTCGAACTTCAGCGGACGGTTGTCCTTGGCGGCAGGTAGGCGGAAACCATAGTCCACGAGCGCCGTCTTGCGGGCTTGGTCGCCGCCGTACATGGCATGAAGCTGCGGCACGGAGACATGGCTTTCGTCTATGACGAGCAGGAAGTCCTTTGGGAAGAAATCGAGCAAGCAATAGGGGCGAGTGCCGGGGGAGCGTCCGTCGAAGTAGCGGCTGTAGTTCTCGATGCCGGAGCAGTGTCCAAGCTCGCGAATCATCTCGATGTCGTAGGTGACGCGCTCGTGCAAGCGCTTTGCCTCAAGCTCTTTGCCCTGACGCTCGAAGAAGGCAACCTGCTCGCGTAGGTCGTCTTGAATCTGCACGATGGCACGCTCCTGGGCATCCTTCGAGGTCATAAAGAGGTTGGCAGGATATACCTTATAGCTGTCGTATGACTGTATGCGCACGAGACGCTCTGCATCAAGTTCTTCCAAACTCTCTATCTCGTCGCCCCAGAAGGTGACGCGCAGCAGGAAGTCGCTGTAGGCAAGGGCTATGTCAATGGTGTCGCCCTTGACGCGGTACTCACCCCGGGAGAGGGTAATGTCGTTGCGGACATATAGCAGTTCGTTGAGTCGGCGCAGCAGTTCGTTGCGGTCAAGCTCCTGCCCGACGTGCAGTTCCAGAAGGCTTTCATAGAAGGTGGAGGGGTTGCCCATGCCGTAGATGCACGACACGCTGCTCACGACGATGACATCCGACCTCCCCGATAGCAGGGCGCTTGTGGCAGCGAGCCTCATTCGGTCTATCTCATCGTTGATGGCCAAGTCCTTCTCAATGTAAGTGTCTGTGGCAGGCATGTAGGCTTCGGGCTGGTAGTAGTCGTAGTAGCTGACATAGTACTCCACCGCGTTGTGCGGGAAGAACTGCTTCATCTCGCCGTAGAGCTGTGCGGCAAGCGTCTTGTTGTGCGAGAGGATGAGCGTGGGTCGGCCGATGTCCCGGATGACATTGGCGATGGTGAATGTCTTGCCGCTGCCAGTGACACCGAGCAGAGTCTGCGCCCTCACTCCTTGGCGGATGCCGTCGGTCAGCTGCCGGATGGCCTCGGGCTGGTCGCCTGTGGGCTGGTAATCTGATATAAGTTCAAACTGATTCATACTTCGATTTGCAAAGTTACGAAATAATTTTCAATTTTCAATTTTCATCTTTCAATTAAATGTTGTATCTTTGCAGCAAATTTAATGAATCTTTATATGAAAGAAGAAAAGAAAGCCGCAAAGAAGAAGGTAGTGAAGAAAAGCACAGTGACGTTAGAGAGCATCCTCGACCTAAATGCCAGCAACATCTGGGATCTGGACGAGTACGCCATTGCTGAAGCATGGGAGAAGGAACGCGAGACGGAAGATTTCAGCATCAGCGAGCCTAAACTCCTCAACACGATACGTCTGGCCTTCGAGGTGGTACATTATAATCCCGAAGACGAGCGCGATGTTGCCAAGTACGAGAACGGCGGTTGGGCGAAGGTGACGCATTGCCAGGAGGAAAAGGGCTGTGTGGCTATCCGCCGCAAGGCCATCGAGCGCATCACCGACCTCAGCTACGAGAACATCAGACACATCTCCACAGCTATGCTGCTGGAACTCATCAACCGCAACTTCGGCGGTGGCTGGGACTCGATAGCCTTAGCCATCCGCGACATCATCGAGTCCGGCTTCGAGATAAGCACGACGCAGCTGCCGGCAAGCCGCATCCATGCTCCGGGCGGCACGCTCGAGAAGAAGGTTGCGCAGGGCTTCGATGTCCTGGAGATTCCTAAGGGTACTTGGGTGGAGGCCATTTTTGCCAAAAAGAAAGACCCTGTCGAGAAGATTCGCATGGATATGCCAGAGAGGGAGTATGACGAGGACGGCAACCTCATTCCTCTCCGCGATGAACCAGAGGATGGTGAGGAGGTTGACGATGACAGCCTCGACAACGACGACACCTACTTCAGCAGTCTCACCCCTGAGGCCGATGTCAAGGACTTAGAGGAGGAGGGTCTCTCCATCGAGGATGTGGAGGAGAGCGAAGAAGATTAGCCCTGCCGCCGGCGGAACTCGGCACAGACAATGCCTGTAGCAACGGCTACGTTGAGGCTTTCGGTCGTAAGCGAGCCTTTCGGGAAGTTGGGGACATAAAGGCGGCGGCTGACATGCTTTGCCACTTCCGAGCTGATGCCGTTCCCTTCGTTGCCCATCACGATGATGCCCTCCGTGGAAAGCTCTTCTTTGTAGATGTCCGTGCCGTCGAGGAAGGTGCCGAAGACAGGCATCTTCACTTTGGCGAGCACTTCCGGCAGGTCGCAGTAATGCACTTTCACCCTTGCCAAGGCTCCCATGCAGGATTGCACGCATTTGGGGTTATAGACATCTGCCGTCCCCTCCGAGCAGAGAACCTGACGGATGCCAAACCAGTCGGCAATGCGCAGGATGGTGCCCAAATTGCCAGGGTCCTGCACACCGTCGAGGGCAAGGAGCAACTGCCTTTCTTGTATTTCCAATTGATTGTCGGCCATCGACCATTGTGGGATGGGCATTACAGCCAAAACGCTTTGCGGTGTGCGCAGCAGGCTCGCCCTTTCCAGCTCTTCGCGGCTCACCTCGTCAATTGGACAATTTGACAATCGGACAATTTGACAATTTGTGTCTATCCATTCCTTTGTCGCTGCAATGTAGAGCGGAGTGGAGTAGGGCAGCAATTCGCCCACCAGCTTCGGCCCCTCTGCCACAAATGCTTTGTGCTGGAGCCGGTACTTGCGCATTTCAAGCGACTTAATCCATTTGATACGAGCCTTGCTTAACATGATTGAAAGTTGACAGTTGTCAATTGAAAGTTATAGGTTACGGCAAAGATGCTGCAAAGTTACGAAATAAAATTCAATTTTCAGGTTTCAACTTTCAATTAAATGTTGTATCTTTGCCGCGTGAAATCCGTCAAGCGACATATCAGACTCCTGTTTCTGCTGCAGTTCCTCATTTTGGTGAGCGGATGCCGCACGTCGCGTTTCATCCCTGAAAATGGTTATCTGCTTACTGGCGCCACCATCAGCAGCGAAGGAAAGCATATCAGCACAGAGGAATTGCAGGCATATATGCCCCAGAGACCTAACAACAAGTGGTTTTCCATCTTCAATGTTCCTCTCGGACTCTACAGTCTTTCCGGCAGGGACAGCACAAAGCGCTTTAACCGCTTCCTGCGTCGCATGGGCGAAGCACCTGTCATCTACGACCGCGAGCGTGCTGTGCAGGCCTGCGGCAACATGCAGCTTTGCATCCGCAACATGGGCTACCTGAATGCCGAAGTCCGCTTGCAGGAGAGGCCAAAGCGGAATCATATCCAAATCAACTACCACATCATTCCCCACGAACGCTATTATGTCCGCAACTTCTCGCTGAATGTCTTGGACGACTCCCTTCGCCATACGCTCGACAGCCTGGGCTACCAGCCAGCTCTTAAAAAGGAGGTTGAAAGGAGATACCTCCTGCTCCTGAGTGGAACGAAGAGCACGCCCTACAGCATCAATTCCCTTGATGCGGAGCGCAGCAGGCTCTACGGACTTCTGGTGGAGAATGGCTACTATAAGTTCAACAAGGACTATGTCCATTTTCGCGTTGACACTACCATTGGCCGCCATTTGGCGGACGTGGAGATGATTGTCCGGCGTCCTCAAGCGACCGAGGACAGCATCGATAACTTGCATCATCGCTACTACATCGGCAACATCAGCTATGAGTTCCCATCTGGAAAACAGTTCCTCCGCCAGAAGGTTTTGCACAATGCCATGGCCGTCAACACCGGGCAGCTCTACAAGGAAAGCGATATGCACGAGACCTACGCTCGCATGGCACGCCTCAGTGCTGTTATGGCGACGAATGTCCGCATTAACCCGAGAACGGATGGCAGTAATGTTCTGGATGTCGGTGTCTCTCTGACCCCTCACAGACCCAATTCCTTCAGCGCGGAGTTGGAGGGAACAAACTCGGCAGGTGACTTCGGTGCGGCATTGGCCCTAACCTATCAGAACCGCAACCTGTTCCGTGGCTCGGAACTGCTCAACGTCAAGCTTCGCGGTGCATTCGAGGCGGTCAAGGGATTGAGTGGCTATGCCGACCAGAACTTCATTGAGTACAGTATTGAGACAGGTATCACTTTTCCCGATTTCAAGCTTCCTTTCCTCCGCTCTGCATTCCGTCGCAATTCACAGGCCACGACAGAGGTCAATCTTGCCTTCGACTCGCAGGATCGCCCTGAGTTTCACCGTCGCGTGCTGACCGGCGTGCTCCGTTATCGCTGGTCGCGCATGAACCGCCAGTTGCAGCACCGCTTCGACCTGTTTAACCTCGATTATGTCTTCATGCCTTGGATTAGCGACACGTTCCGCGATTTGTATCTCAGTGACCCGCAGAACCGCAATGCTATCCTAAAGTATAACTACGAGAACCTGTTCATTATGAACTGGAGTTACCACTTCGCATATACCTCCAGACCCCTTGGCGCATCGGCTTCCAACTATGGCACCAATGCCTATATATTGCGACTTGGCATTGAGACAGCCGGCAACTTGCTCTACGCGGTCAGCAACGCGACAGGAGCCCATCGGCATGAAGACGGGCAATTCCGATATTTCGACATCAGCTATGCCCAGTATGCCAAGTTCGACTTCAGCTTCTGCAAGAGTTTCCTCATCAACAAGAACAACTCGGTGGCGCTTCATGCAGCCCTGGGCATCGCATTCCCTTATGGCAATTCCGACATCCTGCCCTACGAAAAGCGCTACTTCAGCGGCGGTGCAAACAGTGTCCGTGGCTGGAGTGTCCGCGAGCTTGGTCCTGGCAGCTTCCGAGGCTCGGACGGCCTTATCGACTTCATCAATCAGACGGGCGACATCAAGCTCGACCTGAATGTCGAATATCGCACCCATCTCTTCTGGAAGTTGGATGGCGCAGCTTTCATCGACGCTGGCAACATCTGGACTATCAGGGACTATAAAGACCAGCCAGGCGGGCAGTTCCGTTTCAGTGACTTTTGGAGGGACATCGCCGTTTCATACGGCCTTGGCCTTCGCTTGAACTTCAATTACTTTATTCTGAGATTCGATGGTGGCATGAAAGCCATACACCCTGCCTACACCGACAGCCGCAGACATTTCCCCATTGCACATCCCAAATTCAAGCGCGACTTCACTTTCCACTTTGCCGTTGGTATGCCCTTCTAACGAATGGAGGCATAGTAGCCGAGCTTGTAGAGGGAAAAGAGCATTTGCCGGGGATGCCTTCCGAGCAGATTGGCTCGCAAGAGCGGCTTAAATATAATAAATAATGTACGCGCGAAGCCAAGCAGATGCCAACGCTTCAGGCGCAGAGCCAGTACAGAAATGCGGGCATTCTGTTGCAGTTCATAGTCCATTGAGGCAAGAGAGCGTAGGGCTGTCTCTGTCTTTTCCAAATACACATCGGCATCCTCAAGCCCGAGGTGCGTCAGTTTGTTTTCGATGTGAAGTATGGGGATGCCGCGCCGTTTAAGCTCCAAGCCGAAGAGCGTGTCCTCGTGACCATATTCATGCAGGTGTTCGTCGAAGCAGATGGAAAGAAATGTGTTGCGCAGGATGAGGAAATTGAAGGTGGTGAATTGTGCGTAAGCGAAGCGGCGGCGATGTTCGAGTGTCAGGCGTTTCTCAGCTGCCACCTCGTAGTCGTAGCGCAACCGGGCCTCTGGCCTGGGGCATTGAGGCAGATTGCCTGTGCCTCCGCAGATAACATTGACCATTGACCATTGACCATTGACCATTATACCATCGCCATTATCGGCTATGCTATCAGAAGCGCTACAATGGTCTATGGCATCAAGATAATTCTTGATGAACGACGGGCTGCACACTTCTGCGTCGGCATCAATGAAGAGCAGCCAGTCGCCTTTTGCTTCTCGGGCGAGGGCATTGCGGATGGCTGCCCGTCCCAGGTTGTGGTCGGGGCGGAAGATGCGGCATCCCGTTAGGCTGGTAATTTCGTTGTTCTTGCAGATGATGTCCACGTCCGTCGAGCAGTCGTCGCCCACGATGAGTTCGCCATCCTGTGGAAGCTGTTGCTGCAGCTGGCGCACAAGGCGGCTGCAGTCGTAGTTGAATGTCGGGACAAGGACGGAAAGTTTCATGGACACTCGAATGTGGAAGGCTATTCTTCGTTGTGGACAATAACCTTTACTTTGACAATGCGGCGCTGGTCAACCTCCAGCACATCGAAGGTGAAGCGCTTGTACTCGATGCGCTCGCCTTGGATGGGGAACTCTCCCTTGATTTCGAGCAGCAATCCTGCCAGTGTTTCCGCTTCGCCCTCGACGGTCTCAAAGTACTCGTCGTCGAAGCCGAGTATCTTTGTGAAGTCCGACATAAGCGTCTTGGCTTCAAAGATGTAGGTGTTCTGGTTGAGGCGCTGGTAGGGCTTCTCCTCGTCGTCGTATTCATCGTTTATCTCGCCCACGATTTCCTCCAGAATGTCCTCCATCGTCACGATGCCACTGGTGCCGCCGAACTCATCGACCACAATGGCAATGTGCACCTTGTTTGCCTGGAAGTCGCGCAGCAGGTCATCGACCATCTTTGTTTCTGGTACAAAATAAGCGGGGCGAATCAGGGTCTGCCAGCGGAAGCCTTGGGGCTTGCCGAGATGTGGCAGGAGGTCCTTGATGTAGAGCACGCCCTTGATGTTGTCCTGCGTGCCTTGATAGACGGGGATGCGGCTGTAGTTGTTGGCAACAATGCACGCGAGGACATCGCTGAACGAAGCCTTGATGTCGAGGTCAACAATATCCACGCGACTTGTCATAATCTCTTTGGCCATCTCGCCGCCAAAGCGTATGATACCCTTCAGCATACCAGCCTCCTCGGCAATGTCCTTCTTGTCTGTCAGCTCCATAGCCTTTTCGAGGTCATCGACGGTCAGCATCTCTGCCTCGTGGTTTGCGAACCGCCTTGTGATGACGTTACTGCGGATGAGCAGCTTGCTCAACGGCCAAAACACTCTCCTGAGAACTTGGAGGGTTGGTGCGGCAAAACGGCAAAAGGCGAGTGCATGTTGGGCGCTGTATATCTTGGGAATCACCTCTCCGAAAAGCAGGAGCAGGAAGGTGAGCAGCACCGTCATAACGAGGAACTCCAGCCACTTGGCCTGACCGAAGTCGATGGTCTTGTCGAAGCAGAAATATAGGATAATGATGACAGCCACATTCACCAGATTGTTGCTGATGAGGATGGTGGCCAGCAACTGTTCGCTGTCGTCGAGCAGAGAGGCGACCTTTTCATCTCTGGGGTGCTTTGCTTCGTCTATGGCGTTTCTGTCTGTCGGTTTGAGGCTGAAGAAAGCAATCTCGCTGGCAGAGATGAAGCCCGAGCACAGCAGCAGAACAAGGACGATGCCGAAAGCTACCCATACGCCAATCGTCGGCATGTTGAGGCTAACCTCGGAAACTATTTCATTAAACATATTATATATATATGAAACCACGGATTGAGCGGATTGAACGGATTAAGGTATCCTGAATTGCTTTCGGATTAAGCAGATTTTCGCTTGATATCAATCCATGGTTGTATGTAAATCAAGGTTTCATTCTTCACTCTTTGTCTTTGGCGTGAGCATCTCCATCGACTCTGCCCAGATTTCGACGACGTTGTGCCTTATGCCGTTGCGGTCGTCGTAGCTGCGCGAGTGTATCTGCCCTTCTATGAAGAGCTTGTCGCCTTTGTGCACATAATTCTCTACTATCTCCGCAAGCCTGCGCCAAAGCACGACATTGTGCCATTCGGTGCGGTCAGGCACTTCTGTCCCGTTCTGTAGCTTGTAGCCGCGCTCTGTGGTGGCAAGCCTGAGACTTGCCACGCAGACACCTTGGTCAATGTACTTCACCTCTGGCTCCGCACCGACGTTGCCTATCAGCATCACTTTGTTCATCTTTCATTTACCATTTAATCATTTACCATTTCCCCCCTCCTTCGGAGGGGTTAGGGGAGGCTGTTACTATTTGTTGTGCAAATGTACAAAGAAAATAAGAAATGAGAAAGAAGAATTGAGAATTATTTCGTAACTTTGTGCTCATAAACTCATAAAACTATGAAACATTTTATATTAGCACTTGCATTGCTTCTTCCTTGTTTGCTTTCAGGGAAGAAAGTCTCCCCTTTAATGGGAGATTTAGAAGGGTCCTGTCAAATCCGTTGGTGTACCTTCAACATCCGTCTGCAAAATGATGGTGATGAGAAAGCGGGTGTCGGCTGGAGCGTTCGCAAAGACCGAGTGGCGAATTATATCAAGGGAAAGCACATCGACATCATCGGTATGCAGGAAGTCTTGCACCAGCAGCTTCAGGATTTGCTCGAGCGTCTGCCAGAATATGATTACGTCGGAGTGGGGCGTACGGACGGCAAGACGAAGGGAGAGTACTCGCCAGTCTTCTTCCTCAAAGAGAAGTTCGAGGTTCTGGAGAAGGGCAATTTCTGGCTGAGTGAGACACCCGACGTGCCAGGCTCTGTCGGGTGGGACGCAGCATTGGAGCGTATCGCCAGCTATGCAAAGCTCCGTGATAAGGCCACGGGCAAGATATTCATGGCTGTCAACACGCACTTCGACCACGTTGGCGTAGTGGCTCGCCGCGAGAGTGCGAAGCTTATCATGCGGAAGATACAGGAGATTGTCGGCGATCGTCCTGCCGTCGTGACAGGCGACTTCAACGTCACCGAGGATGACGAAGCCTACGCCACAATGACTGCAAGCCAAATTGTAAATAGTAAATCGTCAAATTGTAAATTCCTTGATGCTTACCACATGACGCCCAATCATACCGGCACCACCTATACTTTCCATAACTTCTGCCACATCCCGCCGCTCAAGTGCGAGAAGATTGACTTCATCTTCATCACGCCAGGCATTAAGGTGAATCACTCTCATATTGAGGTTCCCAACCCCCAAGCTCTGCCCTCCGACCACAACCCCCATTGGGCGGACCTGGAGTTCTAAGGCGCTTCCTCCTCGCCACTGGTGGGAATTCGCAACTAACTTTTCCACACATTAGCATTTAGTTTCACAAAAATGTTGTATCTTTGCAAGCAGAAATCATTTTAACACAAGAAAGGACACGATTATGGTATCACCAGCTTACAAGAATCGGACACGCGATGAAGTCATTGCTGCATTCCGTGAATCAATCCGCAAGAAACACGAGTGGCAGAAACAGGCAAGAGAAGACATCAGGAGAATTCGTGAAGAGCGCAGACAATTAGCGTTGTAACTTATGAAATCGCTTGATTTGACCCGTATCAATCGCCTCGCACCCTATAAGGTTTGGACAGATGACGAGCGAAACTATTATGTTGAAACCAGCAGAGGACAAATCTTCGTGATTGGTTTCATGGACGATTATTCCATTTGGGATAAAGGTGCATACCAATTTACTATCACCAATCGGAGTAAGCAACCCTCACCGCTCGATTTGAAACTCCGTGCGACGATTCTGTGCATCGTCGAGGCTTTCTTTACGGCCAACCCCGACATTCTGCTTTATATATGCGAGACGGGCGACGGGAAGCAAGCTTTCCGCAGCCGTTTGTTTGTTCGCTGGTTCAATACTTACTCGGCTCGCGATACCTATGTCATGGAGACTGCCGAAGTGCCGGATGGACATGGAGCGGCGACCTGCAAGGGCGGCGCGAGATGGCGACATAAGGCTTTCCCTGCCAGCGGTGCGGGGAGAGCTTGATTGTTTTTGTTCCTTATGAAGGAGTTTCCAAAGCAGACAGCAATATAAACTCATTAACCGGCAAACAAACCGCAGTCATTATAATTTGATTAAAATAAATTGAACATGAAAAACCCACTTCTTTTGCTTGCCGTCCTGCTGTGCATAAGCACGGTGGGCTGGGCGCAGGCCTCTGACCAGTTTGTGCCTGTCAGCGAGTCCTACAGCATTGCCGACAACGAGCCTGCACCTGTGCATCCTGTTCCGAGCGAACGCCAGCTGCTGTGGCAGGAGACGGAGTTCTATGCCTTCTTCCATTTCGGCATGAACACCTTCACCAATTCCGAATGGGGGAATGGCGCAGAGGCCGAGTCGAAATTTGCTCCGAAGAAACTGCCCAACCCCAGGCAATGGCTCACAGCCGTAAAAGCGGCAGGCATGAAAGGCGGCATTGCGGTGGTCAAGCACCACGACGGCTTCTCCATCTTCTGCTGATAGCCCTCACCACACACAGCGTTGTGAATGCCGGTAATGAGTACGGACGCAACACGAACATCCCAGCCGACTTTGCTGCTGCTGCCCGCGAACTTGACATGAAGTACGGTTTCTATGTATCGCCTTGGGATTTGAACAGCAAGTATTGGGGTGACGGCACGAGCGACTACGTCAACAAGGTATTCCTGCCACAGTGCCTTGAACTGGCACAATATGGAAGCGACCAGTTTGAGATGTGGTTTGATGGAGCAACGGGTGGCGACCACGCGGGCTACTACGGAGGCGCCAATACGACGCGCACCATCCCCAATGCCGCAACATACTACGACATCCCCAATCTGCGCGACACCGTGCACGCCATCGCTCCTAACTGCGTGATGTGGGGTGTGGGCGACGAAGCCCGCTGGATTGGAAACGAGGCTGGATGGGCTGGCGAAACAAACTGGTCTATGGGCTGGGGCGAAAGCGGAAACATGTACGCCTGGAAATGGAAAGCTGGCGAAAGCGATGCCAAAGCCACCGACAAAGGCTGGTTCTGGCATAGCGGCGAGAGTCCAAAGTCGGCAAGCGCACTCTTCAAGATATACCTTGAAACTGTAGGTCGCAACGCCACCCTCATCCTCAACTTCCCGCCCGACCAAAACGGCGAACTGCCCTCGGCTGACGTGACAGTTCTGAAACAACTCGGAACACTTATCAATAACCGTCTGACGAACGACAAAGCCAAGACAGCCACCCGCATCACGGCCTCGGCCACACGTGCGGCAGGAGCGGCACGCAGCTATGACATCAGCAACGTGACGGACGACGACAAGGACACCTATTGGGCTACCGATGATGGCGACCTCTCTGCCAGCATCACGCTGGAATGGGAAGAGGAGCAGTCGCTCTATTATGTCATGCTGATGGAATACATCAAATTGGGACAGCGCGTGAAAAGCTTCACCATCGAAACCAGTCTGGACGGTCAGACCTGGACGAAGCGTGCCACTGGCTCGACGACGACAATCGGCTACAAGCGCATCGTTCCCCTTGGTGGAAGCACATCTTCATATACGGCTGTGAAGGCAAAGTACCTGCGCATCACCATCGACGATGCAAGAGGCTGCCCCACGCTTCATACACTCTCAGTTTTCTAACCCCATAAATATCTTCTGAATCATGAAAAGCTTAACAAAATATATGGCTATGGCAGCACTTGCCACCCAGCTGCCTGCATCAGCACAAACGATAGATTTTGAAACGGGCGAAGGATTTAGCCGTCTTGGGGTTTACGACACATGGGAGCAGTCGCCATTCCGTACAGGGGCAATCGCATCCCCCGAGCGCTATGTAGGCATCACGGGCAACCCCGACACATCCCTGAACGAGGAACTGGGCATCCAGCCCAATCCCAGCGCGAAGGTGCTTGCCGTGCAGCGTTCGCGCTTCGGCAGCAACACATTCGGCGCACGCATCGACCTCGCCGACACGCTGCACATGACCACTGCCACACGCTACGTCCACGTTATGGTACTGAAACCACAGGGCGAAACAGCAGATGTCATGGTGATAGGTCTCGGCAAACGTCGCGACTGGAAAGAGCAGAGTCCCGAGACGGAGCAGTTCTGGGAGACATCCAGCACCACTCTGGGCGATGGGGCATGGACTGACCTCGTGTTCCCCATCAGCACGAATGAATACGTGGACATTCACAGCCTCGTCCTCGTTCCCGACCTCGCTTCCCCGCACCTCCGCCAGGGCGACTTCGTGGCATACTTCGACGACATCGAAATCAACGACAATCCCAAGCCGCGCATTATGACATCGTTCTACCCTGTGAACTTCGATGCCGACCAGAAGCCCACACGCACAGACCGCGCACTCAACAGCGTCACCATTAAAGCTACAGGCGAAAAGACACAGACCGTTTCCATCGACAAGACAAAGGTCTATAACAATCAGGTTGAGACAAAGACCATCACGGCACGCCCAGGCAGTACCGTCAATGTCAAGATGTCGTACACGGGGAATTGGATGAGCGGCTATGCCTACGTCGATTGGGACAACGACGGACAGTTCAAGCCCGTCATCGAAAATAACAAGCCTGCTACCGGCAGCGAACTGGTAAGCTACACTTACCTCGGAGGCTACAACAGCCTCGGAAAGAGCCAGTCAAGTGGCAACAGCGTATCGAACGGCTACATCACATGCCCGTCTTTCAAAATCCCGGAAGACACGCCCTTCGGCATCTACCGTATGCGTCTGAAAGTGGACTGGGACAGCGACGATGCAGGCGGCAACGCCGACCCCAACAACCTGATTGTAAGCAATGGCGGCGCAATACTTGATGTTCTTCTCAATGTTCACGACGAGGAGGTGGACATCTCAGCCAACCAACTTAACGGCGACGTGCTTGCCGACGACGGCACCGTGCTCAGCGAAAAGCGCATCCCCTTCGGACAGACATTCAAGATAAAGATGGAGCCAGCTCCAGACTTTACCTACACGGGCGCAGTCATCACCCACGGCTACAACCTCGACGGCCCCGAATATGTGCGCGACAACCGCCAGTACCGGTCCATCACGATTCCCGCATCTTCCTTCGACAGCGAAACACACGAGTACTCCATCCCCGCCTCATACATCGATGGCGAAGTGCGCATCGAAGGCCTTTTCACCCCTGGCGGGGACTCTGGCACCATGACAGAGAAAATCACAGTGACATACAAGAAGGATGCTGATGGTGCGTTTTACCAAAACGGGAGCGAAGTGGGAATAGGAAACGGATGGGCTGCATCAGAGTGGGTCTCCGCTGGGCAGGAGCCTGTCGTGACCATTAAATCCGACCGCAACAATGGTTTTAACACCACCAACTACAACCTGGGACGGGACTTCAAATTCACCATCAGCGTAGGAAGTGACTACTATATTACCGGTTATAAAATATCAACCTCTGACGGATGGGGCACAACGATAGTCACGGAAGACAACCAAACGGAAGTGTTCAGCGGCGCAAAGGAATTGACCGTTGCCGACCTGAGCACAAACTCCACATGGTTCACAACAGCCGATGCCAACCTGAACAGCCCTATGATTGATGTTTACCTGATGGATGCAAACCCTGTCGGCATTATTCAACCCACCATAGACGATGCGTGCGATATCTACTCCCTTGACGGGTGCCGCGTGAGCCGCACGGGAAGGGGAATCTACATCATCGGAGGCAGAAAGATAGTGAAATAAAGCTCTGGCAGGCTTGCCGAGGCGTCGGTACGAAAGAACCTGAACGCTTTGGTTTTGTCATGACTCCAGAAACTTGAACTGCACTGAATGCAGAAAACAGAAAATCCGAGCTGTCAGCACGATGCTGTCAGCTCGGATGCGTTATGGCTGTTGTTGTCATGAAAGAATCACGAATCATTCACGAATACAAAACTTCATGGGCAATTCATGGGTAATTGATGATAATTCGTGTGAAAAAAGAAAGGATTCTCGGATATTAGTTGTATCTTTGCAGACAGAATGCTCTAAACGACGAGAATTATGGCAAATGAGAGTAGAATGCAGAAGTGGCTCGACATTGTCGATCGCGATATCGACGTAGCCGAATGGCTACAGGTGGGCGGGCGTTGGTTATACGTCGCCTTCGAGTGCCATCAGGCGCTGGAGAAGACCATCAAGGCCTACTGGTGCGGCACCCGTGACGACGACCCTCCCTACATCCACGACCACAACCGGCTGTTGGAGCTGTGCGGACTCGCAGAGAAGATGAGCGATGAGCAGAGGGATTTCATCGACATGATGAAACCGATGTATATCGCTGCCCGATACCCGGAGCATAAACAGCGCGTCGCAGCCACGCTGAACGAGCATACATGTAAAGACATCGTAGAACAAACAAAAGTTCAGGCAATGGATACTCCAAGAATACTCAGCCGCGACGAAGCCATCCAGCTCGTCCGACGCTACAAGCAAGTGATAGCCCCGAGATTCAACGGACAAGTAAAGGTCGTCATGTACGGCTCCTACGCCAAGGGCAGCCCCAACCCGTGGAGCGATATCGACGTGGCGGTCATCATTCCCAAGGTGAACAACGAGGAATGGTTGAAGCAGTCCACTGCACTCGTCCGCGACGGGCGGCAAGTAACAAGCCTCATAGAGCCTGTGCTCATGGAAGACCAGGAGGACAGCATACTTTACAATGACGTGATGCATACGGGTGTAGCCGTATAAACCTCACAGAGCGTGCCACAAAACCTCACAGAGCGTGCCACAAAACCTCACAGAGCGTGCCACAAAACCTCACAGAGCGTGCTTACAAACTATTTTCAAGGCTTGAAAATATATTATCAAGCTTTGAAAATATATTATCAAGGCGTGAAAATATATTTTCACGCCTTGATAATAATTATATAACGAGCCTAAATGACTTTTATGCCGTTTTACGGGGAAGTTTATATCGTGCTGTTATTTATTTCCAGCTGAGGAGGCGGCCTATTTGGTCGTAGAGGCTTGCCCAGTGGGCGCGGGATTCTGCGTCGGGGGCTGCCTGGGCAGCGGCTTTTGTCTTGCGCTCTAACTGTTGCAGGGTGTAGAGCACGGCTGGGCGGACGGCTTGGTTGCCGTTACCGTAGGCGCGGCTCAGGTGGAAGTACATCGTGTTCTGCAGGGCCATACGATACGGTGTCACCTTCTTGTTGCCGTCAAGTTCTGTGAAGACCAACTTCGTGAGGTCGGTCAGATAGGCTTGGGGCTTGTAGAGGTCGTTGAGGTAGTCCAGCCTGTTCATCAGGTTCGTCACAACCGTTTCTCCCACATAATCGGTCATGTTCTGCGGATTGGCATAGAAGCGGCGGGCGTAGCTGAGGTCGCGAAGCCACATGGGTTCGTTGAGCACCTGCTCGTTGATAAACTTGAGCGCGGCCTTTTGCTTGTCGAGAGGCTGAGGGGCATAGACATCTTCCAACGAGCCTTTGGGTTGGAAGTTAATCTGGTAGCCGCCGATGTTGCGTGTGACGTGTCCCATGTAGCGGAGGAACTGGGTGCGGATGTTGCTGTACATCGTCCAGATGTCGTCCCAGTAGAGATCCTTGTCGTTGTCCATCGTCCACTCGGGCAGAGCCTTGATTTCGCGCTTCAGGTTGAGGATGCCGTAGTAGCTTGCCTTGACAGCATCGTCTCCCAGGTCTTCTGTCTGGCGGCGTGGGTCGGCGGATGTGCTCTCGCCGTCGCCCCACCAGAGCCGTTTGTTCTGCTGGGCTTTGGCGGTCATGGGTTCGAGCATCTTGTGGTCTTCGTCCTCGTCCTGTGCATCGAGCATCGGTGTGTAGCCCCATTGGATGGCCCACTTGTCGTAGTCGTTGATGCGGGGGAAGATGCCGATGCGCGAGATGCCGTCCTCGGGCTGCGCCACATAGTTGAAGCGGGCATAGTCCATGATGCTGGGCGTGTGGCCGTGCGCTTCCACCCAAGCCTTGTCGCGGAGGCTGTCAACAGGCACGGTGGAGCTGCTGCCGAAGTTGTGGCGCAGGCCAAGCGTGTGACCTACCTCGTGGCTCGACACGAAGCGGATGAGGTTGCCCATGAGTTCCTCGTCGTAGTTCATCTTCTGTGCCGCTTCGTCGATGCTGCTGCACTGCACCATGTACCAGTTGTGGACGAGGCTCATCACGTTGTGGTACCAGCAGATGTGGCTTTCCAGTATCTCGCCTGTTCGCGGGTCGTGTACGTTCGGCCCGTAAGCGTTCTCGATGGGGCTTGCCAGGTAGCGGATGCAGCTGAAGCGTGCGTCCTCCATGCTCATGGTGGAGTCGTTCTCGGGCCACTCCTCGGCGCGGATAGCGTTCTTGAAGCCAGCTTTCTCGAAGGCAGCCTGCCAGTCGTTGACACCCTGTATGAGATACTTGCGCCACTGCTTCGGCGTAGCCGGGTCGATGTAATAGACAATGGGCTTGACGGGCTCGACAAGTTCGCCTTGGCGCATCTTCTCCACATCCTCTGGCTTTGGCTCCAAACGCCAGCGCGTGATGAAACGCTTCTCCTCCACGCGCTGCTGGTCGTCGCTGTAGCTGGTGTAGTCGTCGGTGAAGTAGCCGACGCGCGGGTCGAAGTAGCGGCGCATCATGGGCTTCTCTGGCAGGAGGACGAAGCTGATGTTCAGCCCGAATGTTGCTTTGCCAGTACTCCTGATGGCAGGCATCCGGCTCGAATTATTGCCGTTGAAGGTCTTCACAATCCGAACCTCGGTGTTCGTCGGGAACGATTTGATGTCCTCTATGTAGCTTATATCCTGACCTTGCAGCGAGAACTGGTCTTTGACGTATCGGGGCAGTCCCAGCGCCGGGTTGTCCGAGTTGAAGAACCCGCCTACCTTTATCTTATAGTAGCCGTCCTTGTGACTCTCTATCTTGAAACCGGCAATGATGGGATTCTCGTTGCTGATGGTGATGGCGCGGTTGATTTTCTGCGTTGTGTCGGCATAGTTGATGAGCAGTTTGGCACGCAGGAGCAGCCCGTCGTCGGGTGCCACTTGGAAATAGACTGTCTGCTGGTTTACCTGTTCGCCGCCGAACTTGCCGATGTTGGAGGGTGTCGAGGTGTAGCGTGTGGTGGTCAGGAACTCTCGACCTATCAGGCTGTCGGGGATGTCGAAGTACCATTCGCCCTCCACCTTCGAGACGCGGAAAAGCCCCTTGCGGTCCACCTTCGCGCCGGCGGCGGGAGCGGGTGCTGCAGTTTCTGCTGTCTTCAGGGCTCCCTTCGGGTCAAACTTGCCTGCTTCCTTGATGATGAAGCGGTTGCCGTCGTCGGGGGTGAACCAGCTGTTGATGACGATTCTCCCCATGTCGTCCATGTTGAGATACCATACCAGCCCGTTGGCGATTTCTGTTGAAAGCATGTATTTGTACTTGCCGTCCGCTTTTTCCTTGTCGAAGGTGACAGGGATACCCAGATGACCTGCGAAGGTGCCGTTCCTCTGCAAGAACTCGTTGGTCTTGGGGTTGCAGAGGTACTGCTTGTCGTTGTAGGTGATGATGGCAAAGCATTTGTCGTCCTTTGGCGCATCTGCGCGGAGCTTGGCAGAGGAAAGGGCTTTCCCGTTCTCGCTAAGCACCAAGTCGCCTCTCTTGCAAGTAAATGTGTAGAGCTTCTTGTTGCTAAACTCGCTGGAGCTTTTGCTCTTCTTGTCCTTCTTCGTTTGCTCGGTTTTCGCCTTGTCCTTCTTTTCTTTCGCCAGGGAGGGGACTTGTCCCAGCAGTGCTGCCGCAAGCAGCAGACTCAGATACTTTGCTTTCATTTTGGGAGTGTATTAAGGTAATTTTGTGCAAATATACAAAGAATTTGGGAAATAGAAGTCAAGAACTGCTTTTTTCTGCATAGTTTCCCGGTACTTTTGCCGTGCCGCCGTGCCATTCGGTGAAAGCCTCTTCTTCCTGGAGTATATGCCAACCGAGAAAACGTCCTTCGGCAGTGGTTTCCACGACGACGGGACCCCGTTTCAGAGTGCCGTCCGCGAAGAGGATATCGTGATATGCGCGTTTCATTTGCGACGGCGGTTGGTGCGTTGCGGGATGCCGCGATCGGGATGTATGGGGTTCGGGTTCTCCTTCACGACTCTTATCTTGCGTTCCTTCGGCTGGCTTTCGCGCACCTGCAAGGGCGTTAGGCGTTCGCCTTTCTGCAACGGCATCGTGTCGAGAACAAGCGTGTCTGCCGCGAGAGAATCCGTCTGAGTGTCCGATGCAGGATTTGGAATCGGCTCCTGCTTGTGCATACGGATGAGTTTTATCTCGCTTGCCAAGAGAGGCTTGGGAGGGTCTGCGCTGTTGACGGGCGGAAGGTATATGAAGCCTGAGATGGAGCGCAGGTTCAACGAGTCGAGTTCTTTTGAGGGGGTATGGCGCAGTTCGTTTTTCGGACTGTTGCGGAGCAGTTCGCTTATGGTGGCAACCGTGTCCGTGTCGTAGTAGAAGTTGAGCAGTGCGATAGCTTCGTTGTTCATGCTGCGAGCCACGAATTGTGTCTTGAAGCGCCAGATGAAGCTGTCGCCGGGGCGGAAGGTGGAGTCTGCCTTCATTTGGAAGGAATACACGCACTGCACCTTGTTGGGGACAATGCAGGCGAAGTCCTTGCCAAGCCAGATGTTTGCCGTGTCGCCCTCGCTGGTCAGTGAGGCGAACTTGTCTTGTGCAGCGGCTTCGAGTCCCATGCGTTCTGCCTGTGCGCGCACGCGGGTGACTACATTGTCATATATTAGTTTGAAATCCTCTGCCCGTCCGCTGTAATAGACCATCGAGGAGTCGAACTCCGCTTCGGTGATGCGGTGCTTTTTGAAAACAGCCTGAAGGTATTTGTAGCGTGTGGCATCGATGTCTTCGCTTTTGGCTTCGGCCATTCCCTGTGCCAGGTGGATGTCAACGAGCACATCCGTCATTTTGTCCTCGTCCAATATGCCGCTGGGCAGGGGAGGGGCGCAGGAACCAAGAAGGATAAAAAAAAAGAAAAGCAGACCCCCTCTGACTTCTCCTCTAAGGGGAGAACTCTTAATTAAGCCCCTCCACATAGAGGTGAAGGGGTTTGGGATGAGGGTCTGCTTTTCTTTCATCGGAACATTTTCTGGTTGAAAAAGAGGATGAGGGCGATGACACCGCACGAGATGCTGGCATCGGCAAAGTTGAAGATGGGGCTGAAGAAGATGAAGTGTTCGCCGCCAATGAAGGGCAGCGAGGCAGGCCAGTCCCATTCGACGAGGGGGAAGTAGAACATATCGACCACACGCCCCAGCATCAGCTGTCCGTAGCCTGTGCCCCAGGGGACAAGCTCTGCCGTCATGGGGGCGGGCGGGTTGTTGAAAATCATCCCGTAGAACATGCAGTCGAAGATGTTGCCTGCAGCTCCTGCAGTTATCATCGTCAGACAGACGAGATAGCCCCAGCCTATGCCTTTGCTTACACTTCGGCAGATATACCAAATGAGCAAGGCGACAGCCCCTATGCGGAACGAGGTGAGAAACCACTTGTTGAACACTTCCATGCCGAAGGCCATCCCGTCGTTCTCGGTGAAGAGAATCTGGAACCAGTCGGTCACATGGATGCTTTGGTGCAGGTACATGCCGGTTTTGACCGCCACTTTGATGGCTTGGTCGATGACGACAATGCCGATTGCAAGACCGACAGAGGTCAGCATCTGTGCTTTCCTACGCTTCATCAGGCTTCCAAGCTTTTTAACCTTTCAACTTTTTAACCTTTCAACCTTTCAGCGCTTCTTGTCTCTGGCTTGCTTGGCTTCGATGGAGAGTGTGGCATGGGGCACAGCGCGAAGTCGTTCCTTCGGTATCAGCTTGCCGGTCTCGCGGCAGATGCCGTAGGTCTTGTTCTGGATGCGGACAAGTGCAGCCTGAAGGCCGGTGATGAACTTCTGAGCGCGCTGGCACTCGTTCATGAGCGATTCCTTCGAGAGCGTTTCCGAGCCTTCCTCCAGCGTGTGGTAGGTGGAGTGGGGTGCTTCGTCGTCCTCGCCGTCCCCGTTGATTTTCTTCATGAGAATCTCGTAGTCGCTCTTGGCAATAGCGAGCTTTTCGTTGATGAGCTGACGGAACTCCTCGAGCTCTTCGTCGGAGTACCTGACTTTGTTTTCTTCCATATATTTATTTTTTCTTATTTACTGTTAATTCGTTGCCGAGACTGATGCTGTCGGCAAGAACCTGTGATGCGATGTAGTCGCTGAACTTGCTGAGACAGGTGCGGTTGTCGTCTGTTTCGGGCAGAGTGACGTTGATGCGGTCGGTGATGTCGAAGCCGCTGTCCTTGCGGAGTGTCTGGATGCTGCGGATGAGTTCGCGGGCAATGCCTTCCAGTCGCAAGTCCTCGGTGATGGTGAGGTCGAGGGCGACGGTCAGTGTACCTTCGTTGGCAACGCTCCATCCCGGAATGTCCTGGCTGAAGATTTCGATGTCCTCAAGGTCAACGGTCACTTGTTCGCCTGTGTCGAGTGTGAGGGGCAGATGCTCCTGGGCTTCCAGCTCTGCAATCTGCTCCTGGCTCATGGCAAGCACGGCGGCATTGACGCTCTTCATCAGCTTGCCGAACTTCTTGCCCATCGTCCTGAAGTTACACTTCACTTGCTTGACGAGCATCCCCTGAGCCTCAACAAATTCCAGCTCCTTAACGTTCACCTCGTCGAGGATGAGCTGCTGCATGGCCGTGATGCGCTGCTGCTGCTCTGCGCTGGTGGCGGGGATGGCGATGCGCTGGAGGGGTTGCTTCACGACAATCTGCTCCTTCTTGCGGAGCGAGAGTATCATGCTCGTCACCTGCTGGGCGAGAGCCATCCTTTGCTCCTGCTCGATATCTATCTTCGCATCATCTGCTACGGGGAACTTGGCGAGGTGTACGCTCTTCGTCTCGCCCTTGCCTGTTGCCTCGTTGAGGTCTCGCCAGAGGCGGTCGGCATAGTAGGGGGCGATGGGTGCCATCAGTCGGGCAACGGTTTCGAGGCAGGTGTAGAGCGTCTGGTAGGCACTCAGTTTGTCGAGGCTCATGGCCGAGCCCCAGAAGCGCTTCTTCGAGAGGCGCACGAACCAGTTGCTGACGTTATCGACCACGAAGGTTTGGATGAGTCGGCCTGCACGGGTCGGCTCGTAGTCCTCGTAACACTGGTTAACCTCGCGGACGAGGCTGTTCAGGCACGAGAGAATCCAGCGGTCCATCTCCGGGCGCTCGTTCATCGGCACGTCTGGCTCTTCGTAGCACCAGCCATCGACATTCGCGTACATCGTCAGGAAGGAATATGTCTGGAAGAGCTTGCCGAAGAATGTGCGGCTCACTTCCTGCACGCCCTCTTCGTCGAACTTCAGGTTGTCCCACGGTGCGCTGTTCGTTATCATGTACCAGCGCACGGCATCGCTGCCGTACTTCTCGATGGCACCGAAGGGGTCAACGGCATTGCCCAGGCGCTTCGACATCTTCATGCCGTTCTTGTCGAGCACGAGGCCGTTGCTGATGACAGCCTTGTAGGAAACGCTGTCGAAGACCATCGTGGCGATGGCGTGAAGCGTATAGAACCAGCCGCGTGTCTGGTCAACGCCCTCTGCGATGAAGTCGGCGGGGAAAGCAATGGATGTGCCTTCAAACGGATAATGGAACTGAGCGTAAGGCATTGCGCCCGAGTCGAACCAAACGTCGATGAGGTCGAGCTCGCGCTTCAGCACAGCACCACTCTTGCCCACGAGCCAAATCTGATCAACGTAGGGGCGGTGCAGGTCGATGCGGTCGTAGTTCTCCTGACTCATATCGCCTGGCACGAAGCCCTTTTCCTTCAGCGGGTTGCTGGGCATCACGCCTGCTGCAACGGCCTTCTCTATCTCATTATATAATTCCTCGACGGAACCGATGCAAATCTCTTCGCGCGTCTCCTTGTTGCGCCAGATTGGGAGCGGCGTTCCCCAATAGCGGGAGCGCGAGAGGTTCCAGTCGTTGAGGTTCTCGAGCCACTTTCCGAAGCGGCCTGTGCCTGTGCTCTCGGGCTTCCACAGAATGGTGTTGTTGAGTTCCATCATGCGCTCCTTGACGGCCGACGAACGGATGAACCAGGAGTCGAGCGGGTAGTAGAGCACGGGCTTGTCTGTGCGCCAGCAATGCGGGTAGTTGTGGATGTGCTTCTCTATCTTGAAGGCCGTGCCAGCCTGCTTCATCTCCATGCAAAGCACGATGTTCAGGTCTTCGGTCTTGGCAAGTGCCTTTTCGTCCAGTTCGGCATACTTCGGGTCGTAGGCGTTCTTGACGAAGTCACCGCTGTGCGCCCAGTAGCTGTCGTTGACGCAAGCCTCCACGAAGGCGGCGTCCATGTCTTCCTTCACGAAGTACTTGCCCGTGAAGTCAACCATCGGACGTGTGTCGCCTGCCTTGTCGATAATGAACAATGATGGGATGCCTGCGTCCTTGGCAACCTTCGCATCGTCGGCACCGAAGGTCGGGGCGATGTGTACGATGCCAGTACCGTCTTCCGTGGTAACATAGTCACCGGGAATGACACGGAAAGCTTCGTCATTTTTAATTGTTAATTCTCCATTGTTAATTTCACAAGGCTTCACCCACGGGAAGAGCTGCTCGTACTTCAGGCCTATGAGAGCCTCTCCCTTACCCCTCCAAAGGAGGGGAGCATCCTCTGGGAAATAAACATCTTTTCGTGCTTCAGCCAAGATGTAAATAGCTTCTTCTCCAGTATAAGGATTGTTGCCCTTTACGGCAACATAGTCAATCTTCGGCCCTACGCAAAGGGCGGTGTTGGAAGGCAAAGTCCACGGCGTGGTCGTCCAAGCCAAGATATACACAGAGGGCACAGAGGTCACGGAGGCTTTCAATGCCTGTAAGAATTTCTCTGTGTTCTCATTCTTCTCTGTGTTCTCTGTGACAATTCTGAATTGTGCCGTTACCGTCGTGTCTTTCACATCTCTGTAGCAGCCGGGCTGGTTCAGTTCGTGGCTGGAGAGGCCGGTGCCAGCGGCGGGAGAGTAGGGCTGGATGGTGTAGCCCTTGTATAGCAGGTCTTTCTGGTAGAGCTGCTTCAGGAGCCACCAAAGTGTTTCGATGTATTCGTTGTCGTAGGTGATGTAGGGGTGTTCCATATCGACCCAATAGCCCATCTTGTGGCTCAGGTCTGTCCACTCGCTGGTGTACATCATCACGTTCTCGCGGCACTTGCGGTTGTACTCCTCGATGCTGATGGTTTTGCCGATGTCCTCCTTTGTGATGCCAAGCTCCTTCTCCACACCAAGCTCCACGGGCAGACCGTGCGTGTCCCAGCCGGCCTTGCGCTTCACCTGGTAGCCCTTCATCGTCTTGAAGCGGCAGAACGTGTCCTTGATGCTGCGAGCCAGTACGTGGTGGATGCCCGGATGCCCGTTGGCGGATGGAGGCCCTTCGTAGAAGACGAACGAGGGACAGCCCTCCCGTTCGGACATGCTCCGGTGGAACACGTCCTCCTCGTCCCACTGCCGGAGCACTTCCTTGTTCACTTCGCTCAGATTGAGCTTGTTGCGCTCTGTGAATTTCTTGCCCATATAGCTATTTACCTTTTACTGATTGCCAATTTATCTTCTGCCCATTGCTTCCCACAGAGGGGATGGGGCTTTATTTCTTTTGAGGGTGCAAAGGTACGAAATTTAGTTGAGATAACAAAATAAAGTTGCAAAAAAAAGAGGGTGTGTCAAAATAGGCACATCCTCTTTTTCTGTCTCTTAATTGTCAGTTTGTACGCCCCGACAATCCTTTCCTGCTGATTTTCTTTTTTCAGTTCTCAATTCACTTATATTGGGCTGAATGACCTCATACTGCCCCGTATATAGCGAAAAACTGCACTTCAAGAGGGCTCTTATGCCGCCCTTTTCTTCTTCGCAATCATTTTCTTGATGTTGAAAGCGGTGGCGAAGAAGGCAAAGTCCATAGTGACCTTGTCCGTGTCGAAGTTGAAGTCCTTACGGTAGATATGCCCGAAGATAGCTATGTTCTTCGCTTTGCTCAGGCGCAGGCGGAACTCAGGACATCCTTTTATAGGAAAGGTAATAGAGAGCGTATAACTGTCAGCCCCCGTAAAGCTCCGCGACTACAATCGCGCCTTGGTGCTAAAGCATCCAAGAAGTTGTTCTCAGAAATGAAGTCAAAGGACGTGCCTTTCTTCAGCACTGCTTTTTTCTTATTCCCTTATAACTATTTTGTCAGAGTTGTTGTTGGTGTCGGGACTTCACGGCCATGAGTTCCCCCACCATTCGATGAAGATGAAGACTGGTTGGGAGTTGACTTAGGAGTCACTACATTTGTTGGGGTCGAAACTTGACTACGATGATTGGGAGTCTTGTTCATATTTATATGTGTATTGTTTGAACTGTTGTAATCTTGCGCTGGCTATCTCATGTGCCCTTGCATCCATGGCTTCATCAAGAGAACCATAAATACGGCTTAACTTATTTACATCGTCAGCTTGGTTACTCTTGGCTACAGCCAAAGATTTATCAATCTCACTTACCAATTTGTTCGCTTGCACAATATGACTATCTAAAGTTTTCATCCATTCGCCCAACTGATAGAGATATTTCTGCAAGTTGTTAAGAAGGACATCCAGTTCAACTATGTCAGCTTTGCTTAAGAGTTTGCTAATAGCCTTGCGGTGCGTATATAAAAAGAATATGTATGTTATTAATAATAAAAGCAGAACAACTAACATAAATGGCAGCCATTTGGTAAAAGTCTCTACAGAAATGATAGCAGTTATGATTGCAAAAATAGTGTCTAATAATGTTCCTGACAAACAACCGCTCTTCACATACGACATCCATTTGTATTTGTCTCTGATTGCTTTATCGCGGTCAAGAAATAGTCTGCCATATTCTAACATTACCTGATATTTGTCCAGTTCATAGGCAATGTCCAAATTTACCCTTTGCTGTTCGCTTCTTTTTTCCATTACTATTTTTTGTTCACATATTCGTCGGCGATGCTGCTCCAGCGTGGAATGTCGAGCTTGATACCATAATGCTTCTGATAACTCTTGGTGAACTTCGACAGCCACTCACCGCTAAACTTGCGCGTGTCTGGGTTGCGATATACGGTTTCGTCGATGGCCGAAATGAAGTGTTCAAGCGAAACGAACTGACGGAACTTGGTTCGTTCACCGTCAGCATACCATTTGCCAGGTCGAATCTTGTGAACCACGTCTTTCTTGACCTGTAGGTTTAGCGGCCAGTTGTCCATTGGGCGGCACAACTCCCAAACATTCTTTAGCCACATCTTCTTGATGACAACGAATCCGTCTTCCTGCATTACATAGCCGAAAATGAGGTATTTCGTATGCACCATGTAAGGCTCGCGTATAAGTTCCGTTTGGAAAGCGTTGAAGTCTGCAATGTCGAAGCCCGGAGATGCCTCGTAATTGAAGGCTTTGACCTCCAGTAAATCCACGGTCGTATCGTCTGGGTTAAGGAAAACATCGGGCGGCATCTGCGTGTTTTCGTTTGGTTTGTATTCGATGTCATTCTTTCGAAGCCAACCTTCGAGCCATTCCTGCATGATATTACCAACGACATCGCGAGCCTTGACAATGATGTCAACGTCGCCGAGATAAAACTTTATCTGCCCTGTCACTTCATAGATTTTGAAGTCTTCGAGCAACTTCTGATAAACTTGTTCTGCTGTCAGTTTCATGTTATTTGTTATTAGTTTTTTGTTTGCTGATTTCATTGATAAGTCGCTCGGCCACGGCCTTTATTACAGGTACTACTACGGTGTTGCCCAATAGGTCGTAACCTTCCCTTTCGGACATTCCAAGCATATATTCCTCTGGATAACCGAATAGACGTAAGCCCTCGCGTAGCGTAAGCCGTCGCAGACCTCCGTTGTCACCCACATACAGCTTGTTCATATCCATAGCCACAAGTGTGGGAGCCACATCGTTCGGGTCGAGTATCTTGCTTATGTCAAAGCTCAGTTTACCTGCTACGATATTGTACCCCCGTGGCTTACTTTCATCCTCCTCTCTCACGTTGTAGCTTACACCGCCTTTATTTTTTTTAGTGACGCGCTTCTTGGGATGTTCATACACAAGATAGCGTTTTTTCACAAGGCTGTCAAGCAATTTATCAAGGTCTTTGCCTTGGTAGAACGATGCTATCATTTCGCGCGAGAGGGGCATACCGTCCATCCATTCTATACCCCATAGCTCGGCCCACTTCTTCTTTCGTCTCTCGGTGAGCATCTTGTTAAGCAGGGCGCGTTCCGCCTTGGTGGTTTCACCTTTAATGCCAATCTCCCAGCTGTGAATGTTGTCACCACCGCCACGCTTGTCCTTTATTGATTTGCCATAGAGTTCATCCAAGGAGAACCTTTTGAGCAGCAATTTTGTGATGCGGTTATCTGAGAGTGGCTTGCCTTGCTCTAGCACGTCGCCCACTGTTGCTTTCCTCATGGGGAAATCATCCAGCGACACCTCATTGTCAAATGTTCCTACAATATATATACGCCGTCTCGCTTGCGCCACACCGAAGTCCGATGCATCCAGCACCCTGTGGTTGACTTTGTAGCCCAGACTTTTGAGCGTGTCGAGGATGATGCGCAAGGTGCGGCCTCCATCGTGGTTTACCAAGCCCTCCACATTTTCGAGGAAGAATCCTTTCGGACGTTTATCCTTCAATATCCGAGCCACTTCAAAAAAAAGCGTGCCGCGCGTCTCGTCGGCAAAGCCCTTCCTTGCACCCGCTGCCGAGAACGCCTGGCACGGAAAGCCTGCGCAAAGAATATCAAAATGGTTGGGGATGTACCTTTTGGTCGATTCCTTCGTGATGTCACCAAAAGGCATTTCGCCGTAGTTCGCAAGGTAGGCTTGCTGTGCCGAAGCCTTGAACTCGGATGAATAGACACATTTGCCGCCAAGTCGCTGCATAGCAATTCGGAAGCCACCCATACCGGCGAAGAGGTCGATGAACGTGAAACGAGGATTCTCTGGAGCTGGGAACGGCACCTTGAAGAAATCTTCAAAAAGATTGTATTGCAAGGGCGATTCGGCTACCTTCAAAACCTCTTCGTCGCTAAGCTCGTTTTTGTCAAAACCTTGAAGGAACTCTTTTCGAGAAAGGAATTCATGAACAGCCAAGATGATTTCCTCTTTCTGCTTCTTGTTCAACCGCTTTGGATGATTGTGCAAATAGTGACTAAGCACTGCCATCTGGTTCTCATACGACGTTTCACCATATATTTTAAGATTCTCCTCGGTTATTATCTCTTCGGGGAAATCTGCAAGCTTTGTTTTTATCTTTTCTTCCTTCTTGGGCATCTGTTCTTTTTTTCTTTCGTTCTGCAAAGATACAAAAAAAGCGGGCAAACCGCAAAAAAAGGAATCCTTTTTTACTCGTTTGCTCGCTTTATTAGGTCTTTGATGTAAATCTTAACGCCAAAGATGCTGCCCGAATAGACAAGAATCTGTCCGAAAAGCATCAATACACTGCCGTCTATCTCACCTTCGGGCGGCATGAAGAGGCTGATGGTTGCCAAAATGCAACCAAAAGCCAAGAGGAAAGAGGCGGTAGCCCCCTCCAAACCTCCCCCTTTGGGTGAGGCTTTCCTTTCCGTCGAGGAGGTTGGAAGGGCTACTTTTTCCTTTTTCATGCCAGCCCAAAGGCCGACAGGATGGCGGTAATGGTGGTGAGAACGATGTTAACTATTACCGACCACTTGTTTTTGGTTTCCTGTTTCATCTTTGATGTTTTTATAAAGTTTGTAACTTCGGTTAATAATTTCTTCGGAAAGGATTGCTCCGCATTCCTGCCGCGCCATTGCCTGCACGAGGCGAGGCCAGTCTTTTTCTGTCAGCCGTTGCAGGCCGCCAAAGCCAGTCCACTGGCAGACGTTCTTGATGTAACGGTCTGTGTCGTTTTCCGTTGGCGGCGACCATCGGCGGATGATGTCACGGATGCAGACGGCTTTGTACTTCCGGGCATAGGTGCGTAGGATGCAGAAGGCGGCACGCAGGCCCCATTCCATTGTCTCGAACTGGACGAAGGCCTTGTCACTTTGAAAGATAGCCTGTCCTTTCCATTGGGTACCTGCAACCCGCCGAATGTTCAGCGGGTTGCAGTTTCTTAGGCCCCTAGTCATTTCACAATTTAACGATTTCACAATTTACAATTTAATTGTCAGATTGTACAATTGTCAGATTGTCAAATCATTCCAGTCCCTGAATGGTTTCCTCGTTCTTGATGACCTGGATTTGCTCTGCCTGTGCGGCGCGGCTGGGCACGAGCTGGAAGGTGGCTTCCTGACGGATGTTCTTGAAGTCCTTGCCAGGCTCCCAGCTGACATTGACCTCCTTGATGTTGCGGGCGCTGAAATCGTCGGTGGTTCGTGCGCCTTCGGACTTGAGGCGGGGCTGGAAGTCGCCGAGTGCGCCGAGCTTTACGCGCTTGCCGGCAAGCATCATCTCGCGCAGACAATCAACGGCGATGGTGAGCAGACCGACGATGTCGCCCTTACCATACACGCAGCCGTGATTGTGGATGTGATTGGCGAATTCGTTGATGTCGATGACCTCGGTGCACTGAGCAATGCCATAGGCCTTCGTTTCGGTGATTTGCGCCTTCTTGGTTCCGGGCTTCGTGCCCATGATTGCGATACTGTAATTGATCATAGCAAAAGTGTTTTTTAGGATTAATTATTTAAGGTTAAATACTCTATTGTGGTCGGCTTGGAAACGCACCTGCATGTGTTGGGCATTGCACCTGCATGAGTTGGCCAACGCTCCTGCATTTGTTTGGCAACACAGCAGCATGTGTTTTTTGACTTCCCACGGTGCAAAGGTACGGCAGCAAGTGTCAATAATCAAAAGACAGAAAAAGCATGGCTTCCAGAGGTAGGAAACCATGCCTTTTCAGCAAGAATGTCATTATATATAGAGAAATATGAACAGACAGGATGAATAACAGGTGGACAAATATGCTATTCAGGTTGTGAAAAAAGTGAGTGCACCTTATTGGCGAAGCACGCGCATACCCGCCCATCGCAAGAGACATCTTGCTTTTACCTGCGTAATGGTGAAGCTGCCATTGAGAAGGCGAAACACATATCGCAGTTCTTTGTCTGGCAGTTGAGATTTCCTCTTCTTCCTTCGCGACTCGGCAGAGTTCAAGTCTACTTGACTCTGCACTCGCTGCTTCGTCAGTTCCTGCCAAGACTTAGGTACAGATAAATCGATGACTGTTTTCATACCGCAAAGGTACGGAAGCAGTCAAAAGTACGAAAAGACAAAAAGAGCGGCACGCTTAACAATATTCTTAAGGAATAAATTAACAGATAAAACTGTGTCTATTCGAGTTATTCTAATGAAAAAATCCGTATCTTTGTCATCAGTTAACATAGCATTAGGAACTGATATTATGAAAAACATACGTTTATCCTTGTCAAAACTCATTTGTGGATTGCTTTTCTTCACCACAGGAATCTGTACGGCGCAGACCGTGCCTGACTTCGTGATGCCCCAAGCAGAGGAAGCGTTTATTCGCTACCTCAACTGGAAAGGCGGTGAAGAGACACTTGTTTTCCCCATTCTCACGGATGTGCACACCGGATGGTATAGCGACAGAGGCGAAGCCTATAGACATCTCGGCTATATGGCTGCTACTGACCGGCTCTTTGGGTACGACTTCATGGCCAATCTTGGAGACATCGGACTGAATGGAGGAGAAGCCCGCAACTCTTCAGAAGCTGCAGACAAGGTCGTCATGCAGACTCGCCAGCAGATGGAACTTTTCCACGGCGTATGGATTTATACACCAGGCAACCATGATTGGGACGGAGGAGCAGGACGCCACTACACCAGCCAGTTCCTTTCGGACGCTTTCCAGAAGCCAAGTGAGCAATATTCTGAAGGCAACCTGCATATTGCAGAAGGCAAGGCTTATGGCTACTACGACCTGCCAGAAATGCACGTCCGCATCATCTTCCTGAACAGTCAGGGGACAGAGACACTTGGCGAGAACTATTACACCTTCGACAACGAGCAATTGGAGTGGCTGATTGATGTATTGAAGTGTACAAGCAAAGGTACAGATATCTTGACATTCTCCCACTACATGCCCCATCCTATAGGACGCTGGATGAGTGTGAAGGATGCCAAGCGTCCAACCTGCGAAGTGCTTTGTCATCTGCTGGCCGACTTCGTGAATCGTCGGAAGGGCGGGGAGCTTGGATTGGAATGGAACTTCAAGCGAAGCAAAGGCCGACTGGTAGGCCTCCTATGTGGCGACACCCATTGCAATAGACACATCAAAGATGATGGCGTAAATTACTACATCACCCAGGGGCTGGGCTTTGTGGACCGCGGGCAGATGCTTCCCGGTCAGACACATGCCGACTATGACCTGAATGCATCCCTGTGTTTCGATGTGATAGCCTTGAAACTGAAGAGCAAGCAGGTACATTCCTTCCGAGTGGGAGCAGGAGGTAAGGATTACGATTTGGAGTTCTCGTACTAATTCTATTCAGAACCAAAACCCTTTTGACTCTTTTTTGTTCTCAAAGATTGTCGGATTGTAAAGTTCAGCCACCTTCGAGCTGTGCCATTCAGGGAACTCCTCCGGATTATCCTTGATGGTATTCACGATGTCAAAGAGTGCATTGTGCTCGAAGTGCATCCAGGCAGTGGGGTCGGTGCTTTGCAACAGGCGAATCTCCACCGCCTGCAGCGTGTGACAAATCCTTTGATGAAGCATTGAGCGGTACTGTCCAGACTGTACCTCAGAGCGTAGCACGTCCATCAGTTCCACTGATAGGTACTGCGCAGCGAAGCTCCGCGACTACAATCGCGTCTTGGTGCTAAAGCATCCAAGAACTGCTCAATGCCGATATCTATTGCCCTCACAGACAAGTAAAGAAGGACAATGCGCCTAAATCATAGCGACATGAAAGAGGATGCAGCAAGACTACTTCGCGATGGGCATCTTAGCGCGTTGCCAAGCCAAGATGCCGCCATCAAGATTGATGACTTCATCACCTAGCTTCAAAAGCTTGGCAAAGTCAAGGTGTGAATAAGAATCACTTGACTAAAACTTTGCGTCCGTTAACGATGTAAATACCCTTGCGCTTAGGCATATTGATACGATTCCCTTGAAGATTGTACCATAATTCGTTTCCTATGCTTGATTCTTCCTTAACCTGATTCAAAGCAGTGGGGTCTTCTCCTGTGCGATATCCCCATATTGTAACACCTGATTTGGCTAGTGCAGTGAAGGCTACTACTATTTTTGTCTGGTTTGGCTCCATTTTTTGCTCAACAATGACGCCCTTATACAGGATATTGCCTAATGTCAAGTTGACGTATGATGTTCCTTCCACCAGTTGCCATTTGCCGGTTTTCGCTCCGCTGATGGTTCCGTCTGCATGTAGTGTGATATCTACAGGGGTGGCCAGTTCCTTTTCGCGGTGATCCAATCCGTACCGATGAATAAGCAATTGATATATGCCTGAAATTCGGTCTGTTGCCACATGCTGTGAAGATGCAATCTCGTCACTTTTTACTTTCTCTCCCGTATATTCAAATGGGGCAGCAATGAGCCATCCATCCTCATTTTGATACACTTGATGTACACGCACCTGGTGTGCCTCACCACTGTTCTGGAAACGACTATGATAGACCAGATAGGTGCGGCCATCTGGCGCAGCGATGATGGAGTTGTGTCCCTGTGACCGCTCGCCGTCATTCTTCAGCATATTACCCCAATAGCCGTATGCGCCAAAGATATTAACGCCACGGGTGCTGCTGTTCGGACCAAAGTTCAATTCGTAGTCACTCAAAACAGCTTTTTTGCCAGAAGCATCAACATAAGGTCCATTTGGATTGTTCGAGCGAAACACACGCATTTGATAGCCTCCATTGTTGTAGTCATCCGGGTTTCCACCTGCCGCCAGCCCTCCGTTGGAAACAAAAAGGAAATAATAGTCACCAATGTGTTCAATATAAGAGCCCTCGCCCGAAGAATAGAAACCTCCTGCTATCTTTTTGCCAAAGTATGGGTCGCTGGTTACGCCATCAGTATTGCCTCTTGTCGATGGATACTGCACGTCATAGTCGCGCAAGCCATTCTCCTCGTTCAATTCCAAAATCCAGATGCCACCACTCCATGAACCGTATGACATCCACAGTTTCCCATTTTCATCAAAGAATACGCACGGATCAATGCAATGTGGCCAACGACGTCCCCAATAGGTCGTATAGCGCGAAGGAATGGATTCCTGCGTACCTATTGCCAATTCCATGTCAGTGTTCTTATAGTCCAATGACGCTGGGCATCCGCTCACGTTGAATCCACTGACAATCACAGGGCCTTGGTAAACATACGGACCAGTAATCCTGTCGGCCGTGAGCAAAACGATGCTAGAGTTCCATTGTGGTCCATTTATGCTCATATACATGCACCACTTTTCCATTGTGTCATTATAGATTACATCAGGAGCCCACATATTGCCACCAATAGAGTAATCGCCATAGGCGGCAGACCAGTCGTGGGCATCAAAGTTGGGAAACTCCACCTCAACACCGTCCTTGATGACTGTTTTCGTAGCACAGTTTCTGAAAGCATTTTCGTTGCTGACTCCACCAACGATTCTTCCATTATCGTTCATGCGTCCCCAGGACCAGCTTGCCGATGTCCAGCTCATCAAGTCTTTTGTCTTTGCTACAGCATGATGACTGCCAAAGATATAATAATACCTGCTTGCCGGCTCCCAGACTACACTTGGGTCATGTACAGAAACGCGATCCAATTGATATGCGCTAACAATGAAAGAGTTTAAAAGAAGAACAGTGAAAAGGACAACTGATGTTTTCGTCATTATTTCTCTTGCTATTAAATGGTAAAAGGTCATCTGAAAAATATAAAAGACACTGCAAAGGTACGACAAAAATCCAAGACAACCATCATAAACACAAAAAAACTCACGGAAGAGCCGTGAGTTCGTAATGAACAAGGAATTGTTCACGCTTCGGTGCTCCGGCTTTGCCGCCTGAGCACCTTTAGGAGCGCAAGAACAACTCCTGCTGAACTGCATTGGCACTTTCATTGTGCTTTGCAGGCTTGCAGAAATCAGTGATGTCATCACAGATGGCAACGCGGATTCCGTGCCGAATTAATTTTGGGAGAAAAGTATCTAAACAGTGGTGAGGGAAGCTTGCGATAGTGATTTTGTCCTCTTCGACGATGCTGGTAAGGCAAAGAACCTCAGCTGCTTTGACAGCATCTTCTTCGAAGCACCTGTAAACATCACCACTACGGAAGAGAAGCAACGCATCAGGATGTTTTTCCTTGAGGCTGGCAAATTGCTTGAAGAAAGGCGATTCAGCGACGGCTACCTCTTCGGGAGCCTCCGACTTTTCATCGGAAGGCTCACCCTGTTCTGCTTCAGCGGCCACTTCCTGCGCTACCTCTGTAGCAGCCTCTGCGACCTGTGCCTTAGCAGCTTCTTTAGCTTGCTGATAATCGAGGGAGAGAGCCGCAAGCTGAATTTCATTGATTTGGAGATTCAACTTCTTAGAGAGAAGGAAGCTGTAACGAATTGCTTTGAGTGCATCGCGGAAATTCATTTCACAGCGGAGCCTACCCTCCATGCCTTCGACTAACACCTGCTAGCCCTGCTGACCATTGGCTTTCCCTTCGGCCGCCGAGCCTTGCTTCTTGAACTCTTTCTTCACTGCGGAAATCTGAACATTTGCTTTCATTGTTTTGTAATTTTGTAAGTGAAACATAAATCTTATTTATTTTTTACGAACAACGAAGAGCGACAGGGGGAAAGGCCCTGTTGTCAAGGGAGGATGTCCGTGTATTTTGCAAAGAAGGTGGCAGCTCCGACGCCGAAGGGAACGGACGGAGCAGTGAGAGACATCTGTGCTCAGCACAAAAATGTCCGAGTCGTGACGGACGAAGGCAAGGCCAAATGGCAGCACAGGAGCGGAACAGAGCATCGCGCCAAAGCAGGAAGTCCGAGCAGAAGAGGGATTAGAGGCGGAGCAGAAGTGAGCGCTACCAGCCCTCACAGACAAGTAAAGAAGGACAATGCGCCTTGGATTTCATCCGACCATTTCTCGCCATGACAAAGATTAAGCAAGCTTATCTTTGTTCATTTGGCTTATAGAAATGGTTCAAATCATAGCGACCTGAAAGAGGATGCAGCAAGACTACTTCGCGATGGGCATCTTAGCGCGTTGCCAAGCCAAGATGCCGCCATCAAGATTGATGACCTCGTACCCCAGCTTCACCAACTTCTGAGCAGCCGACGCGCTGCGACGGCCACTGCGA
>JAFXVN010000012.1 GCA_017524545.1 Bacteroidaceae bacterium
AGTAGTTGAGGTCGAAGAGCACAGAATCACTATCGAAAGCCGGCTGGGGATAGCAATTAGCAAAATCGAGCCCATCGGCACCCGCCATCTGAAACTTGGGCAACTCGCGGATGGTTCGACGTAGCAGTTCTTGCTCTTTCAACGTATAACGGCCACCAGCCTCACGACCGCCACGAATGGCATCGAACAGCGACATGGAACCTAAATCGATCTGAATGTAGCGCAACTCGTCGCTGCTGACAGCCAGAATCTCCGGTACAGGCAACTTACACTCCGCAAAGTGCTTGGCCAGATAGATGAAGGCGTGGTTTTCGTCGCGACTGGTACCGACACAGCCCACTACCGTCTTACCCTCCGAAGAGGTCATACGATAGTATTCACGGTTACTTCCACCTGCCGTTAGTTGCTGCACATTCTGGGGTTCCGCCCCACTCCACTGCTTGTATAGTTCGATTAGCTTCTGCATATTCGTGTCGTATTATTTGCTGCAAAGGTAGTGTAAATCATGTGAAATACAAAGAAAAAAGACGTTTTTTTCTTTTAACGATAAATATATTTGGTTTTATCGATACAAATTCGTACCTTTGCCGGCGAAATTACAATATTATGCCACACATTAAAAATACACGACAATGGGTAACCCCCTTGTTGCTGATGATTTGCACACATCTAACCGCCCAGACAGTGGTTGAAGAGATCAAGGCCAAACCGCAATGTTCTGCAGGTATCAACTACTCCTTGCCCACCGGCAAGCAACAAGTTGACACCCCTGCACCCGACGGCAAGAAACCCTTCTACATCTCGCACTTTGGAAGTTCGGCTGCCTATTATCTGGAAAGCCTTAAAGAATATGACATGCCCATCAACACCCTTGTCAAGGCAGACAGCGTGAAAATGCTGACGCCCTTGGGCAAAGACGTGCTGCGCAGACTCAGGCTCATTCGGCAGGACGCCTTACACAGGACTGGCGAAATGACGGTCAATGGCGCCAGGCAAATGCGACAACTGGCACAGGAAATGGTGGAGCGCTTCCCCGATATCTTTGCGGACGGCAGCCTCATCGACGCCCGCAGCATTGTGCGAAACCACTCCATCATGTCCATGCAAGAGTTCATGACCCAGATAGCAAGGCACAGGGCCAACATGGATCTCCGCATCAAGTCATCGCACAGCAACGACCAATGGATGTTTGTGCGGGATAAGGAGCTGGAGGCCGATCGTTTCAACGCCGAGACTGAAACCTGTTATCAGGCATATATCAAGGCCAATAGCAACAATCATCGGTTGTGGGAATCGCTCTTCGTCAGTGCCGACTACGTCAAAGCACATATCGACACCGTCCAGTTCAACGAGCAGCTTTTCACGTTGGCAGGCGGCATTCAGAACACGCCCTTGGATGGCGTCATCACACTCTACGACATCTATACACCACAGGAAATCTTGGAGCACTGGCGTTTATACAATGCCAAGAACTATATCAGCTATGGCAGTTTCGAACTGAACGGCGGCAATCAGCCTTTCGCCCAGCGTGCCCCGCTATGGAACCTGCTGCATCAGGCCGACAGCATCAAGCAGCTGGACTATCCCGTCGTGCATCTGCGCTACAGCAGCCGAGGCATGGTGCTGGAACTCATCTGCCTCATGGAGCTCAACGACTACGGTTTTAAGACGTCCGACCTCAACCAGTTGGAAAAGAAGGGATGGGCCAACTATCGTATAGCCCCCTTCGGTTCCAGCGTACAGGTAGTTTACTATCGTAAGGACAAGACCGACGACAACATCCTCGTCAAGGTACTGCTGAACGGACAGGAAGCCCGTCTGCCCATTGCGACAGACTGTGCCCCCTACTACCACTGGGATGACGTCAAACGCTACTACCTGCGTAAGCTCTATGCCCACGAGAAAATCAGATTCGACTATAATAAGAGTAAGGACGAATAAACAGAACACCCATTATGAAAACAAGACTCATTCTCATCTTACTTCTTACATTCTTCATCATACCTCTTCATGCCCAGCCCGTACTCGACATCATCAGGAAGAACCCCGCATACGCCACCTGCAACTACAATACTTATCCCAATACACTCTATAAGCTGACGCCAGCGCCCAAAGGCAAGCATCCCTTCTACATCTCACACTACGGACGCCACGGGTCGCGCTACATCAACAATCCCAAAGGCTACAACATTCCCCATGCCATGATGCTGCAAGCCGAGAGCGTGGACGAACTGACCCTTACCGGCAAGAAAGTGCTGGCAGAGATGAAGACCATTATCAGCGACTCGGAAGAGCGTTGGGGCGAGTTGGCAGAATACGGACGGCGGCAACACAAATGGATTGCTCAGCACATGATGACGCAATTCCCCGAAGTCTTCGAGGGCAACGCCTGGATTGAGGCCAAAAGCACCACCGTGCCGCGCTGCATCATATCCATGGGCACCGAACTGAACGAGTTTGCACAACGCAACCCTCAGTTGGAAATCAGCCAGGAAGCTTCGAAGCGCGACATGTGGTACATGAACCACCAAGACCCCGTCATGAAGCGAGGCAAACTGTCGCCCGACGCCAAGAAGGCTTACAATGAATACATCTCCAAGCGCATGGGCAATAGTAGACTGATGGAGTTGATATTCAAGAACCCTGACATCGTCAAGGAAATGGTCGATGAGGACGACTTCAACTACTATCTGATGAAGATGGGACTCTTCCAGTTGAACACCCATCTGTATCAGAACACTTTCTTGATTGACATCTTCAAGCCAGAAGAACTCTACCGCATGTGGCAGGTGGACAATGCCCTGTGGTTTGCACAATATGCCAACTTCACCCCAAATGATGGTGGACTATATCCCTATACGCAACGTCATTTGCTACGCAAAATCATCAACGAAGCCGACAGCTGCCTCCACATGGTACGGCATGGTGCCCAGCTACGCTTCGGACACGATACAGTATTGCTGCCTTTGGTCTGCCTCTTAGGCATTAACGGCTACGACCTGCGCTCCGACAATCTCGAAGAAATTGAAGGCAAAGGATGGTGGTGTTCCGACATCTTCCCTATGGCTTCCAGCCTGCAATTCGTGTTCTATCGCAGCAGTCCCAAGGACAAGGACATCCTCTTCAAAGTGTTGCTGAACGAACAGGAAGCCCATCTGCCCATCCGCACCGATTGCGCCCCCTACTACCACTGGCGCGACTTCCGTCGCCACTATCTGAAGATGATAGATAATTTCGAGAAAAAGCATAAGTGATATAATTAATTAACCTAAATTGAAAGAATATGGATATCAAAA
>JAFXVN010000001.1 GCA_017524545.1 Bacteroidaceae bacterium
GAACAGCGGAGACTGGCGGAGATGGGCTGGCATTGCATCACCGTTTGGGAGTGCGAGCTGAAGCCGTCAAAGCGAGAAGAGACGCTGGAATCGATAGCATTCACCCTGAACCATATCTGGTTGCAGGATCATGGGGCGAAGACGGTTCCATATCCGAAGGTGGAAGAAGAGGATATGCAGATGCCGATGGCGGCAGAAGAAACGATAATAAACAAATGACAACAATGGATATAAAGGAACTATTGAATCGGACGGATAGGTTTGCAGCCAATGCGGGTTGCAGGATTACGGAGGTGGACGAGCAGCATGCTGTGGCGGAGATGACGGTGACGACGATGCACCTGAATGGTGGAAATGTGTGTCAGGGCGGAGCGCTGTTTACGTTGGCCGACTTGGCCATTGCGGCCTGGATGAACTATAACGGTCAACTCACGTTTGGCATCAACAACAGTATCATGTTTGTTTCGAGTGCGCGTGAGGGCGATGTACTGAGGGCTGAGGCTGTCGGCATTTGCGACCATCACAAGATTCCTGCCGTAGAGGTGCGCGTGACCAATCAGGACGGACGACTCATCTGTCATGTGACGGGCATGGGTTATCGTAAAAGCATAAAGGTGCCAACGGAAGAATGAAGAAAATCATCGTAGCCATCGATTCGTTCAAGGGTTGTTTGACATCGACTGAGGCTAATCAGGCAGCTTGTGAGGGTGTTCTTGCAAAGATGCCTGAGGCAAAGGTCGTGCAGGTGCCTGTGAGCGATGGTGGCGAGGGCTTTTTGCAGGCGTTTCAGGCGGCTATGGGTGGCTCAATCGTAGAAGTCAACGTGAAAGACCCGCTAATGCGAACGATTGTGGTGCAGTATTTGGTACAGGGCAATACAGCTGTGATAGAGATAGCCAAGGCCAGCGGACTGACATTGCTCAAGCCAGAAGAGCGTAACCCGATGGTGGCGACCAGTTATGGTACAGGCCAGTTGGTGGTGGATGCCGTAAGACGAGGTTGCAAGCATATCATTGTAGGACTTGGCGGAAGTGCCACCAGCGATTGCGGCATTGGCATGTTGCGTGCGATTATTGATGCCTTTGCCAAAAACGGTTCGTGGGACGATGTGCGCGAACTGGATGACGTTCGCTTCACGATAGCCACCGATGTCACCAATCCGCTTTGTGGTGAGAATGGGGCAGCACATATTTTTGCGCCTCAGAAAGGGGCTTCGCACGAACAGGCCCTTGCCCTCGATGCGCGCGCCAAACGCTTTGCAGAGGCATCTGCCAAGCACATGGGCCGTGATTGCCAGAAGATGCCTGGTGCAGGTGCAGCTGGCGGCTTGGGTTATGCTTTCCTGCAATATATGAATGCCGAGTGTCGCTCAGGTATCGACCTCCTGTTAGACTCCATCCATTTCGACGACCTGCTACAAGATGCTGACCTCGTGATTACTGGCGAAGGCTCAGCCGATCGCCAAACGCTCATGGGCAAGCTGCCCTTCGGCATTTTGCAACGAGCACAACGACACGGTGTGCCCGTTATGCTCATAGCTGGTCGCATAGTCGACGAACAACAACTCTTGGCTGCTGGCTTCTCACGTGTTGCCTGTATCAATTCTCCTGGTATGCCCCTTGAAATCGCGATGCAACCCGCAATAGCAAAGGAGAATATCAGGAGAACGGTCATGTTTTACGCTTTTCCCTGAGATTTCTTTGCCTTTTACAAAATAATGAGTAATTTTGCAATCCAAAAAGCAAAATATTATGACAGCTAAGGAGATTATCGCGTATATGGAGTCGCTGCAGAATGAGGAGCAGCGAAGGATACTCATGGGGTTTTTTAAAACGGGACCTGGGGAGTATGGGGAGGGCGATGAGTTCCTTGGACTGAAGGTGCCACAGACAAGGGAGGTGGTCAAAAGCGCATGGAAAGATTTTCTTTTGAACGAGGTGCCTGAACTGCTGATGTCTAAATGGCATGAGGTGCGGCTCTGCGGATTGCTGATATTGGTGGCGAAGTTTGAGAAGCTGACGAAGAAGGCAGCGGCGAGAACGCCGCTGGAATGCATGGGAAATACGAGGATAACGAGAACGCCGCTGGAATGCACGGAGGAGGCAATAAGAGGGCGTGATGAGATTCTGACGATGTATCTCAAATATGCTGAGCGGGCGAATAACTGGGACCTCGTGGATCTCTCTGTGCATAAGATTCTGGGGCATTGGCTGCTGTTGCCGACGATGCTTCCAGATGGCGTTTTGGGACAGCACAGAGACTACAAACTAAAGGTACTGGACAATCTCGCTTGTTCAGACCCCCAACCCCCTAACTTAGGGGGCTCAAACTTGTGGAAGCAACGCATGAGCATCGTCTGTTCATGGAAGACGTCGCAGATGGGAGACCCTTCGTGGTGCTTGAGGTATGCAGAGATTCATTTGCACCATCCGCACGATCTGATGCATAAGGCAGTGGGCTGGATGTTAAGGGAGATGGGCAAGCGTTGTTCTATGGACTTGTTAAGGGACTTCCTGCACCAGCACGCACACGAAATGCCTCGCACCATGTTGCGCTATGCCATCGAGAAGATGCCGGAGCAGGAACGCCAGTATTGGATGGCCATATAGTGTCGGAAAGACGGTCTGAAACATCGTAAAACTATATATGAAGAAAGTGGAGATACATAGCTGTCCGGAATTGATGGACCTGATTCAGGAGGTGGGGTTTCTACCGCTGCTGGATAGTGGCATCTGGGGCTATTCAGCCGAAGATGTAGTCGATGAGGACAATCGATACGTGGTGTTTGATGATGGTGGCTGGGACTGGCCACTATGGAAGTGGAAGGGGCCCATCGTCACCGAGGGTCGCTGTGTCTATGGCAAGTTCTTTGCCGGCAAGGCGGGCTTTGTGAGCAACGACTGGTGGCCCGACCTATGCAACTATCGCCGCGCTTCAAGACCTGCGCTTGTCGAGGGCAGCATCGATGAGGCTATCCTGCTAACCTTAGCCGAGCACGGTAGTCTGATAACCCGCGAACTGCGTGCTGCCTGCGGCTTCGATGGCCCCAAGATGCGCAGCAAGTTCGATGGCTACGTGACCCGCCTGCAGATGGCCTGTCGCATCATAACCGAGGACTTCGTGTATCCCACCGACAAGCACGGGCGCGAATACGGCTGGGGCTGGTCGCTGTTGACAACGCCCGAGTCATTATTAGGTCGCGAGATGTGCCAATGCGAGCGCACACCCCAGGAGTCGTATGAGCGGATGTTTGAGCACCTGAGCAGCCTCTTGCCCGAGGCCACCGACAAGCAGATTACGAAGCTCATCAAGTGAGCGCTTGTATAGCAGGACTATCTATTTAAAGTTTTGTTTGATAACCATATCGACGAGGGTCATGCCATAGGTGTCATAGAGCTTGACGGCCGAGAAGCTGGGACTTTTCTCCATACCAGCGAAATCCATGTAGATGATGCCTACTGAGCCAGTGTGAGAGGACAGCCAGTCGGCAGTCACCTTGTTGGCCTCAACGGCATTCTCGCGGTAGCTGTCGGAGAGCGGCAGGAGGAAGTAGGCCGACGGATAGTTGATGACCCATGCGGGCTTCTCAGCATCCATGTTGCGAGCAGCGGCTGCTTCCAGCATGCGAAGCACGGCTTCGTCCTTGCCGTCGCGTTTGTTCTCTCCCCAATAGTCCTGCACCCAGAGTGGTGTCTCCACGCCGTCAGCTCCAGTAATGTGGCCCTTGGTCTGCTTCTCCAGCTCTATATCATATACCCATCCGTAGCAGTAGCCGCCAATGGGCTGTTGGGCATATTCCTGGCGCGAGAGCATCAGTACGTGGCATCGCATCTCGCCCACCGTAAGACGAGGTTTGAAGTCGGCGAACATGCTGCGGAACTCATCGCTGCTGACAAGCTCCGTAAACGCCTTGCCCCAGGCTTCTTTGTTACTAGTAGCACTCAGATCGACCGTCAGTATGCAGAACTCCGATGGGTTGGCAGCCAGGAATTCCTTCAGCTGTTGGAAGAAATCACGGACAAGCATTTTGGTTGACATCATGCCGTGCGAGCAACGCAATACGCGGCTGCCGCCTGTTTCAAGCACATGCTCAGGACGCAGGTCGAACACGCGCATACCCACCTTCAACTGCTCGCTAATGGTCAGGTCTTGCGTCTTGGCTGTCATCTCGGCTATAACGCTCAAAAGCTTTTCCTGCCAGCCTTCAGCCGTGCAGGCATCGTGACTGCCGGGCAGCGAGAGGTCTGCCACGAGTCGGCTGTCGTCCAGCGTCTTCATCCACTGACTGTTGTCCACACCTATCGGTTTGTAGTCGGCTACGTCGAATTTATCTCCGCCATCGCCATTCTGCTCTGCCAGATTGTTTAGTGCCGCCTGCGTTTCTTCGTCTGCACGTTCCAATGTCAGCGTCTGTCCATCTACGCCCTTGGCAGTAATCGTCTCATCGGCATATTGCACAGTCCATTGCTGCGGATAGCTCTGATCCCAGTTGTTCGACAAGGAAATGTTGATCGTCCCGTCGGCTGTCGAGCTATAGGAAAACACACCATAGCCCACAAGGCCGTGTGTCATTACTGGCTCGATATTCTCGTAATCGAAGAAAAAGCGTTGGAAGCTGCCGGTGCCGTCCTCCTGGAAGTCATAAACGTCAATCACGATGTTATAGGCCGCTTCGATGCTATTGTCAGATTCGTCCTTGGCAGTTCCGGAAGCCTCATAGATACTGTAAAACGACCGACCGCTTAATTTCTGAGCCAGCGCAAGTTCATCGACATTTGTCGTTGGATTGTCTTCTATGCTGCACGAGGTCAGCAACATGGGTGTGCCGCAGAGGGTGAGGATGGCGGCTAGCATCACAACAAAATTCTTCATAACCAGTAATTTTTATTGCAAAGTTACGAATAATTATCGATATTGTGTGCTGAATCTCGTAAAAAAAAACAAAATTTTCGAGGGAAAGCAAGTGATTTGGCTGAAAATGAAATAAAAAAGCCGCCACTCCGATTGGAATGACCGGCTCTTGTTTTTACTTAATGGTCAGCCAAACGGCCTCGCCACGATTCTTGGCTTCAACTATCTTTTGCTTCAATTCATAGAGCCACTTGCGGCTTTCGAGGAGCTGGCCTACAATCTGGTTGCGGCCCACGAGGATGCAGCCAGCGGTGTCCTTGGCGGTGTTGCCCATGTGGATGCGAATGCCCTTGAAAAGGTGGTTAAAGTCGGGGCCACCGAGCAACAACGGGAGCCACATCTTGAACTTCGGACTCCACGTAATCACTACGGCGTAACGGCCTTCTGGGATGGCAAAGGGCTTCAACAATTGCGCCTTGACGGGCGAACGAAGCACGGCTTCTTTCGAGACCGTTGTCTTCAGTTCGAGAGCTGTTGGTTCAAGGGTGTCGCAAAAATACGTTTCTTTCGAACCTGCCAGATACTCGTCATCGATTCGTTCTACGATGGAAAGCCTACCTATCGTGTAGGCCTTCCTTTTTGCTATGCGTGTCAATATTAATTCCATATTCTAAAATTTAATGTTTTCTGAAATTTAATGTTTAATGTTTAATCTTTAATGTTTAGTAATCGTTAAAAAATAACTTGGTACAATATGTCATCAGTTGCATCTGACAAGATAGTTCCATTTGGGCAGTATTTCGTCCTTGACGATATGCCTAGCACACTCACTTTCAAAGA
>JAFXVN010000013.1 GCA_017524545.1 Bacteroidaceae bacterium
CTACTTTGAGGTGGTAGTGCCGCGAGGCGTGGGAGTTCGAGTCTCCTCCTCTTCACAACAATGTCAGGCGGAAATAGCTCAGTTGGTAGAGCACAACCTTGCCAAGGTTGGGGTCGCGAGTTCGAGTCTCGTTTTCCGCTCAAACGAGGCTTTTCATTGAGTCTCGTTTTTCTTGCCCAGGTGGCGGAATGGTAGACGCGCGCGTTTCAGGTGCGCGTGCCGCGAGGCGTGCAGGTTCGAGTCCTGTTCTGGGCACCAAATAAAAAAGAGGAACTAGCAGTAATGCCGTTCCTCTTTTTTATTCCATGTTATCACATTTAAGGGGGGTCAGTCGCGAATCACAACTTTCTTGTTTCCCTTGATGTAAATACCTCTCTTCGGGTTTGAAACCCTGCGACCGCTGAGGTCGTACCATTTATCGGAGTATTCTGAATAATCTGAGTTTTCAGAGCCTTCGGGAATGCCCTTGATTGCGTCGTCGTCATCAAGGCTCATCTCTGTGGCATTCAGAACATAAGTGTCGTAGGGGTCATCCTTGTTCACCTTGTGTACGAATGCCACGAGACGCCGGGCTGTTCCACCGAATCCGGCTTTCTCTACCATGGGATATGTAACGCTATATGACCCGTTTGCTTCCGTGCTGAGCAGGTCGCCAATGGCTTCCGTCGTGAAGTAGTGCAGGATGACGCCGTTGTGGCGGAACACATCCTGCAGGTCGCTGGGAGCATCTGCATCGTTCATGCCTAACTGGGGATAGTCTTTCGTGGAGATGCCGTCCTCTATCAGGTAGCACGACAGATAGAGCGGTTTCCCCACCAAATCGCGGGCTACTCGTCCACTAACCGTTACATTGCTGCCGTCGCTTTCTATGTTCACCTCTGCCATAGCCGGCATGTCGTATGCCAAAGCCAACGCCTGTTTGTAAGGCTCTGGCGACATGTCGCGAATGCCCTGTATGATTTGGTTCTCGCCCTCCAGGATGGCGCGGTTGTACATGATGGCGGGGTTGTACTCGTTCTCGTATCCACCAAAGACATAGAGAATCTCGCGGTCAGGCTGTGTCGTGAACTTGTCCTCGACGAAACCCGAGTGGTGAGCCACATAGACGTAGTTGCCCTCGTATTCCTCCAGCGCCTTTTCGAGGAAATAGGCCATCTGCGGGCAATTGACGCATCGCTGACTGGTGAACTCCTCGATGAGGGGCATGCGGATGAAGTTATCGTAGGTAACATACAGTTGGGTTGTACCCGGTCGTCCTGCCTGTGCCTCCTGTCCGTTTATCTTGGTGATGGTGGCAGTCCAATCGACGCTTGTCCCCTCCGTCTTGCCACTGCGTAGCCTGGTCGTCACAACCGTTCCTCCGTAAGCAGGAATGGCTTCGGGCAGGTCGATGGTGCGCAGGGTGGGCGTCTCGGCTCCTTCGCCCTGCATGGCTATCTCTATGCTCTGGATGGGCTGCGTCGAGAAGTTGTGGACATAGAGTCCGCCTTCGAAGTCCCTCATCGGCGCAACGGTCTGCGGATGGAAGGTGTTCTGTGCATAGGCTGTTTGGCTGATGAATGGAGCCGCTTCGTCATCGAGCAGGGCAAAGATGAGCAGCGTGCCGCGGTCAGAATGCTCTTGCCATGTACTTTTGCCCAAATTCACCCAGCACGACTGCGGAACGGTGGCAGCAGCGTAGGTCACGAGAGGGTAGGGCGTTCCGATGGTTTCGTAGGCCTGAACGCCGATGAACAGCTTCTCATCCCCGATGACCAGCGGCTCGTCGAACATGACATCGTTCCATCCCTCCAACAGGTCGATATATGTTGTTCGTACGATATTGCCCACAGAACCCGTGCTTGCCAAGATGCCCGACCGCTTCTGCCGCTTCTGCTTATAGTCGGCACGCATGTAACAGCGCACACCCTTGATAGTCATTCCCTTCATGCGCCCCAAAGCCGGATCGGTGGTTGGGTCGAAGAGCACCATGCCTTGCACAAACTCATTCTTGTTGCCGCCCAGAGCCGATAACTCTTCCGGCTGAACTCCCATCGGGGCATAGCCGTAGGGCAGTTGTGCAAGACTCAATTCAAAATTCAAAAGGAATAAATTCAAAAGGAGGGCGAGGCGTTTCATCTTACTACCTTTTTACCGTTAACGATGTAAATACCGTGCGATTTACCATTTAACCATTTATCATTTGCTACTCTGCGTCCGCTGAGGTCGTAGATTGAATTTTGACTTTTGAATTTTGAATTTTGAATTGTTTCGATGCCCATAGCATCGGTGATGTCTCCCACTGCACTGTTGAAGACGTGCATACGCTTGCCGCCCAATTCGCCGTTGCGATGGATGAAGGCCACAAGATACAAGTTATCGGCATTCCATGTGGGGTCAAGCTCTGTCTGATACTCCGCATGAACAGAGCCACCAGCCCCAATGGCATCGCCTTCGGGAGCTGTCAGCACTTCACGGATGACGTTGGGATGCACATATATGCCCTGGTACTCATCTTTTTCCTCTTCGTTCCAGAAGAGCTGGCTGTCACTCGTCACGTTGCGTTCCATCAGATAAACGGTCAGCCGCAGTTGTTCGCCTTCGGGCATGATGTCCGGAGCCACATCGCCACTCGCTTCCACGGTCAGGGTTTCTTTGTCTGTGGCCAACGTCCCTTCTATGGTCAGGCCGACAAATGTCGGACGGTTAGCTGCTGCGTTGAACACACTTTGGGCATCGCTTGACTGGGTCAGCACGTCGAACATCGGCGTTGAGGAGGTTGCCATCTGGAAGAGAATGTTGTCCGTGGCCATTGCGCGGTCCACACACATGGCGGGTATGCTCACCTTCGACGAGTCGTTGTCGCATAGCGCGAGGGCCAAAGTGGTGGCATCGTCGTCTCCCGTCATAAACTGGTCGTCGAGATGCTGGCAGACGAATGTGATGGAGTTTTCCTTTGCTGTCACAGGGTTCTTGACATATTCGTCGTAGTAACGGGCTGAACGGTAATTGTTCTCCGATTCGTAGTATTCCACCAGCGGACGGCGTGCATATTGGCTGGCGACGTCCCTTGGTACGCCGATTGTGTTCAAAACGTGTGTCTTGGGATTGGGCACTTCCTTGTTGTTAACTTTGGTGATACTCAGTTCCACGTCGCCCGTATGGAAACAATAGATGGGAGCAAGGAAAATCTTGCTTGTTGCTCCTGTGGCTATGCTTGCATTGATGGTTTTGCTCCATGTCTGTTCGCCCTGTCGCGAAGTAACCTCAATGTTGTTAATCTTCTGCGACCCCATGTTCTTGATGCGCATAATCACGTCGCTGGCTTCCTCCGTACACTGAATGCCATTGTCGGTCAGCAGGCTGATGACAGGCACATAGTTGAACGTTCCCTTAGAGTCCCTGATGACGAGCAGGATAGGCAGAATGCCTCTCTCGTTCATGTCAACCCAATGGGGATTTCCCTCTTCGTCGTTGTCGCCTTCCACCCAAAGGAAACAACTGTTGGGCGTGTTGTGAGGATAGAGCGTTGGGATGGCGCAGACATCCTTCTTCAGGTTTGTTGTGAAGCCCACTATCAGTTGGTCTATGTCTTCGGGAATCTCGTAAGCAGTCAGTGTCATGTCGTTCCAACCAGGATTCGCGTCGCTGTAACTGTAACGCACGGTCTTTTTGCCTGTGGTCAGGTCCTCGCTGTTGAAGTCCTTGCGCACAAAGCCTTGATAGACGCCTGTCTGTGTCGAGGTGTCCCAGCCTACGCGCATTCCAGTGATGGTGCCACCCACGTATGGCGCAAGCATGTCCTTTGTGAGCCGTATGGCGCAACCAACCTTGGCATTGAACTGGAGCGACAACCCGTCGTACTCCCAAATCTGGTCGTCATATTTGGCATAGCCCACATAAACTTTTCCAGTAGTGCTTTGTGCTGCACTTTGCATACTGCCTGAAAGCGCCAGGCTTAACAATACAAGATAAGAGTAGATTCTTTTCATACAAAACAGTTATTCTGTGTTTAAGACATTAGTTGCTGTATCGTTGGACTCTCAATGCTTTAGAGGCACAAAACATCAATGATAGTGTGCAAATATAGCGTTTTTTGAAACATAAAGCAAATGTAACATTGGAAATTTAGTAAATATGATGTAATTATGTACTAAAACAAGGAACTCGCCACGAATTGCACGAATTACACGAGCCTGATTAGAACAATACAGCACCGCCAGCGGGTTGAACGGTCAGCGTGACGTTGCCCTTCTTGTCGGCTTTCAACGGCTGCGACACGGCATCCTTGGCGGCATCGTCCGTGATGAGCGTCTTTACGTTGTAGCCACTGATGTCGAGCGTCAGTTGCAGCGGCTCCTCCTGAGCGTTGAGGGCGGCGATGTACCACTGGCCGGCGTGCTGGCGTGCCAAAACCACAAACTTTCCTGGATAGCCGTTGATGAAGCGCGTCTCGTCCCATGTGGTGGGTACTTGCTTCATGAAGTCAATCTCGAACTGCGGCTGCTCAATGAGGTTGCGGGGTGTGAGGGCGAAGTTCTGGCCGCTCGACTGGAAGACGATGGCGGTAGCCAACTCGAAGGCATCGCCGGTGCGTCGCGTATTGCCCTTGCCGGGTTCCTTGTGGAGGCGTTTCTGGAGCACCGTGCCGCCGTATTCCATCGAGGCTGTGGTGTTGCGCACGAAGGGGTGCAGGCAGGCGTGACGCGCTTCCATGTCGCAGAAGCCCTGACTGAAGTAGAGGTTCTCGCTGGCGAGGACGGCTTCGGAGCTGCAATAGTTGGGGTACATCCTCTCCCAACCGCGCGGCAGGGTGCAGCCGTGGAAGATGACCTGGATGCCGTAGTCGTTGGCATCGGAGAGGATGGCTTCGTAGAGGCGCATCGTCTCCTGTTTGTCGCCGCCGAAGAAGTCCACCTTGATGCCAGCCACGCCGCCGTCGCGCAGCCACTTCATCTCCTGCTTGCGGACGATGGGGTTGTGCATGCACTGGCGGGCGCTCTGCGGAGCGTCGTTCCAGCCACCGTTGCTGTTGTACCATACCCACGGGCGCACGCCCTTCTGCTTGCAGTAGGCAAAAAGCTTTTCCATTCCCTTGCGACCGATGTTCTCGTACCAGCCGCCGTCGATGAGGCAGCCTTCCCAGCCCAGATTGGCGGCGAGGTCGATGAACTTCACCTGGTCGTCGTAGTTGATGCTGGCGTCCTGCCAGATAATCCACGACCAAGTATTGCGCGACCCCTTGTAGTCGGTGCTGGGTTCATAGAGCTGCTGCACCACGTCCCATGCAATGGTCGTTTCCACGATGGGCTTCAGCGTGGGGCCGAGGGTGATGGTGCGGTAGGGTGTCCATTGCGTCATCCAGTCGTAGGGCGAAATGTTGCAGTCGGCCAGTCCTATCTGTGCGCCGGTGCTTCCGAAGCCGTTGTTCTCGCCCTCCATCGGGAAGGCTATGGTGAAGAGTCCGTCGGAGGTGGCGTCGCTCAAATGGCTGCCGCAGTAGTTGCCGCTTACGCCCGTTTCGGAGATGAGTACCCAGCCCTTGTCGCCCTCATGGAAGAGGCAGGGGAAGGTCCAGCCGTGACCGTAGCCTGAGCGTTTGGTGATAGGTTCGTCCCAGATGTAGCCCTCCTCGTAGCTGGGTTTGGTCTGCATCCAGCCCACCATCGGGTCGCTCTGCGGACAGATGAAGGCTGTGGCATCGGTGGGCAGGCGGAAGCCCGAAGCCTCACCTGTCACCACGATGGCACATGTCTGGCTCCCAGACCCTTGCATAATGCGGTAGCTGTACGCGATATTGTTGTTGAAGACACGGAAGCCCACCATCATCACCAGTTTCTTTGCCTTTGCCTCGGGGTTGGTGAACAAGAGCATCAGGGCGTTCTCCTCGGAGCTGACCTTGCTCTGCTTGCCTTGGCGCAGGACGTATTCGTTCGTGTGGCTGTACCGTTCGGGCGTTTCCTGACGGACGTACTCCAGGTCTTTGCTCAGGTCGCCCGCGCTGGTGTAGAGACCGAGCGGCGAGTCAAGCAGCATCGGTACGTCCAGCGTGTCGGGCACAGCACCTTTTTTCTTGGATTTCTGGACGGTACGATACCCGGCAGAATAGGAGAGACGTCCGTTCTCCAGCTTCACGTTGAGATAAGTGAGACCATCGGGCGAGAGGACACGAAATGCCTCCTGAGCCTTCATGCAAGAGGGGGAGAGGAGGAAAAGGGAAAGCAGGACCCATTTCCAGTTCTGTAGTTTGCGATTTACCATAATTCTTTATTGTTATTTTGTTCTACGGGGACAAAGATACGGAAAAAATCTTTATGTCGGATGAATTCTGCAAGTTTTTTGTTCTCCATATCATCCATCAAACAAAACAAACTTCCTTCACTTTTTTGAAAATTATTTAGGACACTATTGGCTTTTCCTTTATAATTCCAAAATTATGTCGTATCTTTGTGCTCGTAATTGATGAAAACAAGATTCGTTTAATCCGTTTAATCTGTTGTTTTGATGACATACATTCAAGCTGTTCAGTATCTGTTCGACTCTGCCCCGATGTTCCAAAACGTAGGGGCGGCTGCATATAAGGAGGGGCTTGATGGCACACTTGCCCTGGATGAGCACTTTGGTCATCCCCACCGCCAGTACCGCACCATTCACGTTGGCGGCACGAACGGCAAGGGCTCTGTCTGCCATACACTTGCCGCCATCCTTCAGGCACAAGGCTATCGCGTCGGGCTATACACCAGTCCGCATCTCGTTGACTTCCGCGAAAGGATTAGAGTCAACGGCAAAATGATAAGCAAGAAGAGGGTTATCGAATTTGTGAGGACCAAGACCCACCCCAACCCTCCCTTGAAGGGAGGAAGCCTTGAGAGGCAGAGCGGTGAATACCCCCTCCCTTTAAGGGAGGGCTGGGGTGGGTCTTTTTCCTTCTTCGAGCTTGCCACAGCTCTTGCCTTTCAGTATTTTGCAGAACAGAAGGTCGATTTTGCTGTCATTGAGGTTGGCTTGGGAGGCAGACTCGACTGCACCAACATCATCACGCCAGTACTCTCCGTCATCACCAACATCAGCTTCGACCATGTGCAGTTCCTTGGCGACACACTCCCCAAGATAGCCTCGGAGAAAGCAGGCATCATCAAGCCCGGCGTTCCTGTCTGCATTGGTGAAAGCATCAACGAAGAGGTCAAGGCCGTCTTTGCTGATAAGGCAAAAGAGGTAGGTGCACCCATCACCTTCGCAGAAAGTGCCCTCCATCTCCCTCTTTTGGGGAGTGACTTGAAACCCGCATTGACTGGCTTGTGCCAAGAAAAGAACACCCGCACCATCCTGGCTTCTGTGCATCTGCTTCGGGAGCAGGGGATTGAGATTAGCGACGAGGCCGTCAGGAAAGGGTTTAGCGAGGTCACGACGATGACAGGACTCATGGGACGCTGGCAGATACTCAGCAAGAAGCCCCTCACCATCTGCGACACAGGTCACAATGCCGGTGGTATGCAGTATATCGTCAAGCAACTTGAAACGATTCAAAACACAAAGCACAAAACACAGAATGAGGGAAAGGCAAGGCTTCACATCGTCTTCGGCTGTTGCCATGACAAAGATGTCAGCACCGTCCTCTCCATGCTGCCAAAGGATGCCACATACTATTTCACTCAAGCTTCCGTGCAGCGAGCCATGCCCGCAGAAGAGCTTGCGAAGAAAGCTTTAGCTTTTCAACTTTCCAGCTTTTCAACTTTCAATGACGTTGATAGTGCCTACCAAGCAGCCAAGTCCAACGCTTCGGAGGACGACCTCATCTTCATTGGCGGCTCCACCTTTGTCGTTGCAGACCTGCTGGAGAGCTTAATCAAAAATCGGTCTTGGCATCAGAAATGATGCCCTTGTACAGAGAATTAAGCAAGTTTTTGTCTGGTGCGAAGCCCTTTTCCGGCTGCCTGTTCGGAGTCGCGCCCTTTTGCCGGTTCTTGCTTATCATGCGAACAGCGGCAGGCACCTGACTTTTGTCCTCGACCAAGACAAACAGCCCGTTTGTCGCTTTAGCAATTCTCTCCACGTCGCTAAAATCCTGGGAGTTCTTTGTCATTACGCTGCTGTCATTCAAGTTATAGCAGAGAGTGAGTTTCTTGCTCGAAAACGCCACCACGTCCACACGGATTCGGTATTTGAGAAGGATATTGGTCAGCGTTTTCTCGGACAGCCTGCTTGCATTGTCTGCGCCGTCGGTCAGCAACAGTATCGAATAAGGCGGACGTTTCGTGGTCAGTGCGCCTTCCTGCAATGCGCTTGCCAACACTGCGTCATATACGGCAGAGCCATCGTTCTCCTTTGATGGAGTGATATGCAGGATGTTCGACATTTCAGAATAAGACGGATAATGAGGCTTCCCAGCAAAGAAAGTCACCGAATTATGGAACCTTGAATCGCCAGGAAGGAATTGTTCGATGAACTGATTCTCCAGCTCCATGAAAGATGCAGACAGGCTGTCCGGTTTTGCCAAAAGGCTGGACGAACGGTCGATGACAATTCCCATGTCGTGTGTCCCTGGTGAAATTGTCTCTATGTCTGTATCTGTTGCAGGAAGTTGTCTGTTATCCACTTGTATGGTCACTGGGTTTGATGTAACTACAGTGTCCTTATAGTTAACACGGCCTCCACCATTGAAAAATGCATCAAGCGGGTCTGAGGTATCCATTATCTCTTTTACGATGGAAAACTTCATAGGTTCCAGGACGACCTTTCCTGCCTGCATTGGAATGACAGCAAACTTCTTCCACAAGGCAGAGTACAGGGTGTCCCCTTTATATTCAACCCTTTGCATGGTCATTTGTCCTGGATGATCCTGTTTTTCCCAATATGCAGGCGCAGAGCTTGTTGCTATCTGGGACAGACAAGAGAGCCGGCTTATATTTCCACACTTCAGGTTGCAATACAATCGTATCTCGCATTCTGCGCTGTCTCCCAACGCTATGTGATTCTTATCGACAACCGCCTCAACAAAGAGCAACTCATCATCATTCTGTTTGAAAGCTTTCTCCGAAACAGCGAGCACTTTCGTGCCTTTTTTAACGACGCGGACATTGAAGCTGTCAGACTGAAACTTCTTCCCGGATGCCGTCTCTGCACGCATCGGAGGCAAAGTGAAAATGCCCTCCTTGTTAAACACAAGCGTATAAGTAAAGGTCTGGCTATAGCTGACGCTTTTCACCCCATTTTTCATGGAGAATGAAGTACTCGTCGAAGTTGATGGCCCATGCACGATTTGATAGTCGGTACTTCCCTCATCAAAACTCCATAAGGGGGTAACTTTCTTCTCCAAAGAGTCTTTGGTGTTAAGAACATAGCTCAACCGAAACTTTTCGCCCACCTGTATAACAGAGTCGGCCTTGATGACTATCCGATCATACACCTTGTCATCCACGGTTTGAACCTTACTGCCAATGGCTGCTGTAGCCCAGAAGACAGCACAAGCAAAACATAATGTTTTCAAAGAGGTCATCCTACATATTTTATATTATAATTCCCTTTCAAAGTATTGGACAACAGCCTCCTTTTGTTCCACGGACAGGGGAGGCTCCACACTATCCAAAGCAAGGCGCAAGACGCTGACAGCCTTGGCTTTTGTCTGCTGCTGCCCCATCCTGACACCGCTCCTATAAGGCGTAGAGGGAAGCAAAGCTCTATTGAAATTACCGTCGCTCATCTCTCATTTATTTTTGTTTCGGGAGTTATAAAATGAAGTTAAATAGGGAGTTAAGCACTTCGTGCTGGAAGTTAAGCCAGCAAGGCTGGCAGGACGATAGTATTGGATGCTGCTGTCACATTTGGTGTTGTCCATTTTAACTTCCACGAGCGGAGCGAGTTAACTTCCACTTTTACTTCCATTTTTACTTCTGGAACTTCAGTCATTTCCTTCCCCAGCATTTCTCCATTTGGGCACGAAGCTTGTCCTCGGCGGGGTTGCTTTGTGGTTGCCAGAAGCGCTGCCCTTGTAGTCCGTCGGGCAGATACTGCTGCTCCACGAAGTTGCCTTCATAGTCATGGGCATACTTATAGCCCTTGCTGTAACCGAGTTCCTTCATCAGGCCGGTGGGCGCGTTGCGGAGATGGAGGGGAACCGGTTGGTTGCCCGTCTCCTGAACTTTTTGCAGGGCATCGTTGATGGCCATATAAGCTGAATTGCTCTTGGGACTTGCTGCAAGATAGACGGTCGCCTCGGCAAGAGGGATGCGTCCCTCGGGCCAGCCGAGCTTCATCACCGCATCGAAGGCTGCATTCGCCAACAGAAGGGCGTTGGGATTGGCAAGTCCGATGTCCTCGCTTGCACTGATAACCAGCCTGCGGGCTATGAAAGCAGGGTCTTCCCCACCCTCTATCATGCGTGCCAGCCAATATATCGCGGCATCGGGGTCGCTGCCTCGGATGCTCTTGATGAAGGCGGAGATGATGTCGTAGTGCATCTCGCCGTCCTTGTCGTAGGCCAAAGGATTCTGCTGCAGACGCTCAGACACGATGGCATCGGTTATCTCTATGTCTCCCTCCTCGGAAGCCGACTCATAGACAAGCTCCAGAATGTTGAGCAACTTGCGGGCATCGCCTCCGCTGTAGCGCATCAAGGCACTTGTTTCCGTGAAGCGGAAAGAGCGTTTGCAGAGTTCCGCATCATGTTCAACAGCATATCGAGCAAGTTGCATCAAGTCGTTCTCTTCGAGTGGTTTAAGCGTATAGACTTGGCAACGGGAAAGCAACGGGCGAATCACCTCGAACGAAGGGTTTTCCGTCGTTGCGCCGATAAGTGTGACAACACCCTGCTCCACGGCTCCGAGCAGTGAATCCTGCTGCGACTTCGAGAAGCGGTGTATCTCGTCGATGAAGAGGATGGGATTGTTCTGGTTGAAGAAACGTGTGGAACGTGCTTTCTCGATGACATCGCGCACCTCTTTCACACCACTCGTCACGGCACTCAGCGTATAGAATGGCACGTCGAGCCGGCGGGCGATGATGCTTGCCAGCGTGGTCTTCCCCACCCCCGGAGGTCCCCAAAGGATGAAGCTGCTGACGTGACCGCTCTCTACCATACGGCGAATCACGGCACCCGGTCCCACCAAGTGCTGCTGCCCAATGTAATTGTCGAGCGTCAACGGACGCATTCTTTCTGCTAATGGCTGCATAGCGGAGGCAAAGATACGAAAAAAACGAAAAATGAAGAGTGAAAAGCAAAGAAAATGCTATTGTACTGATAAAATATGAATCGCTCATTATAAATTATGGATTAAAAGTCGTAACTTTGTCCCAAATAAAGCAATAACTAAACACGTATTATGAAAAGATTCGCATTTCTTCTTTTGGCAATGACCTTGCATCTGGGCATATCGGCACAAGGATGGCCCAACAACTACGAGGGGGTCATGCTGCAAGGTTTCTACTGGGATTCCTATTCCGAAACATCATGGGCAAAACTTGAGGCGCAGGCCGACGAGATTGCACCCTTTTTCAAACTAATTTGGGTGCCGCAGAGCGGATGGTGCAACAACGACTACACAATGGGCTACATGCCCGTCTATTATTTCAAGCAGAAGAGCGCCTTCGGCTCTGAATCCCAACTGAGGAGTATGATTGCCACCTATCGTAAGAAGGGGACAGGCTTCATCGCCGACGTGGTTCTCAACCACCGCAAGAATATCGGTGCCGACGGCTCTTGGCTTGACTTCCCCGCCGAGACATACAACGGAGTGACTTACCAAATGGTCCCGACCGACATCTGCGGGAACGACGACGGCGGGACAACAGCAAACTGGGCAAGCCAGAACGGTCTTGGACTCTCAATCAACGACGACACAGGCGACGACTGGTCAGGCTGCCGCGACCTCGACCACAAGAACCCACATGTGCAAGAATGCATCAAGGCCTATCTCCAGTTTTTGCTCGAGGACATCGGTTACGCAGGCTTTCGCTACGACATGGTCAAAGGCTTCTGGGCAAGCTTTGTAGGCGACTACAATATGGCGGTTAAGCCTAACTTCAGCGTGGGCGAATACTTCGACGGTTCCACAAAAATCAAGGAATGGATAAACTATACGAAAGGCTACTCTGCACAATATCCCACCAGTGCCGCCTTCGACTTCCAGTTCCGCTACCGTGTGCGCGATGCCATCAGCTCTCACAACTGGCGCAATCTGGGATGGGACGAGAAGCCCCTCATTGCCGAAGACTACTACAAGCAGTATGCCGTCACCTTCGTGGAGAACCACGACACGGAGAAGCGTGTCACGGGAGAAAGCCAGGACCCCATCTGGAGAGACACCCTTGCCGCAAACGCCTATCTGCTCGCCATGCCCGGCACACCCTGCGTCTTCTATACGCACTGGCGCGACAACAAGTATGCAATCAAGCAGATGATACTCGCCCGCCGCACCGCAGGCATCATGAACACCTCCGGGTGTGAGGAGAAGTGGACCGACGACAACTACTATGCCAAGGTCAGCTACGGCAAGTATGCCAGCCTGCTGTGCGTCGTAGGCAACAAGCCTGAATGGTACAACGCCAGCGGCGATTACAGGGAAATCCTCTCCGGCAAAGGCTACCGCTACCTTCTGCACCGCAGTGCCAACACAGTGTGGATAGACGTGCCAGGCGGCACCTATGAAAAGCCCCTGAAGGTGAAGATGACCACCGTCAGCAACCTCTCGGGAGCCAAAATAGTCTATACCCTCGACGGCACAACGCCAACCGCCGAAAGTCCCACCATCGCAAGCGGTGGAACGCTCAGCCTCGAGTCTTCATGCACGCTTAGGGCGGGCATCCTCTCTGGAGGCAAAGTCTATGGTCTCCAGAAGCGCAAATACGAAGTCTTCGTACCCCACGACATCACAGTCTATGTCAGCTCCGACATTGCTTGGTCTGGCATGTACTTCTATGCCTGGGACAACGCAGAAAAGAAAATGAGCGGCGAATGGCCCGGCAAACGTGCCACGAAATATGAGACCATCAACGGCAAGAGATGGTTCTACCAGACCTACCGTCTCACCTCGCCCGACCAGTACCTCAACCTCGTGGTAAGCACCACATCAGGCGACAAACAAACCATGAATATAATAGGCATTCGCTCAGACCGTTATATCTGCATCACCGGAGAAAAAGATGAAGACAAGTACATCGTGGAAGACCAAACCGAAGACGTCGAGACAGGCATCAATTCTCCCTACAGCGACCAAGATGACAAGCTTCCGCTAAAAGATGCAAAAGGAGAAGCATACGACTTGAGCGGACGCAAAATTGCAGACAGCAAGCAGTCAAACCTTAAAGGCATTGTCATCAAAAATGGCAAAAAGATTGCATATTAGTCGCATTAGCCGATAAGACAAGGCGCGTCCCTGTCCCAAAAACGCCGCGTGTAGAGATACCCATCTCAGCACGCGGCGTTTGCTGTTGTTGTATGTGGTGTTTCCGATACATTCACAATTGGATTCCAACTGCCTTTTTTGCAATGCAATGGCAGCATGAGCAGGCAATCATATATCATAAATCCTCACAAATTGGCATTTTTTGTGTCTGACAGCAATTATTCCATGTTTTTTTTTGTACACAAAGATAAAAATTCTTAAATTTGCAAGGCATTAACTAATAAACAAGCTAATAAACAAGCAAATGGGCAACCTCGTTATCGGACTTGGTGGCACTGGCGGCCGCGTGCTGAGAAGCTTAAAAGACAAGGGATGTTGACAATATAATAAGCATGAAGCAAACGACTAATTGGACAGATCTATGATATTCTTCTCATTCATATCAACTACCATCTCAAGCATCTTTTATGGTTTTCTCGCCATAGTGGTGATAATGGCTGTGCTTTACGTTGTGCTTAGATCCATAGACAGGGGCATTGTCCAGACCCCAATCTTCTATATAACCGGGGTCGTACTTGCCATTCTGCTTTTCATCCAGACAACGCTGATGTTTGGCGCGATGCAGGCAAAAGACATGGCAGATGCTGCACAGCAGTATGTGAGCGAAATGATAGAGGGCTATCAGGGCATAGTGAATACCGATGAAAGCCAGAAGGTGATAGAGAACGTGACAGACGAGTTCCCCATCATCGGCAAGTTTGTTGACCTGACATCATTCAACGGCCTTGACGTTTCTGATTTGCCCGCAGCCATCCACGCATCCATAGTAGATTATCTCAATTCCTACCTCTGGCGCCGCGTCTGGTGGATACTGGGAATCGTCATCGTGGCATGTGCGGTGGTGATGTTATTCAACGATAATAATGCTTCAACAAACAAATCTGTGGGTAAAGCTAAAACATCATCTCGCAAAAAATATGATGACTTTTAGGTCTTGTCTAAATCTAAAAAACATACATTATATTATTAAAAATTACTTATCATGGCTAATCATTTATTTATTGGACTTGGTGGTACTGGAGGAAAGGTACTGCGTGAGTTGCGCAAACGCGTGTATGAGGAATTCCGATCCAATGAACCAGGGAACGGAATCTTCCTTGACTATGTATATGTAGATTCTTCCCCTGCTGATCTTGAAGACCGCACAGGTTGGAAAGTTTTGGGCAAGAGTGTACACCTTGGCACAGCACAAAAAGTGAATATTAATGGTATCAGTGCAAGTGTACTTGGCAATATTAATATGTACCCTGGACTCAAAGGATTCTTAAATCCCAATGATTTGCAGTTGATGCAAGAGGAAATGGGTGCATTGATTTCTGCTGGTATTGGTGGGCAACGTCGTCGCTTAGGACGTACTCTAATGGCTAACAACATTAGCGACACACATAATCCGAACAACTTCGAATCAATCGTTCGTGGAGCTGTCGGACGATTACAAAATGATAGTAACGACCAAGATGTTAACTTCCATATTTGTGCTGGTCTGGCAGGTGGAACTGGTTCTGGCTCTATTGTTGATGCTATTAGTCAGATTCGAACATGGTTCCCGTATCAGGAAGATACTCATGCATTTAAGATTCGATTGTTTCTCTATACCCCTGAGCGCACACTTGTCTCTGCACGTCATGATGCAGGTTTCTATCAAGCAAACGGTTATGCAGCACTGATGGAGTTGAATGCATTGAGCATTGGAAAATATCATCCTACTGATGTCAAAGGCGAGAAAGACATCTTCACTGGTGAGGTACGTCGTTTGTTAGATCATCAAGAAGCATTTGAATCTGCTTATATCTATACAAACGTCAATGAGCAAGGAAAAGTCCTTGATCTTGGAGAAGGACTGCCTGCTGCAGTAGCTGATTTCATTTTCCAAACAACTGTTGCAAGTGCATTGGGTGACAGAATCAGTCAGTTTGACAACACAACCTCAGAGGCCAGCGGCGGTCAACTGAGCCGATTAGTAGGCTGTGAGAACGATGGAGCTGCACCAGAAAAAGACCAAGGAGGAAATAATGCCCATAGTCGGAAATTCCTTTCTTTTGGTATTAGTCGTATAGAATTCCCAGAAACCGAAATTCGCGAGTATATGACTTATACTTATGCTTTACAAGCTGCCCGCCAATTGACATTTAACATGTGGCAAGAGGGCATTGGCTATGGTGAGCGTACGCTTGACGAAGTCGGAATTGGTTTTGCCGATGAAATCAAGGATAAGAAGAACCGTGAAGGATTGATGCTTAGTAATAACTATCTTACTCTTTCCAAACCTATAACCGAAAGTCCTGCAACAAAGCGTTGGCGTATGTTTGAAGAAACATGGGAAAAACGTACCATGGCAGATGCCGAAGATGTCAGGACAACAATAGAACGAAAGAGTTGGTTGGGTGAATTTGGCAAACGCTGCGACGATTTCTTTAATTCACAGTTCCGCCAGCATGGTGTAGTTCAATTCTTTAAAATTCAAGAACAAGAGCTACGTGGCTATGCCCGAACAATTAGACGTCATATTGAAAAGAAGCTGTTCGACGAGTGGGCAAGCGGAGCAAATGAATCCAAGAGTATCCTTGAGATCGAGAAATATGTTCGGTTACTTATTTCCGACTGTAACGAACGGATTGGAGCTTTTGAAACTCAACGAGCTCGAATGGAGGAAGAAATGACAGAAACCAGCGAAAAGATTCAAGCGATTATTGGGGAATGGGGTAAAATTAGTTGGCCAAACCTTAATCCGTTTATTTCTCCCACTCAAATTTTCAACAACTATGTAAAAGAAAAGTGTGAGTATTGTTCGACAGCCACCCGTGCAGAATCTTATAAATACGCCAAGGGATTGTTGCAAAACATCATAGTTGAATTAAACAACATGCTGGAAGGCATTCTTGCTTTCAAAGATGAGTTGAATGCAATCAACGAGGAAGTCATGCGTCAAGCCGACAGCAAATGTCAGACTAACGAAGAGCAAAGTGACGCAGATATAAAAAAATATGATGCAGAAAATGTTAGAAAGATTGGTCGACAGTTTGTCAGTGACCACGAAAAGATGTCTTCAAATGCTGCCACAATTCGTGCTCGCATGGTGAAGAATCTTGGAGAAGACGGCGACCACACATTCGCCAACCTCTATGACAAGACGGATTATGATACAGCTGTTGGCATAATTCTGGAAACATGTCAGGAAAATGCTGTTCGCGCCATGCAAGATGCTGCTGAAGCTGATCCATTGAACAAGATGGTAGGTGTTAACATTATGGAAAAGCTCAAGCAAGAACTTAACACAGAAGAGAAACTGGAGAAGTTTGTAAAATTAGTGACCAGTACCTCAAAAAGTTATGTCCAGTTTGATCCAAGAGAGACTGCAATGGTAATTCCTGGTAATACTGGTGCGATGATGCAAATGGTACAATTGGCATTACCTAAGACAGATGAGAGAACTAATGATTTCAAAGAAAAACTCATTCAGGCATTTGAGCATACTGTCCCAGGCTTTAGCAAGAAGGATGATGTTTCTGTAAACTATAAGGACAACCAAATTGTTGTTATATCTGCAAACTCCGGTTTTCCACTCCGTTTCTTGGCCAATGTCAAGGTATGTAAGGAAAAATACGATGCTCTTGTCACACCTCAGAATGAAAAATGTTCACTCAACAGAATGGTTCTTCATACAGAAAGCTTCAAAGATGAATTACCTGAACTCTTTGAAGAAGGGGCAGAATCTAGAAAACAAAAAATAGTTAAACCTTTAATGTTAGCATATACATTAGGAATTATCAAAGAACAACAAGATCCAACAACTGGTGCAAAATTTGATGCAATTCGTATTCCAGATGAGACCTTTGGCGACCAATGGAAACCGATGGGCAAAGGTTTTGTTGAGTCGTGGGCTGCTCTTGCACAAGATTTCAAGCTTGCCGAACTACTAAAGAATCAGGTTGCTAAAGAATTAGCGATTCAGGCTCGAAGTAATGATCAGAAATCAGGACTCCGTAAAGCACTGGGTGAAGTTGTTCAAACAAAGATTCTCCCCAGTTCATTATGTGAAAATAATCAATTCAACCCCAACTACTCCAAATTCCGCAATTTGGCAGTTGAAATCATACAGAGTGAACTTCAAGACCTATAAAAAAAAAAGAATATAGAATTATGGCATTAGTAAAAGGTATATGCAAGAACTTCGGCGAATGCGATCTTGCTGACAACAAAGAAGTACAAGAAGTGGAAAAAACCAACTTCGTTTGTGAAGAATGTGGGAAACCTCTCCATCCTGTGGAGGGAAAACCGACAAGTCCTGGCGGAGGCGGAGGTGGCAAAGGCATAAGCGGGAAACTCATCGGCATCATTGCTGTGGCAGTTATTCTCCTCGGTGGCGGAGGTTTCGGCATCTGGAAGTTATTGGATAAGCCCAAGGACTTCAAGATTAGCCTTGACAAGAAAGAGCTGATACTGAAGCCCGGCGAGCGTGCGCTTCTCAAAGCCTCTTCAGAGCCTAAAGACATGAAACTCACCTACACTTGGAAGTCCAATGACGAGAAGGTGGCAACAGTGAACAAAGGCGGTGAAGTGAGAGCCATCAAAAAAGGTGAAACAAAAATCGTCCTCTCTACAGAAGAGAATAACATGCTGAAGGTGCTTTGCAGCGTGAAGGTAAAGGAACCAGAAGGACCACAAGGCGGTGGTGGAGGAGGTACTCAACCTGAAGTTTATATTCAGGAAATCAACGTCAGTGAGAGTGCATTGGAAATGACCGTTGGTGAGACCAAACAGATTACCCTCACAGCCATTCCCCAGCCAAACGATGATAAAGTTCTCCCCGAGGTATCAGACGAATCCATCATTTCGTATGATGGAAGCGGCACGGTAAAAGCTTTGAAGGCCGGCCAAGCCACCATCACTTTCTCTGCCGAAAAGGGTAACGCAAGCACCAAGATAGAGGTCACGGTGAAGAAGAAGAATGAACCCAAGCCTAAACCAACAGGTCGCTATCGTGGCACATTAGATTTGGGCTATGCCAGTTATTCTGGTGAAATAATGAACGGGAAGCCTGATGGCGCAGGTGTACTCACCTACAAGAGCCGACACGAAGCTGGTCGTAACTTCAATTCTGGCGAAACAGTGTATGCCGAAAATGGTGAAAGAGTGGACGGAAGTTGGAGCAACGGCTATCTGACTTCCGGCACATTGCAGAAGAAGGACGGCAACGTCATTAAGATCAAGTATTAGGATATACAACTTCATCTGGAACAAGATGACACTTCGTATTCTCTCCATCCTGACTGGGTTGTTGCTGGCTGGCTCCTTGCTGGCCGGCACAACCAGTTTCGCCACACAGCGTTTGCGTGAAATGTCGCAGTATCTTCATCTGGAACAGTTGGACACCCTGCACGTTGGCGATAACGGAGGCTACTCCTATCGTGGCAAGCCACTTGTCGTGAGAGTAAATGAATGGAGAGAAGTGGAACATATCGGGTTGAAGCTGTTCGACGACAAACTGCGCCAGCTCTACCCTTCTCCTGTCTATGACTTCCTGGAACGCCATCTTCTGGAACGTATGGCCGTGCCTGTCGATTCTGAAAGCGGCATACGCATGTTCTGGGACAAAGTGTTTTTCAACGTGGGTTCGCCAGAGACGGCTTTGCAAATAGACACTACTGCCACATTCACAGACAATCATCTGGATTTGAAAGTCTATCATGTGGCATGGACTATGAACAAAAAGGTTATTCTAGAAATGACGTTCGACATGGACTGGCAGCTCATCAGTGGATGTACGGAAATAGAACTGGAGCAGAACTTTGTCCGCTCTTTGCCCCGCGTTCGCGAGAGCAACCATACATGGCTTCGCACTTTGGTTTTTCCGGACGATGGTGAGGAGTTCATTACCCAGGGCAATTTTTTCATTACGCCCTTCGTGCAGAACAATCTCTACTATACCCGGAAGGATGGAGACTGGCAGCTTGTAAAGAGTCCGCAACGCGCTACGCAATCAGTGTCGAACCTTGCCTTGGACGCAAATGTTGACAAAGAGATAGGTTTCCATTTGATAGTGGATCGTTATGGTTATCAGCGCGACACCTTGACCACTGCCAACTATTGGCAGTTCATGCAGCTTTGCCTCAGCGAGGGCTGTGTGCCATACTTCGGATTGAAGGATAAGAACGGAAATGCTTATGACGGCACAGTGTTCATGGTCAACCGTCGGGGAGGATACCTGCATCTGCTCAGTGTGCGCATCCCATTGAGCATACTGGATGACCCGAAGAGTGCTCCGATAGAAGGTCGCCTATACGCTTATATTCCATTATTTAACGTGTCTGACAAAATCATAAATCCACAAAACTATAAACCTAAAACACCTTAATATGATTATGAAACAATTCATATCATTGTGCCTCCTCCTCATCTGCTCTGTCATAGCATTTGCGCAAACGGCAGAGGATCAGAAGAAGATTATAAACAACGTCAAGAAAAACGATTCCTTCATCTATGCCGAAACCACTTTGGCCGACAAACAGGAGGCTATATCCCTGGCAAAGGAACTGCTTTACCAGCGTATCAATGAATACATAGCAAAGCAGAAGGAGTTTCGTTCAGCCAAGGAGACTGTAGTCGTAAACCAAAACTATGTTACCGAAGAAATCCAACTTCCGCGAGCCAACATGTTCCGTGCCTTCGTTTATGTGAAGAAATCCGACATTCTGGCAGTGGACAACGCAACCGTAGGTTCGCTCACCAAGGAGGTTGACACAAGCGGCTCTGTGCAAGAAGCGACGGCTCATTTCTCTGCACCCAACGTCATAGACGAGCTTTTGACTTTGAAGACCCTTAGTCAATTGCAGGAACGGTTGCCACAACTCAAGAAGGAAGGTAAAATTGCTAATTTCGCCAGTTATAACAAGCTCTCCAATCCTGAAGAATATATCATCATCATCTATAGCCAGGAAGGTGAAGTTAAGGCTGTCCTTAGCGAGGGCAGAAACCGCACCAACCTCGTGAGCAACACACCCGACAATGTCCAAAACTATAAGAACATGCGAGGCGCAGTTGGGATAAAAGTCAAGTAATTTTCTAACAAAGTATATTATCTTATGAGAAAAATACTCTTAACGATTGTGGCAATGTGTGCCACTTTGTTCACTCAACAGTTACATGCTGTAAATGTGACCATCACCACTTATCAGAGTAATTATAACAATCCAGCTCTGTTGGGGACTATGCAGCGCAACCTCAGTGCCGTACTCACAGAAATCAATGCTGCGAAACAAGCCGGGCGCGACCTGAATGTGGCAAACCTGGCGATGGATGATTTTGCCAAACGTATGCTGGTCAACACCTTTAGCAACACCCGCTTTTACTGCGACGACGAGGAAGTGGTGGAGGAAGGAATGCCCACACAGAATGGAATGCTCATTCGGCATCTGCCTTTTATTATTCTTCCCGACGATGATACCTTTAGCAAAGAAATTGTGCAGTTCGGTACTGTGGAATTTGACAAGAGAGGTGTCATCACCGATTTCCGCTTTGAATTGGACGTACATACCGGCCTCCGTCTTGGACAATGCGAGAGTGTGGTGGAAACAGAACGACGGATGCAGATACTGAAGTATGTGGAGCATTTCCGCACCGCCTACTGCCAGAAAGACATTAACTTCCTGCGCCAGATTTTCAGCGATGATGCACTCATCATTACCGGCAATGTTGTGACATCAAAAGAAACCAATATGCCTACAATCACTTATAAGAAACAGGGCAAAGAAGAGTATATGAGGAATCTTTCACGTGCTTTTGCTCGCAACAAATATATTGATGTGAAGTTCCAGCAAATTGGTGAACGCGGATATCAAGATGAGTGTGGCGGTATCACTAAGTCTAAGAACAATCCCAACTGGTACGGTGTGACACTTTTCCAGGAATGGAAGTCTTCTAATTATTCCGACGAAGGTTTTGTATTCCTCTTGTGGGACTTTACGGACGATGCGAAACCCGTCATACATGTCCGCACATGGCAACCCGAATATGTTGGTGACCGTAAGCTGACGGATGAAGAGATGTTTAATGTTGATGACTTCGGAGACGTGTCGATTTAACTTATCCTAATCCTAACTATTTACAACAATGACAACTTACCTGAGAAAAGCTCTCTATCTTACGCTTTGCATGATTACATTGCACCCTGCACAGGGCATTGCACAATCGGACTATCTCTTTGCAAGCGAGGATACAAGAAGAGCTGAGACTGTAGAGTTGGGCGGGCAATCCAGCTTCGTTTTTGAGTCGAAGTGTGCTGACCTCATCATCACGTCCTCCATCAACAGTGATGCACAAAAGCCAAAGGCGGAGAAGGTCGGCGGAATATATCGTTATGAACTCGTTGTGCCAGCCAACGGCAAGAGAATCTTCACTGTCGCCAAGGCTGGTACGGCTCTGCGTACCGACATCCCCAAACTGCCGCGCCAAAACCAGCGCTTCTACTTTACGGTAACGGAGGTGGAAAACCCCATCACGATGGAGAACCAAAGCGGCAGCGGCAACTTATACCCTGTGGAGCGGAAGGCGTGCATACAGTTCACCACACCTATCTCCGACCTTCAGGTGCAGTTCAGCCCCAAGCTGGGTGGAAAACTCAATCGCAACAAGACAGCGGACTCTGGAGCCAACCTTATCTTGCTTGAAGTCGATATAGATTCACTCAACAAGTACCGTAACCACTTCAGCGACGTACAGGCGCGCTACGACGAAATCAACAAGACCATCCAGGCCAAGGAAAAGACAGACATTAAGAGCATCACAGATCAGGAGTATGACCTCGAAGAGCGTCTGAAAGACGAACTGACCAGAGCGCAAAACGACTGGATTGAAGTGGCAACTATTAAGGTCTTTGGCGAAAACACGAATGTCATCACACTCCCCGTGTCCGACATTTTAGCAATACAGGCAAAGTCCCTTACGCCATACGGCATTTTGCTGTTGAAGGAAAAAGTGTTCGCCTCAAAGTACGATGAGTTGATGCACCAGGCAAAAGAGTATATGGAGCGACGCGATTATGAACTGGCAGGGGCACACTATGCCAGCGCAGCAGAAGTCAGCGGAATTTCGGAGGTTGACAAAATCACAGCCAAGCGTAGTTCCGAGAAGATGGGGACGCTACACACCTATAAGCAACATCTTGATACCCAAGCTGACAATCTGTATAAAGTCACACACGCCGGGGGCATGATTAACAAGAAACAACTTTTCGGCATGATTGACGAGCTGATTACGCTCAACAAGGCCATGTACAAAGAAACCACAGACACCTACTATCTGGAGGAAGCTAACCGTCTGGCAGAAGAGAAGCAGAATGTGGGCGTGGTCATCAAGGGACGTTTCGTTATGAGCGAATACAAAGGCGGTGTGGTGCAGGAGACACCCATCACAAATGTACGAATCTATGGCTCGCAGGACATGAACAACGATAATATGGACAAACCGACATATTTTAACAAAGGCGAACTCATCACCACTGTCACCAGTGCCGATGGTCACTTCTCGTTCAACTATCCCCTGGGCAAGTATCGCTCCATCATCTTCGAAGCTGTGAACAATCCGCAAATCAAGGACAACAAACACATAAGCGTGCTCGGAAACACCGATGACAGAAACTTGAAGATACGATTCCCGAAAAAATAAACATCCATTTTTACAAACTTTTAATTATTACAACAATGAAAAGATTTATGACATTAGTCCTGTGTGCTTTGGCACTCGGAATGGTTATGCCACAAGATGCAATGGCACAAAAGAAAAAGAAAAGCAAAGAGTTTGTCTGGGAATTACCTGAATTGACTGGTAACAAGGACTTCGACCATTATCTGCTTCTGTGCGACACCCTGAACACGGAAATCAAGAAGTACAGTGAGGGAATAACCTTCTTCCAAATGCGCCCCATTGTTGTCACAGAAGATGGCAAAGAGGTTGACCGCCAATGGTGCATGGTTGACACCACAACCAACACTCTGCGTTCCTCAGGAGAGGCATTCAAGCAGAACATGGATATCATTCTGGCCTATCCTAACATTCTTTTGGACATGACAAACCTCTCACTGGCTACGACCTCTGCGGGTTTAGAGCTGGTGAACCTTGGCGGAATGAAGCCAATTACCTACGCGAAACACCTGCAGGCTGGTCCAAAGATCGTAGCCGCTGGCGGCAAGGAAATGAAGAAGATATACAAGCTGGCACGCAAACAGGCTGCACAAATCAAAGACCTGAAGGCTGGCAAAGTGGACGATGACTATGCCCGCAATGCTGAAGTAGAAGCCAGCAACGTAGATGCTGGAGATGCATCCATGAACGTCCTCATTTCTTCCAAGCCAATCTTCATGGACAAAGCAACCTATGAGCAGCAGGTTGGTGAAATCAACAAGAAAGATGCAGAGAACCCAGTCTCTGATGATCCTCTGCCAGAGGAGGCAGTCTAAGCTTCAGGGATTTTCTTACGGCACAGCCTTTCAATCATCAACATGAAGAGACTACAATTCATAATGGCTGCGGTGATGCTTCTTTGCGTCACCGCATGCCAGCATTCTATGAATTCCGAGGAAATCTACAACAAGGCATCCTCGGGAGTCGTATTGATAGTCAATGACTTCTACTACTCCGTCACATTACCATACGGGGAAGAACTCTTTTTTGCCAATGTAGATGACGACGGAGACCTCGTTGGGCTTACTGGTGACCAGGAGAAAGCCGAAGCCAATAGCAATATGGCTACGGGAACGGGCTTCTTCTTCACGACCGACGGACAAATCATGACCAACCACCATGTGGCAAAGCCGGAAGTGAGCCGCGAACATGTCAAGCAGTTCCTCAAGAACCTCAAAAGAGCCATTAAAGAGAACTATCAGGAGCGCCTCAGCGAACTGACGCAACAATTCTATGCTTACGAAGGACAACCCGCTGTGCAGGAGCAAATCGCAAGCAGATACAGCTCATGCAAGCAAACGCTGGAGCAGGTGGACGATATGGACATGAACGAGTCGGACATCAAAATTCACAGCAAGCTCTATGTCGTCTATAACGGACAGCATGTCCTTTCCCTCGACGACCTGACACCCTGCGAATTTGTGGCCGTTGCCAACGACGACGTGGACTTGGCCATCATCCAGCTCGAAGACTGCACCACACCGGAGGATGCATACATCTTCTCGCTGCGGGATGAGGCAGACGACAAGCCCCTCACCCTCGACCAGAAGCTGTACATGATAGGATTCAACCGTGGATTCACCATCGGCAAGACATCCTCGGGCGAGATTCTGTCACAAATATACAGCGGCAACGTCACGCAAAAGAGCGACAACGAACAAATCCTCTATAGCATCCCCTCGCTGCAAGGCTCCAGCGGCAGCCCGGTTGTGGACGAATACGGATACCTCGTAGCCGTTAACTTCGCCGGCTTCACCGGCACTCAGGGCTTCAACTACGGCATCCCCTCGAAAAAAGTACGGGAATTCCTGAGAGAATACTAATCCGCTGCCCCATACTAAGACAGTCTTGACAGAAACACAATGACCCCCGAAAGTTGTGCGCAACCTTCGGGGGTCATTGTGTTTTTGTATAACTGAGCCAGAGCGATAGACGGGACTCGAACCCGCGACCCTCGGCTTGGGAAGCCAATGCTCTACCAACTGAGCCACTATCGCAATGATTTTCGCTGCAAAGATACAACAAATAAGTGAAAAGTGAGAAACGAAAAGTGAAAAAAATGCTTTTGTTCGCACTTTTATGAACAAAACATTCGCTGTATGCAGAAAATCATTGCCTTTGTACAAAGAAAATAAGAATATCGAGCCATAATCTCAGAATTATTTCTTACCTTTGCTCTCGACAAACCAAAAAACCATCATTAACTAATATCTATTAACTAAAAACAGGAAACAATGAAGAAGAAGTTCATTTGCGCCGTATGTGGTTATATCTACGAAGGCGATGCAGCTCCCGAGAAGTGCCCCATCTGTAAGGCTCCCGCCTCCAAGTTCTCTGAACTGAAAGACGATGCCGACATGACCTATGCCACTGTGCACAGGATTGGCGACGGCAAGCCCGAAGGCGTCAGCGAAGAGATGATTAACGACCTGCGTGCCCACTTCAATGGCGAGTGCAGCGAGGTTGGCATGTATCTGGCAATGGCTCGCCAAGCTGACCGCGAAGGCTATCCCGAGATTGCCGAGGCTTTCAAGCGCTATGCTTTCGAAGAGGCCGACCACGCAAGCCGTTTCGCAGAGCTGCTGGGCGAATGTGTATGGGACACCAAGACCAACCTGGAAAAGCGTGCCGCTGCCGAAGCTGGTGCCTGCGAAGACAAGTTCCGCATCGCAAAGGAGGCCAAGGCTGCAGGTTTCGACGCCATCCACGACACTGTTCACGAGATGGCAAAGGACGAGGCCCGTCACGGTGCCGGCTTTGCCGGTCTGCTGAAGCGCTACTTCGGCAAGTAGCCTTTAGGCGACACAGCTAGAAACAAAGAGGGTGTGTCATAATTAACAACAACGGATTTCATGGATTTTACGGATTACCTTTTTGCTGATTACCAACAGCAATTAAATCCGTGCTATCTGTGAAATCCGTTGTTTTATAACAATAATTGTATATTGATTTTGCAACTATTGGTACATTCTGGAATGTTTTAAGGAATATATTTGGCTGATACGTTAAAAAGTCTTACTTTTGCAGAAAGTAAAAGCATAAACCAAAGAACAGACATGAATCGTATCAAGAACTTTTGTGCCATAGCCCTTCTGATGCTGGGTATGGCAACGGCGGCCAACGCCCAGTCCAACGAAGAAAAGACACTCATCTACCCCCAGATTTTTGTCGGGGTGCAAGGCGGTGCCCAGACCACTATCACAGACTACAACAACTGGAAGCTGTTTACGCCCACTGCCAGCTTCAGTGTAGGCTCTTTCTTCACGCCTGTTATCGGTGCCCGACTGCACTTCAACGGCCTTTGGAACAAAGGGGGCTTTCAGGACGAGACCGATGATTTCAAGTACAAGTACAAGTATTTGACCTCCAACGTGGACCTGATGCTCAACATGTGCACGCTCTTAGGCAATAAGAACTACTACCCCCTGAACCTCTATTTGATAGGCGGTATAGGTCTGAACTATGCCTGGGACAATGGTGATGCCTATGCCCGTCTGGACAAGATGCCTCTGGCATACGAATACGACCGCTTCAGCCACAATGCCCGAGCCGGTATGATGCTCGACTGCAACATCTCCAAGCATGTCAGCATCAATCTGGAAGTCACAGCCAACAACCTGAACGACCGCTACAACAGCAAGATGAGCGACAGGGGCGACTGGCAGATCACGGCACAGTTAGGCGTTGCCTACAAGTTTGCTGCCAAGAAAGCAAAGAAGGTTGTAGAGGAGGAAGTTTGGGAAACCCGTCAGGACACCATCTGGTACGACGATGCCGTCTTCACGCCAAAGGTTGAGAACGGCACAGCGACATGGACGGTGTTCTACAAGATTCGTGAGAGCGACTTCGAGGCCGACGAACAATTGGCTGCAATCGGTGCTTTCCTGAAGGACCACAGAGACTGCATGGTGGACATCAAGTCGTACGCAGACGTTGAGACAGGCAATCCCAAAATCAACATGGAATACTCCCGCCAGCGTTGCGAAAAAGCAGTTAAGGCCCTGACCGATGCCGGAGTGCCGGCTTCTTCCATCACATCAAGCTACTATGGCGACACCATCCAGCCCTTTGCCGAGAACGACAAGAACCGCGTCAGCATCATTGTCGCAACAGGCTTGAAGGATGTCAACGAGAAAAATCTGGTGAAGAAGTTCAGGACAAAGGAAGTGCGATACAGAGTGAAGTAAGCTCTTATGAGGAAAAGAGCGTTCGTTTGCGTCATTACGATTCTGCCCCTCCTGCTGCTGCTGGCTTGCAGCGGCAAAGGCTCAGAGAGTTGCTCTGAAGCGGGCGACACGCTCCTGCTGCGACATGCCAGAAACCTGACCATCGTGACTTATCCCGACCGTACGGAAGTCACGATGCTCAACCCTTGGGACACAGCCAAGGTACTGGCGAGATACACTTTAAGCAAATCCGAACCTTCACGCGCTTCACTCGTTCATATTCCCCTTGAACGCGCTGCAGTCTTCAGCTCCGTGCATTGTGCCTTGCTCCAAGAGTTGCACGCAGACGATGCTGTCGGCGGCATCTGCGACTTGGAGTTCTTCAACCTACCCCACTACAAGAAAGCCGTCGCAGAGGGTCGTATTGCCAACCTTGGCAACAGTATGCAGCCAAGCATAGAGAAGATTATCGACCTCAATCCTGACGCCCTGCTGCCCAGCCCCTTCGAGAACAGCGGCGGGCTGGGACGCGCGGAAACGCTCGGCATCCCCATCATCTGGTGTGCCGACTACATGGAGCACACGCCACTTGGCCGTGCCGAATGGATTCGTTTCTATGGCCGCCTCTTCGGTCACGCGAAGGAAGCCGACAGTATCTTTGATGCCGTCGAGAGCCGATACCAAGAACTCTGCACCAAGGTCTGCGACACAAAGACCAAGCCCCGACTGCTGCCCGAGATGCCTTGGAGCGGACAATGGACGCTGCCCGGTTCGGGAAGCTCCTCGGCAAGGCTCTATGCCGATGCAGGAGCGGAATATCTCTTCGCTGGCCTCAAAGGTAACGGTGGCATTCCACTCAGCACAGAGAAGGTGGTCAATAAGGCTGTAGAAGCAGACATTTGGCTCATCAAGCACCACGGGAACCTCGACCGGCAGCAGATGAATGCCGACACGCCACTGCTGGCCGGCATCAAAGCCCCCATCTGGTGGTGCGACACCTCTAAGACACTCCTCTACGAAGAAACACCCTTTCACCCGGAACGCTTTTTAGAGAACCTCATCGCCATCCTGCACCCGGAGCTGGGTATAGAGGCAGAGTACAGCTACTTCAAGCCACTTGTAAAAAAGGTGAAAAGGGGAAAAAGTAAAAAGGTGAAAGGTTGAAAAGTTAAAGGGTTAAGGAGTTAAGCCGACAGTGATAATGAAAGGCAAGTATAAGTTACAGATGCTGGTTGTTGCACTGATTGTGCTCTCCATTGCCAATGTGCTGTGGGGGTCGTTAGACATTCCTGTAAAGGATGTCTGGCAGATTCTGTGCGGCGGTGAGGTGGAAGGGCATCCGGCTTGGAGCTTTATCGTTCTGCAAGGCAGAGTGCCACAGATGCTGACAGCCCTTTTGACAGGTACAGCCTTAGGCACTTGCGGTCTTCTGCTGCAAACAGCCTTCCGCAACCCACTGGCAGGACCTTCCATTTTAGGCATTGATTCGGGAGCCAATTTGGGTGTGGCCATCGTGCTTTTGCTCCTCGGAGGAACAGCCTCCATTGGCAACCTTACGCTCGGCGGGCATCTGCTTGTCGTTGTGGCAGCAATGGCTGGAGCATTGGCTATCATGGCTCTGCTTATGATACTTAGCAGAGTACTGCGCAGCCAAGTGATGCTGCTCATCACAGGTGTCATCATCAGTTATGTGACGGGGAGCGTCATCCAGTTGCTCAACTACTCGGCAACGGAACAGGGCGTCTTCAGCTTCGTCATCTGGGGGATGGGCAACTTCGCTTCTGTAGGCATCGAACGCCTGCCCGTCTTCTGCACCCTCTCGTGCTTTGGTTTGTTGCTGGCATTGCTGCTCATCAAGCCCCTCGATGCCCTGCTGCTTGGCAACCGCTATGCAGAGAACCTTGGCATAAAAATAGGTCAGGTGCGACAAATGCTGCTGCTCGTCACGGGACTGCTTACAGCCACCACAACTGCCTTCTGCGGCCCCATCTCCTTCATTGGACTGGCTGTGCCGCATCTGGCCCGACTGACACTTGGCACCGCATGGCACCGCACGCTAATGCCAGCCACAATGCTCATCGGGGCAAATCTGGCTTTGGCTTGCAACCTGCTGAGTACGCTGCCCCGCGACGGCAGCATTATCCCCATCAGCGTCATCACGCCCCTAATTGGTGCACCTGTCATCCTTCACGTCATCTTAAAGCAAAAAAATTAAACACACAAGAACCATGAATAAGCTATTTTCTCTCCTCCTCTGCGCCGCATTCAACCTGAGTGCCTCCGCCGAAGTCAATTACCAAGTCATTCCCCTGCCACAACAAATCAGCATTGACAAGAGCGGCGGCCACATGCTTCTGACAGAAGACATGAAGGTGGGCTATCCCGCAGGAAACCAACAGATGCAGCGCAACGCCGAGTTTGCCGCCGAATACCTTGGCCTGACGGTAACATCGGAAAAGAAGGATGCAGATGTCAAACTTATGCTTGGCCTTAAGAGCAACAACCCCGACGATTACGCCATTTCCATTGGCAAGAAGGGCATTACCATTCAAGGCGCCAGCGAGAGCGGAGTCTTTTACGGCATCCAAACCCTGCGCAAGAGCATTATGAACGAGACGGGGGATGTGCGGCTCCCATACGCATGGGTGTGCGGTTCGCCACGCTTCAGCTATCGCGGCACGGAACTCGACTGCGCCCGACACTTCTTCCCCGTGCCTTTTATCAAGAAGTTCATCGACATTCTGGCACTGCACGGCATCAACCGTTTCCATTGGCACCTGACAGACGACCAAGGCTGGCGATTTGAAGTGAAAACCATGCCCGAACTGGCAAAGAAGGCCAGTGTTCGCCCCTGCACAATCATCGGCAGGAACGTCGGCCTCTCCGACCCCAACAATGCCATTTACGATGACACACCAGAGACTGGCTACTACACCCAAGAGGAGATGCGCGAGATTGTTGCATACGCGGCAGAGCGTTACATCACCATCATTCCCGAGATTGACCTGCCCGGCCACATGATTGCCGCCATGAGCGTCTATCCAGAGCTTGGCTGCACAGGCGGTCCCTACAAGGTTTGGGGCATCTGGGGCGTAGCCGACGATGTGCTTTGTGCCGGCAACCCCAAGACGCTGGAGTTCCTCAAGACCGTCTATAGCGAGCTTTGCGACATCTTCCCCAGCAAGCTGATACACATAGGCGGCGACGAAAGCCCGCGTGTACGCTGGAAGATATGCCCCAAGTGCCAGGCGAAGATGAAAGAGCTTGGCCTGCAAAACGAAGCACAGCTGCAAACCTACATCAACAAGGAGATGGAAGCTTTCTTGGCAACGAAAGGCCGTCAGATAATCGGTTGGGACGAGACCCTCGAAGGCGGTTTGAGCGAGAACGCAGCCGTGATGAGCTGGCGCGGATACGATGGCGGAAAGGCAGCCGCAAGGCTCCATCATCAAGTGGTGATGACACCGACCAACAATTGCTACTTCGACTACTACCAGCTCAAGAACCGCGATGCGCAGCCCCTTGCCATCGGCGGCTATCTGCCTTTGAGCAAGGTGTATAGCATGGAACCTGTTCCCAGTGACTTGACAAAGGAAGAAGCCAAGTACATCATCGGCGCCCAGTGCAACCTCTGGACGGAATACGTGCTGAGCCCCGACCACGCCGAATACATGCTGCTGCCCCGTCTGGCTGCCATGAGCGAAGTGCAATGGCTACAACCCGAAACAAAGAACTACGAGCAGTTCCTCGAACGTCTCACCAAGCTTGAACAGTCCTATCGCCGCCTCGGATATAAATTCTGCACAGCACACGAATGATTGAACTGCAACACCTTACTGTCGGCTACGGCGAAAAGGCCGTGCTTTCCGACATCAACCAGAGCCTCAACGCCGGGCAGATGGTTTGTCTGCTTGGCGCGAACGGCGTGGGCAAGAGCACCATCCTTCGCACCCTTGCAGGCTTCCTCGCTCCCCTATCGGGAAAGGTTCTCATCGAGGGGCGCGACCTGCCTTCCCTGTCTTTATCCGAGCGCAGCCAAGCCGTCTCTGTCGTACTGACGGAACGTGTCGAGGTGCCTTACATGAAAGTCATAGATTTGGTTGGGATGGGACGCTCGCCCTATACAGGCTTCTTCGGTAAGCTCAGCAAAGAGGACAATGCCATTGTGGACGAAGCAATAGAGATGGTTGGGATAGCGAATCTTGCGCAGCGCACCATCGACACCCTGAGCGACGGCGAACGCCAGAAAGCCCTGCTTGCCAAAGCACTTGCCCAGCAGACCCCCATCATCCTGCTCGACGAACCGACAGCATTTCTTGACTTCCACGCGAAAGTCAGCACCCTTCGGCTGATGCTGCGCCTCGCCCATGAGACAGGCAAGACCATTTTCCTGAGCACCCATGATGTGGAGATGGCCATTCAGCTTAGTGATGCGCTTTGGATTGTCCAAGAAGGAAAAATCCAAGCAGGCACAACGGCTTCCCTTACAGAAAGCGGCACATTGCAACGCTTCCTCCATGCCGAAGGCATCACCTACGACACCAAGGAGCATACACTCAAAATCACCTGACAGAAAACCGACATCGCATGAAAAACCTATTTTACTTTTTCGCAGCTTTGCTGCTGACGACCGCTTGGTGCCGGGCTGAAGACTATCCCGTAGCCCATGGCGCAAACGAGCACATCACGCATTCGACCCACTATCCCAAGAGCGTGAACATCAAGGGTACACAATCACCGGAGTTCAAGTTGGAGAACATCGCCACCGCCCCCAAATGTGCGGCATATTTCGACAAGACATCCACCGTGTTTGAGGTGAAGGCGGGCGACATCGTCACTCCTGACATCACCATCAACGGCCGCTGGATGCACGGCTTTGTGTTTGTTGACTGGAACCAGAACGGGGGCTTCGAGGTGAACCTGCTCGGTGACGGTCCATATACCGAAGGCGAGGGCAACGAACTGGTCTGCTACTCGCATTACAACAAGAAGAGCAACGACAACGACGGCTGGAACAGCGCGGGCGAGGCCGTTGGTGGCGACGTGCTTTCTCCCGGCAGTTTCCGTGTGCCAAGCAATCTTGCAGAAGGGACAACCTATCGTATCCGCTACAGCGTGACGTGGAACTGCGCCGACCCAAGCGGCAACTATGCCAACTTCATCAGCGACGGCGGCAGCATCATCGACGTGACGCTGAAGATTGTGGGCAAGGCCGAAGGCGTGCAGAAGTACCCCATCGATGATTACGACGAACCGACAGTAGATGCCACGGCTCCGGCGGCAGAATGGAATGCGCTGACTGCCGGTTTGCACTGCTCATGGGCAAGCAGGAACGAACTCTACATGAAGCATCGCGTGCCACAGCTGACCGAAACGACCACCGCCACCATACGCGCATGGAAAGGCGAACGCGCCAACATCGAGGCGGTGCTCTTCAGCAAATCCAAGCAGGGAAGCCTGTCCGTCCGCATGACAGAACTGAAGAAGGACGGCATCGGAACAGGCAAGATGTGCGCCGAGGCACGTTTCCTGAACTACATCATTACCGACGACGGACGCGGCTGCGGCAATCACAACTTCTCGCTCACGCCCTGGCTTGTCCCCGACGTGATAGACCAAGACAAGCCCAAGGCTGTCAACGCCCGCGAGACACGTCCCGTCTGGTGCTCCATTGAAGTGCCTCGCGACATCGAAGCAGGTGTCTATACCACGACGATGGAGGTTGTCAATGAGAACAACGCCGTCGTTAAGACCCTGAACCTGACCATCAACGTGGATGCCCATACGCTTCCCGAGGTGGCCGACCAGAAGTTCCATCTCGACCTTTGGCAACAGCCATACGCCGTGAGCCGCTACTACGAGGTGGAGCGTTGGAGCGACGAGCACATCGAGGCTTTGCGCCCCTATCTGCAAGCTTTGGGCAAGGCAGGGCAAAGCGTCGTGACAACCATCCTTTTCTATGAGCCTTGGGGAGAGCAGTCGCACGACAAATTCTCGGCCATGATTCAGACAACCAAGAAGGCAGACGGAACCTGGACGTTCAACTACGACATCTTCGACAAGTATGTGGAGCTGTGCGCGGAATGCGGCATCGACAAGCAAATCAACTGCTATTCGATGGTGACGTGGGACATGAAGTTCCGCTACTTCGACGAAGCCACTGGTCAGGACATCGACTGGGCACTGACCGTCGGGAGCGACGACTACAAGGCGCTCTGGAATGCCTACCTGAAAGCCTTCCGCGCCCATTTGGAGGAGAAGGGCTGGTTCGAGAAGACCTGCATCGCAATGGACGAACGCAGCGAAGCGCAAATGCTTTCTGCATACGAGGTCATCAAGGCCAACGGCTTCAAGATGGCGCTGGCCGGCAACTACCATTCCTCGCTCAACGACAAGCTGTATGACTTCTGTGTCGCCTTGGCGCAAGGGCAAAACTTCACGGCTGCCGAACGACAGTACCGCAGGGATAACAATCTGGTGACGACCGTCTATACCTGCTGCACCGAGAGCGAGCCGAACATCTTCTCCAATTCCCTGCCCGCAGAAGCGGCGTTCCTGCCCATCCATATCGCCGCAAACGGCTTGGACGGCTATCTGCACTGGTCGTGGATTAACTGGGACGAGCATCCGCTGACCGACACGCGCTTCCGCAAGTTCGGTGCAGGCGACACCTACTGCTACTACCCCGGCAACCGCTCTTCTGTCCGCTTCGAGCGTCTCGTCGAGGGCATCCATCAGTTCGAGAAGATACAGATTCTGAAACAGGAGAAGGCTTCCGATGCCAAATGGATGGAGAAGCTGGACATCCTGCTCGAGGACTGCAAGGACTACATCGTGGCAGGAACGGAATGTGCGGGGAAAGTGGACAGAATGGAGGCTTTCCTCAATGGCGAGGAGGTGGAGATGCCCAAGCGTCTATCGGGCTACTGGAAGATTAAGGTGGATGACACACATTATGCCAAATCCGCTGCCAACCTGACGCAATGGGCAACCGAGATAAGCGTGCAGACGGACTACGACCTCTTCCAGATTGAAGGCACATACGATGCCTGCACCATCAAGCTGATGGGACGCTCGAACAACATCGGCCCCGACCATAACATGCAGCTTTTCGTTGACCAGACGGCCAGCACGAAATACGCCGTCGTTGAAGCGGGCAATGGCAAGGTAAAGCTGAAGAACGGTGGCTACTGGGTGTATGTAGATGGCGGCACGTTTACATGGAACAGCAGCAAGAGCACCCTGCTCGAACTGGAGTATGTGATGCCCAGCAAGGAGCCGCGCCGCACCACCCTATTCAGCACATTGAACGGCGGCATGGACATCCCCCCCTACCGCATTCCGGGCATCACTTGCGGCAAAAACGGACGACTCATCGCCAGCGCAGCACGCCTCGTTTGCGGCACCGACCCTGGTTACGGCCAGGTAGATTGCGTGGTGAAGATAAGCGACGACAACGGTTTGACCTGGAGCGACAGGGAGATTGATGTGGCCGTGGGCGACGCCTCTTTGATAAACAATGTAAGGACACCGATGGAGGCGGCATACGGCGACCCGGCCGTCGTGATGAATCGCGAGCGCGACGAGGTGCTGGTGATGGCTGTGGCGGGGTGTACCGTCTTTACCAATAGCTCAACCAACCGCCAGAACCCCAACCTGATAGCTGCCATTCGCAGCCTCGACGGTGGCGAGACGTGGCAGACACCCATCGACCAGACGGAAGACATCTATGGCCTCTTCGACAGCGGGAACCCGATGGCAGCGGCTTTCGTGGGCGGCGGCAAGATATTCCAGAGCCGCATCGTGAAGGCGGGCGACTACTACCGCCTCTATGCCGCCCTTGCCGCACGTCCGAACGGCAACCGCGTCATCTATTCGGACGACTTCGGCCGGACGTGGAAAGCGCTTGGCGGTGCCAGCGCGACGCCAGTGCCGAATGGCGATGAGCCAAAATGCGAGGAACTGCCCGACGGACGTGTCGTCATCACCAGTCGCACGGGCGGCGGCCGACTGATGAACATCTACACCTACAGCAACACCAAGACGGGCGAAGGCAAGTGGGAGGCTCAGACAAAAGCCACCATGAACGGCCTTAGCGCAAGTCCTAGCAGCAACCCCACAAACGGCGAGATGCTCATCGTGCCTGCCAAGCGTCTAAGGGACGGCAAGCTGCTCTACATCGCCCTGCAATCCGTCCCGACGGGCAGCGGCCGCAGCAATGTGGGCATCTTCTACAAGGAACTGGCCGACATCAGCGACATCCGCAACATCTCGGCTTTCACAACCGGCTGGAACGGCTTCTATCAGGTGAGCTCGACGGCTTCGGCCTATAGCAGCATCGAGCTTCAAGCCGACGACAGGATTGGCTTCTTCTACGAGGAGACCCTGACCAAATGGGGCACGAAGCCCAACCCCGTGAGCACCAGCTTCCCGACAGGTGCAGGCACGCACAACTTCGACGGCTTCGAGAACATCTACGTCCCCCTCGAACTGGAGATGATTACGGGGGGCAAGTACAGCGTCAGCCATGAGGTGAACCGTGGCGAGTACCTGAAGGCATTCTTCAACGCCCTCATCGACGAGTCGGCCTTTACAGCCGAGCAGAAAGCCGTGGTCAAGGCAGAGGTGGCAAGGCTCCCGTCAGAGCCGACGATATACCAGGTGGATGCCATCCGCGCCCTGATTGCCTCCGAAGACCCCATAGGCATGAATGCCATCGATGCCGCTAAATGCCTGCCGGACGGCAAGTATCTCGCAGACAACCGCATCTACATCATAAAGGACGGTGCAAGATACAACATCGTCGGCCAGCGGCTCCGTTAATCACTCTGCCAATTGGTAGAGCTTCGTGCCGTTGCTCCCCTTGATGAGGATGGTGGAATTGCCGATGGGTTCCTTCTTCAAGGCAGCCTTCACTTCCTCCACATCCTTGAAGACACGCATTCCTGCGGCTGCAACTTTCTTGAACTCCTCTCCCACCAGCCAGATGCGCTCCAGCTCCATGCCTTGAAGCTGCTCGACGATGCGCTTGTGTTCTTCAAGGCTTTCTGCACCAAGCTCGCGCATATCGCCGAGTATCACCATCTTATGCTTGTCCTCGAAGAAGGAGAAATTGGTCAGGGCAGCATCCATGCTCGAGGGGTTGGCGTTGTAGGCATCCACGATAAGGCGGTTGCTTCCCTTCTGCCGCAATTCGCTGCGGCTGTTGGTGGGTTTGTAGGCAGCCAGGGCGTAGTCTATCTGCTCGGGCACGATGCCGAAGTGTAAGCCGACGCTAACGGCAGCCCGCAGGTTGGCGATGTTGTAGGCTCCGATAAGGTTGGTCTTGACCGTGCGCCAAGGCTCGTCCGCACCCGCCCGCCATTGCATCTCGACGAAAGGCGTAACCTGGCTGACCCTTCCCTCGACGTATGGCAGAGCGTCCTCGCGAAGCGTGAAGCCATGCTCCCCGGCCATGCGCACGAGGTCGTCGTCGAGGGCATTGAGGAAGATTTTCTTTCCGCGTTTGTGGAGGTCGGCATAGAGCTCGCCCTTCGTCCGCTTCACGCCCTCGAAGCTGCCAAAGCCTTCCAGATGGGCGCGACCGACGTTTGTAATGAGTCCGAAGTCGGCCTGCACGATGCGGCAGAGGTCGGCAATCTCGCCCGGATGATTGGCTCCCGTCTCAACGACCGCAATATCGTGCTCTTCGGGGCGGATGCGAAGCAGGGTGCGCGGCACGCCGATGTGGTTGTTTAGGTTGCCTTGGGTATAGAGCACGCGCTTGCCTTCGGAGAGGACAGCGGCTATCAGCTCCTTTGTGGTCGTTTTACCGTTCGTACCCGTAATTTGCAGGACAGGGCCTCCCCACGCCCGGCGGTGACAGGCAGCCAGCTCCTGCAAAGCCGTCAGGACATCGGGGACGAAAATCAAAGACCCTTCCAAGCCTTTCGCTTCAATTTCCTCATCCACGACCGCGTATGCGCAGCCCTTCTGTAAAGCCTGAACTGCATATTCATTACCATTGAACGTAGCGCCCTTCAAGGCAAAGAAGATGCTGCCCTCGGGGCAATTGCGGCTATCCGTCGTCACAACAGGATGCACCTTGTATATCTCATAAAGTTTCTCTATGTACATGGTCAAGCTCTTTTTATGGATGCAAAGGTACGACATATAATTCAAAATTCAAAATTTATAAATTCAAAATTATTTATGGATGGAAGGGGTTCTAAGCGTGCCTAATTGCGCACTTAGGCGTGCTTAACTTCCGAATGGCACTGCAAAGGTACGACGTTTCTGCGTGCCGCTGCAACACTTGCAACTGTTGCAACAATGTTAAAAGAGAGATGAGAAGCCTTTTTTGACCGTATGGCGAAGAAATGTTGGCACTTAACTCTTCATTTTTCATTCTTCACTTTTCTTTATTCATTTTTTTTCGTAACTTTGCGCGGTAATTTGTGCGAACCCGTGCAGACGGCATCACCATACAGCATCAACGTGGGCGGCGAACTGCTCTGGCTGGACACCCCTATCGTGATGGGCATCCTGAATGCCACCCCCGACTCCTTCTACCAGCACCACGAGGGAGCCGAGGCCATCCGTATGCGCACCCGGCAGATGCTCGACGAAGGCGCTGCCATCCTGGACGTTGGAGCCTGCTCCACCCGACCTGGCTATACGCCTCCCGACAAGAAGGAAGAGATGCGGCGGCTTCGGGAGGCACTCTCCATCGTGCGGAAAGAAGCTCCGGAAGCCATCGTGAGCGTCGATACGTTCCGTGCGGACGTTGCCCGGATGTGCGTCGGAGAGTTCGGCGTGCAAATGGTGAACGACATCAGCGGCGGCGACCTCGACAAGGAGATGTTCAAGACCATTGCAGAGCTGCACGTGCCGTACGTCCTGACAGAATCCTCCCCCTTCAACGGGATTGAGGTGGTTTTGAGGAACCTGGGGAGCAAGGTGGAGGAGCTGCATGAGATGGGAGTCTGCGACATCATCCTCGACCCGGGCTTCGGCTTCGGCAAAACGCTCGAGCAGAACTACCTGCTGATGCAAAACTTAGAGGTCCTGCACGAACTGGAGCTGCCTCTGCTTGTTGGTGTCAGCCACAAAAGCATGATATACAAGCTGTTGGGAACGACACCCGACGAAGCCCTCAACGGCACGCCCGTCCTGCACACCATTGCACTCCAAAAAGGGGCGCACATCCTCCGCGCCCACAAGGTGAAGGAAGCAATAGAGTGCATCGCCATCACCCAAAAAGTGATGGGGATTAGGGATTAGAGATTAGAGAATAGGGATTAGGGAATAACTATGAAGCTTTAGCTCGACGAAGTCAACTATGAATTATGAACTTTGAATTAAAATAGCGGTGCCTAACATCAGCTTCAAAGACATATTGGACATTCTACTCGTGGCAATCGTGCTCTACTATTGCTACAAACTGATGAAGCAGTCGCGCTCCGTCAACATTTTCTATGGCGTGCTGCTCTTCATCAGCGGCTGGATTATCATCAGCAAGGTGCTGGAGATGAAGCTTCTGGGCGGCATCCTCGACCAGTTGGTGAGCGTCGGCGCACTCGCCATCATCATCCTCTTCCAGGAGGACATCCGCCGCTTCTTCTACAACCTCGGCGCACGCCAACAGGCACACCGCTTCCTTCGCTTCTTCCGACTGGACAAGCACAAGAACGAAGGTGAGTTCCGCTACGAGCGCGAGACCATCTTCCCCATCGTCATGGCCTGCATGAATATGAGCAAGCAGCGGGTGGGCGCGCTCATCGTGCTTCAGAACGACCTGCCCCTGACCGACTTCGCGCGAACCGGCGAAGAGGTCGATGCCAAGATAAGCCAGAGACTCATCGAAAACATATTCTTCAAGAACAGCCCCCTGCACGACGGCGCCATGATTATCACGAAGGGAAGGGTCGCAGCGGCAGCATGTATCCTGCCCATCAGCCACGACCTCGACATCCCCAAGGAGTTCGGCCTCCGTCACCGCGCCGCCAAAGGCATCAGCAAAGAGACGGACGCGCTGGCTATCGTGGTGAGCGAAGAGACAGGCAACATCACCGCCGCCTACGCCGACATGCTGCGCTCCCACCTCTCGGCCGAGGAACTGGAGACACTACTGATGAAGGGGAAGTTCTAATAACCACAAACCAGCCAAAATCGTAAAATATCAAATCACTATGGAATTAATGCAACAAATCATCGCTCGGGCCAAGTCCTGCAAGCAGCGCATCGTGCTGCCGGAAAGCTTGGAGGAGCGCACCCTGACAGCTGCCGACATGGCACTGGCAGACGACCTCGCCGACATCATCCTCATCGGCGCACACAAGGACATCTTCGCCCTCGCAGAAAAACTTGGGCTGAAGAACATCGACAAGGCAACCATCATCGACCCTGCAACGAGCGAGAGGACAGAGACCTACGTCCAGCTTCTCTACAACCTGCGCAAGAACAAGGGCATGACCGAAGAGCAGGCTCGCGCGAAGGTGCAAGACCCTCTCTACTACGGCTGCCTCATCATCAAGAACGGCGATGCCGACGGACAGATTTCGGGCGCACTCTCCACGACTGGCGACACGCTGCGTCCCGCCCTGCAAATCATTAAGTGCGCCCCAGGCGTGAGCTGCGTCAGCGGTGCCATGCTGATGATTACGCCCGCCAAGCAATATGGCGAGGACGGCGTGCTGGTGATGGGCGACGTGGCAGTCACACCCATGCCCGATGCCAACCAGCTTGCACAGATTGCCGTCTGCACGGCTCAGACCGCCCGCAGCGTGGCAGGCTTCGCAGAGCCTCGCGTCGCCATGCTCAGCTTCAGCACAAAGGGCAGCGCAAGCCACGAAGTGGTGGATAAGGTAATCGAGGCCACCAAGCGAGCCAAGGAGATGGATCCCTCTCTCCAAATCGACGGCGAACTGCAGGCAGATGCCGCCCTCGTGCCAAGCGTCGGCGCAAAGAAAGCCCCCGGCAGCCACATTGCAGGCAAAGCAAACGTCCTGATTGCACCCTGCCTCGAAGTCGGCAACATCGGCTATAAGCTCGTCCAGCGCCTCGCCAGAGCCGAAGCCATCGGCCCCATCCTGCAAGGCATCGCCCGCCCCGTCAACGACCTCAGCCGTGGCTGCTCCGTGGATGACATCTACAAAATGGTAGCAATCACCGCCTGCCAGGCGCAGCAGGCAAAAGCCTGAGTGAAGAACGAAGAGTGAAGAGTGAAGAATAAAAGTAACCATTATGTACGAGAACAGCAAGTCTATCCTTGTAGAGAAGAGCGGAGCCTTTTCTAAGCGCATCGTAAAGATGGTTCACTACTTGCATTCCAAATCGGACAAAACGCTTGTTCCTCTATACAATCAAGTTCTGCGTTCAGGGACATCAATTGATGCCAACATAGGTGAGGCTCAATTTGCACAAAGCCGCGCTGACTTCATCACAAAACTGCATATAGCAGCCAAAGAAGCAAATGAGACGCGCAGATGGCTCAAAAGCCTACTTGATGGCTGTGCAATTACCCCCGAGCAATACAAAAGCATGGACAATGATTGCAACGAAATACTCTCCATTCTTGTTTCCTCGCTAAAAACATCAAAGAGAAATGCACAAATAATTATTAAATCATAAACAAAAACGTGTGGGTGATGAATGAAGAAAAGGTAACTCTAATTCTTCACTCTTCACTCTTCACTCTTCACTAAAATGAAAATTCTTGTCTTAAACTGTGGCAGCAGTTCAATAAAATATGCGCTCTACAACATGGACGACCAGTCCGTCATCACCAGTGGCGGCATCGAGAAAATTGGTCTGCCCGATTCGTTTATAACCGTCAAGCTGAATGGCGAGAAGCACAAATGGGAGCATCCCATCAAAGAGCATACCGCTGGCGTGCAGTACATCTTCGAGGTGCTGACAAGCGGCGAGTACAAAGTGCTCGGCAGCCTCAGTGAACTGGATGCCGTTGGCCATCGCATGGTGCACGGCGGAGAGAAGTTCAACAAGTCCGTCCGCCTCACGCCCGAAGTGATGGAGGCTTTTGCCGCCTGCAACGACCTCGCACCCCTGCACAATCCCGCCAACATCAAAGGCGTGAATGCCGTCAAGGCTCTGCTGCCCGACATTCCGCAGGTCGGCGTCTTCGACACCGCTTTCCACCAGACCATGCCCGATTATGCCTATATGTACGCCCTACCCTACAACCTCTATAAGGACTATGGCGTACGCCGCTACGGCTTCCACGGCACCAGCCACCGCTACGTCAGCCAGCGCGTCTGCGAGTTCCTTGGCTGCAAACCGGAGGACAAGCGCATCATCACCTGCCACATCGGCAACGGTGCCTCGATTGCAGCCGTCAAGTACGGAAAATGCGTCGATACATCTATGGGTCTCACGCCCCTCGAAGGTCTGATGATGGGAACGCGCACAGGCGACATTGATGCCGGAGCCGTCACCTACCTCATGGACAAGTTCAACCTCGACACCAAGGGCATCTCCGACCTCCTGAACAAGAAGTCGGGTCTGGCTGGTGTGAGCGAAGCCAGCTGCGACTTCCGCGACATTCTGGCAGGCATCGCCGCGGGTAACGACAAGGCACGCCTCGCCAAGGAAATGTACACCTACCGCATCAAGAAGTACATCGGCGCATACGCCGCAGCTATGGGAGGCGTTGACATCATCCTCTTCACCGGCGGTGCAGGCGAGAACCAGTGGGAAGTGCGCGAAGGAGCGACGGGCGGACTCGAATACATGGGTGTCAAGATGGATCAGACCAAGAACCGCAGCTGCCGCGCCACAGAAGCCATCCTCAGCGCCGACGACAGCCAAGTAACCGTCTGCTGCATCCCCACCGACGAGGAACTGATGATAGCCCTCGACACACAGGCTCTCTGCTGCTGATACACACCAAGACTTGCGCTCCGTTATGGAATACATGTCACAAGAGGGCTATGACAAGATTGTAGCCGAGTTGCGCCAGCTCGAAACGGTGGAACTGCCACGGGTTCGGGAGGCGATAGCAGAGGCTCGCGACAAAGGCGACCTCAGCGAGAACTTCGAGTATCATGCCGCGAAACGCGAGCAGGGGAAGCTTCTGGGCAGAATACGCTTCAAGCAGCGGGTGCTGGAGTTTGCAAGGGTGATAGACAAGTCGAAGCTACGCAGCGACGGCATCGGTCTGCTGAACAAGGTGGAGATGGTCAACCTGACGACTGGCGCGAAGATGACCTACACGATTGTCAGCCCGCACGAAGCCAACATGAGCGAGGGCAAGCTCTCCATCAAGTCGCCCATAGCCCGCGCCCTCTTGGGCAAAAACGAGGGCGATGTGGTGGAAGTCCGTGTCCCTGTAGGCATCCTGAAGCTGCGCATCGACAGCGTCACGCGATAACCGCCAATCCTGAACCGAGACGATGTGGTTAGCCTTTGCTTTCCTGAGTGCGGCTCTGCTCGGCTTCTATGATGTCGCAAAGAAACATTCCTTGCGGGACAATGCCGTCATCCCCGTCCTCTTCCTCAACACGCTCTTCTGTTCCATCATCTTCCTGCCGACGGCCTTCTGTACCCCTTTCGGAGGATGGGCGGTGCAACGCTTCATCCTGCTCAAGGCCTGCATTGTGCTGGGCAGTTGGCTGCTCGGCTATATCGGTATCAAGCACTTGCCGCTGACGATTGTTGGCCCCATCAATGCCACACGGCCAGTGATGGTGCTGGCCGGTGCGCTGCTCGTCTTCGGCGAGAGGCTGAACATCTGGCAATGGGCGGGTGTCTTGCTGGCCGTTTTGAGCTTCTTCCTGTTGAGCCGCAGCGGACGGAAGGAGGGCATTGACTTCCGCCACAACCGCTGGATATTCTGCACGGTGGGGGCTGCCATCTTGGGTGCCATCAGCGGCCTCTACGACAAACACCTTATGGCAACGGACGACGGTTTGGGCTTGCCACGCCTGACCGTTCAGTGCTGGTACAACTTCTATCAATGCATCATGATGGGAGTGATGCTCATGCTGCTGTGGTTTCCAAAGCGAAAACAAAGCACGTCTTTCCGCTGGCGCTGGAGCATCCTGCTCATCAGCATATTCCTGAGCGTAGCCGACTATGTCTATTTCTACTGCCTCTCATTGGACGGGGCATTGATAAGTGTGGTGAGCATGGTGCGCCGGAGCAGTGTTCTGGTCAGCTTCATGCTCGGTGCACTCCTCTTCCACGAAAAGAACCTGCGCAGCAAAGCCATCGACCTCGCCCTCGTCATGCTCAGTATGCTCCTCCTATGGATAGGTAAGAATTGAAATCTGGGAAGAATACTATTGCAATGGCGTTAAGGGATAAACGATGTTCACGATGAAGATGTTGGCGGCAAGGATGATGAGGTTCATCAGCAGGCCAATGCGCATGAAGTCGCTGAAGCGGTAGCCACCAGGACCATAGACCAACATGTGGGTGGGCGAGCCGATGGGGGTGGCAAAGCTGCTGCTGACGCTAATCATCAGGGCGATGAGGAAGGGATATGGCTCGTAGCCCAGCTTCTCCGATGCCTCGTACATAATGGGGAAGAACATTGCACCTGCCGCTGTGTTCGAGATGAACTCGGTGATGAAGGTGCCAACAAAGCAGATAGCCGTCATCACCACAAGCGGATTCGTGCCACAGATGTCAAGGATACCATTCGCCATCCACTCGGCAATGCCCGTCTTCTGAATGGCAAGACCAAGGACGGCACTACCGGCAAAGACCATAAGAATATCCCAGTTGATGGCTTTCATGGCTTGCTCCACATTGCAACAACGGAAGACGACCATAGCAGCAGCAGCAAGGAAAGCACACTGCAACAAGGGCATAATGCCGAGAGCAGAGACAACAATCATGGCAAGCATAATGGCTGTAGAAACGAGTGTGCCATAACCGATGTTGGGCACGTCGTCCGAGTCGAAGAATTGGAGGTCGTTCTTCAGGGACGTGGTGTCAATCTTATAATGACTCGGGTATATCAACAGTAACGTGTCGCCTGCCTCCAGTATCACCTTGCGCGGTGCCTCGTTGATGCGCTTGCCGCGACGGGCAACAGCGGCAACCATCAGGTTGTTGTCCTTCTCGAAGGTAGTTTCGGCGATGCTACGGCCGATGAGACTGCTGCCAAAGTTGACGTAAGCTGTGCGTACCTGCCTGTTCATATCTACCTCGCTCATAGAGAAGACATGGTGGTCGGCAGCAACAAGCTTGTGACTTACTGCCATCTCGTAAATCTCGTCTATCTGTCCGGCATAAACCAGATGGTCGCCACCCATGATATACTCTTCCTCCGAGATAGGCGACGGAACATCATCGAAGTGGTACATCTCTATCAGACTGCCACCCTTGACGTGGAAGAGACCAGCTTCGGCCAGCGTCATACCGATGTAGGGATTGTCCGATGGCACACGCAACTCAACGGTATATTCCGATGTGGCTTCGAATGCTGATTCCGGTGCCTTTCTGTCAGGAAGCAGGCGACGCATAGCAATGACAGAGAGCACCCCAATGAACAGGCAGAACAATCCGGGGATGGTCGTGGCCAACACGTTCATGGCTTGGCCAGTATGCTCTTCGTAGAGTCCGCTGATAATCAGGTTCGGCGGCGTACCGATAAGCGTACAGACACCGCCCATGCCAGAAGCATAGCTCAGGGGTATGAGCAGTTTGGATGGCGAGACACCGAGTTTCTTAGCCCACATCTTAACGATTTTCACGAAAAGGGCTACAACGGTGGTGTTGCTGAGAAACGAGCTGAGGAAGGCGACTGGTAACATCAGTCGGGTGACCGCCTTTGCGTAACTGTTAGGCTGTCCCAGCAAATACTTCACCATACAATGCAGCACACCTGTATGCATCAGTCCGGCAACCACTACGAACAGCACACCAACGGTAATGACAGACGTTCCGCTAAAGCCAGAGAAGGCTTCCTTGGCATCGAGCACACCCGTTACAAACAGGATGCCTATAGCACAGAGGAACACCCAATCAGAGCGCAACTTGGTAAACAGCAGGACACTGAACATGCCCAGCACCGTCACTATGGTAATCCAGGCATCAAGGCCGAAGCCTAAAAGCATGAATGATTCCATTTCTTATATTTACTTAATTAAATACTTTATTTATCAGCCCTTCGAACTCTTTATAGGCAAAGGTGTCGCGGAGTTCGATGAGCGATGCGGCGAGGCCTCGGTAGTGCCATTTGTGGTCACTGCGGTCTTTGGCGTGAAAGAGGTTCCAGAGCTTGTCGCCCTGTACGGCATAGTCGCGGGCAATGGCTCGCATATTGGAGAGCTTGTCGCCCAAAGCCACCATCTTTGCATCGCGCGGGGCAGAGGCTATGCGGTCTATGGCTGCCTGCTTCCGGGCACGCCAGCCTTCAAGACTGTACTCGCCCTGATGCGGTTCGTCGCTCTCTATAGCCACAAGCGAAGCGATGCGGTCGCCAAACTCGGCGCAAATCTGCTCCAAGGTGACATCGGTATCCTCCACCGTATCATGCAGGGCTGCGGCTGCCAAAAGTTCCTGGTCGGAAGTCATTGTGGCCACAATCTCCACAGCCTCTAAGGGATGCACAATATACGGGAAGCCCTTGTCTCGGCGCTCTGTCCCTGCATGGGCACGGACAGCAAACACGATGGCACGGTCAAGCAGTTCTGTATCTAAAGGTTTGTTTCCCATGGTCTTAATGTCTTACTGATTCTTCTGCATGAACGGCAACGTCTCGGCCTGCTCAAGCATCATTTCGGCCAATACGCCATTGGCTTCGGATTCGCCATTGATGGTGTCGAAGATGAACCTCAGCCCCTCTCGCCCGCCATCGTGCTTCAGCACATAGACCATGCAGAGGTACTGCAAGGCTGTGCTGGAAGAAAGAATGTCGAGGTCGGTAACAGCCAACTGGGTGAGGGCCAGTTGGTAGGCATCCTCACCGTTCTCTTCCATAAAGCGCTGCACGTCGCCGAGTGTTTCCATTCCGAAGGATTCCAAAACAGGCAGGAATGGCATCATGGACACAGGATAAATCTCGGCCTGATTGACGGCAGCAATGCGCTTGTTCAGATAGTCGAAGTGATTCTGTTCTATAAAGTCGCGGAACGACTCTAACGAGAGTGGCACTTCGTCGAGCTGCCCGCTCTTCACAAGCGACTGGATTTGGCGACGATAGTCTGTCAGCTCCTGTCGGAGGCGGCTGAACTCGTCGTCGATGAGTTCCAGCATACCTGCCAATCGGCTGAACTGCCGTTTGTACTTGCGAGGAATTTTTACAACGCCCTTGTAGCCGGTGTCGTGCTCGATGGTGGACCAAACGTGCTGTAGGGCTGTACGCATCTGTAGCTCAAAGCGCGGGCCGCCTGTCTTGAGACGACAGATATAATGCAGCGAGTTGTAGCCGAAGGCATCAAGCTGGTGTAGCTTGCGTTTATCGACGCTCTCCTGCCAGTCGATGTCGAAGATGCGCTTGGCAATAACCGCCACCTTATCGACATCGTCTGTGTAGAAGGTGATAACACGCATCCCGACAAGGTCTGTCACGTCGTCGATGCTCTTGTACTTGGCTCCCTTCAATTCCAGCTTCCCTGCCAGCGACTGCTCGGTCTTGACGCGGTGCTCGATGGCGGTGACGTAGATGCCCTGCTCTGCAAGAGCTTGGCGCAGAAGGTCGTAAGCCTGCTGGGACAGCTGTTCCAACGTGGGACGCAGGTCGCGGTACTGCTGTAAGAGTGCTTCGCCGTGCTGGTCTAAATTGACTTTTTTCATTTGAACTCGAAGAGGTTAATGAAGCCCGTCATGGCGAAGACGGCACGGACGCTGTCGGAGATGCCACGGACATAGACGTGGTCGCCCTTGGGCTTGACACTCTTCAAGACACTAAGGAAGATGCGAAGCCCTGCCGACGAGATATACTCCAATTGCGAACAGTCGAGGATGATGTTTCGACCAGCACTCTCTTTCAGAGGTGCTACCGCCTTCTCTGCCTCTGGAGCAGCAGCCGTGTCAAGGCGACCCTCAAAATACATTACCAATTCGTTGTTCTCTTCTTTTAATGTTGTATTCATATTGTTATTTTTTTTTTGGAGTTATAATTAGAAGTTATAATGGGGAGTTATAATCTGGAGTTATAAGGAGCCGATACATTTGGCCCATCATAACTTCCCATTTTAACTCCTCTTCATAACTTCATATAATTGAACATTTCCCCTTTCACCTTTTAACTCTTTATCCTTTTCACCAGCGTCAGCACGTTGCGTCCTTCTATATACTCGTAGTTTATGCTATCCATAATCTGGCGGATGAGGTGTATGCCAAGTCCGCCGATACTTCGCTCCTCAGCAGAAAGATTGGTATCCACCTCTGCCGTGGTCGTGGGGTCGAAGGGCGTACCGTTATCGCTGATGACAAACTTCAATTCCTTGTCGGTGATAGTGGCATCAATGCTCACCACCCCTTTGACATTCTTGGGATATGCGTAGTTCATGACGTTGACGACAGCCTCCTCTATGGCAAGGTTCATTTGCATAGACAAACCCATGTCGAAGCCCGCTGCCTCACAAACTGTTTCGACGAACTCTGACAACTTTGGAATCGTCTGCACATCGTTGGGCAGGGTGATGCTGCGCTGATAGCGGATGTTTTGCTGTTGATGTTTATATTGCAAAGCCAACATGGTCAGGTCGTCGCTCTGCTGGGCTTCACCCACGAACCGATGCACAGCCTCGGTCATAGCCTCGATAATCTGTTTGGGTTCGTGCGATGCCTGCTTTATGACATCAAAGATGCGCTGCTCTTGGAACTGCCCATGCTCGATGTCCTCTGCCTCTGTCAGTCCGTCGGTATAGAGGAAGATAGTGGTCCAGGGGTCGATGGTCGTTTCTTGCAAAGTATATTTCCACCCTTCCATAACACCAACAGGGATATTCGCATCGCAAGGCAACAGCCCTGCCCCACTGCCTATCAGTATGGGTGCATCGTGACCAGCGTTGCAGTAGCGCATACGTCCCGTCGGCATATCCAGCACACCGACGAAAAGCGTAACAAACATGTCCGATTCGTTGTTTGCCGACATCGTCTCGTTCATATCCGTAATTATACGGTCTGGCATGACCTCGTGAAAAGCGACAGCACGGAACAGCGTACGAGTGACGGCCATGACCAGCGCAGCAGGAACGCCTTTGCCCGAGACATCGCCGATGCAGAAGAAGAGCTTCTCGTCGCGCATAAAGAAGTCGAAGAGGTCGCCGCCAACCTCCTTGGCAGAGACGAGCTGGCCGTAGATGTCTATGTCGTCGCGTTCGGGATAAGGCGGGAAGACCTTGGGCAGCATGGCCATCTGTATGCCAGTTGCTATGCGGAGGTCGCTCTCTATCGAGGCTTTTTGGGCAGTGGTTTCCTTCAGCTCTTCAATATATTTTACGAGCGACTTCTGCATGTCGGCGAATGACTTGCTCAGCTGGCCTATCTCGTCAATGCGCTTCAGTTCTGGCAGCCGCGCATCGAACTGGCCTGAGGCAATGGTCTCTGCTTCGCTGGCAAGCCGCTGCAAAGGGTTTAACTCGCGCGAGATGATGCGGATGAAGAAGTAGAGCATCAACAACAAGCCCACCAGCACAATGGCCCTAACGCTGTAGCGCAGACGCTGAAAGCCGCCAAATATGTCGCTTTCGGGGCAGACGATGGCCATCGAGCAGCCCGTCTTACCGAGAGGTTTGTAGAAGACATAACATTTCATGCCGTCCATGTTCATCTGCTTCATGCCTTCCTCGCCGCGCTGCATGGCATGTCCAAGGGCGGTCAGGGCCGTGTCGGGTTGCTCCATGGATTGCGTAAAGATGGTTTGGCGGGTGATTTTTGTCGTGTCGGGATGCACGAAGTAGGTGCCGCCACGACCAATCATGATGCTGTAGGAATTGGGATAGGGCTTAACAGCCGAGATGGTCTGCGAGAGCCAGCTGATGGATAGGCCGGTGTTGATGACGCCAATGACGTGCCCTTCGTCGTCCTTGATGGCTTGGCAGTAGCTCGTCACCATCTCGCTGGTGTTGGTGGGAACGTCCACATCGACGTATGGTTCCGTCCAGCAGGGATGGTCGAGCAGCGTGGGCATCAGGTACCAGTCCATGTAGAAATACTGGTAGTTGTCGTTGCCGCCTTGAATGGTGCGGATGCTGTCGCCAATGTGCTTTGAATACGCCGAGAAGTAACGGCCTTTATCCTTGAAGTAGTAAGGCTCGAAGGCGATGGAGCAGTTGTAGAAGTCGGGATTGTTGAGCAACATGCCTCGGCTATAGACGAACATCGAGTCTGCTACATCGGGATGCCGCTGAACGAGCCACTCGGTCATGCTTGTAGCCACCTCCACGCGGTTCAGAATGCTCTCCACGAACAGCGAAGTCTTGTCCAGCGTTTGCATGGCACGGCTGATGGCTTCCTGACGCACAGCTTCGCGAGCCTGAATGAACAGGAATCCCAGAGCCACATTGAAGATAATGGCAGCAAACAAGACCACCCAAAGGCTGACCTTGACCGAAAGCTTACGCCGGAAATATGTTAAGACCCTATTCATTCTCTTTTCTATTAAACCACGAATTACACTAATTACTCTAAATTCTCTTTCTCTACAACGGATTACACGGATTTCACGGATTTATTTCTCTCACACAGAAAGCATGGGAAGTCATTCGTGTAATTAGTGTAATTAGTGGTTTCAAATCTTATCCGTTCAATCCGTTGTTCTTTTATTTTCCATTATCAATTAGTTCTTCGTACGTTATTTCGCGGTTCAGCATCTGGTATTCTGCCATCAGGCGGCTTGCCAGTTCCACCATGTCGGGGCGCAGGCGGAACTCGCGCTGCTTCGATTCGCGGTCCACTTGCAGACGCAGCACCTCCTGGAGCATCAGCCGCTGCATCACGCGGTTGGTGGCAATGTGGTCCTTATCGACATACGCCATGACGATGTCCAATGCCTCTTCGGGATGTTCTGCTGCCCATTCCCAACCCTTACGGCTGGCCTCGGCAAATTTCTTGGCCTGTTCACGGTGCTGCTCGTAGTAGCTCCGCGTCACATAGACGCCGTCCTCCTGCACGTTGTAGCCGTGGTCGCAGAAGCGATAGACGTTCTTATCCGTCATCTCTACGCCAGCCTGCACCAGCTGGTAGTATTCGTTGTAGCTCATGGCAAGCGTGGCATCGAGAGCGCCGGAGACAAACAGGTTGATATTCTGGGCAAAACGCACCCATTGGTAATCTAAATGGTCCTTATGGTTCATGCAGATAGCCAACTGTCCGAAGCCTACGCTCCAAATGCCCACACGCGCGCCCCGTTGCGCCAATGGGTTCTTGCCGCGTGCCGAGACAATGACCATTGCGTTGTTCATCGATGTTTGCAGGATGTTCACCAACGGTATGCCGCCATCCACAATCTCCAAAGCCTGGCAGAGCTGTAGCGTCGTGGCTTGGCACAGGTTCTGGCGCAGACGGCTCATGGCGGGCTGTGTGGTCTTGGGATGCTCTATCCTCACCTCCACGCCAGCCTCGCGGTAGAAGCCCAGATGCTCTGCTACATAGTAGCCAGCAAACTGCGCTTGCGCCGTCCACTGGGGCGTGAAGACGATGGTCTCGTCCTGTGCTGCCACCTGCTGAACCATGCCGACGCAGAGCATCAATATGACGATGGGAATTCGTTTCAAAGTGTGTTTCATGCCATTACTCTCAGAACTCAAATCCAAGGTTCAGGTAAAAATATGGTTTCTTCGTGCGGTTGCTGTAACCGAATGTTGCTCCTACAGGACCAAAGAGCGTGCTGAAGTAATAGGCGCCCTGAACGCCGATCAGTGTCCTGTTCTTGAACAGCTCATTCAGTTTTTCGGCCTGCTGCGCACCGGCAACGCGGAGCTGGACATAGTGCTTGGAGGCTATGCGCAGCTGTGCCTGAAGCTGTGCTGCGACAAACTGCTTGTTGACATACTCGATGTAGCCGATGCCGGCAAAGGGCATCTGTTGTTCAAGGTAATGGCCGAACCATTCACCGCCCACCATATTGCCGAAGACGGGGGGGACAACGTCGCCGAGAAGCAGACGCCCATATACCATTGGCTGGATGACGAAGCGGCGGCCTATCCCGAACGACTCGCGCCAGTTGGCACTGATATCGCTCATGCCGGTCTTGCCATCGAGCTTTATGAAATTGTCTGTCAGGTAGGCATACTCCGCTTTGAAGCGGGTGCCACGTGTGGGGAAGTACCAGTCGTCCTCGCTGTTATAGTTGATGCGGGCACGATAACTGTAGAAGTGCTCGTTTTTGAGCGCGTTGCCGGACGATTCGTTCGACGCTAGCTTGTCGTGATAGTGCATGTAGTCCCATCGCAAACCAGCCTGGAAGTTGAAGTGGCGGAAGTCGAAGTTGATGGGTATGGCCTCTGCCTTGGACTGGGTGTAAAGAACGCTGTAGTCGCGGCCGCCACGGAGATAGACATCTATATCGTTGCGCCAGAAAGTGTAGCTGATTGTGGGACGGGTGAAACTGCGGGGATGGACGGTAAGCTCGCCACGCGCCATGATGCGCTTGCCCAACCGCACGGTTATGTCGGTGTTCATCGGCACGGCTGTCTTCATCGGGATGTCAAGCCCTAACTGGACTGCGGCATACTCTTCCGAATCAAAGCGGAAGCCTGCATAAACCTGCGCCGACTTGCGGTCGCCAGCCGTGAGGACAACACGCACTCCGTCGCCCTCTGGCACCAAGCGGCACTCTGCGGTCTTATAGAAGAGGTCGATGCGCATGGATGTCGTGAGTTGCTGCTCCAGCTTGGCATCGATGCTGTCCGTCTTCTGCAAGTGGAACTTCTGGCTGAGGAAACGCTCGTCCTGCGGTGTCATGTTCTCGAACGTATAGCCCGACACACGCTGACGTGCACTCAGCACCTGCGGACGTAGGGGTTGCAGGATGGTGGGCTGGAACGATTCGTCGATGCCGATGCGCTTCTTCAGGGCTATCAACTCGTCCCAATGGGACATAGCCTCTTCCTCACCACGGCGGATGAGCGTGTCTATGGCAGCCGGCGTGAAGCTTGCCGAACCGTAGCCTGTCGTGTTCACACGGATAGCCACGTCGGTAATGGCGAGATTATCGTCGTACTTGTTCTTACAGTTCACATCGACTATCTGGCTCAGGACACCCATCGTGCCTTTAATGTCGTCGGCGGTCTTCGGCGCACCCTGCACAGTGACGCCGATGATGATGTCGGCCCCCATCTCGCGTGCAATGTCCGCAGGATAGTTGTTTTTCAAGCCGCCATCGACCAGCAGCATGTCGCCAAGCCTGACAGGAGCGAAGGCAGCAGGAATGGCCATCGAAGCACGCATGGCCTGTGGCAGCCGCCCGCTGTGGAAATCGACCTCGCTGTTGTCGATGATGTTCGTTGCCACACAAGCAAATGGGATTTTCAAGTCACGGCTGAAGTCGAGGGAGTCTGTATAGCCTGTGCAGAGCTGCCCGAACAGTTCGGCAAGGTTCTTGCCCTTGATGATGCCGGCATCGCTGGATTTGTTGGATTTGTGTTTACCCAGGATGATGCTTGTCGTCAGGGGATAGGTATATTGTTTGCGGCGGTCTGCGAGGCTCTGGTTGCGCAGGTCTTCCTTGTCGGTGATGACGTAGCCCCAGTCCAATGTGCGCACTGTCGAGTCGAGCACATTGGCATTGTAGCCAATGGCATACAGACCGCCAATGATGCTGCCCATCGATGTGCCGGTTACGATGTCAACTGGAATGCCAGCACGCTCCAGCACCTTCAGCGCTCCGATATGCGCCATGCCCTTCGCGCCGCCGCCGCTGAGCACAACGGCCACCTTCTTCCTGTCTCTGACATTGTCCTGCTCGGCACTCGCTGAATGGAAAGGGAAAAAGGTGAACAGGGAAAACAGGAAAACATTCAGCACCAGCATCCTTTTCCCCATAACTTCCTTATATTTATCTTTTCCGTTCATATTTCCATCCTTTACTTTCTCACCCTTTCACCTTTTCACCTTTTAATAATAAAGGTGTTTCCCAGCTGCAAGGGTGTTGAGCATGAGCATACAGATTGTCATAGGCCCTACGCCGCCAGGGACAGGCGTAATGTATGAGCAGAGCGGTGCGACGTTCTCGAAGTCCACGTCACCCTGGAGGCGGAAGCCGCTCTTCTTCGTGGCATCGGGAACACGGGTTGTACCCACATCGATGACCACGGCTCCCGGCTTCACCATGTCTGCCTTCAGGAAGGATGGCTGGCCGATGGCAGCGATGATGATGTCTGCCTGCTGGCATTCCTCCCGGAGCGTCTTACTGCGGCTATGGCAGACGGTGACTGTGCTGTCGCCATACTGCTTCTGCATCATAAGCTGTGCCATAGGCTTGCCCACAATGTTGCTGCGCCCGAGGATGACGCACTTCCGTCCGCTTGTGGGAATCTCGTAACGCTTGAGCAGCTCCAGGATGCCCTTGGGCGTTGCGCTGATGTAGCAGGGCAGACCTATTGCCATGCGCCCCACGTTGATGGGATGGAAGCCGTCCACGTCCTTGCGGTAGTCGATGGCCTCGATGACCTTCTGTTCGCTGATGTGCTTGGGGAGAGGAAGCTGCACGATGAAGCCGTCCACCTCGGGGTCGCTATTCAATCGCGACACACAGGACAGGAGTTCCTGCTCGGTGATGTCGTCCTCGAAGCGGAGTAAGGTGCTCTGGAAGCCGCAGGCCTCGCAAGCCAACACTTTGTTGCGGACGTATGTCTCGCTGCCTCCGTCGTGCCCGACGAGGATGGCTGCCAAGTGCGGACGCTTGCCGCCGCGAGCCACGATGTCCTCTACCTCTGCCTTAATCTCTGCCTTGATGGTGGCAGCCGTCTGTTTTCCGTCTATCAATTGCATAAAAGACCCTCTCTAACTCTCCCTTAAAGGGAGAGGACATAAAATTACCAAATAATCAAATTGTAAATAAATTGTAAATCGTAAATCGTTAAATTGTAAATGAAACAGATGGTTAGAATGGTGCCCGTCCTTTCATCATGGCGGCCATCTGCTGCATTTTGTTCTTGTCTGTCACCAGTTTCATCATCTTGCGCGTCTGGTCGAACTGCTTAATGAGCCGATTCACCTCCTGTACGTTCGTACCCGAACCCTTGGCAATGCGCATACGGCGACTGGTGTTGAGGCACTCGGGGTGTGTCCTCTCCTTGGGAGTCATACTGAGAATGATGGCCTCAATGTTCTTGAAGGCATTGTCGTCGATGTCCATGTCCTTGATGGCTTTGCCCACGCCAGGTATCATGCCGGCCAAGTCCTTCAGGTTGCCCATCTTCTTGATTTGCTGAATCTGCTTGTAGAAGTCGTTGAAGTCGAACTGGTTCTTCTGAATCTTCTTCTCTAAGCGGCGGGCTTCCTCCTCGTCGTACTGCTCCTGCGCCCTCTCCACGAGCGACACGATGTCGCCCATGCCGAGGATGCGGTCGGCCATACGGCTGGGGTGGAAGGGGTCGAGGGCTTCCATCTTCTCGCCTGTGCCAACGAACTTGATGGGCTTATTCACGACGCTGCGGATGCTAAGTGCCGCACCGCCTCGGGTATCACCGTCGAGCTTGGTGAGGATGACACCCGTATAGTCGAGACGGTCGTTGAACACCTTCGCCGTGTTGACGGCATCCTGGCCGGTCATGGCATCCACGACGAAGAGGATTTCGTCGGGCTGCACGGCATCGCGGATGTCCTGAATCTGCTGCATCAGCTCCTCATCGACGGCCTGACGGCCTGCGGTATCGATGATGAGCACATCGTGTCCCTTCGCTTTCGCGTGCTGGATGGCATTCTTGGCCACAAGGACAGGGTCTGTGGCGCCTTCCTCCATATAGACAGGCACTCCTACCTGCTCGCCAAGCACACGCAGCTGCTCCATAGCAGCGGGGCGGAAGGTGTCGCAGGCGGCCAACAGGGGATTCTTGCTTCGCTTCTCGTGCAGGAGTTTTGCCAGCTTGCCGCTCATGGTGGTCTTACCCGCACCGTTCAAGCCTGCCATGAGGATGATGGCGGGGTGTCCCTTGAGGTTCATGTCGGTGGTCTCGCCACCCATAAGCTCGGTCAGCTCGTCGTGAACAATCTTCACCATCAGCTGCTGTGGCTTGATGGCGGTCAGGACATTTTGCCCCAGTGCCTTCTGCTTGACGGTGTCGGTGAAGGTTTTCGCCACTTTGTAGTTGACATCGGCATCGAGCAAGGCACGACGCACGTCCTTCAGCGTCTCTGCAACATTGATTTCGGTGATTTTGCCTTCACCTTTCAGAATCTTGAACGACCTCTCAAGCCGTTCACTTAAGTTCTCAAACATCTATAATTTACCATTTAATCATTTAACCATTTACCATTTATCTACATCGAAAGGCAGATATGTCTTTAGATGTTTATAATTCTCTCGACCAGTGGCATGACGACGTGGCTCAGCACTTTGTCGTTGAGGAAGTGTTCGCCGTCGAAGAGCTGCATCTGCTCCTTGCCGTAGTGTTTCAGGAAGTCAGCCTGGCAGTTGACGAGCTTGTCCTGCGTGCCGAAGAGTCCCCAGACGCTGGACTTCTCCTCCGGGGTGATGCCCTTGAAGCTGTCCTTCTCCACCTGCTGGAAAGCCTGTATCATCGCCTTATCGACCTTGAACTCCGTCTGTCCGTCCTGCCGCTTATTACGGAACTCGCGCCGCCCCATCCCCCGGAAGGTCAGCAACCGAGCCATGTGGAAGGATGGGTTGACCAATATCCTCTTCACGCCCCTGAGCTGTTCGCCATAGAGCGCGCCCATGCTGGTAGCGACGATAAGGTCGGGCTGCTCCTTTTCCACCAGTGCCTTCAGGAAGGCAATGGCCTCCAATGGGTCAACAGGCACGTCGGGACTTACCACCTGCCCCCCTTTCGGGTAGAGGTGGTTGCGCATCTGCGTGGCGGAGCCTGTACTGCCCGCAGAGGCAAAGCCATGTATGTAGAGCACTTTTTTCATGCCTGCAAAGGTACGAAATAATTAAGAAATATGGGTTATGAATGAAGAATTATTTGAGCTTACCTGTTGAAAATGCTTAACCCCACTCACAGAAAAACGAAGATAGGTACGCAACAAAGGAACTTTTGTGATAATTCATGGCTAATTACGAGATGCCGAAGTCCGTGCTTAGAAAAACTGTTTCGCACGCGGAAACACTTTGTTTCACGGGCGAAACAAACTGTTTCCACACGCGAAACAAAAACAAACAATAGCTTATAAACACAAAGAGGGTGTGCCAATTCAGTTTGACACACCCTCATAGTTTTCAAGTCCTCCTCGGAGGAAGGACTGCGGGATTCTACTTACTTCAGAGTGACAGTGATTACCTTATCTTCCTCTGCCACTTCCAGCTTGTCCTCGCGGAGCAGCCAGCCGAGAGCCAGGAACAAGTCCTTGTCGGTCTTAATCTTGGCGGCCTTCTTCAGGTCCTTAGTGTTCATAGCACCATTCTCGTTGAGGGCAGTCCATACGGCACCTGCCAATGTTCCAACTGTTTCAGTCATAATTTTAGGATTTTTTGTTTGTTATTCCTTTATCAATCTGTTTACTATCTCTTTCAATTCACGTGCAAAGGTACGGCAAAAAATTGAAAGGAGAAAAGGAAAAGGCAAAAAATATATGTTCTATGGCATGTTTTTGACATTTATCAAGTGAAGGGGGACGTTTATTTCGGGGAAAAGTATATCTTTGCGGCTCAAAAATGCTTTGGCAGCATGATATTTATGTCGAATTTATGAAAAAGGTATTAGCCATACTCTGCACGGGTGCGCTGCTCATCTGCGGCGCCTGCAAGCGCGAGACGAAGGACGAGAGGTTCCTGCACGACCTCCAGCTGTTCACACAGAAGGAATGCCCCAAGTTCGTTGACCCAAACATCCGCATGGACAGCATCTGCTACGACATCGGAACCCGAACACGGACGGAATACTATACGGTTTTCAACCAGCTTGACAAGGACTCCATCTACACCAACGATGCGCTCATCAATCCTTTCCGCGAAGCCATTCAGAAGGAGCTGAAGAACAGCATACAGCTGAAGTTATACAAGGACGAGGGCATCACCTTCTGCTACGACTACCGCAGCAACACGACAGGCAAGAAGCTGCTCGTGCTGACCTTCACGAAGGAAGATTATGGGAATTGAAACAATCCATTACGCAGACATACTTGTTGATACAGCCTCGCACCAGACCATGCAGTCGGGCAAGGCTGTGATGCTCACCGATACCGAATACCGCCTGCTGCTGTATCTGCTCAGGCATCAGGGTGTGGTGTGCCGGCGCGACGACATCATCGAGGGCGTATGGGGCGAGAGGTTCCTCTACGACACAGGCACACTCGACGTGCACCTCTCATCGCTCCGCCACAAACTGGGCTGGACGAAGGAAGGTCCCGTCAAGGCCGTCCGGGGCGTGGGCCTCATCCTGCCGCACGAAGCACCCGCATCGGGCATTGTGAAAATCGACGCCTTCCTGCGCGAACTGCTGATGTGCCACGAGGATGCACTTCGCACGAAAGACATACACTGCTACCTGCAACTCACCCCCTTCGTCTATGAGATTCTGGTGGATGAAGCCATCCTCCGACAGATATTCTCCGCCGTCTTCTCCCTCTTCCTCAGACATGCCCCCGAGGGCGCAAGATGGGAGATTGCGTCGCAGCTGACCATTCGCGAATACACGCTGACCCTGACCTCGACAGGCTCATGCCCCGACTATGCAGAGATGCAGACAGCCCGCCAGCAGGCAGCATTCCTCGGCATCCCCATCCGCATGGGCAACCGCCATACTACCGAGGGCGACATCATGGGCGTGGAACTTTCAATTCCGATGGACAACACCGAATCTTAAGGCAATCTTAAGGCAAAACCGAACCTTTTGCCGTAACTTTGCAGGCAGTTAAACAAAACCTCTTTCTACGATGAAAAAAAACATCTGCTACACATTATTTATTATTAGTCTCTGCCCCACCCTGCTCCATGCCGAGACCTCCGACACGCTCCGCATCCGCGAAATGGACGAAGTGGTGGTGGTCAGCACTCCCAAAGAACATACCACACTCCGCCAGCAGCCGTTGTCCTCCTCATCGCTTGACTATGAAGCCATGACAAGTTTGGGAATACGCGACATCCGCGAATTGTCTCGTTACATTCCCTCCTTCGTTATGCCAGACTATGGCTCACGATATACATCTGCAACATATATTCGAGGAATCGGATCGCGTACCAACGAACCAGCCATCGGGATGTACGTTGATGGAGTACCCCTGCTCAGCAGATGTCTTTTCAACTCCCATCTGTACGAAGCGGAGCGCATAGATGTCCTGCGTGGACCGCAAGGCACACTCTATGGCATGAACACCGAAGGCGGACTCGTGCGCATCTATTCCAAAGACCCTTTCCAGCACCAGGGGACCAACATCAACCTGAGCTTAGGCTCCCACATGTACCGCAATGCAGAAGCAGCCCACTATCATAAGGTAAATGAAAAATTTGCTTTCTCCATAGCAGGTTTCTATGGAGGACAGAATGGCTTCTTCTGGAACGAGACGACAGGCAATCGTGCTGACAAGTTCGACGAGGCAGGAGGCAAGCTACGCCTGCTCTGGAAGCCAAACAAGCGCTTCTCCTTCGACTTCATGGCCGACTACCAGTGGGTCAAGCAGAATGCCTTCCCGTACGGACTGATGGACATCAACACAGGAAATGTCGCAAACGTGGCAACGACCATCGACGGCAAGTATCGCCGTTCGATGCTCAACACTGGGCTGAAGCTGAAGTATGAAGCAAATGCCTTTGAATTGTTCAGTACCACCTCATACCAGCACCTGAACGACTATATGCTGATGGACATCGACTACATCTCCAAGCCCAACATGCGCATGAAGGAAAACCAGCTCCAGAACGGTCTGCTCGAAGAGGTTGTGTTCAAGGGAAAGACCACCGGCATCTGGCACTGGACAGCAGGCCTCTACGGCTCCTACCTATGGAACAAGGTGGACGCACCTGTCTATTTCGACCCAGGCTTCAGCAAGACGGTGACCGATGCCGCATGGCTGGCTCAGAAGGGAGCCATGTCCCTTTCCGGCATGATACTCACCGACGACAGCCACATGACGCTCAACATGAGCCCCATAGTCCCCGGACTGTTCCACACACCACAGTACAATTTGGCCCTGTTCCACGAATCGAGCATCGACATCACAAAACATCTGACGGCAACCCTCGGACTGCGCTACGACTATAACCATGTGAAGCTGGACTATGAGACCTCTGGCTATATGGATGTGGATTTGCTGATGAAGATGAGGCGCGGACCAGCTGTGATTCCTATGGCCAACTACAGCATACGCATCAGCGACGCACTGGCCCACACCTACAGCAACGACTTCAACCAACTGCTGCCCAAGGTGGCTCTCACATATAGCTTCGGCGACGGCAGCAACATCTATGCCACATGGAGCAAGGGCTACCGCACCGGAGGCTACAACATACAGATGTTCTCGGACGTGATTTCGGACGAAATAGAAGCCAACGAAAAGGCACAAAGCGACGTGGACATCCAACACGACGAAGCAGCATATACCGACATCGAAAAGACTATCTCGTACAAGCCCGAAACATCATGGAACTATGAGCTCGGTACCCACCTGAATCTGCTGCCCAACCTAAAGATAGACCTCTCGGCCTTCTACACCCAAGTGCGCGACCTGCAGCTCACCGTCATGGCAGGCGACACTTCATACGGACGCATGATGAAAAACGCGGGAAAGTCCAGCAACTGCGGCGTTGAAATTAATGTAAACGGTTCGGCCTTTGACAATCATCTCACATATAATGTCAACTATGGTTTTACTCATGCTGTTTTCCACGACTATACAGACTTGCTGGAAGTAAAGGTTGGCGGACAGGAGGTAGAAGTGGATGGGCAAAAAGTCATGGTGCGCCAGAAGACCGAGAAGCAGCTCGTGGACTACAGCAATAACTATGTTCCATACATCCCAATGCACACCCTCGGCATGATGGCCGACTACCGTCTTGACTTCAAAAACTCGTTACTACGCAGTCTTACGTTTGGCGCAAACCTCCATGCCCAAGGCAAGACATACTGGGATGAGGCAAACAGAGCCTCGCAAAAGTTCTATGCACTCTTAGGGCTTCACGCCTTGGCTGACCTTGGCAAAGCATCGGTAAACCTTTGGGCACGCAACGTCACGAACACCAAATACACCATCTTCGGACTGGAGAACGTGAAGGGTGGCAACTACATCGGCCAGCGCGGCACCCCCATCCAGTTCGGCCTCGACGTAAGGTTGAAACTGTAAAAGATTTAGGATTAGGGATTAAGGATTACCGTGTCCTCCCACTTCGTGTCCCAATAAAGGCTGATGCCTGCATTATGTTCTTCCACATCGACTGACGATGCTTCGAAGAACTTGCCCTGCCAAACTGTCAAGACATTGATGCGGAGAGGAACATTATTGAAATGCTTCTCGTAAAGCACATTATCGTTCTGTCCGAGAGCCTGGACTGTATAGGTGCTGGTGGTCTGTTCCCCGCTTGGCAGGAAGAGATAGGCCGTGAATGAACTTGCCTTGCCAACATATTGCTCAAGGACAGTGACATCCGAAGTTCTGCCTGTGCTCTGAGGCGTGAAGCCTGTCGTCGCATCCAACACTGTGCCACCAGCCGTACTGCAGAAACGCATCTTCTTGACTTCGGCAGGGATGACATCCGTGGTTTCAATACGGAAGGCCGTCACCGCATGATTGAGCGTAATCTTCTGCTCAAGGCTCGTATTCTTGTCGAACGTGAATTCGTCGCAGTAGAAGAATGTATTGGGCACATAATCGTCTTCCCATGTAATATGGGTAGCAGAAGCGATATTGCACTTGCGCTCACCATTATAGCCAAGGAACAGTACACGGTAACGTCCGTATGGCAATGTCAAAGAAAACTTCGGATAGGCATCCCATTTATCTTCTGTTGTATAGTCTGACTGGTTATGCTGTATTGGCGTACATGCTTGCTCGCCAGTCACGGCATCGAAAACCGCAATGAGCAGATGCGCCAGCGTGGAAGGATGGTCGGAAGGCACAGCCCTTGTGACCGACGAACCAGAGAGGTCGTCGAAGCTAATCTGCCTGTAGTTGCTAACAGAAAACGTAACCGTGCATTGCCCCTCTGGGACAGAAACATCCTCCTCCTGCTCAGACTGACAGGAGACAAGCAGCGACAGAAGGCAAGGGACGAGGAGCAGGAACAGACCTCTAAGACGATTCATATATGGCATTTTGCATTACTTCTTGTCCTGCAAAGATACAGCTTTTTGCTAAAATTCAAAGGAAAAACATGCAGAAAAGTTGCCGTTATCTAAGTCAAGATATAAAAACAAGGCAAAACATGCAGAAATGTTGCTTAAATATAGGGGCAAAACAAAGAATGAACCCGGCACGATGCCGAGTTCAAACAACCAACTGAAACACCACTACCGACTGCCACCCTTCGGGACCTTTCAACCAATCCTGCAAGGTGGCAGACTGTTTGTAGCCGCAATGACGGAAGAGGGCTATGGATGCGGCATTGTCTTCTGGCACAAGGGCATAGAGCTGGTGGATGCCCAGATGGGCGGAGACATAACCAGCCAGCAGACGAAGGGCTTCCGCAGCCAAGCCTTGACGCTGCTGCTCGGGCACCACGACAATCCCCACTTCGGCGCGATGGTGCAGAGGACTATAGTTCTGCAAATCGACAAAGCCAACGCTCACACCATCGGCCTTCTCAATGACGAGCCGTAGCTGACGGTCGTGGAAGATGTCGCTGCAGCTTTCGGCGATGTACTGTTTGAGAGCATAGTGCGAGAAAGGCACAGAAGCCTGCCCGCAAGGCCAAAGCTCGGTATCGTTTTCAATGAGATACATCAGGTCGAGATCCTCTGGCTCGACAGCTCTCAGCTTTATCTTTTGGCTTTTTAACACAATTGCATTTTTGATTTAATTCACTCTCCCTTTTTCCATTTCAAGGTGAACAGGAATGCGACGGCGAGGATGCCGAGGCCATAGAGCTGCGACGTGTTGTCGTACTTGAAATAGAGCACCAGCACGAAGATGGCAGCAAAGGCAAGTGCCGCCATACGCAAGTATGCATTCACCTTCCTATAGCGGATGGCAAAGAAGGCTGCAAGCAGAATGCAGGCGGAACAAAGGAGGGTCAAAGTGTAAATGAGCATGGGGGTTAGTTATTTCGGGATTTCGTTATATCGGGATTTCGACATCGTTCTGTGGCTACTTTCCAAAGGGGACTCTTCCTGCGAGGGCGCGGCCCAGTGTTACTTCGTCGGTATATTGCAGTTCGTCGTTTTGTGCGATGCCTCGGGCAATGACTGTCACCTTGACATCCATGTCTTCGAGCTTGCGATAGATGTAGAAATTGGTGGTGTCGCCCTCCATCGTGGGACTGAGGGCAAGGATGACCTCCTCCACCCCACCCCGACGGACGCGCTCCACAAGGCTCTCTATCTGCAAGTCGCCCGGGCCGATGCCATCAATGGGGCTAATGACTCCGCCAAGGACATGATACAGCCCACGGTACTGCATGGTATTCTCAATAGCCATCACGTCCTGCACGTTCTCCACCACACAGACGATATGGCTGTCGCGCGACGGATTGCTGCATATCTCGCAACGCTCGTCGTCGCAGATATTGTAGCAGACCTGGCAGTAGTGCACCCCCCGACGCATGTTGACAAGGCTCTCTGCCAACGCCTCAACCCTGCCCTCATCCTGCCGAAGCAGATGCAGGGCAAGCCTCAGAGCCGTCTTGCTGCCAATGCCCGGCAAGCGGTTTATCTCTGCAATGGCTTTCTCAAGTAACTGGGAACTATATCTGTTGGTGTACACTATATTAGTAGTTAGAGGACTCCTTTGCTTGAGGGCAGTTGGAAATGGGTGATGTCGCGACGGACAGCCATTCTGAGGCTTCGGGCGAAGGCTTTGAAGATGCCCTCTATCTTGTGATGCTCGTTCTGCCCTTCGGCCTTGATGTTGAGGTTCATGGCAGCACTGTCGGACAGGCTCTTGAAGAAGTGCAGGAACATCTCTGTGGGCATCTCGCCCACCTTCTCGCGATGAAACTCGGCATCCCATACGAGCCAGGGACGGCCCCCGAAGTCGAGTGCCACTTGGCACAGGCAGTCGTCCATTGGCAGGCAATAGCCATAGCGCTCTATGCCGCGCTTGTCGCCAAGAGCCTTGCGCAGGCACTCGCCAAGAGCAAGGGCAACGTCCTCGATGGTGTGGTGCTCATCGACATGCAAGTCTCCATTGCAGCGGATGTAAAGGTCTGTCATGCCATGCTTGGCAATCTGCTCCAGCATGTGGTCGAAGAATCCAAGCCCCGTCTGTATGTCGCTTTTGCCATTGCCGTCCAAACAGACACGCACCTCAATGTCTGTCTCCTTCGTGGTGCGGCGTACACTTGCCGTGCGTTCCCCGGCAAAGAGCAGTTCCGTTATCTTCTCCCAATCCATGTCAGCTCCAAGGATAAGGCTGCGGCAGCCAAGGTTCTCTGCAAGCTTTGCATCCGTCTGTCGGTCGCCGATGACCCAGCTTCCGGCCAAGTCGTAATCGCCTGTCATATAGTCGGTAAGCATAGCCGTTCCTGGTTTGCGTGTCGGCAGGTTGTCTTCGGGGAAACTGCGGTCGATGTGGATAGCATCGAAGGTGATGCCTTCGCCCTTCAGGATATCGAGCATGAGGTTCTGCGTAGGCCAGAAGGTGTCCTCGGGATAGCTGTCTGTGCCAAGCCCGTCCTGATTGCTGACCATCACAAAGAGGAAGTCCGTGTGCTGGCGCAGGAAGCGCAGGGCACTGATGGCTCCTGGCACAAAGCTGAACTTCTCGAAGCTGTCTATCTGCTCATCGGCAGGCTCCCGAAGGATTGTGCCATCGCGGTCGATGAAAAGAAGCCGTTTCATTTGACAATTTGACAAATTACAATTTCACAATTTAGTGTTTATTCCCCCTAAAGGGGGTTAGGGGGTCACTTAAAGAACCTCATTGCCCCCAGCAGCTCGTTGTTTTCCTGGCGCGTGCCGATGGTGATGCGCAGGCAGTCTTGACACAGCTGGACGCGGTGGCGGTTGCGCACCACGATGCCCTGCTCTATCAGGTAGCGGTAGATGCGGTTGGCATCCGTCACACGGACGAGGACGAAGTTGGCATCCGTCGGGAACACCTTCAAGACGATGGGCAGCTCCTGGAGGGCAGGCAGGACATGTTCGCGTTCACGTTTGATTTGCGTCAGCCAGCCCTCTACATGCATGAAGTCGTCGAGCACGGCAAGGGCTTTCTCCTGCGTGAGCAGATTGACATTGTAGGGGTACTTCACCTTGTTGAAAAGCCCGATAATCTCTTCGCTGGCAAACGCCATTCCCAGACGGATTGCTGCAGAAGCCCATGCCTTGCTGAAGGTGTTCAGCACGATGAGGTTGGGATAGTTGTCCAGAATGTCGCGGAAAGGTTTCTGGGTGGAGAAGTCGGAATAAGCCTCGTCTATAACCACAATGCCCTCGAACTTGGTCAGCACCTCATGGATGGCTTCGCGCGACATGTCGTTGCCCGTAGGGTTATTGGGCGAGCATATCCAGATGACCTTTGTGTTGATGTCGGCAGCGGAGAGCAATGTCTTCGGGTCGAGCTGCCATTCATCGTTGAGTGGCACACTGCGATACTCCACTTCGTTGATGTCGGCACACACCTTATACATGCCGTAGGTTGGCGCAATGGCCACCACATTGTCAATGCCGGGGTTGCAGAAGATACGATAGACGAGGTCGATGGCCTCGTCGCTGCCATTGCCGAGGAACATCTGCGAGGGACATACATGCTTGAAGGGCGCAAGCCGCTCCTTGAGCTTCTCCTGCAAAGGGTCCGGATAGCGGTTCAACGGGTCGTTGTAGGGATTCTCGTTGGCATCGAGAAAGACGTGTGCCTGCATACCCTTAAACTCATCGCGGGCACAACTGTATGGTTCAAGCGCCCAAATGTTGGGGCGAACGAGCTTACCTAATTCAAAGTTCATAATTCATAGTTCATAGTTCATAGTCCATAGTTCATAGTTATTTGTTCGCGAAGTTCACAGGGCGTAGCCTTAACTATGAACTATGAACTATGGACTATGGACTGAGTTCTTAGTGTCATTGCATTCTTGTGTGCATCAAGGCCTTCGGCTTCTGCCATCAGCTCTACGGCACGACCGATGGCACGGATGCCCTCCGGCTGAATGTGCTGAAAGGTAATCTTGCGGCAGAAGCTGTCGAGATTGACACCGCTGTACGCCACTGCATAGCCGTTGGTGGGCAAGGTGTGGTTCGTGCCGCTTGCATAGTCGCCTGCACTTTCGGGTGTGAAGGAGCCGAGGAAGACACTGCCAGCATTGACAACCTTCTGCGAGAGCTCCATGTAGTTGGCAGTCTCGATGATGAGATGCTCTGGGGCATAGCGATTCGTCACCGCCATCATCTCATCGTCGTCATGCACGACAATTGCTTTACTGTGTTCAAGGGCTTGGGCTGCAATATCCTTTCTGGGCAGGAGGGCAAGCTGCCGCTCCACCTCTGCCTCCACCTTCTGAGCCGTTTCGATGCTCTTGCAAACGAGCAGCACTTGGCTGTCTATGCCGTGCTCTGCCTGACTGAGGAGGTCTGCTGCAACGAAGCTGGGGTTGCTCGTCTCGTCGGCAAGCACTTCCACCTCGCTGGGACCTGCCGGCATGTCGATGGCCACATCGTGCAGACTGACCTGTTGCTTGGCGCACATCACGAACTGGTTGCCCGGACCGAATATCTTATAGACCTTTGGCACGCTCTCTGTGCCGTATGCCATTGCACCGATGGCCTGCACGCCACCAATCTTGTAGATGCGGCTCACACCGGCAATGCGGGCAGCCACAAGGATGGCAGGATTGACAGAACCGTCGCGAGCGGGAGGCGTGCAGAGCACAATATCCTTGCAGCCCGCTATCTTGGCAGGCGTGGCAAGCATGAGTACCGTGCTGAAAAGCGGTGCTGTGCCTCCTGGTATATAGAGGCCGACGCGCTCGATAGCAACCGACTTCTGCCAGCACTCCACACCATCCGTCACCTGCACATGCTCACCGACAAAGCGTTGAGCTGCATGGAAACGCTCGATGTTCTGATGCGCAAGGGCAATAGCCTGCTTCAGCTCATCGCTGACCTTTGTTTCAGCCTCAAGCATCTCGGCTTCTGTAACCGCAAGGTCTTCAAGACGCACTTTGTCAAAGCGTTCCTCATATTCCCTGACGGCTGCATCACCCCGCTGCCTGACGTCCTGCAGCACAGCAGAGACAGTAGCATTCAGTTCCGAAGCATCGCGCACAGGCCGCTTCAGCAGAGCATCAAGCTCATCTTTTGCAGGATAAATGTATAAGTTCATAGTCCATAGTTCATAATTCATAGTTATTTGTTCGCAAAGTTCACAGGGCGTAGCCTAACTATGAACTATGAACTCATAACTATGAACTGGATTTACGGTATCATCTTCTCAATCGGCACGACAAGGATGCCTTCTGCGCCGAGCTGCTTCAGTTCGCGGATAATCTCCCAGAAGCGTTTCTCCTCGATGACTGTGTGAACACTGCTCCAGCCTTCGGTAGCAAGAGGCATGACGGTCGGACTCTTTACGCCTGGCAGCACAGCGACGATGTCCTTCAGACGGTCGGTCGGGACGTTCATCAGCACGTACTTCTTGTCTTCGGCAGCCTTGACTGCTTCGATGCGGAACAGCAGCTCATCGAGCACCTTGCGCTTCTCGTCGTCGAGGTTCTTGTTGGCAATGAGGATTGCCTCGCTCTGCATCACGGTCTCCACCTCAACGAGGTTGTTGCTGACCAGCGTCGAGCCGCTGCTGACGATGTCGAAGATGGCATCAGCAAGACCAATGCCCGGGCTTATCTCCACACTGCCCGTAATGACGTGAATGTCGGCGGCAATGTGGTTCTCCTGCATGAAGCGGCGCAGAATGGCAGGATAGCTTGTTGCTATCTTCTTGCCCTCGAACCACTTCAAACCATAGTAGCCACTGCCTTTGGGCACTGCCAAGGAGAGGCGGCACTTGCTGAAACCGAGGGGACGAACCACCTCTGCGTCCTCTGCACGCTCCTCAAATTCGTTCTGGCCAACAATGCCCAGGTCGGCGACACCGCTTGCCACGCTTTGTGGAATATCATCGTCGCGAAGATAGAGGATTTCAACCGGGAAATTACTGCTCTGCACGAGCAGGGTGCGTTTGCTGCTGCTCACCTTGATGCCGGCTTCGGCAAACAAAGCCATCGTGTCTTCAAAAAGACGACCTTTCGATTGGACTGCTATTCTCAACATCTTGTCATTTACCATTAAAGCATTTACCATTTCAGGGCGCAAAGGTACGAAAAAGAACGGACATACAGAAATATCGTAATTAAAAAAAACAAAAAGACCGCACCTGAGTTCTTACAGAACCCAGATACGGTCTATACTATATTATATATGTAGTCACCCTGGAGGGGCGTTGTCCCCATCCTATCGCATTAACGTCTCACTGCCATCCTTGCCGAAAGCCCCGTCTTTTACCTCGAAGATGACCGAAGGCTCGATGACATCAACAGTATGCCAAACCCCGACCGGAACCACACAACCGAAATGACCCTCCGACAAATCCAAATGAATGCGTTCCGTCTCGTTGCCTTCGCTGTCGTAGATGACCTCGTCCAGCTTGCCAACAAGCAGAATCACATTTTCATTACTCTTGGGATGCCGATGTATCGGCACGACTGTTCCCGGCAGAAGAGCATTCAGCATCCGCTGACTACCATCGTCGGCAGACGAGCGCAAATCATAATTCATACGTCTTCGTTCGGCACCCTGCGCCTCGTCAAACAGCCTCTCTATTAGTTTCTTATCAATTACCATATTGTCTTTGTGGCTAAATTCATCTGCAAAAGTACATCTTTTCTTCGTCAAAGCCAAATTTCGCCACAAAAATTATTGCATCCCTCAATTATATTTTTCTCCAGTTATTCGTTAACGTGCGTCCTGCAAACAAATCTTTTCCGACACGCAATATAAGTTTCCTCGCCACAGCACAAAAACCTGAACAGCGAGCCTAATAATTATTTTCAAGGTTTGAAAATATATTATCAAGCTTTGGAAATATATTATCAAGCCTTGAAAATATATTTTCACGCCTTGAAAATAGTTTTATAACGTGCCTCGCAAACTTTTATGCCCTGCACTGAGAGGTTTTGTCACCTGCGCCGAGAGGTTTTGTCACCTCGACTTGTTGTGCTTGAGCCAAGGTGTGTGGGCGGGCACAAAAGGGGTGGAATTTTCATTAGGCACCCGTAATGTGCTGATTTTCCACTCGTCACGCACTCAAACATGACGTTTTGGAAAACTTTTTGTTTAACCTAATAACAAACAAGACTGATTTACAACTGATTACAAAAAGAAACTGGAAACTTTTTATTTATAGTCGTGAAAAAAATCTACCAAAAGTGAAAACTTTTTTGTCATTTCTCTTGCACAGGTTTCTGCTTTTGCCTACCTTTGCAGCCGATTAAGCGACAAACCAAGGATAACATACCCAAACAGCATAGTGAAAATACAACCAAACAACTAACAAGATTATGATACAGACAGTCAAAAAGAGAGACGGACGTACAGTAGGCTTCAACGAGCAAAAGATTTGTGCAGCCATCCGCAAGGCGATGCTGACCACCGAGGAGGGCGAGGACAACGCGCTCATCCAGCAGATTGCCGACCGCATCTCCGTAAAGGGCAAGAGCCAGATGACCGTGGAGGAAATCCAGGACATGGTGGAGAACGAACTCATGAAGAGCGCCCGAAAGGATGTGGCAAAGGCATACATCAAATACCGCAACCAGCGCAGCGTGGCGCGTAAGGCCAAGACGCGCGACATCTTCCTCGAAATCATCAACATAAAGAATAATGATGTCACGCGCGAGAACGCCAACATGAATGCCGACACACCGGCCGGCATGATGATGAAGTTCGCAAGCGAGACGACGAAGCCCTTCGTCGATGACTTCCTGCTGAGCGAGAGCGCCAAGGAGGCCGTGCAGGGCAACTACCTCCACATCCACGACAAGGACTACTACCCCACCAAGTCGCTCACCTGCGTGCAGCACCCACTTGACCGCATCTTGAAGTACGGCTTCCAGGCAGGTCACGGCGAGAGCCGTCCCGCCAAACGCATCGAGACGGCCAGCATCCTGGGCTGCATCAGCATGGAGACTGTGCAGAACGAGATGCACGGCGGTCAGGCCATCCCCGCCTTCGACTACTATCTGGCTCCCTACGTGCGTTCCTCTTATATAGAAGAGGTGAAGGTGCTTGAAGACCTCTATGCCGAGGACTACAGCGAACTCTACAATGCTCCCATCGACGACTACGTGAACACGCCCCTCAACGGTTTGCAGGGCCGCGAGCGCATCAAGCAGCACGCCATCAACAAGACCGTCGGCCGCGTACACCAGGCAATGGAGGCGTTCATCCACAACATGAACACCATCCACAGCCGTGGCGGCAACCAGGTTGTCTTCTCCAGCATCAACTACGGCACCGACACCAGCGCCGAGGGCCGCTGCATCATCCGCGAGCTCCTGCGCAGCACCTACGAGGGCGTGGGCAACGGCGAGACTGCCATCTTCCCCATCCAGATTTGGAAGAAGAAGAAGGGCCTCAGCTATCTGCCCACCGACCGCAACTACGACCTCTACAAGTATGCCTGCAAGGTGACGGCACGCCGCTTCTTCCCCAACTTCATCAACCTCGACGCGCCCTACAACTTCAACGAGAACTGGCGCGAGGACGACCCCGAGCGCTACAAGTGGGAATGCGCCACGATGGGCTGCCGCACACGTGTCTTCGAGAACCGCTTCGGCCCCAAGACGAGCATCGGACGCGGCAACCTGAGCTTCACCACCATGAACATTGTGAAGCTGGCCATCGAGTGCATGGGCATCGAGAACCGTCAGGAGCGCATCGACGCATTCTTTGCCAAGCTCGACCACATGCTCGAGGTGGCAGCACAGCAGCTGCACGACCGCTTCGAGTTCCAAAAGACCGCCTACGCCAAGCAGTTCCCCCTGCTGATGAAGGGTCTCTGGCTCGGCAGCGAGAAGCTTGGCCCCAACGACACCATAGCCCCCGTCATCAACCAAGGCACGCTCGGCATCGGCTTCATCGGCTTGGCAGAATGCCTCATCGCCCTCATCGGCAAACACCATGGCGAGAGCGAAGAAGCACAGGAGCTGGGTCTGAAGATTGTCACCTACATGCGTGACCGCGTCAACGATTTCTGCGAACGCTACCAGCATAACTACAGCGTCCTTGCTACACCTGCAGAAGGCCTCGCAGGACGCTTCACCAAGCGCGACCGTGAGAAGTTCGGCATCCTGCCAGGCATCACCGACCGCGACTACTACACAAACTCCAACCATGTGCCTGTCTATTACCACTGCTCGGCTCTGCACAAGGCACAGATTGAGGCTCCATACCACAATCTGACTCGTGGTGGACACATCTTCTATGTAGAGATTGACGGCGACGCCACCCATAACCCCGAGGCCGTGATGCGCATCGTGGATATGATGGACGAGTACAACATCGGCTACGGCAGCGTCAACCACACACGCAACCGCTGCATGGACTGCGGCTACGAGAACGCAGAGAAGACGATGGACACATGCCCGAAGTGCGGCAGCGCCAACATCGACCGTCTGCAGCGCATAACCGGCTATCTCGTAGGCACCACCGACCGTTGGAACAAAGCAAAGCTCTCGGAGCTTAACGACCGCGTGGTGCATGATTAACATCCTGCTCGTCATGCACGACACCACAGTAGATGGCCCAGGCTTCCGCACGAGCATCTACTGTGCCGGCTGTCGCCACCAATGCCCAGGCTGCCACAATCCGCAGTCGTGGGCATTTGGTTCAGGCGATGACCGTACGACAGACGACCTCCTGCAAGAGGTCCTGTCCGACCCCTTTGCCGACGTCACCTTCACCGGCGGCGACCCGTTCTATCAGGCAGAAGGCTTTGCCGAGCTTGCCGAGCGCATCAAAGCCAAGTCCGACAAGACCATCTGGTGCTACACAGGCTTCCGCTACGAAAAACTGCTGCACGACGATGCAGCCCAACGCCTCCTGAGGCATATAGATGTATTGGTTGACGGTCCCTTCGTGCAGGCACTGAGAGAAGAAGGCCTGCTCTTCCGGGGCAGCAGCAACCAGCGGCTCATCGACGTGCAGCGCTCGCGGCAGGAAGGCTGCGTCGTGCTTTGGGAGCGGGAGGAATAATCAACGACCTGTATGTTGCGTTGGCAACGCAACATACGACACAAAATTCATTGCTTCCATGGAACTTTACCCCCAGCTCATACTCGATGCCCTGGCCACCGTACGCTATCCCGGCACAGGCAAGAACATTGTGGAGATGAAGATGGTCGATGACGACATGCGCATCGCCGGCCTCAGCGTCTCGTTCACCCTCATCTTCGACAAACCCACCGACCCCTTCATGCGCAGCGTCGTGAAAGCTGCCGAAGCCGCCATCCATGCCTACGCCTGCAAAGATGCCGAGGTGGAAATCAAGACGCGGGCATTGCAGGCGCCACGCCCCGACCTGCCCGACCTTTTGCCAGGGGTGAAGAACATCATTGCCGTGTCGAGCGGCAAAGGCGGCGTAGGCAAGAGCACCGTGGCAGTCAATCTGGCTGTGGCACTTGCACGAATGGGCATGAAGGTCGGCCTGCTCGACTGCGACATCTTCGGCCCTTCCGTTCCCAAGATGTTCAAAACGGAGGACGCCCGCCCCTACAGCGAGAACATCAACGGGCGCGACCTCATCCTTCCGGTCGAGAAGTACGGCGTGAAGATGCTCAGCATCGGCTTCTTCGTCAACCCGGAGCAAGGCATCATGTGGCGCGGGGGCATGGCCAGCAATGCCCTCAAGCAGCTCATCGGCGACGCCAACTGGGGCGACCTCGACTACTTCATCCTTGACACGCCTCCCGGCACATCCGACATCCATCTGACACTTGTGCAGACCATTCCCATCACGGGTGCCGTCATTGTCAGCACACCGCAGCAGGTGGCTCTGGCCGATGCCCGCAAAGGCATCGACATGTATCAGAACGAAAAGGTGAACGTCCCCATCCTCGGCCTTGTGGAGAACATGGCATGGTTCACACCGGCGCAGCACCCCGACGAACGCTATTACCTCTTCGGCAAGGAAGGTGTCAAGGCGTTGGCAGAGGAGATGCAGGTGCCTCTGCTGGCACAGATACCCGTCGTGCAGGACATCTGCGAGAGTGGCGACAACGGCATCCCCGCCGCCACCGACCCTGCTGGCATCACGGGGCAGGCTTTCATGCAGCTCGCCGCACGCGTCGTTACAGAAACCGACCGAAGGAAGGCAGAGCTGCCGCCCACACAGATAGTTGGAATAAAGTAACAAATCCTCAGCAATAACAGTTTAGCGTTATGAATGTCATCAAAAGCATTCTCCTTCTGACGGCCTGTTCCCTGTGCGTACAGGTGCAGAGCAAGAAGTACAACTCCTGCCCGTTACCCGGTTACAAACTGGTATGGCACGATGAGTTCTCGAAGTCCGAAGTCGATTCCAGCCTCTGGGTTTATCAAGAAGCGCGGGCAGGATGGGTCAACCACGAACTGCAGACCTATGTCAAAGGCTATAGCCCCAAAGGCAGGAAGGTAGCCGAGTGCAAGAAGGGCAAATTGAGGATATATACCTTCCGCGAAGACGACAAAGTCTATAGCGGCCGCCTCTACGGGAACCGTTCGGTGGGCTTCAAGTACGGCTACATCGAGGCGCGTATCAAGCTGCCAAAGGGCAAAGGTACCTGGCCGGCATGGTGGATGATGCCCGTCAGTGGAGGCCGTTGGCCCGCTTGTGGCGAGATAGACATCATGGAGGAAGTCGGCGTGGATGCCAACGACGTTTCCAGCAGCATCCATTGTGCCGCCTACAACCACCCAGCAAAGACGCAGAAAACTCACCACCTTTATTGCGAAGGAGCAGAAGACAGCTTCCACATCTATGCCTTGGAGTGGACGGAGGACTACATCCGCACTTATGTTGACGGCAAGGAGCAGCTATACTTCGAGAACGACCATCAGGACAACAACGACACATGGCCCTTCAATAAGCCCTTCTTCCTCATTCTCAACGTAGCATGGGGCGGCGACTGGGGCGGCTATGCAGGTGTCGATGAGTCGGCACTGCCCCTCACGATGGAAATCGACTACGTTCGCGTCTGGCAGAAGAAATAACATTTTTCCCAAGAAAGCTTGTAGATTACCATAAAAAGCCGTACCTTTGCAGACCGATTCTTGCATGCACATGCATACACGCGAATTTGTAAAGTAAAAGTAAGGCAATGGTAAGATACAACATCTCACTTGAAGGCAAGACGATTCTTGTGACGGGAGCCGCTGGTTTCATCGGCAGCAACCTCGTCATTCGCCTCTTCAAGGACTTCAAAGACATCAAGGTCATTGGCATCGACTCCATCACCGACTACTACGATGTGAACCTCAAGTATGAGCGCCTGGCAAGAATAGAAGCCCTTGGCCGTGACTGGACGTTCATTAAAGACTCCATCGCCAACAAGGATTGTGTCGAACGCCTCTTCACGGAACACAAGCCAACCGTTGTGGTCAACCTCGCAGCCCAGGCCGGTGTACGCTACAGCATCCAGAACCCCGACGCCTACATCGAGAGCAACCTCATCGGTTTCTACAACATTCTGGAGGCCTGCCGCCACCACAGCGTGGAGCACCTCGTCTATGCCAGCAGCAGCAGCGTCTATGGCAGCAACAAGAAGGTGCCCTACTCCACCGACGACAAGGTCGATAACCCCGTCAGCCTCTACGCCGCCACGAAGAAAAGCAACGAGCTTTTGGCACATGCCTACAGCAAGCTCTACAACATCCCCTCGACCGGCCTGCGCTTCTTCACCGTCTATGGCCCCGCCGGACGCCCGGACATGGCATACTTCGGCTTCACCAACAAGCTGCGCGAAGGCAAGACCATCCAAATCTTCAACTACGGCAACTGCAAGCGCGACTTCACCTTCGTCGATGACATCGTGGAAGGCGTTGTCCGCATCATGCAACATGCACCCGAAAAGCAGACTGGCGAAGACAATCTGCCTGTTCCACCCTACAAAGTCTATAACATCGGCAACAGCTCCCCCGAAAACCTGCTGGACTTCGTCACCATCCTACAGGAAGAGCTTATCGCCGCAGGGGTGCTCCCTGCCGACTACGATTTCGAGGCTCACAAGGAACTCGTCCCCATGCAGCCCGGCGACGTGCCCATCACCTACGCAGACACCACACCTCTGGAACGGGATTTCGGTTTCCGCCCCTCCACCCCCCTCCGCCAAGGCCTCCGCGCCTTCGCCCAGTGGTATGCCGGCTACTACAAGACAAGTGAAGCATGAGACGACAATAACGAACTTAACAAGAAAACTAACATGTCGTACTTAAAAACACAGCAATGAAACAAACAAAAATTTGTGTAATTGGCTTGGGCTATGTTGGCTTGCCACTCGCCCGTTTATTCTCGACAAAATATGAAACCATCGGTTTCGACATGAACCAGAAGCGCGTGGATGCGTTGATGGCCGGCCATGATGCTACGCTGGAAGTCAGCGACGAACTGCTTCAGGATGCCATCAACAACCACGGCTTCAAGTGCACCGCCAGCATAGACGACATCAAGGGCTGCAACTTCTATGTTGTTGCCGTCCCCACCCCCGTGGATGCCGACAACAATCCCGACCTCACCCCACTCGTCGGTGCCAGCACCACCGTGGGCAAAGTGATTTCCAAAGGCGATGTGGTTGTCTATGAATCTACCGTATATCCCGGCGTCACCGAGGACGAATGCATCCCTGTCGTAGAGAAGGTCAGCGGTCTGAAGATGAACGTCGATTTCTATGGCGGCTACAGCCCTGAGCGTATCAATCCGGGCGACAAGCAGCACACCGTGGAGCACATCAAGAAGGTGACATCCGGCTCCACCCCGGAGATTGGCAAATACATCAACGAGGTTTATTCCTCTGTCATCACCGCAGGCACTCACCTTGCCCCGACAATCAAAGTGGCCGAGGCTGCCAAGGTCATTGAAAACTCTCAGCGCGACATCAACATCGCTTTTGTCAACGAGCTGTCCAAAATCTTCACAAAGATGGGCATTGACACGCTTGATGTACTCGAAGCGGCAGGCACCAAGTGGAACTTCCTGCCCTTCCGTCCGGGACTGGTCGGCGGACACTGCATTGGCGTGGACCCCTATTACCTGGCACAATGCGCAGAGCGGAAGGGCTATCATCCGGAAATCATTCTGGCCGGCCGCCGCATGAACGACGGAATGGGTGAGTATGTGGCAACACAGACCATCAAACACATGCTCAAGAAAGGCATTCAGGTTGTTGGCTCAAAACTGCTCATCCTCGGTTTCACTTTCAAGGAGAACTGTCCGGACGTGCGTAACACCAAGGTAATAGACATTTATCGCGCCCTCAAGGAGTACAACATCGACATCACCGTTTACGACCCCTGGGCTAATCCTGCCATCGCCAAGCACGAGTATGGCATAGACATCACCAACGAACTGCCCACCGAGAAATTCGATGCCGCTATCGCTGCCGTTGCACACAAGGAGTTTGCAAGCCTCGATGTCACCTCTCTGCTCAATTCACAACACGTCATCTTCGATGTGAAGTGTACCCTCCCCCGCGACATCGTAGATGGCAGGCTATAAAGAAACGATTTGAAGCTATGTATCAGAACCTCACCTTCCCAAAAGACTCGCTGTTCCTCGTCACCGGCGGTGCCGGCTTCATTGGCTCCAATCTTTGCGAAGCCATCCTGAAGCTCGGCTACCGTGTCCGTTGCCTCGACGACCTCAGCACAGGCAAACAGGCCAATGTCGATTTGTTCAAGGACAATCCCCGATATACGTTCATCAAGGGCGACATCAAGGACTTCAACACCTGTATGGAGGCATGTGAGGGTGTTGACTATGTCCTGAACCAAGCCGCCTGGGGCAGCGTGCCCCGCTCGATAGAGATGCCCCTGTTCTACTGTGCCAACAACATACAAGGCACGTTGAACATGATGGAAGCCGCCCGCCAGCAGAAAGTGAAGAAATTCGTCTATGCCAGCAGCAGCAGTGTCTATGGCGACGAAGCTCACCTGCCCAAGCAAGAAGGAGTGGAAGGGAACCTCCTCAGTCCATACGCGCTCACCAAGCGGTGCGATGAGGAATGGGGCAAACAGTATAGCCGCCACTATGGTCTCGACACCTACGGCCTTCGCTACTTCAACGTCTTTGGCCGCCGCCAAGACCCCAATGGAGCATACGCAGCCGTGATTCCCAAGTTCATCAAGCAACTTCTGAACGACGAGCAGCCCACCATCAATGGCGACGGCAAGCAGAGTCGCGACTTCACCTATATAGAGAACGTCATTGAAGCCAACCTCAAGGCCTGCCTCGCACCCCATGAAGCCGCTGGCGAGGCTTTCAACATCGCATACGGAGGCCGCGAATATCTCATTGACATCTATCACGCCCTGACCAAAGCCCTCGGTAAGGACATCGAGCCCCACTTCGGCCCCGACCGTCCCGGCGACATCAAGCACAGCAACGCCGACATCACAAAAGCCCGCACCATCCTCGGCTATGACCCCGAATATGACTTCAAGCGAGGACTGAACGAGGCGATTGAGTGGTACAAGGAGAACCTATAAATGAGTAAGAGCGGAAGAATAGCAAAGAACACAATTGTTCTTTACATACGAATGGTTGTGGTGATGTTAATCACCCTCTACACTTCACGCATTGTCCTAAAAGCACTGGGGGTTGATGATTTCGGTTTGTACAATGTTATTGCCGGTGTCGTGGGCTTGTTCCTGTTTCTGCGCACATCAATGGAAAAGTGTACCCAGCGTTTCCTGAATGTTGAAATGGTTCGAGGTACAGGCAGACTTAAAGATACTTTTAGTGTTTCCCTAACAATTCATTTACTGATAGCCCTGTTTGCTTTTCTATTGACAGAGACAATTGGGCTTTGGTTCCTTAATTATTATATAAACATACCCGAAGGCAGGGAATTTGCGGCGAATTGCGTTTATCAAGCAGCAGTCATTGGCTTGTCATTCACTATCTGCACCATCCCCTTCAGCGCCTGCATCATTGCACATGAGAATATGGGATTCTTTGCTTTTGTCAGCATCGCAGATGCCTTGCTGAATTTAGGCGCAGCTGTTATAATTACACATGCAGCAAGTGATCATCTTATCTTCTATTCTATTTGTGTTCTTACAATTAATGCGTTAAACTTATTGGCGTATATGGTTTATTGTCGAAAGAAGTTTAAAGAGGTTTCCCTTAAACTTCTTTGGGAGAAAAGCCTCATCAAAAAGATGCTTGACTACATAGGATGGACGTTGTTTGGTCACACGCTCATCATCGCCACCAACCACGGAAACATCATTCTTGTAAACCAATTCTTCGGTGTCACAGTGAATGCGGCTATGGCAATTGCCTCACAAGTCAATCGAGCGATATTGAATTTCACGAACAACTTTCAGACGGCATTCAATCCGCAAATAACCAAATCATACGCGGCACAAGATTACATCTATTTACGTTCTCTTGTCTATGCAACCACAAAGATTTCCTTTTTCCTGCTGACCATCATATCCATGCCACTGATATTCAATCTCGAAATGATTCTTGACTTCTGGCTCACAGAAGTTCCGCAATATACCGCCGAATTCTGCACACTGATGATTGTAAGCGGCATTCTGCAAGCATCTTCCTCTCCTCTGAACTTCTGTGTCATGTCGAGTGGAGACATCAAAGCGTTCCAAATAACAACAGGTTTAGTTTTCGTTTCCGACCTCTTCATCGTGTATGCCTTGTTCTCAGCAGGTATGCCACCAATCACGGCCATGTATGTCAAAGCCTCCATCATGCTTGTTGTCTGTGGTGTCCGTCTCCACTATGCAAGAAAAAAGATTCCTACTCTCACAATCAATTCTTATCTTCGAAATATAGTATTTCCTCTACTCACATCTACAGTACTCAGTATTGCTGTTATCATTACCTTCATGCAATATGTCAATACATTATACATGCATATCGTCTCCATCCCTCTGATTGTCGGCATTACAGCCTCGAGTGCATTTCTCATTGGATTATCGCAAGAAGAACGTTTTCAGATAATTGCTTTCGTTAAGAGAATAAAAACAAGGATTCAACATAATTAAGATGAAACAAAATATAATCAGCCTTCATGGTTCCTATTTTGGGAAAAATTATGGTGACATCCTTTTAGTTAATCTTTTTGCTAAATGGATTCGCAGTTTATGTCCCAATACAGTAATCAATATGCCTTTGGGAGGACGCAGCACAGCTCCAGACCTTGATTACGACACGACTGGCATAATGAATCTGTTTCGCTCCAAAGCTCTAATATTCTGCGGAGGCGGTTATTTCGGAGAAAAGCCAAAACATTATCAGCGATGGGCTATGCGAAACTTTAAAAGACATGGCATCATCGGACTTTTGGCTGTTCTCTTTCACATTCCTTTTGCAATTATAGGTGTCGAATTTGGCCCTATCAGTTCTTGCTGGTTTCGCAAGTTCTGTATTTGGCTGGCAAAACATGCATCAGTTGTTGTCGTCAGAAATGAGGAATCGCTGAAATTCCTTGGTGATAATGGCATCTCAAATGCTGTATTGTCTGCGGATGCTGTATTAACTTTACCTGATATTATCAAACCTAACAACAACAACGATATTGAGGTGCCAAATATAGTTATCCACATGGATACTATTACTGCTTCTTATCTTGATACCACTCTTTTATTGATAAAGTCTATTACTGATGCTGCAAAAGAAACTTTTTCGGATTATAATCTCATAATTATATCCGACGGTACTAATCGTTGGTTTGACCAACCATTCTTTGCTCCTGTATTAACATATTTATCACAAAATAAAATCAACTATAAAACATACCCTTACGAAACATGCCAGAAACTGATTGACATTATCAATTCTTCGCAATACATCATCACCACGAAACTCCATGTCGGCATCACATCACTTGCTCTCAACAAACGAGTATTCTCATTTTGGACCCACAGCAAGACACCTCGCTTGCACAAAATGGCCAACAACGAACGATATTGCCTTGAATACAAAAATATCAATGAAGAGACTAAGCGCATGCTGAAATCCTTTTTCCTCGTGTCTCCCTATGAGCTCAATCAGGACTTAAAGGACAAAGCACAACGCAACCGTATTGAGCTTAACAAATTCCTGCACACACTCCATACCCTATAAATTGTCTAATATGAATAATTCTTTCGCAATGGAAGACGATAGCCTAATCAACAAATACAAATGGATAGGGATATCCTTCCTTGTGATTTTCTCATTCATGTTCCTAGGAGGCATCCATATAGGCCCCTTGTCTGTCCGTATGGTAGTGGCATACGGACTGCTGGGATATGTATTGTGGCGCGGAAAGACAGACTATCTGCCAACACGAGGTATGCAACTATACTTTGTTTATCTCGGCGTCTATCTTTTTATCAACCTCCTCAATCTAACGGCATTTAGTCCTGTTTTCATAAAAGATTTGATTGCGGTGCATCTCGTCAGTTGTATCGCTATCTTTGCCTTTCCCCGGCTATTCAAGACCGAGGCATCCATCCGAGGAGCCTATATCGTTGTGGCCTTCGGCTTCTTGTTGGATGCCTTCACAACCTTCCTGCAATACAATAACTCTCTATTGGGCTGGACAATTGGCATGTCTATCAACCCCACTCAGCAGGACGAATTGGGCGAAATACAGTCAGTATTGGAAAATGTCGAAGATTTCCGTCGTGCCATACTTACCGGCATCATGGGTAATGCTGTCAGCAATGGCTACTTTATTGCCACTATGCTCCCCATCATGACTTACTTTATTTGGGATAAGTTTAAGTTGAAGACGTTGTGGTCATTTGCCATGTTTGCTGTAGCTGCAATCTGCATCTATTTCATCCAACAACGTATGGCATTGGCCGTTGCTGCAGCATATCTTATCGCAATTATAACACTAAAGCGGACATCCATAGTTACAAAAATCTTCTTTTCCACCGCAGCCATCATAGTCATTGCATTATACATAAATGACATCCAAAATTATGACTATTCGAAATGGGGACGTCTCGTCAACACAGAGGATGAGCTACGCTCGAGCACACTAACTGTATTAGATTCATTCATAAGCAATCCACAAAGATTGTTGTTAGGAAATAACCAAAATGTCACAAATGAGGATTACTATATATTTCATACTTTAGGACATAACACTTTCACTGATTCGTTACGTCTTGGCGGCATCTTCCTGCTCCTTACCTATATCGTGCTTTTCTTCTTTCTTTGCAAGACACTCATCGAGATTGCCTTCTTCTCGCGATGCGAAGAGGATTTCCGCACCATGGGCATGGCTATTGGTTGTCTTTGTTATATGCTATATTCGCAGACACACTCTACGGGAGTTCAGTCGGGCAGTATAATGTTTTGGACGCTTTATATGCTGACCATCCAAAGTCACAGGGTTAGATGCGAAGCTATTGAAGAAAAAGAAATCAAGGAATAAGACAGTTAAAGTCGGAAAAGATGAACATTGTCATTATATCATACGATTACCCCGACGAGCGACGGACTGTGTTCCCTTTTGTCGCACGATTGGTTGAACAATGGGCCAAACAGGGACACAACTGTTGCGTAATAGCTCCATATAGCATCATCGCCAATCGCCACTTCCATACATTTAAGGAAGTTATCCAGCATGAAGGACAAGGGACTATCACCATCCTAAGACCTAACTTTATATCTGTATCGAATCTGACGATTGCTGGCAAACGCATTTCATGGGTAATGCACGAACGGGCAGTTCAGCGTGCCCTAAAACGGCTGCCCATCAAACCCGACGTTATTTATGGGCACTTCTGGGAACAGGCACACGAAGGCTATCGCTTTGCAAGGAAACACGGCATTCCATTGTTTGTTGCAACAGGTGAAAGTGATATTGCCAAGATGATTAGCAAATGGAAAGATAAAGAGGTTTTCTGCAATTATCTGAGCGGAGTTGTTTGTGTATCGACAAAAAACAAACAAGAGAGTATTGCGCTGGGGCTAACAGAAGAGAGCAAGTGCGAGGTCATTCCCAATGCAATCGACTCGAAGTTATTCCAAAAACTCGACAAGACATCTTGCCGTCGCGAATTAGGTATTGCTGAAGATGACTTCGTGGTTGCATTTGTAGGATGGTTCAATGAGCGTAAAGGAGCCAAACGAGTTGCACAAGCAATACGTGCAAGCAATGATTTGGACATCAAGTCTTTATTTGTCGGAATTGGTTCCGAAGAGCCAGATTGTCCTGGTATTCTTTTCAAAGGCAAGCTACAGCATAAAGATGTCCCCAAATATCTCAATGCTTCCGACATCTTCGTGTTGCCAACGCTCAATGAAGGCTGTTGCAATGCCGTAGTTGAGGCCATGGCATGTGGATTGCCAGTCATTTCCTCCAACCGTGCTTTCAATTGGGACATTCTCAATGAGAGAAACTCCATCATGGTGGAACCAACAGACATCAACGCCATCTGCCAAGCAATTCTGCGATTGAAGACAGACAGCAATCTTCGCCAAACCATGGCAGAAGCAGCATTGGCCTCTGCAGAACAGCTTACAATAGATGTGCGCGCATCCAAAATTATAAACTTCTTCAAAAGTCATGCAACATAAATATGGATTCTTGTCACATATTCCGAAACTGGAATTGTTGATATTCGCTATATCATCTGTAGCTGTAGAGATGATGGCACAAAACAAGCTTGTCATTAATGAGTTCATGCAGTCGAATGTGGATTTCATGATGGCTAATCATGACTTCCCAGACTCATGGGTGGAATTATACAACGGAAACGATCGACAGGTTTCCATTTGCGACTACCGAATCGGGCCTTCAGACAATTTCAATGATTGTTATAAGATTACCACAGAAAACGTATTCATAGAGCCGGGTGACCACTTGCTTCTTTATTGTGACAAAACAACGAGAATGCCTTTTCATTATGGCTTTAACCTTGAAGCAGGCAAGGGATCACTTTTCTTATTTGACAGCTCAGGAAATCTTGCAGACTCCATCATTTACAAAAAAATGCCAGCACCGAATGTGGCATACGGACGCGTGACGGATGGGAGTAGTGAATGGCAATATGAGCTGAACGCCACTCCTGGAGCTCCCAACCATAGCATCGGGAGTAATGACATATTACCAGAACCTGTTTTTTCCTCACAAGGACATCTGATGACAGGTAGTATGGAGACCGTCACAATCAGTATGCCACCTGGGGTTCCCGAAGACACACGTATATACATGACCTCAAATGGTAGCGAACCAACGTGGGAATCTGCATCGGATACTCTCTTCACTCTCAACATTGACAAATCAACCGTTATTCGTGCGAAACTTTTGTCACATCAGGCCCTGCCGATTCGCTCCACCACGCATTCCTTTATTTTTCATCCAAGGACGACAACTCTCCCTATAGTCTCCATTGCCACTGACAGCACTTATCTCTATAGCAGTGAGGAAGGAATCATTTCCAATGACAGCACTGATGGACAGCCAAACTATAGTTACGACTGGCGTCGTCCCGGGAACTTTGAATACTTCAACATAAAGGAGGGAACGACTGTTTTCAATCAATCTGGCGAAATGGCAGTGGCTGGCGCGAGTACACGAGCATTGCCGCAGAAAAGCATCAAATGTTATGCAAAGAACCGCTTCGGCAAGAAGTATTTCAAAGGCAATTTCTGGCACGATAAGCCCAATGTTACCAAAATCAAATCATTCACGTTAAGAAACGGTGGAAACAAATATCAGTCTGCACGTTTTAACGATGCAGCTCTACAAAGGTTCTTCGGCACGAACCTTGAGGAACTTGACTGGCAGGCATACGAGCCAGCTATCGTCTATATTAACGGAGTGTATAAAGGCATTTATGGTTTCAGGGAACGTTCTAACGAGGATTATGTCACCAGCAACTATGATGTGAATGAGGAAGACGTGGAGATAGCTGTTGCGGCCAATTACAAATCTTCCAAAGTATCTGGTTCACCAGAATTCAATGCCTTTAATAGACTCTATAGCAAATCAGATGTCACTTATGAAGAACTGGACAACGCGATGAATGTCTCGAATTTCATGAATGCCTTCATCGCTGAGTGCTACTCCTCAAATACAGATTATCCGCAAAATAACATCGCTATATGGAAACAAATTGGAGAAGATTACCAATGGAGATGGATTTTGAAAGATTTGGATTTTGTTGCCAAACATGAACCCTCTTGGGATATGTTCAAGTATATGCTGGGAACCGATGATGAGCAGTCTCCAGAATATGAATATTCCAATCGATCTGCTACCGTTAAGACAAGATTTCTCTATGAACAGATGAACTCTTTCCCTGAATTCCGTAACCGCTTCATTGCAACATACGCTACTTACCTTGGTGATTTTCTACGTCCAGATATCTGTTTGCCAATCGTTAGTGAGATGAATAATCAGATAATTGATGAGATTGGCCCTACCTTTGCGGCATACGACAATATGTCCACTCTCAAAAAACATAATTCATACGTAGAAAGATTCAAATCATATATCACCGAACGTCCAGGGTTCGTCTACCGTCAGATGGCAAATTATTTCATGTTAGGAGATGTCATACCCATAAGCGTAGTTGCAGAAGACAGGGAAGAGGATGCCCGCCTCACTCTTTGCGACATTCCACTTCGTACCGGACGGTTTGGCGGAGCATGGTTCACGAACTTTCCACTCTCGCTTGGCACGAATGAAGGAAGTGCATGGGAAATGGTGGTTACACATGCAGATGCTAGCGAATCGGTCTATTACTTTCCAGACTCAGAGATACAGCCGTCTCTGACATCATGTACCTTGGGCGATTCTGTTGCATTTATAGCGACAAAGGCGACCGAAGATATGGTACGCGCCACATACGGATTTGGCCGCAACAACGTCATTACCATCTACGATGTTGCAGGCATGAAACATGATACTATGCAACGTGGATTGAATATCGTCATATATGCCGATGGCAAACGTCGGAAAATAAAATTCACTCCAGATTAAAAAACCTTCAAAAATGCCAGAAACGTCTTGTCAACAACACCAAGTCTGGAGATGTAGTATTGTTCCATTTCTGCCATCGGCATGAGAAAGAGACGAGACAATTATTGCCAGATTATCTTAATTGGCTTACAGAAAACGGCTATCATTCAGAAGCAATAGCCTTTTCATAGCATCAAGCATGTTTTCACAAACAAATTCCTATTTTCACCACCTCGAAAATAACGATGGGGAAATTTGGAAGAGTTAAAGATAATGTGTACTTTTGCAGGAAAAACACAGAGAAGTTGTAAATACAAAGCGAACTTTACGCAAAAAGGAGGAAAGTTATAGCTATGGAGATAAAATTAGGGAAAATGGAGTTCCTCAGATAGACAATAAAAATATTTGATTTATTCAAGACAATGATGACCCACAACCCCATGAAACCGGAAGCGGTCGCTCATACATTTATAGAGGAGGAGAAATCATCTAATGATAAACATCAATAAAAATCGCAGCCGCGAAAATCGCAGCAAGGAAATTTGGCAGTCTCATGCAAAAAGTGTATCTTTGCACATGTTTTATCAATAAATTATAGATATGAAGTTCTATGACAGAGATAGAGAGTTGAACACACTGGCTGAAAGTCGGGAAGTGGCATTCAATAGGGTGTCACAAATGACGGTGCTGACAGGCAGAAGACGTATCGGCAAGACAAAATTGATGCTGAAAAGTTGCGAAGGTACACCAACCGTATATCTGTTTGTGGGCCGCAGCAGCGAACCCGTGTTATGCCGCCAATTTTCGCAGGTGGTGAGAGATTCGCTTGACGTGTTCGTTCCAAACGGGATTGAAACCTTTCGCGATTTGTTCCGCCTCCTGATGGAATTAGGAAAGCAGCAAGCATACAATCTTATTATTGATGAGTTTCAGGAATTAGAAGGAATCAACAGCGCAGTATTTAGCGACATCCAAAACATCTGGGACTCAACAAAAGACGAAGCTCGCGTCAATCTGTTAATCAGCGGCTCTGTCTATTCACTGATGCACCATCTCTTTATGGACTACAAAGAGCCTCTTTACGGCCGCGCCACCAGTATAATCCGCATGAAGCCTTTTGCCGTATCGGTGCTCAAAAAAATACTCCATGACCACTCACCTGAATATACCAATGATGACCTACTCGCGCTTTATATGCTAACCGGAGGTGTGCCAAAGTATGTAGAGCTTCTAATGGATAGCGGCGCTTTTTCTGTGAAGTCGATGATAGACCGAGTGGTAAAGGAAAACTCTGTGTTCATAGAGGAGGGAAATGTGATGCTCATTCAAGAATTTGGCAAGAAATATGGAAACTACTATGCCATTCTCTCTGCCATTGCTTCAGGCGCCAATGAGACATCGCGGATATCAGATGTAACCGGGCAACAAATTTTGGGTGGCAGTCTGCAACGCTTAGAGGAGGATTACGGTATTATAACCAAGCTAAGACCTGTAAAAGCAAAAGAGGGTACGCAGACCGTGAAATATGAAATCAAAGACCATTTCCTGCGCTTTTGGTTCCGATACATTGTGAAGTACCAAAATCTCGTTCAGTCTGGACGGTTTGAAGATTTGCGTTCGTTGGTGATGCGCGACTATGCCGACTATTCGGGGCATGTGTTAGAGGCTTATTTCCGCGACAAGATAGCTGAAGAAAATTCATTGGAGCAGATTGGCTCCTGGTGGGAAGGTAAACGAGGAAAAGGTGAAGGGACAGATCAACATGAAATAGATATTGTAGCAGTCTTTTTCAAGGAAAAAAGAGTGCTACTGGCCGAGGTGAAGCGGCAACGCAAGAATTTCGATGCAGCAAAATTTGGACACAAAGTTGAACTGATTAAGACAAAATTATTTGCAAAGTACAAAATTGAGACCGCATGTCTGACCTTGGATGAAATGTAAGTTTTGGAACAACACAAAGATACTTTGTTTGATATAAACAGGATGTAACAGAAAGTAATAACCTTCGCCAAACCATAGCAGAAGCAGCATTGACATCTGCTCAATCACTCAATATAGAAAATCGTGCATATAGAATTATCCATTTCTTCAAGCAGTATGCAACATAAAGTTTGTTTTTTCAATCAAAGTTCTGTCCATTACCGCAAGAACATCTTCATGCTCATGGACAGGGAACTGGGCATTGATTTCTTCTTTGGCGACTCGCGTAAGCAGGGAGCTATCAAGGAGCTTGACACATCATGCCTAAAGCATTTCAAAGGCTATTTCCATAACATTGGATTTGGTCTCATCTATTGGCAGAACGGAGCCATCCGTCTGTTATGGAGTGACTACACTGACCTCTTTACGACTGGCACTCACTATTGCCTCTCTGCGTGGGTTATCTTGTTGTTAGCTCCGCTTTTCGGTAAGCGCGTCTATCTGTGGTCTCATGGGGCATACGGCAATGAGCGGGGAATAAAAAAGTGGCTTACCATATGGAAGATGAAACGTGCAACCAGTTCGCTTCTTTATGGCAACCATGCTAAGAAGATACTCATGGAATGGGGAGTACCAGAAGAAAAGCTGCACGTCTTTTACAATTCACTGGCATACGACGAAGAGATAGAAGTACGTAAGACACTCACTGCCACGTCATTCTATCAAGACCACTTTCACAACGAACTGCCCAACTTGGTATTTATTGGCCGTTTGATTGCGGATAAGAAATTGGACATGATTATCCGTGCCATGTCGTTGCTACGCAACAAAGGCATCAAGATGAACATGACCTACGTCGGCGATGGTCCAAAGAAAGCAGAACTTGAAGCAATCGCAAAGCAAAACGAAATAAAGGACAATGTATGGTTCTATGGTCCATGTTATGACGAAAAGCAGATAGCCCAGCTTATATACAATGCCGACCTCTGTGTCTCGCCTGGCGACATTGGTTTGACTGCCATACATTCTATGACCTTTGGCACTCCAGTAATCACCCACAACCATTTTTGCCACCAAGGACCAGAGTTCGAAGCAATAGAGGATGGTAAGACTGGGACTTTCTTCCAAGCAGACAATGTGGAAGATTTAGCCCATTCTATTCAAGCGTGGCTCACCAGTGGATTGGATCGCGAGCAGATTCGAAAGAATTGCTACGATGTCATCGACAACAAATATAATCCACATCGCCAGTTAGAGATGATAAAAAAAGTAATTTATAATTAGACCCATACTATGCTGCAATATCTCTCATCCCTTTTTTCGTTAAAGAAAATTCTCTTCAAGGACATATCACCTCTTGCTCTATGGGACAAGACCAGCAGTATTACCAAATACACTTCCCTTCAGCGTAAAGCAAAGCTCATGCATTCACATGTAGGCAGGCATTCACGCATCTGCATCAACACAGAGCTATTTAACACGACAGTTGGAAACTTCTCCATTATAGCAAGAAATTGTGTGGTTGGATTGGGTGCCCATCCGACAAACACTCTATCCCCCCACAGCATTTTCTACAAGAAAAAACGTTGGAAATGGCACGATGAGTGGTGCAGGGATACTGGCTTCAGAGAAAGCGATAAGCCAATAACAATAGGTAATGGCGTTTGGATAGGAATGCGTTGTCTTATTCTTGACGGTGTCACTATTGGTGATGGGGCTATTGTAGCAGCAGGAGCTGTAGTGACAAAAGATGTCCCACCTTTTGCCGTTGTTGGTGGCGTTCCTGCCAAGGTGTTAAAGTATCGCTTCTCACCAGAAATGATTGAACGACTTCTGGAAATCAAATGGTGGAATCTGCCCGACGAAGAAATAACTCGAACCAAGGATCTCTTCCACATCCCCAACCCAACACTTGACGACCTTGAGAGATACTTCCCTAGAAATAGCTAACGGCTAATTATAAAGAAGTTATTATTGGTTTTGCATAATGCAATTTGCATAATCGGAATAATTGTTGTACCTTTGCACGCAAATTAAAATTAAGATGATTAATGTTATTGGCTTAGGCTACATTGGACTTCCGACAGCGCTAATGATGGCTTCTCATGGACTGGAAGTTATCGGTACCGATTATAATAAAAAACTTGTTGACACCCTCAACGCTGGACAAACCACTTTCAAGGAGGATGGTCTGGATGAACTTTTCCATGCCGCAGTAAAGGCTGGTATTAAGTTCACTACCGAATACCAGAAGACAGACATGTATATTGTGTCCGTCCCAACGCCATACGACAAGTTCTCGAAGAAGGTCGATGCCTGCTATGTTATAGCAGCTGTCAAGGAAGTGATGAACCATTGTCCAAAAGGCGCCACCGTGGTGATTGAGTCCACTGTAAGCCCAGGAACAATTGACAAGTTTGTGCGCCCCGTAATAGAGGCCAGAGGCTTCAGAATTGGTGAGGATATCAACCTTGTTCATGCTCCCGAGCGCATCATCCCGGGGAATATGGTCTATGAACTACTCCATAACAACCGCACTATAGGAGCAGACAGCCACGAGATTGGCGAGAAGGTGAAGCAATACTACGCCAGCTTCTGCCAAGGCGAAATCATCGTGACAGACATCCGTACGGCAGAGATGACCAAGGTCGTAGAGAACACCTACCGCGCCGTGAACATTGCCTTTGCCAACGAGCTAAGCCGCATTTGCCGCCACGACAACATGGATGTGTATGAAATCATCAGGATTTGCAACATGCATCCCCGTGTGAACATCTTGCAGCCAGGCCCTGGTGTGGGCGGTCACTGCATCTCGGTTGACCCTTGGTTCCTTGTGGGCGACTATCCCCAATTGGCAAAAGTGATTGATGAAAGCATGAAGACCAACGACAGTCAACCCGAATTTATCTTGAACCGTATTCACGAAATCATGAAGGAGAACGGCATCACCGACAATCGGAAGGTTGGCCTTTATGGGCTAACCTATAAGGAGAATGTCGATGACTTCCGCGAGAGTCCTGCTCTGCAAATGCTCGAGAACCAAGAGCGTCATCTGGCACATCCGCTGAAGTGCTACGACCCCTTCCTTGAGCAACAGAAAATAGCCGAAAACCAGTTCAACAATTTCGATGCCTTCCTTGACGACATTGACATGGTGGTAGTCCTTATCAAGCATCAGCATATTATCGACAACGAGGAACGTCTGCGCGGCAAGGTCGTTTTTGACTGCTGCAACGTGCTTCACAAACTCGACAAAGTCTATTATATCTAATCTGCAAAAGGCATGAAGAGGGTTATGCTTATCTTTGGCACACGGCCGGAAGCCATCAAAATGTGTCCGTTGGTCAAGGAGTTCCAGAAACATAGCACAGACTTCGAGACCATCGTATGTGTCACGGGCCAGCATCGTGAGATGCTCGACCAGGTACTCAGGATTTTCAACGTCACGCCCGACTATGACCTGAATATCATGAAGCAGGGACAAGACTTATATGACGTAACCGCCCGTGTACTTACAGGAATGCGCGATGTGTTGAAAGAGGTTCAGCCAGATGTCGTATTGGTACACGGCGACACCACTACCTCTACAGCTGCTGCGTTGGCAGCTTTCTACCAGCAGATTCCTGTGGGCCATGTGGAAGCAGGCCTTCGCACACACAACATCTACAGTCCCTGGCCAGAGGAGATAAACCGGCAGATAACAAGTCGCATAGCAACATATAATTTTGCTCCGACTTCCCTCTCTGAGCAAAACCTCAGGGAAGAAAAGGCACACGGCCATATCTACGTTACAGGCAACACTGTCATCGATGCGCTTCACATGGTCGTTGACAAGCTCAAGAGCAACCCTAAACTTGCAGCAGAACAAGAGACAGTACTCAGAACCACAGGATATGATATCTCCCGTTTAAATGATATTGTTAATAGTAAATCGACAAATTGTAAATTCAGAAGGCTTGTTCTTATCACAGGCCATCGGCGCGAAAACTTCGGCGATGGATTCACCCGTATGCTGACAGCGATGAAAGACCTCTCCGAGAAATATCCAGATGTGGACTTCGTCTATCCTATGCACCTCAACCCTAACGTGCGCAAGCCCATCCACGAAGTTTTCGGTGAAATAGTAAATTGTAAATCCGTAAATGGTAAATGGGGGAATTTCTTCTTTATCGAGCCGCTACAGTATCTTGAGTTTGTTTACCTGATGGAGAAGAGTTACCTGGTGCTGACCGACAGCGGCGGCATACAAGAAGAAGCTCCTGGATTGGGGAAGCCCGTCCTCGTAATGCGCAACACAACAGAGCGACCCGAAGCGCTTGCCTCTGGCACAGTGCATCTCGTTGGCACCGACTACGACAAGATTGTGTCCGAGGTCAGCACCCTCCTTGATGATGATGACGCTTACGAAAAGATGAGCAAGGCCGTCAACCCCTACGGCGACGGGAAAGCCTGCGGAAGAATTGTTGAAGCACTGAAATAAAACCATGACAGCAAGAATCATTCAATTGCTAAAGAAAGATGCCATTTGCTTCTTCATGGCCAACATACTGTTCAGTGTATCGACCATGATAATCAATATACTTCTGCCAAAGATTCTCCCGACAGTTGTCTTCACAGACTTTATCTATATCTTCCAGATGGTGTTCTTCCTGACCACAGTGTTCCAGATAGGTCTCGTGGTTGGATTGTATCACTTCATTGAGCAGGATAGGCAGAAGACACTCAACATCTACTATCTTTCTGTCGGCTCATTGATGATTCTTCTCTTGGCATTTGCTTTATGGCCCGACAATCCACTGCTCTCCGCATTAAATCTAAACGGCATTGGCAGAGGGCAGCAGATGGCCTTTTTTGCGAGCGTCATCGTCTCAGAAATTTTCCTTTACAATAAGGGTAAGAATGTGGCAGACAAAGATTATCGATATATGATGAGAATATCCGTTACTGTATTCTTATTCAGGATGATAGCTTTGGCTGTTATCGGTCTTACACATATTACGGACATAAGCCTTATACTTGCATTGGTATTCATCATTCCATTTGTCCAGGATATTCGCGACTTTGTAGTCAATAGCTGTCGATATGTCCGTCTGGGCTTAGTATCTGGCAACCTGCTACAACAGTTACTCGCTTACAGTCTCAAGGTATGGGTCATTGGCGCACTGTTTATCATCTCGGATAAAATGTTTTTGATTTCGACAAAGGGATTAGATGTTTTGTTCACCACAGCACTTGCCTTTTGTTCTGGCTTCGTCGGCATCATCAGTCTGTTCAACAGCAGCTTCACCAACTACTTCATGTCCAATCTTTCCTCCTCGCGCATAGACGAAATTCGACGGCATATCAACCGTCTCTTCAAACTCGCCCCACTATATGTTCTTATGCTGCTGGTTGTCTGCGGATTGGTCAGTGGCGGAATCTTTTTGACCTATCCCAACATGGGCATGATTGCACCTATGGTTGCATTTATCATTCTTCTGCGAACGGGGTTGATTAGCTACCTTGGCATGTTCTCCCTGCTAACCAAGGTCATGGACATGTTGAATATCGAGATAGCCCTAAACGTATGCCGCGTCGTATGGACTGCAGTCCTATGCTATATGTGGCAACCCGAGAATATCCTGATATGGTTTACCATCGTTACCTTCATGATTCTTCTGCCAGAGTTGCTGCTAACCATCATTACCATCAAACGTGTTAACACTCAAGCCAAACAATTGGTAACAATCCAATAGCCGTACATTTATGCAAATCTACGAGTACTCCGTATCATATTCTCAGGTCATCCTCTCTGCACTTCTGTGGTTATTTGCATTTTACATCTGCAAGAGGCAAACTGCCATCTACAATTCAATTGAAGAAGCAGATACGACAATACTATACAAACCGTTTGGATTTCTGCTGGTGTTCGGCATATTAGTTTTCTGTTATAGCACATTTGGATGCTCTGGCAGTGACTTCCTACACTACTGGGACTTATACAACAAAAACGCCAAATCGGACGAGCCTATCCACTACGAACAGTTCTACTATGAAATCATTCATCTGTTGCCCGACGGCTATTATTGGTGGAGAGCAGCAGTATGGGGGACTGCCACATGCGCGTTAATGGCAATTATACACCGACTAAGAACCGATGCGGATATTTCATGTTTGATTTTTGTCCTGCTGCTGATGTTCCATTTCCCAAATCTGCGCCAGGTTCTGGGTTTTACGGTTATGTACTATGGATTTATTCTGCTGTATGAAAGCATAGAAGAAAAACGTGAAATACTTCTGCCCATATCAATATGCTTTATCGCCTTATCTACGATATTCCATTCCACCATGACACTATTCATAGTATTGACTCTCCTGCCAATCATACCAGGTGTCAAAAACAAATATGTCATCATCACGCTTCTGCTTTTGTTTCCTATACTATACATATCGTTTTCACAGGCAAAAAACTATCTTCTGATATGGGCTGGAGAAGAGTACGGCGGAATTGAACGTGCCACCCACTATATTGGGTCTGACTTCCGGTCAAGTGCCAATCTGTTTGGTTTATTAAAAATGGTTATCAACAGATTTCCCATCCTCGCACTCCTGTCGTATTCAATGTGGCATGTCTTCTTTAAACGTGTCGAGACCTCTATGCTCTGCAAGAATTTCTTGATGGCATCCTTCCTTATGATATATCTTTCATTCCTATTCGAGAACAATGATGTTTCCTCTTTTCTATCCACGAGACTTTGGGATGCTGCGATTTATCCCTTGGCATTCTTTTCCATGGTATTTCTAAGAGATTACATTACGACAAGATTCGTCAAATACGCCCTGCTCTGTGTGCTTTTTTCCAACTTATACAACCTGGCATACGTCATCTATTCCGTAAATAGGATGAACGCCGAATATCTCATATCACTGTGAAGATAATAGAAATAGTGCCTGCCTTGGCATCCGGTGGAGGAGAACGGTTTGTTGTGGATTTATGCAATGAACTTAGCCAAAAACATGACGTTACTCTGCTTACGTTGTATAAACTGGAAGGGATTTGTGACTTCTACCTCCCACAAATTAGCAAACGAGTGAGGGTCGTATCGCTTAACAAAAAACGCGGTGCAGACCTCTGTATATTCTGGCAAGTGTACCAATTCATCAAGAAAGAAAAGCCAGACATCATCCACACTCATCTGCGAGCAATTGTCTATGCTATCATTCCTGAATTATTCACCATTCACGGCATACACACGGTTCATAGCGACGCAGAAAAAGAAGCTAATAACAAGCTGTTTGGGTGGGTTCGTCGGATACTCTTCAAGAGTGGTCGTGTTACACCTATAACCATATCGCAAGACTCGCATCGCAGCTTCGTAGAGTTCTATGGCATGAATGCCATTCAAATAGACAATGGGCGTGATATACCAGAGAACCTGCCGATACCTGATGCCATCAAATCTGAGATTGCAGGCTACCGAAAGGACGAACAAACACGTGTCATCGTGCAACTCGCCCACTTGGACGATATTAAGCGGCAAGACTTGATGGCGAGCGTCGCCATGCGGCTCTACAACGAGGGATATAACTTTACAGTTCTCTTCATTGGCCGTTGGGACAGCGAAGCATTCAAACAGAAAGTTGAAAAGGCAATGCCACCCTGCTGCCATATCTTGGGACAACGCCAGAATCCTTTGGAGTATTTGAAGGAAACAGGAGCCTTTGGCCTATGCTCACGTTATGAAGGCTTTCCCATTTCGCTCATAGAAGCTCTCGGCGTAGGTGCTATCCCAATCTGTACACCTGTCGGCGGTATCTTAAATGTCATCAAGGACGGAGAAAACGGTCTACTGTCAGACGATATTAGCGAAGAAGCATACTATCGGACAATCAAACGCTATCTTGATATGACAGAAGACCAAATAACTGAGATGAGAGCTAAAGCGATACAGTCATACGCGCCCTACTCCATGAAAGAGTGTGCCAAGAAATATGTTGAAGTGTTCAAATCCATCCAATCATAAATTCATTTTCATGAACCAGCTTCTCATCATAGGTACACTCCCAGAAACCGCCGGTATCGGCGGTGTAACGGTTCACGTGCAGCGGCTGCTTGAATGGTTGGATGCAAAAGGTGCTGAATACACACTGTGCAACTACAAGAGTTTATCACTTCGGAAGCAAATTTGCATGATAATGCAGCACAAAAGCATTCACCTGCATGTGTCGCATCCTGCACTTCGGGTAATGTATGCGCTGACAGTCAAACTGATGGGTAAGAAACTGGTTTTCACTATTCATGGCAACCTTGGACGCTTCAATTGGTTTGGGAATCTGTTGGACAAATTGACGGTCAAACTATCTGACGTACCCATTGTCATCAATCAGCAGAGTTATGAAAAGGCTTTGAGATGGAACAAACGTGCACAATTCATCTCTGCCTTTATTCCCCCTGTCAAGGATGGCAAAGCACCAGAATGGGCAATCGAAAAGATTGACTCTTTGCGAAAGGCAGGAAGAATTGTCTTTTCAACAAACGCCTCTGCATGTTCATATACGCCCGACGGCGAAGAGATCTATGGCATCGAGTTTTTGATAGAATTTTTCCGTAACCGAGAAGAAGTTCTTGTCATATCAGATCCTTCTGGGAAATATGCCAACAGACACAAAGGGGAAGACCTGTTTATCATAACAGAGCCACATTCCACATGTGCCCTCTATAAGCATGTAAATGGGACAATACGTAATACAGCCACGGACGGCGACTCTCTCTCCGTCCGTGAATCGCTTTATTTTGGTTTGCCAACCATTGTAACTGACAGAGTGGATCGACCGAACGGATGCATCTTGTTCCACTACAATGACACAGCAAGTCTTGCCAAAGCACTCAACGAGGACATGACTGTCCCAAACACAGAAATAAGTAATCCTGTTGAACAAATAATAACGGTATATAACAGTCTCCGCAAATGAACTTTCGTCAACTGCTTCATACCATAGTATATTTAAAGCCCACTCAAATCTTCTTCCAAATGAAGAACAAGGTGGTGAAGCCGGGATATATCTCCATGTCTGCACCAGTTCATAAGATGCCGACTTTGAAGACGAAACCCGTTGCAAGGTACAAAGGGGTTGAGGGAGACGTGTTCACACTTATCAACCTGCACTACAAGTTTGAAGACTGGAACTATTCAGACAACGGAACACTTTTCACATATAACCTCAATTACTTCGACTTCATCAACGCCGATGACATTACACCAGAGGATGCCTGCCGATGGATTGACCGCTTCATCATTGATCGCCCCCACATAACACAGGGGATGGATTCCTACCCCATCGCCCTTCGGTGCATCAACTGGACTAAGTTTTTCTGCCGCCATCCCGAATGTGCAACAAAGGAGCGTGAAGATTCTCTATACAGTCAATATCGGTTGCTCGGGCGCAAGCTGGAGTATCATCTGTTGGGCAATCATCTCCTTGAAGATGCTCTCTCGCTGACTATCGGAGGATATTACTTTGGCGATGAGCGAATGAAGCAGAAAGGGATGACGCTATTGTTGCACGAGCTTCAGGAACAGATTCTTCCCGATGGGGCGCACTACGAGCAGAGTCCGATGTACCACTGTATTCTGCTCGACCGATTGCTTGACACATACAACATTACTGGATTCACGAAGCTTGTACCCTTTGCCAAACGTATGCTCGGCCATTTGGAGAGCATCTGCTATGAGGATGGCACATGGCCATTCTTCGGCGATGCGGCATTGGGCATTGCCCCAACCCCTCGAGACATCAAGGACTATGCCCATCGGTTTGGCATCACATGGGAAGCACTTCCACTTAAGGAATGCGGCTATCGCAAGATGCAGTCGAAGAAGATGGAAGCGTTCGTTGATGTAGGTAACATCATGGCATCCTATCAGCCTGGGCATAGTCATGCCGACACTCTCAGCTATGAGCTGCACATCGACGGCAAGCCTGTCATCATCGACACAGGCACCTCAACCTACGACAAGACAGCACGTCGCCAGTTGGAACGCTCCACTATTGCCCATAATTGCGTGGTGGCTGACGGGAGAAGCTCATCGGAGGTATGGGGAGGATTCCGCATCGGAAAACGCTGTAAGGTAACTATTCTCCGGGATGAGGAGAATTACATTGAAGGTTCACACGATGGTTTTTCCATGCCCTGCCAACGCAGCTTCAGGATAGACGATAAAACCTTTGCCATTGAAGACCACTATCAGGGCAATGCTGTAAGCATACTGCACATAGCAACAGATTTCGAAATCGGCCGCATACACGTTGAGGGTGCAAACAGCATTGAGATAACAGAAGGAAAATACTCTGTCACCTATAACCAATTCCTACCCTGCAAGATTATGACCATCCATTTTAACAATAAAGTAAGATATACCATCCAATGAATGTACTGATAGTGTCATTTTTCTACGCCCCAGAGATAGGTGCTGCACCATCCCGCATCTATAGCATGGCAAAGGGCATTCAGAGCCACGGTCACAAAGTGGAAGTGCTGACCTGTATGCCAAACTATCCCAAAGGGCGCATCTTCGAGAAATATCGAGGCTGTCTGTCACGGCATGAGGAGATGAATGACATCAAGGTTCACCGCTACTGGACATACGCCACGCTGTCGAAGAACCCCATCCGACGCATATTGAGCATGTTTTCATTTGCCTTCATGCTCTGGTGCTTTGCCATACATTTCCTACGCATCCGCCACTACGATCGTGTGATTATCCAGTCACCGCCTCTTCCTGTCGGCATGTCCGCCCTATTGCTCTTCAAGTGTCTATACCATCGACAGACCATTGTCAATATCTCTGACCTCTGGCCTATCTCTGCCGTTGAACTGGGAGCATTGCGCGAAGGGTCTGCCATTCACAAACTGCTCTTATGGATGGAACGGTTCATATACAAACATGCAGACGCCATACAGGGACAAAGCCAAGAGATATTGGACCATGTCCTTTCGTTTTACCCGGAGAAGAGGACGTTCTTATACCGCAATCTGCAACTTCCTGTCAAAACTGGCCCTGTAGCCGAGCACAAGCAGCATCCTGTGTTTCGTATCATTTACGCCGGGCTGCTGGGCGTGGCACAAGATGTGCTGTCCATCGTAGAGCAGATTGACTTCAAGGCGCTTGGCACCGAATTACACATTTTCGGCGGCGGCATTCAGTTGGAGCAGATTGAAGCATATATCAAGAATCATGATACAGGCATATTCTATCATGGCTTCCTAGAGAAAGCCGAGATGATAAAGGAACTGCAAGGCTATGATGCCAGCATCGTCCCGCTGACAGTTCAAATCACAGGTGCTGTGCCATCCAAAATTTTTGACCTGATGTCCGTCGGCGTTCCTATCCTTTTGTGTGGAAGTGGAGAAGCAGCAGCTATCGTTCGGGATTACGGCATAGGCCTCGTTTCTGCGCCTCAAGATATAGATGCACTTAGGGAAAACATACAAAAGATGGCAAAGATGACCAGCGATGAACAAGCAGCCATAAAGCAAAAGTGTATTGATGCCAGCAAACAGGACTTCTCCTTTGAAAACCAGATGAACAGGTACTCCAAGTGGTTTTCTGGAAATTGAAATAATATTCGTGTAAATTTGCATAAGTGCCGAAAAATTCATACCTTTGTACACGATAAGGGAAAGGACACTCATAAACCATGAAAATATCCATTATCACAGCGACATTCAATAGTTCTGCCACCATGCGCGATACATTAGATAGCATATTGTCGCAGACACATCAGAACTGGGAGCTTATCATCGAGGATGGTCTCTCAAATGATGACACGCTCTCCATTGTCCGGAAATATGAACCATTATGCCAAGGCAGAATGCGTATCTTCTCTGAAAAAGACAATGGTCTCTACGATGCCATGAACCGAGGCATAGCGCGTGCCACGGGCGATGTCGTTGGCATCCTCAATTCCGATGACTTTTACCATGATGAACATGTGCTCGAAGACATCAACCGAGCCATGGAAGGGCAGCCAATAGACTGCGTATATGGAGACTTGAAATTCATACAGGCAGAGAATAAGGACAAAGTGGTACGCATCTGGAAGGGGTCACAGCATAAGAAAGGTGCATTTCTGCGAGGCTGGCATCCGGCACACCCCACGTTCTATGCTCGCCGCGAATGCTTCGACAAATTCGGCGCCTTTAACACAAAATATGCTGTCTCTGCGGACTTTGAACTAATGCTGCGCTTCCTTGAAGTTGCCGAACTGCCTAATTGTTACATCAACCGATATTTCATCAAGATGCGCATGGGTGGAGAGAGCACTGGCAGTCTGCGTAACATCATACGCGGCAACTGTGGCATCCTACATGCTCTGCGAGACAACGGTTTCAAGCCTTCTCTCCTGTTCGTCTTGCGACGTATGATACCAAAAATTTGGGCTACCATCCGAGGCAGATTGCATCTGACAAACTAATAGACACGACATATTCCATCCTATGATTACCGAGTTACCCATAAGACTAACCCCATTCTTCATATCCCTTCTGCTTGGACTGATTATCATTCCGAACATGCGTCTTGCAGGCTCGGAAAAGAAGAGATTTCTGCCAAAAAATGGAGATGATGCAAAAGACAGTCTGATGATAGGCGGCATCACCTTCTTCCCTATCATTCTGATTGCCTTGTGCATCAGCGTTTCACTACCTTACCTCTTAGGACTGACGGAGCTACGCACCAAAGTTGAACCCTCGGCTATGCGTATTATGCAGCTCATCGTGGGATGCTCGCTGCTGTTTGTCACTGGTCTAAAGGATGACTTGAACGGCACACGCGGTTACGTCAAGATGGCGGTTATCCTTATCGCTGCCATGATGTTCCCTGCCACAAATCTATGGATAAACAATCTGCACGGGCTCTTCGGCATAGGCGAACTGTCACCATACGTGGGTATGCCGCTCACCGTGCTATTAACACTATACATCACAGAAGCTTTCTGTCTGTTGGACGGCATCGATGGTTTAAGCAGTGGCGTGGGTTGCATCATGCTATTTACGTTCCTTGTTTTTAGCGTCGTGTATGGCTCCACACTCATCAGCTTTGTCTCTGCTGCCACGTTGGGGGTTACGGTTCCGTTCAGCCTGATGTCCTTCTTCTCCAAGAAATGGCGAAATACGCTGATGGGTAACTCTGGCGCATACATTCTTGGCTATATTGTCAGCTACCATACTATCGGATTGAGCCACAGCAATTATATGCCGGAAGGGATGCTGATGATTTGCCTCGGAGCTTTGTTTGTCCCGATGCTCGACATCATCCGCGTTGTCAGCAGTCGTGTTCGGGACAGCCGCACACTGGATCGCCCAGACCGCAATCAATTCAACCACAAATTGATTCGCACGGGTATGCCAAGTGATGTAATTCCTTTCTGCATTGCATGTCTCATGGGAGCCTTTGTAGTGATGAACACATACGGGGTACTACGCCATTGGAATTCCAATATCATTCTCCTGTTGGATATTGTTCTCTGGATTTACATTCATGGCATTCTCAATTTTTTCATCCATCGGCATGAGAACAAGGGATTCCACAGGCAATGGGACAAGGCATACGGCGAAGATTCCTGGTACGCAAATATCCCCCATGAAACACTCCAGCGCAAAATGGAGATTTATGGGACAATGGGACTGCCATCGAATATGATGACGGAGGATGCCATCGCATTTATCCCGGACGGGATGAACAGTTTCGAGCGAAACACCAAACGCGCCGCAGACTTGCTGGTATCCTCGTGCTGCCTCATCGTGTTCTCTCCACTGATGCTTCTCAGCTACATCCTCATTAAATTAGACGACGGTGGACCGGCAATCTTCAAGCAGGAACGCATAGGCAGATTCGGTCGTCCTTTCCATATCTATAAGTTCCGTTCCATGCGATTGGACGCAGAGAAGGCAGGTCCCGCACTTAGTCATTCTGGAGGCGACAAAGACCCGCGCCTGACCAAAGTGGGCAAATTCCTCAGAGCGCACCATCTGGACGAACTGCCGCAGCTGTGGAATGTCTTCACTGGCGACATGGCCTTCATCGGCTATCGGCCGGAACGAAAGTTCTTCATCGACAAAATCATGCAGGTTGACCCGCGCTATGCCTTCCTCTACCAGATACGTCCTGGCGTGACATCATACGCGACACTCTACAACGGCTATACCGACACGATGGAGAAGATGCTGCGTCGCCTCGAACTTGACCTCTACTATTTGGGACATTGCTCATGGTGGCTCGACATCAAGATACTGGGACTGACTTTCCTCAGCATCATCTTCGGTAAAAAATTCTGACTCCGCTATGCTTTTCCTTGAGCTTCTACGTGTTGCCGTTGAGCGTCAGACATGCCTGAGCCGCATTCCCTCTGAACGGGAATGGCGGGAGCTACTGAAGGAGTCTGCACGGCAAGCTGTCGTTGGAGTCACTTATCGTGCCCTCAACATGTTGCCCGCCGAACAACGGCCGCCAAGACAGGTGTTGATTGACTGGCAGGCATCGGTGCAGAAAATCATCTGCGACAACAAACGCCTCAACCACGACTCAGTCTGGGTGAGTGAGCGTTTCCTCAAGGCAGGCTTCCGCAATGCCATACTCAAAGGGCAGGGCAATGCCCTACTCTATCCAGACCCAATGCTGCGCACAGGTGGCGACATCGACGTATGGCTGGATGGCGGACGCGAGAAAATCATTGGCTACGTCACGCACTTCTTTCCAAAGACAAAGGTGCAATGGCAGGAAATGGAGTTCCCCGTCAGGAAAAACACCTGCATCGAAGTGCACACCATCCCTGCGCTGATGTTCCATCCCGCAGACCGCCGTCGAATGGAGGCATACTTCGACCAGCATCGCGACGAGATATTCGGCAACGAGACAGAGCTGCCGGGCGAAGAAGGCAAGGTGCGCATCCCTACACTGCGCGTCAACCTGACGTTCCAGCTCATCCACATCTACCGTCACATCTTCAACGAAGGCATCGGACTCAGGCAGCTGGTTGACTACTACTACCTGCTGCAGCATTGTCTCGAAACAAGTCAAACAGACTTGCTCCCGGAAACAGCCCTGATGGTGCAACGCCTGCACATGACGCGCTTTGTTCGCGCCTTGATGTGGGTCATGCAGGAGGTCTTCCATTTGCAGGACGAACTGCTCATCCTTCCTCCGGATGAAAAGGAAGGGAGTTTCCTGCTGCGCGAGATTCTGCTGGCAGGCAACTTCGGACACTACGACAGTCGCAATCGGCATAAGACAAGCAAATGGGGCAACTTCTGGCAGCAGACCTCGCGCAATATGCGTTTCCTCACACGCTATCCTCGCGAAGTCATCTGGAACCCCTGGTACCGGCTCACACAGTTCATCTGGCGCAAGTGCAAAGGATACCGATAAGCAAATTCAAAATTATTAAATTCTTATATATTATATGTTATGGTAAAAAAGATTGTGTTTTTGATTACTCTTGGCCAATGGCTTATGGTAAATGCTCAATGGTCAATGGCTTTGGCACAGAGTGCCGAGTTCTTCAAGCCCTACAAGCAGACGGACTTGCGTCTGCCCAGTGTTCCACTTGTGGTGAGCGACCCCTACTTCTCCGTTTGGAGTCCCTACGACAAGCTTACCGACGGCAGTACGCGCCATTGGACTAACGACGAGAAGCCCATGGAGGGCCTGCTCCGTGTGGATGGCACGACCTACCGCTGGATGGGTGCTGCACAACGCACGCTCATGGAGAGTGTCGTCCCTATGGCAAACGAAGCCGAATGGGAGGCACAATATACAGACAAGAAGCCTGCTGACAGCTGGATGAAGCCAGACTTCAATGCCTCATCATGGAAGACGGGCAAGGGGGCCTTCGGCTCTGACAACTACGACAACATCCGCACCTCCTGGACAAAGGAAGATGATGACATTTGGGTGCGCCGTACTGTGGAGCTGACTGCCAACCAGCTCCAAGGCGACCTCTACCTCATCTTCTCGCACGACGATGCCTGCGAAATCTACATCAACGGCGAAAAGGCAGCCACGGGCATCATGGACTATGTGGATGGTGTGGTGGTACGTCTGGATGGCAAGAAGGCTGGCCTGCTGAAGGAAGGCAAGAACGTCTTTGCCGTGCATTGCTATAACAAGACAGGCGGTGCACTGGTGGATTTCGGCATTTTCCGCAACATCGCTAAGGGTAACGACAAAATTGTGACGGCAGAGCAGAAGAGCGTGGATGTGCTGGCCTGCAACACTTACTACACCTTCGCCTGCGGCCCCGTGGAACTGGATGTAGTCTTCACTGCACCTCACATCATCGACGACTACGACCTGCTCTCCGCCCCCATCAACTACATCTCCTATCAGGTGCGCTCCACCGACGGCCAGAAGCACGACGTGAAATTCTATCTCTCCACGACACCCCAGATGGCTGTCAACAAGATTCAGCAGCCCACCATCTCCAACGCAGTCTTCGAGAACGGCACACGCTACCTCAAGGCTGGCACCATCCAGCAGCCCATCCTTGCCAAGACGGGCGACGGCATCTGCATCGACTGGGGCTATGTCTATCTGGCAGGCACAAACGGTCGCCTTGCCTTGGCTTCCGATGCCGACATCAAGACGCAGTTCCTTGCCGACGGTCGTTTGCCTCGTGGCGAGCGTCAGGTAGTTTGCCAAAAACAGGTTTCCCTGCCTACTCTGGCTTACGTCCATGACTTCGGCACAATTCCTCCCTCCTTGGGAGGGGACGGGGGAGGCTCCAGCAGCTTTGCCATGATTGGCTACGACGAGATATGGGACATCGAGTACTTCTACAAGCGATACAAGGGCTATTGGGCACACGAGGGAAGCGTCAGCATCTTCGACATGTTCGACCGCATGAAGAATAACTACACCAGCATCATGCAGCGTTGCCGCCTGATGGACAAGACCATCTACGACGATGCTCTGGCAGCTGGCGGCGTGAAGTATGCCGAGATACTCTCTGGCTCCTACCGTCACATCAATGCCGCACACAAGCTTTTCCGCGACGACGAGGGCAACGTGCTCTTCTTCTCGAAGGAAAACAACTCCAACGGCTGCGTCAATACGGTTGACCTCACCTACCCCGAGGCTCCGCTCTACCTCTGCTATAACCCAGAGTTGCAAAAGGGCATGATGACCTCCATCTTCGAGTACAGCTACTCTGGTCGCTGGACAAAGCCCTTCGCTGCGCACGACCTCGGCCAATATCCTAAGGCCAATGCACAGGTCTATGGCGGCGACATGCCTCTGGAGGAAGCAGGCAACATGATTACCCTTGCAGCCCAAATTTGCAAGCAGGAGGGCAACACGCTCTACGTTGACAAGTACTGGCAGATTATCACCACATGGGCCGACTACCTCGTGGAGAACGGTCTGCATCCCGCCAACCAGCTCTGTACCGACGACTTCGCAGGGCATTGGGCTGGCAACTGCAACCTCGCAATCAAAGCCATCATGGGCGTGGCTGGCTATGCAGAGATTGCCAAGATGAAAGGTCTGGGCGATGTCTATGAGAAGTACAACGCCAAGGCAAAGGAGATGGCGGCCGCCTGGGAAAAGGAGACAAAGGTCAAGGACCACTACGAGCTGGCATACGGCGCAGGCAAGGACACCTGGAGCCAGAAGTACAACATGGTTTGGGACAAGCTCTGGCAGACTGGCATCATTCCGGGCGATGCCATGCAGACGGAGCTGAAGTACTACCTGAAGAAGCAGAACAAGTATGGTCTGCCGCTCGACTGCCGCAAGGACTACACCAAGAGTGACTGGATTATGTGGTCGGCTGCGATGGCCGAGACAGACAAGGACTTCCAGGCCTTTGTGGACCCCCTCTACAAGTACATCAATGAGACCGAGAGCCGCGTGCCTATCTCCGACTGGCACGACACGAAGACAGGCCGCATGACCGGCTTCAAGGCACGCTCCGTCATCGGCGGCTACTGGATGAAGGTACTCATGGACAAGATGCTCAAGGCAGAATAACAGTCATATAGGAAACAACGGATTGAAGGGATTTACACTTCTCTAACAACAGAGGAAATGTAAATCCCTTCAATTCGTTTTGTATAGCTTAAGTTTCAGGAGCTATTTTCCGTCCTTCTTTCCGAACACCGAGAAGTGGACGTAGCGCTTGGGATGGGCCTTGAGGTCGGTGACGAGGCTATCGGCACTCTGAACCGTATGGTTGAGGTTGTCATAGAGTTCCGAGTCGTTCATCATCTTGCCAAGCGTACCATTGGGACTCTGCATCTGCTCCATCATGCGGTGGACACTGCTGATGGTCTGGTTGACGCTGTCGAGCGTTGCCTGCAGGTCGAGTTGGTTCATCTTGTCCGTCAGCGAGGCTACATTGTCGCCAGCCTTCGTGAAGGTGCCCGTCATCTGCGGAATGTCGTTGCGAAGCAGCTGGTTCAGCTGCTCGGTGCTGCGGTTGAGGTTCTCTGTGATAAGCTCCGCATTCTGAATGATGAGGGGCAGGTTGGGGTTGGAGAGCAGGGTGTTGAGCGTGGCGACAAGGGTATCAACCTTGGCCACGACCTGTTCCAGCTGCGGCACCATACCGCCCACCTTCGCCATCAAGCCGCTCACGTCGCTGCCCTTGATGGTGTCGCCAGGCTGATATGCTTCGCGCAGGTTCGTCGCAAGCAGCATGTTCAGGGTGCAGCCGCCCAGCACGGCTTCGTCAAGCTGTGCCGAACTGCCTTTGGGAATGCGTAGCCCCTTGTCTGTGCTGATTTCCACAACGACCTCCCCGGGGTGATTGTAGTCGTACTGGATGTTGCTGACAATGCCCACCTTGAAGCCGTCGGCATAGACCGCACTGCTCTTCGTCAGTCCCTTTGTGTTGCTGAAGGTGATGTAATACACTTCGCTGGAGCTGAAAAGGTTAACACCTTTCAGGAAGTTGATGCCGAGAAAAAGCGCAACAAGCGCAATGGCACCTGTGAGTCCTATCTTTACTTCTGTTTTCATCTCTTATTTCTTATACGCCACGAAAGCGTTATAGATACTCTTGGCGAGGGCATTCACTCCGGATTTGGAGGTGAGGTAAGCCGCTTCGGACGCATTGTTGATATAGCCGAGTTCGACCAGCACGCTTGGCATACTGGTTGCCCTCAGCACGAGGAAACCCGCCTGATGCACACCCTTGTCGATACGTCCTGCCGTCGTGCGGAACTGCTTCTGTATGAGTCCCGCAAGCTTCACGCTGCTTTCCATGTTCTTGTCCTGCATAAGCTCGAAGATGATGTAGCTCTCGCTGCTGTTCGGGTCGAAACCCTCATACTTCTGCTCGTAGTTGCTCTCGAGGGTGATGACGGAGTTCTCGCGCTTGGCAACGGCAAGATTGTCGGCGGCGCGGTGCATACCGAGGGTGTAGGTCTCTGCGCCTCGCGGCCCCACCTTGGCAGCGGTGGCGTTCGTGTGGATGCTGATGAAAAGGTCGGCCTTGGCGCGGTTGGCGATGTTGGCACGTTCATCCAGCTCCACGAAGACATCCGTCTTGCGTGTATAGACCACTTTGACATCTTTGCAGTTCTGCTCTACCAGCCTGCCCAAAGCGAGGGCAACAGCCAGATTGATATTCTTTTCCTTGGCTGTGCGGCACTGCGTTCCCGGGTCCTTACCGCCATGTCCGGCATCGATGACCAGCGTGTAGGGCATCGCCCACAGGCAGCACGCAAGGAGAATGAATGTGGCAATATATCGTTTCATCATGATGATTCAATGCACTATTTCGCGTGCAAAGATACAACATTTAATTCATAATTCATAATTCACAATTCATAATCTTTTGAACAAACAATAGTTTTTCACGAAAAGAGGCTTGCAGGAATACATCAATAGATGTCTCTGCAAGCCTCTTTTTTATTTCAAGGTCAAAGGGAAGAACTTATCGGATGAAGAGCAGTTCCCTATACTTGGGCAGCGGCCAGAGGCTGTCGTCCACGATGAGTTCGAGCTTGTCGATTTGATAGCGAATCTTGTCGAACATCGGGGCAATGGTGTCGTGATAGGCGATGGCCTTGGCGTGCTCGTCCTCAATCTTGTTGGCAACCTTGCGAGCCTCGACGAGTTCCTCCACCTTGGTCTCGATGGTGGCGGTGCGCTCTGCAATCTCCTCTATGAGCTTGAGGTTGCGGGCGTTGAGCTTGTCTGCTTTGTCCTTCGGGAAGACGCCTGTCATCCTTTCGACATTGCGCAGGAGCTGGCTCTGGTAGCTGGTGGCGACAGGGATAATGTGGTTCATCGAGAGGTCGCCCAGCACGCGAGCTTCAATCTGAATCTTCTTCGTGTAGGTTTCCCACTTCACCTCGTTGCGAGCTTCGAGTTCTTTTTTCGTCATTACGCCCATACTCTCGAACATTGCGATGCTTTCTGGGTCAAGATAACGCTCGAAGATGACGGGGCAGCTGGTCTCCGTGTCGAGGCCACGCTTGGCTGCTTCTGCCTTCCATTCGTCGCTGTAGCCATTACCATCGAAGCGGATGGGCTTGCACGTCTTGATGTCCTCGCGAAGCACGTCGATGATAGCGTGGAAAGTGGCGTTGTGTTTGCCCTCGGAGAACTCGGAGTTCTCGGATATCTCAGAGATTCTCTGGTCCACTCTCTTCTTGAAGCTTGCCAAAGCCTCTGCCACAGCACTATTGAGCGTAATCATTGCGCTGGCGCAGTTGGCCTCTGAGCCTACGGCACGGAACTCGAATCGGTTGCCCGTAAAGGCAAACGGCGAGGTGCGGTTGCGGTCGGTATTATCGATGAGGAGTTCGGGGATTTCAGGGATGTCGAGCTTCATGCCCTGCTTGCCGTCCATCGAGAAGAGGTCGTCCTTGTCGGCCTTTTCTATGTGGTCGAGCAGTTCGCTGAGCTGCTTGCCGAGGAAGCTGGAGATGATGGCTGGAGGTGCCTCGTTTGCTCCAAGACGATGGGCATTAGTGGCAGACATTATCGAAGCTTTGAGCAATCCATTATGCTTGTAAACGCCCATCAAAGTCTCAACAATAAACGTGGCGAAGCGTAGGTTCTGTTCGGGTGTCTTGCCAGGAGCATGGAGCAGCACGCCTGTGTCGGTCGAGAGCGACCAGTTGTTGTGCTTGCCGCTACCGTTGATGCCTGCGAAGGGCTTTTCGTGCAGGAGAGCGCGGAAGCCGTGCTTGCGGGCCACGCGCTTCATGAGCGACATGAGCAGCATATTGTGGTCAACGGCAAGGTTCGTGTCCTCGAAGATAGGAGCCACCTCGAACTGGTTGGGAGCCACCTCGTTGTGACGCGTCTTCACGGGAATGCCGAGCATCAGGGCTTGTATCTCAAGGTCGCGCATGAAGGCTGCCACGCGCTCAGGAATGCTACCGAAGTAATGGTCGTCCATTTGCTGGTTCTTGGCCGAGTCGTGTCCCATGAGCGTGCGGCCAGTCAGCAGGAGGTCGGGACGAGCGGCGTAGAGTCCTTCATCTACGAGGAAGTATTCCTGCTCCCA
>JAFXVN010000014.1 GCA_017524545.1 Bacteroidaceae bacterium
TCTAATCCCTAATCCCTAATCCTTCTCCCTCTGCAACGCTTCCCAGCCACTGCGGTCCTGCCATTGGACGAAGAGCGTCTTGAAACTGTCGCCTTCCAGCCGCTTCTTTCCCAGAGAGACACGGGCGTATGTGGAGGACCATTCTTCGAGGTTTCGCTCGTGGGTATAGTCCCATGAGCCATACTTGCGGCGCAGCTGTTTGCGTATCTGCCTGGTCTTCATCAGCAGCCCGACCTCGTTGCCTTGTATTTCGGTGAAATAGACCGTGACGATGTGGACGGTGTGGGAGCGTGGTGTGGCATGTACCTCAATCTTTGCACCGATGCCGTCGAAGAGGCCGGTCAGTGTGGTGCATTCGTTGTCTTCATCCTCGAATACAAAGCCTTTTTCCTCCAAAGCATCCACAAACTCGTCCCTGTCCCCTCCAAGCGGCAAGCCGAGGAACAAAGAATGTCTCTGTGCAGCCATGCACAGGGACATTCCCAAGAGAAATATGATGAGTCTGTACCTCACTTACTTGATGAACTTTCGTCCCTTCTGCACCAGAACGTATCCTTTCTGTTCATGGGCGATGCGCTTCCCGCTCAGAGTGTAGAGGAAGCCCTCTTCGCCCGACTCTTCCCCCCGAGGAGGGAGAGGGACGGCAACGGTATCGTCGTAGGTGATGGTGAGGACATCGCCTTCCTTCATGCCGGGAATGGTATAGATGTCCCCATCGGGAATGGGTGCCACGCTCTCACCGTTCAGGCGGAAGACGTAGCGTGCATCCTTCAGCTTGGCATAGCGCACTCTCAGAGGCTGACCGGCATGGCTGGTGATGATGATGCTTGTGGCAGCGCCGTTCTGCCACGTCTCGCTCACCGTGAAGTTGCCTTGCGCCTTCAAGCCCGTGACACTGCCTCCCGACTTCCAAGCGGAGGGTAGGGCGGGGAGCAGGGTGATGATGTCGTCGTAGGATTGCAGAAGCATCTCGCAGATGCCGCTGGTGCAGCCGTAGTTGCCGTCAATCTGGAAGGGCGAGTGGGCATCGTAGAGGTTGTAGTAGCAGCCACCGTAGTTGCCCATCTCGATGACGTAGCTGCCCGAGTGACGCAGGGCCAATGAGAGGTTCTTGCGGGCGCGGTCGCCGTCGAGACAGCGGCTGTAGGTGTTCGTCTGCCAGCCCATCGACCAACCCGTCACGTCGCCGTTGCGGGCAATCTGCCCGTTGTAGGCAGCCTGGAAGAGACGTTTGCCCTCTGTGCTTTGGTCGTAGGCGCTGACCTGCGAGAAGGGGTAGAGGCACATCAGATGTGAGAGGTGCCGGTGTCCCTGGTCGGTGAGCGCATTGTTCTTCCACTCCGAGATGCAGAGCTTGCCGTCGTAGGTCTCTGTCCAGAGGCCTCGGTCGAAGTTGTCGTAGAGGTTTTGTATGGCGGCAATCTGGGTTGAAGTAAGGGGAGACTCGCTGCCAAGCTCGGCATGGCCCTTCATCACTTCGTCCAGCACCTCATAGCTGGTCTGCTGTGCAAAGGCTGTCACATCCCCCGGCCCATGCTCAGGACTCCATTCGCCGGTGATTTCGTAGAGCCCCTTGCTGTCCTTCGTGGCAATGGACTTCGTGAAGAGTGCGCACTGGTACATGACGGGCAGGGCTTTCTTGAGGAACTCCTTGTCCATCGTGTATTTATAGTAGCGCCACAGATGCGTGCAGTACCACGAGCCGCACGTCTTGATGGAGCTGTTGCACCAGTTCGATGTGCCGCCGAAGATGTTGTTCTCCACCGCTACCATCCAACCGTTGGCACCCTTGACATTCTTTGCCAACTGATACCACGGGGAGTTACTGCCAGGAGCGCCGAGGTCGAGGATGTAGTTGAGGAAGGGCAGATGCATCTCCGAGAGGTTGCTGGGGTCGGCAGGCCAGTAGTTCATCTGCACGTTGATGTCGGCATGTATGTCGCAATGCCAGAAGGGGGTGTTGCTGCGGTCGTTCCAGATGCCCTGCAGGTTGGAGGGCGCGTGGATGGTGGTGTCGAGGTTGGCGCCGATGGTGAGGTAGCGGCCATACTGGAAGTAGAGTGATTCGAGGAAGAGGCCGTCGCTGCTCGTTTTGTTCTGGTCGGAGGCATTGTAGAACTTGATGAGGTCTTCGGTCGTCTTCGCCGATGAGCCGCCCAGTTGCAGGCTGACGCGGTTCATCAGGGCACTGTGGGCGGCCTTGTGGTCAGAGAGCAGCGTGCTGTAACCCTTGTCGAGTGCATTGCCTATGCGGGAGCTGACCAGTGTGGCAAGGTCGGATGCGGTCTGTCCGGTGACGCAGCTTGCCTTGCTTGCGTCGTAGTCGGTGGCAGCAGCCATGACGATGTCCGTCCATGTCGCTCCGCTAACGCTGATGCCCTCGCCCGTGACGCTTAATGTGCCGTCGGTTTTCACCTTGAAGCGCGTGTTGTAGCGGACGATTTCCAGCTTGCCGGAGAAGGTGGCAGAGGCTGTGCCGTCGCTTTCTGCTGTGTAGGTCACTTTGCCGGCACTGATTTGTCCGTCGGGAGCGTAGCTGATGCCTAAAGCCAGCTGCTCTGTGCCGTCTGCCTCATAGTGTGCCACGAAGACATGGTCTGTGGCAGAGGCAAAGTAGCGGCGGTGGAAGCTGGTCTGCTTGTCTGAAGACTGGAAGTTGACACCAGCCACACCGTCGATGATGTCGAGGTAGCGGTTGTAGTTCTCGATGGACTTGCCATCGGAGGCAACAGCCGAGAAGGTGCCGCTCTGATCCTTGACAAGGATAGAGCCGAAGTTCTGGAAGTAGCCTTGGTTGCCGGAGTTGGTGGCGGTTCCGCTCCATAGCGTCTTCTCGTTGAACTGGATGTTATCCTCAAGCACGCCTCCGCGAATGGTGGCGCCTATCTGTCCGTTGCCCATAGGCAGGGAGTATTCCATCCAAGTGTCGCTGACGCCTGTGGCGGTGGCGGGAGTGTCGTACCAGAGCGAGAAGTCATGGATGCCTGTCGGGCGCGAACCTTTCTGTCCCACGCAGAACTCGGTGGGCTGCACATCGGCCTCGGCGACGAGATAGAGGATATTATTTCCGTCGGCAGCTTGCCATAAGCCTATTTCCTTGCCTGCACCTGTGCCGCCCCACTGGTTGAAGTAGCGGTTTGTCTGGGAGGCTGCGCCCACCCATGCTATTTCGTAATTGCCTGCATAGCTGGTGTTCGTGGTCATTTCGATGGTGAAGCCCTTTGTGTCGGCAGCCTGGCGTGTCTTGACGCGGCTTCCGTCGTAGTAGGCATAGCGGCCGGAGCCTTTGTTGATGAGCTGGAAGTTACTTTCGTTGCCAACGAGCTTCCAGAGCTGGCTTGCCTCGCCATACTTGCGAGCCTGGGTTGTGATGTTTTGTGCGGCACCCATGTCCTGAATCACAAGGTCGGATTTGGCAAAGGTGATGTAGTAGTAGCTTTCTTGTTCATCTGTCGAGAAGAAGTCGGGTATGCCCTGAACAGTGAAGATGAAGCACGAGCCGGCATCGGTGCTGCCAGCGGCATTGTCCCAATAGGCAAGGTAGTTGCCGCGCTTGTTCCAATACTTGTTGGCCGACCCGTGGTCTTTTATCCAAAAGCCGCTGCCGTTCTTCCCCTTGTCGAACTTGGTGACGCTTACCTTGTTGGTTTCAGGCACCATCTTCGCGCGTCCGTTTGCTTCGGAGCCCGTCATGCCTAAAACATATTTCTCGCCTTTGGCTTTGTTGTAGAAGGAATAGCCGTCGGTATCGTTGCCGATGAAGGTCCAGAGGCCATTGTCGCTGGTGTCTTCCGTGGTGTTGCTCAGCAACAGATAGAGACCTTCCGTATAGCCGGACTTGGTGCTGAGGTAGCCGCCGTTGCTCACTTTGATGGTGTACCATCTTGCTTTGCTCAAATCGGCTGCATTAGCCAAGCCGACAAGCATAATGAGAAGTGCAGAAAAAAGGAATCGTTTCATAGTATTTCGATGTTTTCGTTATATCGTTATATCGTTATTTCGTCATTAGCCCTCTCTCAGGAAGTCGAGCATTTCAAAGATGTCTTCCTTCGTTGCCTGCTGGTTGATGCGGATGTCGCCGATGCCGCCTAAGAGGGTGAAGTTGATGATGCCGCCTTCGTTCTTCTTGTCGTGTGTCATAAATTCGTAGAGGCGGTCGTACTGTTTGCAGTCGAAGGCAAAGCTGCCGTAGTTCTTTCTGATGAAGTGCACCGTCTGGCGAAGCTTGTCCATTGGGAAGTTGCACTTCACGACGCTTAGGTAGAGCTCGCAGACGAGTCCCCAGGCCACAGCATAGCCATGCAGGACAGGCCGTCCTTGCTCCAAAGCCAAGCTTTCGAGGGCGTGACCAGCCGTATGCCCCAGGTTGAGTGCCTTGCGCAGACCCTTCTCCGTCGGGTCTTCCTCCACGATGCGTTCCTTGATGGCGACGCTCTTTGCAACCAATTCTCCGAGCTGGCGATAGAGAGATTGACCATTGTCGTTTGCTTTGGGCGTAGCCAAATGGTCAATGGTCAATGTTGAATGTTCAATGGAATCAAGCTCGAAGCGAAGCAGCTCCGCCCAGCTCTCTTCATCGCTGATGAGGCCATGCTTCAGCATCTCTGCATAGCCGGAGAGAAGGTTCTTGTGGTCGAGCGAATGCAGGAACTCGGTGGAGAGGATGACCGAGGCTGCGCAGTTGAACACGCCAATCTCGTTCTTCAGTCCCCCGAAGTTGATGCCCGTCTTGCCGCCCACGCTGGCATCCACCTGACTGAGCAGGGTCGTTGGGATGTTGATGTAGGCAATGCCGCGCTTGAAGGTGCTGGCAGCAAAGCCGCCCAAATCCGTCACCATGCCGCCGCCCAAGTTCACAAGGAGCGAATGGCGGGTGGCACCGCCCTGCTGCAGAGCCGTCCAGACGTACGTCAGCGAATCAAGCGTCTTGTTGGCATCTGTGTCGCCGATGGTTATCATTTGCGCCCCTTCAAAACAAGGCATTGAACAGACGAGCGGCCAGCAGAGGCGGAGTGTCGTGGTGTCTGTGAGCACGAAGAGACGGTCGTGCGGCTGGCGCTGGATGGCTCCTTCAATGTCCTGCTGAAGGTTGTTGCTTATGATGACTTCCTGTTTCATAATTCTTTTGCAAAGATACACATTATATATTATTATAAAGTGAAAAGGGAAAAGTGAAAAGTGAAAAATAGGAAAATACGAAAAAAGTCGCTTAAATGTTTGGCAGTTCCGCGAAAAAGCTGTACCTTTGCGCTCGCAAATCCAAAAAGGAATAGCGGATGGCGGGATAGCTCAGCTGGTTAGAGCGTCGGATTCATAATCCGGAGGTCGTGGGATCGTGACCCACTCCCGCTACAAAACAGAAGGACATGTCAACGCAAACTGACATGTCCTTCTTATATGTTTTTACCACGACTACTGGTTGTCTTCGAGGGTTCTAGATGGCGGAGTAGCCTTCTGCGTATGCACCGCTGGAGATGGTGCCGCCCTCGTGGAAGGGATCCATGGAGTAGTACTTCGACGTACCCATCACCTTTTGCAGCCGGGCGTAGTATTTTGCCGCGCATTCAGCAAAGGCTTTGTCCGTGGGGTCTTGGATGTATGGACGAGAGAAACCGCACCATCGGTTGGTGACTTCGGCCGCATGTCCTGTCCGCTCCGTGAAGTCGGTAGGCACCATGCCGCTATAGCCGGGGAGCACAGGCTCCATGCCAAGCTCGCGTTCACGGTTAGTGATTTGTCTGGCCAGACGGCTTTGCCGTTCGTACCAGGCATTGTCTGTGACCCCCTTAGACTGGTCTTCGCCGTCGCCGCCCCAGCCCTGCAGGTTGTTCATGCCCCACCAAGCTGTGTAAGCAGGCCCTGGCACAAAAGCCTCTGCCTGTGTTTCGCTGTAGCCACAATCCTTCATGAGGAAGCTTCGCCACACGCTTTCCAGCCCGACGATTTGCAGGGGCATGTTGATGCCGTGCAATGCCATCCAGTCTATTTCCTGCTCCCAGCGCTGCCAGCTCCATGTCGCCATGCTGTAGCCGAAGGTGCAGTAGTTCAGATAGTAGCGATACTCGCCGTTGCAGTAGTGATGTTCCGTGGCAGTCACCTTCGGCAGGGTCATGCGGCTCATGTTTGTGGTAAGTCGGTTCCATGAGAGATTGATGCGGGCATAGTGGTTGAGGTACCAGTTCAGCCCCGTTGTCAGGGCGCTGACAGTGTTGCCTTTGATAAGAGCACAGCCGCCTTTCGTCTCGGGCGGACAGATGATGAACTGCTCGTGTGTGCCAAGCGTTGTGTCAAGCCGTGTCTCGACTTTCGTGGCAAGCGTATGACTGGTGTCGATGCGGTTCATCAGGTCGGCCACAGCCTGTAGGCTTTCGGCTTGAAGCGTGATGGCTTGGGACAATGTGCTAATAAGGAAAAACAGGAGGTGTCGTTTTATGGTTATAGATGTCTTTTTTGTGTATTACAGGCACAAATATATGAATAATTGTCGGGATAACAAAGAATACGCTCTTATTCGCGCTTCACATTTCACTTTTCTTTGTATCTTTGCAGTCGTAAACCTGAAGTTACTAAGAAAAATAGTGATGAAGAATGTTTGTGATTTCATAGCCCGATGGATGGGCTTGATGGTTCTGCTGGTGGGAGCGGTGTCGCTGTTGTGGCCAGCCTCGTTCGTGTGGATTGATACTTGGGTCATCAATCCTATGCTGGGCGTAATCATGTTCGGCATGGGACTGACGCTCTCGCCTGGGGATTTTCGGATTGTGCTCTCGCGCCCCAAGGACATCCTCATCGGTTGCTTGGCGCAGTTCACCGTGATGCCGTTGCTGGCTTTCGGGCTGGCGTGGGCATTCTCCCTGCCAAAGGAGCTGGCGCTTGGCGTTATTCTGGTGGGTTGCTGTCCGGGCGGCACGGCATCGAATGTCATCACCTATCTTGCTAAGGGAGATTTGGCATTGTCCGTTGGCATGACGGCTTGTTCCACCCTGCTTGCTCCTGTGCTGACACCATTGCTGGTGTGGTTCATGGCAGGCACAATGGTGGATGTCGATACATGGGGCATGTTGCAGAGCATTATCTATGTGGTCATTGCACCAATCGTTGTCGGCTTGCTCTGCCAGCGTTTCCTGCCGAAACTGACCCAGAGCATTGTGCCTTATCTGCCAGCATTCTCTTCGATAGCAATAGCTGTGACGGTTGGCATCGTTGTGTCGCACAATGCTGGCCAACTGCTTGTTGGAGGCACGATTGTCGTGTTGGTGGTGATGCTTCACAACCTCTGTGGCCTTGGTCTTGGTTATCTGATAGGGCGGTTGTTGGGGCTTGCAGAACCGAAGAAGCGAGCCATCTCCATCGAGGTAGGTATGCAGAATTCAGGCTTGGCCACTTCTTTGGCCAACATGCATTTTGCCGCCTATCCTTTGGCCGCAGTTCCGGGAGCGGTCTTCAGCGTCTGGCACAACATCAGCGGTGCTCTGGCAGCCAAGTTCTTTTCTGAAAGGTAGAAGATGCTAAAGCTCCTGAATATGATGTCAGGAGGGTTTATTTGTCTGCCAAAGTGCGGAGCACATTGATCCAGGGCTGGACGGCCATGGTGTAGCCGAGGTTGTTGAGGTGCAAGCCGTCGGCTGTGACGGCGGGAAGGTTTTCGTCCGTGATGCCGGAGAGACGGTTTTGGTCCACGAAGTACCAGTTGGTGTTGAAGGCGGCGCAGGTGAGCAGTGCCAGTTCATAGTCTGCAAGCGTGCAGCCGACGGTGTTCTGGCTGGTGCTTGTGTAGTTCGAGTTGTTGCGCTTCAGGGCGTTGGCAAAGACGATGATGACATCGTTGCCCGAAAGCTCCTTTATCTTGTCGTAGAGCTGGCGGACAGCACCATAGAAGGTGGCAGGCCCGGTGGCATTCTTGTAGTCGGCCAGCGTGCCAAGGGGGACATTGCGCTTGAAGTCGTTGGTGATGAAGTCTATCGTCCAAATGGCGTTCTGCACGCTTGGCCAGCCGTTGTTTGCCTGCTGTGCCACTACAGCGATGCTCTTGCTATCCGTCTGGCTTGTTCCGCCTAACGAATAGCCGCTATAACCGCCGTCAGGCCCTGGCGATGCCACAGAAGGGAAATCGAAGACCTCCTGTAGGAGAGTCTGGTAGCCGCGTCCCTTGAAGGTGCCGGTGAAGGGTGTCACGAATGTCCCGGAGTTCTGATACTTCACGAAATAGTTGTCGTTGCGCCAGATGCTATGCCCAAGGAAGACCACGTTCCGCTTCATCTTTATCTTGGCGGATGCGGGGGCAGGCTCTGTGGCTTCGTCGGTAAAGACCACCGATTCAATCTGACTGGTCGGGTAGGCCGTGGCTTTGCCTTCGGTGGTGTTGACGACCATTGAGTAGTCCTGCGCCTGGGCGGATAGGCTTAATGGGCTGAATGGGGTTAATAGGAGTAATAGGCTACCTATTCTGTTGAATAATCTTTTTACCATCTTTGATTATGAGCTTGTTGTTTATAGTTACTGGTCGTCCGCTGAGGTCATAACATTTACTATTTGACGATTTACTATTTACAATTTTTGTGAGGCCGTCTGCATCGAGGACGATGACGGTGCGGGCAAGGGATGCGTTGCGGTTATCGACGTAAGAGCCTGCTGCGGTGCCGACGTGGAAGAGACGCGAGTCCTTGGCGTCGGTGTAGCTGCTGTACTTGTCTATGCCGGCATCGTCCTCCTCGTCGCCGCCCATGAAGTCAATCGTGTAGCGTCCGGGGGATGTGTTTTCGGGTACGGTGACGAGGAAGGTGACGCGGATGCTGTCGCAGCCGTTGCGCCAGCAGGCCGATATGTTCTTGGGAATCTTGCCCACGCTCTTGAAGCCCGCCCATGTGTAGCCAGCCTTTGGGCAGGCGGAGTTGTAGAACTGCGACAGCTTGTCGCAAGGCTCCATGTCGTGCGAGCTGCTGACCTTCGAGCCGTCGCTGTAATAGACCCACTCCTCGGCAAACTGCTGGTGTGCGCCTTGTGGCACAGTAACCGTCCAGCCTTTGGGCACGCGAATGCCTGCATAGCTCCAATCCGTCACGAAGTTCTGTGTCTCTGAACCGTCGTCGATGACGGTAAAGCTGACCTCGAACGTCTGCCCTGGCTCCACCTCGCTCGGTGCAAAGGTGGAAATGAGCTTGTAGCAGGAAGCTGTCAGAAATGTAGAAATTAAGATAATAAGATAATAAGAGACCTTCTTCATTTCACATTTTCTTATTCTATTATTTTCTAATTTACTCATTACTCATCAAATATCGCTTTCCAGTTATAGACGCGGAAGAAGTAGGGGCGGTAGAAATCGGCAGAGCCTTTCGCGTTGAAGTTGTCGTTCCACTCCTCGCAGTCGGTATTGGTGGAGAAGACCAGTTCTCCCTCGCGGGAGAGTGCCTGATGTAGGTGCGGCATATAGAACTTCCCGTAGGTGCGTGTGCCGAGTTTATCAAGCACCCACGGCATCGTCCACAGCTGGTGGCACTCCTCGAAGGGACCCCAGGGGGTGCGGCTGCGCATGATGTACATCTGCTTGGAGAAGACATAGCCTTGTGCCGTCATGTAGTACCAGTCGCCGTCCTTGAAGACCCATGCCGTGGAGACGCTGCGCGAACTGATGGCAGAGCGGTTGACTTCTTCGCTGGTGGGGTAGGTGCTCTGCCAATGGAACGTGCCGCTGGCATCTGCCACATAGTATTCCCACGGCGAACGGAGGTCGTGCGTCTGGGAACGGGCCACGACGGGCGATGACGTGTTGAGCAGGTCACCCTCGTTCTTCTTGAACTGGTTGCAAGCATAGAGGTAGGTGTGTCCGTCCTCGTCTTCCCAAAGCGTCTGTCCGTAGCCGATGGGGTCTTGCTCGAAGAAGTTATGGTCAACACTCAGTAGCTTGAGGTATGTGCTGCTGCCGGGCGTCCCTTCGAGCGAGTATATGGCAAGGGCGCGGTTGTCGCTCTGCATCAGGTTCTCCGTGCCGTTATAGACACCAGCCCAAAGCACCTGGAGCTGTCCGTCAACCACTGTGCCGTCGCCCGCCCAGTAGAGGTAGGTCTGGTCTATCTCGCCGTTACGAATCTGTGCTTCTGTCTTTTCGCCCTTCGGATGGCGGATGTGTGTGCGGCAGTGATAATAGCCGCTTGCCGACGAGTTGGTGCGTTGCACCCAGTCGGCAAGCCATTTCTGGTTGCTGCTCTTTGTGCCGGGCAGCCCGTCGTCGCCCGGTGTCTGCACCATGATGCTGTTGCGGGGGAAGTTGCATGACTGGCGGGCGCGAGTCGAGGAAAGAACTTTGCCGTAGAAGCTGTCGTTGAAGCTCCAGAAGACGTTTCCGTCGGGCAGAGCCGTCGTCTGCACCCCGTCGCCACCGTTCCAGCCGAGGGTACGAGAGAAAAGGCCGTCGTAGAGTTTGTCTTTATAGACATAGACATTGTGGTTGGCGTTGTTGTGCGGCATGTACTCCAGCTTCCAGCTTGGGTCGGGCTGAGGCACCGGCCAGCGTTCGATGTCGGCTTCCACCTCGTGCGTCAAGTCGCCTTGGGCCAGCAGCTTCCCCTTGGTTCCCCTGAAGGGAAGCAAGCAGATAAAGGTGAATAGTAAATAACAGATTGTTCTCATCCTTACTTAAATCTTTTTCGTGTGCAAAGTTAGCTTTTTCTTTCTTCTTTTGGGCTAATTGCTGTTATATTTTTGCGAATTGACACTTGAATGTGTTAAAATGTGAAGCCAGACTTGCGTGTTTACTCAAATAAAGCTAACTTTGCGGATTGCAAACACAAACCAAGATGAAAAGGATTCCGATTATATTCTTTCTGCTTTTGACTGCAATGTGCAGCTATGCACAGAGTGTTCCTGAATCGACGAAACTCAGCGGTATGCCTATAGGCTCGCCCAATGTTGACTATAGCACAAACCAATCGAGCGAAACGGTCAACACGCCCGCCTGTGCTTTCGATGGCGACTACAACACCTTCTATGCCTCGATGGATCGTTCGCGCACCTGGGTCGGCCTTGATTTAGGCACGGCTCATGTCATCACGAAGGTGGGTTGGAGTCCGCGCACAAGTCAGGCGAAGCGCGTCCAGCTTGGTCTCTTCGAGGGCAGCAACAGCCCGGACTTCCTCGATGCCGTCCCTCTGTACCTCATTCCTGGTGAAGGCGCTGCCAAAAGGATGGACTATGCCGATGTGCCTGTGACCCGAGGCTTCCGTTATGTGCGTTACGTTGGTCCTGCTGATGCCCGCTGCAACATCGCTGAGCTGGAGTTCTACGGCTACGAGGGCGAGGGCAGGGATTCCATCTGGTATCAGGTGACGAACCTGCCAACGGTGAGCATCCACACCGAAGCCGGCTATGACCCGAAGGACAAGGTGACAGAGTTGCCTTCGTTCATCACCATCACCTATGATGGCGGCACGCGCATCCAGGAATACCCCATCACGGCCCGTGGGCGCGGCAATGCCTCTTGGGGCTTCCCCAAAAAACCTTGGCGCATCAAGTTTGCCGACGGCAAGAGCCACCACATGCTCAGAGGCTCGGCACAGGAAAGCCCGGCAAAGGCAAAGAAATGGACGCTCATCAACAACTATGGCGACAAGACGCTGATGCGCAACTGCCTAGCCTTCGAGGTGAGCAAGCGCATCGGCATGCCCTACACGCCGTGGTGCCAGCCAGTGGATGTCATTATGAACGGCGAGTATAAGGGCTGCTATCAGCTCTGCGACCAGATTTCTGTCGATAAGAACCGCGTCCCCGTCACTGAGATGGAGACTTGGGACAACGAAGAGCCGGAGCTGACAGGCGGCTATCTCATAGAGATTGATGCATACGCCAGTCAGGAGTCCAGTTGGTTTACGAGCAGTCGCAGCACGCCCGTCACCATCAAGCATCCGGGCGACGACGACATTACCACCCAGCAGCACAACTACATCAAGAACTACTTCAACCTGATGGAATCGGCTGTCTATGCAAGCAACTACTCTGACCCGGATAACGGCTTCCGCAAGTATCTCGACATAGAGTCCTTCCTCAAGCATTTCCTCGTAGGCGAGTTCTCGGGCAACATGGACACCTATTGGAGTGTCTATATGTATAAGGATAGGGAAGAAAACCAGTTCCATGTGTCCCCCTGCTGGGACTTCGACCTTGCCTTCGACAACGACCAGCGCAACTATCCTGTCAACGGCCGTAGCAACTGGGCATATAACGGTGGCAGTGCAGCTGGCAACATGAAATCGTTTGTCACTCGTTTGCTCGGTGACGACGGGGCAGACAAGCTGCTCACTCAGCTTTGGAAAGACAACCGCAAGGAGGGGCTGCTCGACGAGAAGACGCTTGTCGGCTACGTTGACAGCATGGCTCGGGAGATGGAAGCTTCCGCCAACCTCAACTTCATCCGATGGCCGATTCTTAACAGCAGAGTGCATCAGAACGTCTCTGCCCTCGGCTCCTTCGAAGCAGAGGTGGATGTCCTGCGTAACTACATACCTGTCCGCTTGACGTGGATTGACGACTATTTGGGCTATAGCCCGGGAACCATGTACACAGACTCCACCTACTACATCTCTACGCCAGAGCAGCTTATCGAGTTCAGTCAGGCTGTTGCGGGAGGAGCGCAGTACAGCAACGCATATCTTGAAGCGGACATAGACATGGAGGGCTACAATGACCAGTTCCGGCCAATAGGCAGTAGCTCCAAGTCCTTCCGTGGCTTCTTCGACGGACAGGGACACCGCATCCGTAATCTGCAAATCAGCGGTGGAGACTATACTGGCTTTTTTGGCGCTGTCAGCGGTGGGGCAACTGTCTGCAACCTCGTTCTCGACAGTACCTGCTCCATCACAGGAGGCAACTATGTCGGATTGGCAGGCGGTTCCACTGGCTCGGGAAAGGTCAGCTTCTCGTATGTCGGCAATGAAGCCAACGTGACAGGCACAGGAGCCAACGCGGCAGGCATCATTGGCTGCAACAAGGGCTCTACCTGCACCTTCTCCATTATCAATTGCTACAACACGGGCGACGTATCGGGTAGCAGCGAGAGTGCCGCTATCTGCGGTTGGCTTGGCACGAATGCGACCATGCAGAACTGCTACAACATCGGAACAGTCACCGGCTACAACTATCGCAACGACTTCTATCGCGGCAGTGCCGATGCCTTGAACTGTTACAGCGTCGGCACCACACAAGTCAACCGCATCACTCTCGACGACGCGATGAGTGGCAAGCTCTGCTATCAGCTAAACGACGGCAGGACAATGGATCCGGTTTGGTATCAGACGCTCGGACAGGATGACTATCCCGTCTTGGATGCCACCCACCATGTTGTCCTCAAGAACGACGAGGGCATCTACTACAACATCAGCCATTTGGCTGGCGACGTCAATGGCAATGGCATTCTGGACGAGACCGATGCGCTCTGGATAGCGGCCTATCTCATTGGAGAGGCTCCGGCGGAGTTCCAGGAAATCAATGCCGATGCCAACCTCGATAGCAGAATCGATGTGGCAGACGTTGTCACTGTGCGCCGTCTCTTGAACGATGTTCCTCTCGGTCAGCAGGCACTCACGGCAGACCTCTATTCAAGCAATGCCTCCGTCAAAGCTGGCGGCACACGCAAGGTGACGGTCTGGGTGAACATGAGCCGTCCCGCTACGGCATACGAGGCGGACATCGTCCTTTCTCAGGGGCTGTCGGTAATGGAAGGCAGCATTGCCTTCGGCACGAAGGTCAATACAGCCTCACACATTGCCTATGCTCTTCCGAAGGGGACTGGTGTACACCTCCTTGTCTATGCTCCCGGCAATGAGAACTTCGCATCCACCAACGGCACAGCCCTCACCTTCACGCTTGCCGGAGGCGGTGACTTTGCTGGCGGCACCTATCGGATAAGCAGACAACGCTTCGTCACTGCCGACGGTGTGGCTTGCTCGCCAGAAGATGCCACATACGAGGTTACGCTTGCCAAGACCTATGTCACTTCGATACTGCTTGAACCTGACGATATCGAGATGGTTGCAGGGAATGACACGACGCTGCTCGTCACCATTCTGCCTGAGACGGCCACAGTCAAGGAACTCAATTGGCTGACCTCCGATGCCTCCATTGTTACCATTTCCGAAGGTGTTGTCTCTGCCGTTGCAGCAGGCACAGCCACCATCACCGCCAAGGCGACCGACGGCTCCAACAAGCAGGCAACGGCCACAGTCACCGTCTATCGTGACGAGGACGGTATCAAAGAAACTGAAATGGAAGGATTGAGTGATGGAAGTGAGGTTTACACCCTCAGCGGCACGCGCCTCGACCGCATCACCAAGACAGGTATTTACATCATTAACGGCAAAAAGCGGTTAGTGAAAGCGAAGTAGAAGCTGGAGTTGCTAAGGTTATGCATTTGCTTTGCTTGCCCGGAAGCCGATGCTTTCTACTGCGTGCAGAATGTCGGCCTCGTTGGGTGAACCCTTGATGCTTGCCGTTCCTTCATGAAGCGAGACTTCCACCAGTTCCACACCCTCCACAGCGGCAATGGCTTTCTCCACGTTCGCGGCGCAATGGTTGCAATTCATTCCCTCTACATTATATAATATGCAGGAGTCCAGTTCTGCCTCTTCGTGATGATGGTGATGATGCCCAACAAAAAGAGCCCTCAGCAGGAGCACAAGCAACAAGGCTGTGCAGATGTAGGAGAAAATGCTGATGCCCTCGTCGTGACAAGCTGTTTCTAAAATGCCGCTCTGCACGGCAAACCACTCCTGCGGCAACAGATAGTCTATACCCAGTCCAAAGAGCATAGCACCAACGATGATGGAGAGAAGGTAGAGCCAGAGCGTGCGTTTGCCGAACACTTTGCCTATGACAAGCATCGAGGCAGAGTTGACAGCAGGACCAGCCATCAGCAGTACCAGACCGGCACCAGGTGTCAGTCCCTTGGCCATCAGCGAGACGGCAATGGGGATGCTGCCTGTCGCACAGACATACATGGGAATGGCTACAGCAAGCACGATGAGCATATTCAGCAACTTATAGTCGTGCAGTGCAGCCAGCCATTCATTCGGAACAGCAACAGTGATGAGTGCAGCTATGAGCAAACCGATGACGAGCCATTTCCCCACATCTTGCATCATCTCGACAAAAGCATAGTTAAGCACCTCCTTCAAGGACTTCATCCAGCTCTTCCTCGTTGGAAGAGAAAGACTGTCCTCCTTCATTGTTGGGGAGTTGATGGGGGCTTCGTGTGCATACCTGCTGACCAGCCATCCACCAAACATTGCTGTGAACAGAGCAGCGATGGGACGTACGATAGCAAATGGCAAGCCCATAAGAGAAAAGGTGGCTGCAATGCTATCAACGCCCGTCTGTGGCGTGGCAATCAAGAAACTTGTGCAAGCTCCGTGGCTGGCTCCTTCCTTACGAAGACTGACAGCCGTTGGGATGACACCGCACGAGCATAGTGGCAAGGGAACGCCAAGTGCGGCTGCCTTTACGACACTCTTCATGCCCGGCTTTGCAAGATGCTTGGAATACAGCGTACGCGGAACAAAAACACGCAGCACACCTGCGATAAAGAAACCCAGAAGCAGATAGGGAGCCATTTCGGCAGTCATCATGACCAATGCGTCCCAGTATTGTTCAAACCATTCAAGTACCATAATACAGAAGTCTTTTTTTGTTTTGCTGGTGCAAAGGTACGATGGATTCCGTGCAACTGGGTTGCAAACTGTGTTCTACCAAGAATTTTCTTTCTTGTGGGCGCACTTTGGACAGCGTCCCTTGGCCATATAGTTGATGTTTTCGAGGACGTAGCCCTCCGGCAAATTAACGGTGGGAATAGGTATGTCGGTAAGGCAGAACGTACGATGGCATTCTTCGCAGTAGAAGTGAACGTGCTGGTCGTCGTCGTGCTCATGGCCGTCCGTACTGCGACAAAGCTCGTAGCGAACGCCGTCGCCACCGTCCTCGATGACATGCACAAGGTGATACTCCCGCAACAATGTCAGCACCCTGAACACGCTTGATTTATCGACAGATAGAATTTCGCACTCCAGTTCGCTGAGCGACATAGGGTGCGGGGACTCGGCCAGAGCCTTTACCACTAGGATGCGGTTGGCCGTAGGCTTTATGCCATGAGACTCAAGCAGCGCCTCACACATTTTCGAATCATATTTCATGCCTGCAAAGTTACAAAATATAAATGACACTTTCGCATAGATTATAACTAAAATCCATTTTTTTAAGAGAAACAAAAAAAACTTTCACCTTTCAACTATCAACTATCAACTATTTTGTATCTTTGCACTCAAAATCATCAAAAACGAGTATGCAAAAGACTATTGGTATATTGGTGGCAATGACTGTGGAGTACAATCAGGTGGCTGCCATGTTGCAGGATACGGGAACAGTACAGATAGGTCCCCAGAAGTTCCTCGTCGGCACGATGGGAGAGAATAAGGTTGTTTTGCTGCAATGCGGCATCGGCAAGACCAACGCTGCATCGGGCGTGACGAATCTCATTATATCGTTCCATCCCGATTACGTCATCTCGACTGGTGTGGCAGGAGGCATTGATGCGAAGCTTAGGGTAATGGATGTTGTCATTGGTCAGAAAATCTGCTACCACGACGTATATTGCGGCGACAATTGCGACCCCGGACAAGTGCAGGGCTTGCCAAGGCTTTTCACCGGCGATGAGCGACTTGTCGGCATCGCAACATCCCTTAAGGCCGATGTCCGCATCGTGCCTGGCCTGATTTGCACGGGCGACCAGTTCGTCACCAAACGCGAGGAGCTGGATGTCATCAAGGCGAAATACCCAGAAGGGCTTGCCGTCGATATGGAAAGCGCGGCCATTGCCCAGGTCTGCCACCTTTGGAACGTGCCGATGCTCAGCTTCCGCATCATCAGCGACACCCCTGGCGTGGAGGAGCATTTCGACCAGTACCTCAACTTCTGGGACACAATGGCAGACAAGAGCTTCACCGTCACCAAGGAGTTCCTGAGCCGAATATAAATTCCGAATGGGTACAGTCTGAATATGCCATGTGACGTGAGTTTAAGAAAAATTATTTAGGGCACGATTGAACATTTTCTCCCTTAAGAACAAATTTTTCACTTTTCACTTTTCACATTTCACTTTTTTGTTGTACCTTTGCAGCCGCAAAAAGAAACGGAGAGATGCCAGAGTGGTCGAATGGACCGCACTCGAAATGCGGCGTACTCTTACGGGTACCCTGGGTTCGAATCCCAGTCTCTCCGCCAGGTTTAGATAGAAAGAAACCCTAAGTTATTCTGTTTAAGCAAAAAAGGAGAACCGCAATGGTTCTCCTTTTTTCATTATTCGTCAAAGAGGGACTACTTGTGTTCCACCGCAGCCTGCTCTATTGGCAGACACTTCTTGTAGTTCTCGATATACTTCTCGAAGCCTGCAACATCCTCGGCTGTGGGGGCAATGCTCGTACCTGTGTTGCCTGCAAAGACAACTTCTTCCAGATAATCTGCGAGGTTCTTGCCGTTCTTGTTGATAAGGTAGCCCGCAAGCAATGCGATACCCCAGGCACCACCTTCGCCAGCTGTTTCCATTACGGAAATAGGCGAGTTGAGAGCGGCAGCAAGCACGCGCTGACCTACACCCGCCGATTTGAAGTAACCACCATGGCCCGTAATACGGTCCACCTTAACGTTTTCCTCCTTAAGCAGAATATCGTTGCCTATCTTCAGCACACCGATGGCTCCGTAAAGCTGGGCACGCATCAGGTTGGCCAAGTTAAACTTGTCGGTCGCAGAACGGACAAAGAGAGGACGACCCTCTGCCAATCCTGTTACAGGTTCACCGCTGACGTAGTTATAGGCCATCAGACCGCCGCAATCAGGATCGCCTTCAAGCGCCTTGTTGAAGAGCTTCTTGTAGAGTTCGCTAACGTCAACGGGAATGCCAAGCATCTCCTGGTACTCCTTGAATAGGCCCACCCATGCATTGATGTCGGAGGTGCAGTTGTTGCAATGAACCATGGCCACAAGGCTTCCGTCGGGCGTTGTCACGAGGTCGATGGCTTCGTAGGGTTTGCTCAGCGGTTTCTCCAATACAATCATGGAGAAAGAGGATGTGCCTGCGCTCACATTGCCCGTGCGCTGCTTCACAGCATTTGTTGCCACCATGCCTGTGCCTGCATCGCCTTCGGGAGGACAGAGGGGAATGCCTGGCTTCAGGTGTCCGCTGGCATCCAGCATCTTGGCTCCTTTCTCTGTCAATGTGCCAGCACTCTCGCCTGCATTCAGACTCTTGGGCAGAATGTCCAATAGTCTGTAGGGCAAACCTTTGGATGCGAGTATTGCATCGAACTTCTCCACCATTGCGGCATCGTAGGTCTTCGTGGCAGGGTCAACGGGAATCATGCCCGATGCGTCGCCCACGCCAAGTACGAACTCGCCTGTCAGTTGCCAATGAACATAACCGGCAAGTGTGGTGAGGAAGCGTATATCCTTCACATGCTCGTTGCCCTCCAGAATGCACTCGTAGAGGTGGCTGATGCTCCAGCGAAGGGGAATGTTGTAGTTGAAGAGCTTGCTCAGTTCTGCAGCAGCCTTGCCCGTGTTGGTGTTGCGCCAAGTACGGAAAGGCACGAGAATCTCCTGCTTCTCATTTAAGGCCATATAGCCGTGCATCATGGCCGAGAAACCGATGGCAGCCAGGCTTTCTATCTCGCAGCCATATTGCTTCTGAACATCCTTGCGAAGGTCGGCATAGCAGTCCTGCAAGCCGTTCCAGATGGCATCGATGCTATACGTCCACAGTCCGTCAACCAATTGGTTCTCCCACTCATGCGCACCTTGGGCGATGGGTTTGTTGTCCGTGTCGATAAGGACTGCTTTAATGCGGGTAGAGCCAAACTCAATTCCGAGAATGGCTTTACCGGATTCTATTAGTTGTTTTGTGGTCATATTTGTGGTATTTGAAGTTAAAGGGAAGTTAAAGAGAAGTTATCGTGGTCTCCGACCACTTGGAAGTTAAAGGGACAATACCTTGGGATTTGGAGAACATTTCTAATCTTTTATCCCCTGGTCCTCGCTGATGGCCTTGCAGTATGCGTTGAGATAATAGCTGGCACCCTCGATACTATATGTAAGAGTGTTTTATTCTTCTTCAGGGATGTATCCCAAATCCTTAGATAGCATGACGTAGCATCTGCATTCCTCCAAACTGCCTTGTGCGATGTTCATTATCCGAAGTTTGTCAGCTTGCTGAGTTTCTTGGAACCTTCTGCGATGTTGGCCACAATCGAAACTGCTGCCCGTTGGAACTGCGAAGAAAGACTGTGCTTTTCAAAGTCGGGAAACTTCTTCGTTACTTTGTAAACTAAAAGCACGAACTCGTAGGCCTTTTGCCACGCAATAATATCCTTAAAACTAAACGCCACCAGTATTGTCCCTTTAACTTCCTTTTAACTTCCCTTTAACTTCCTTTCCATTCCTTTATTTTAATGCCTTGTTGAGCATATAGTAAACCTCGTTGTTCTGAAGCTGCTGCTTGAACTCGTAGGTCTTTGTATCCTTGTTGATTTTGACGTACTCAATGCCGCAGATTTCGGCGAAGTCCTCCCAGTACTCTTCTGTGATGTCGTAGGAGAAGGCTGAGTGGTGTGTGCCGCCGGCGAGAATCCAGGCTGCTGCACCAACCTCGAAGGTGGGCTGGGGAATCCAGAGAGCAGAGGCTACGGGCAGCTTGGGCATGGGCTTCGGCTCAATGCACTCAACCTCCTGAGAGATGAGGCGGAAGCGGTTGCCGAGGTCAACGACGGTGGCCTTGATGCCGCGACCTGTCTTTGAGGTGAAGACGAGACGGGCTGTCTGCTGCTTGCGGATACCGATGCCGAGGAAGTGTACTTCGAGCTTTGGCTTGTCGCTGGCAATCAGCGGACAAATCTCGAGCATGTGGCTCTGCAGGCAGGAAGACTGTGTGCCGGCGAAGTTGAGGGTGTAGTCCTCAAGGAAGGAGCAACCCTTCGGCATTCCCTGCTGGATGACCCAGAGGGTGCGGTAGAGACAGGCTGTCTTCCAGTCGCCTTCTGCGCCGAAGCCGTAACCTTCCTGCATCAGGCGTTGCGAGGCAAGACCTGGAATCTGGTCGAAGCCGCAGAAATCGGGAGCGTCGATGTTGGCATCGCCAAGGTCGTCGAAGTTTGTGGTGAAGGCTGTTGCACCTTCGTCCTTCAGGACACGACGAAGTGCAATCTCAGCCTTTGCGCTGTTCTTTACCTTCTCCCAATAAATAGCCTCGCCGCTTTCGTCAATCTTTATCGTGTAAAGCTTCTTATACTCCTCGACGAGAGCATCAGCCTCTGCATCCGTAACTTTCTTGTAGTACTCCATAAGAGAGCTTACGGGATAGTAGTCAACATGATAGCCAAGACGCTGCTCGAACTCCACGCGGTCGCCATCGGTCACAGCCACGTTGTTCATGTTCATGCCGAACATGAGGCAGCGCACGTTCTTTGCATCGGCAACGCCTGCTGCAACACGCGCCCAAACTGCAATCTTCTTCTGGGCCTCCAGGTCTTTCCAATAGCCGCAAACGACCTTCCGAGCCACACGCATACGGGTGCAGATGTGTCCGAACTCGATGTCTCCATGAGCGCTTTGGTTCAGGTTCATAAAGTCCATGTCAATCTCGCTCCAGGGAATCTCAGCATTGTACTGGGTGTGGAAATGGAGTAGGGGTTTCTGCAACTGCTGCAATCCCTTAATCCACATCTTTGCAGGCGAGAAGGTATGCATCCATGTGATGATGCCGACGCACTTTTCGTCGTTATTGGCAGCGAGCATCACCTGCTCGACTTCCTTCGAACTGTTGGCTGTGCCTTTATAGACAATCTTCACAGGGATGTTGCCGCTGGCGTTCAAGCCCTCTACCATTTCTTTACTGTGACCGTCAACTGCTACGACTGCATCACCTCCATAGAGCAACTGCGCACCAGTTACCCACCAAATCTCAAAATTCTCAAACATAGTTTATAATTTTAATTGATAATTGATAATTGACAATTGATAATTAAGCCACCGCTTCGCTTGGCTTCTGCTATCTGACAACTATCGCATATCACAGTTAATAATGCTTATATTTATTTTTAGTTAGTGTAGTTTTCTTTCGTTGATTTGACAATTGCAACTAATAGTTTCGTAAGGTCTCGGCAATCTTTTATAATGCTATTATATTCCTCGTCATTGAGATAACCTGTTCGATGAAGTAACCTTATTCAATAATCGCTTTCAGATGATTCTTTAAGTGAGATGTTCATTTTTGAAATAAAGTCCAATGTACTTTGGGCTTGCTCTGCCTCGCAGATGTTTGCTCCAATGCTTGTGCCAGAACGAATTATCAATTTTCAATTGTCAATTATCAATTAACGCTATTATGGTCAGCGTTTGCACTGACCATAATAGGCGTTTGGGCCGTGTTTACGACTATAGTGCTTCTCGATGAGCAAGGGGTTCATCGTTAGATTGGGGTTGACGCTATAGGCAATGAAGGCCATCTTGGCGCATTGCTCCATGACCTTGGCATTATAGACGGCATTGTCGGGCGACGTTCCCCATGAGAACGGACCGTGGTTCTTGACGAGCACGGCGGGCGTGTGGTCGGGGTTTATCTTACGGATGTTCAGGAACTCATCGACAATCACGTTGCCAGTTTCCAATTCGTACTTGCCTTCCACCTCCTGTTTCGTCATATCCCGTGTGCAGGGGATGTCCTTGTAGAAGTAGTCGGCATGGGTCGTGCCGATGTTCGGAATGTCCCGTCCTGCCTGTGCAAAGGCGGTGGCGTAGGTGGAGTGCGTGTGCACAACGCCCATGATGTTCGGGAAAGCCTTATATAATATAAGATGTGTAGGCGTGTCGCTCGAAGGGTTGAGGTCGCCTTCAACCACTTTACCCGTTTCGAGGTCAACCACCACCATATCAATGGCTTTCATCTCGTCGTAGCTCACGCCCGAAGGCTTTATTACCACAAGTCCTTTCTCACGGTCGATGCCAGAGACATTGCCCCATGTGAAGATGACAAGTCCCTGCTTCACCAAGTCCAGGTTTGCCTTGAATACTTTCTGCTTGAGTTCTTCTAACATATCTTAGATATTTAAGGATAGTTCTCACAAGATGCTACAAATATAGACATTTTTTTTTAATGCATCACGAAATTTGCAAAGAAATGGGGGAATGTTGTCGATTTTGCTAAACAAGGCACTCATTTCCGTGGGCATCGAAGGCCGGTTTGGCATACTTTTGGACGGCTTTGGTCACACCATCGCGGTCGTTGCAGTCGGTTACGAAAGATGCTGCTTGCTTGACGGGCTTCTCCGCTCACAATTCGCTGTAACTAATAAGCTTTTCAGCAGGTTACAGCGAATTTCTTTTTCTCCACCACCTAAATTACATTGTTTTTTCGTACTTTTGTCTCCAAATTAAGGAAGAGACAGCATTATGGACTATTTCATCGTTGCTATTGACTCATTCAAGGGGTGTCTGACTTCGGCTGAAGCTAATCGGGCTGCAGCTGAAGGGATTCTCGCCCATAAGCCCGAAGCTGAGGTGATAACGATTCCTGTCAGCGATGGCGGGGAAGGATGGTTAGAAGCTTTTCAAGCGGCTGTGGGCGGGCATTTGGTGGATGTCAAAGTGAACGACCCGCTGATGCGTCCTATCCTTGCGCAATACCTAATACATGATGATACGGCTGTTATTGAGATTGCCAAAGCAAGCGGACTGACCCTGCTCAGCCCAGAAGAACGTAATCCAATGACGACCACCAGCTACGGCACCGGCCAGCTCGTTGTGGATGCTGTCAGAAGAGGTTGCAGGCACATCATCGTAGGACTTGGAGGAAGTGCTACAAGCGACTGCGGTATTGGTATGCTTAAAGCAATAGAAAATTTCAAATTGAAAATTGACAATGATGTCCGTTTCACTATTGCGACAGATGTCAGGAATCCGCTTTGTGGAGAGACTGGTGCGGCTCGTATGTTCGCTCCACAAAAAGGGGCTACTCCAGAAATGGTCGTTGAACTTGATGAGCGTGCCAGGCAGTTTGCAGAGAAGTTTGCCCTGCGCTTTGGCTACGACCGTCAGAATATGCCAGGAGCCGGAGCTGCCGGAGGACTGGGATATGCTTTCCTTCAATATCTGAATGCCGAATGTCGTTCTGGCATCGACCTTCTGCTTGATGCCGTCTGCTTTGAAGAACTGCTGAAAGATGCGTCTCTCGTTATCACAGGAGAAGGCTCTGCAGACAGACAGACGCTAATGGGCAAAGTGCCTTTTGGCATTCTCCAGAAAGCAAAGCCCGTCCATGTGCCTGTCGTCCTTATTGCCGGACAGATTAAGGACAAACAACAACTGCTTGACGCAGGCTTCTCGAAAACGGAGTGCATTAACCCTCCAGACACCTCCATTGATGAAGCCATGAAACCGGAAGTGGCGAAAAGGAATATCGCTATCCTGATGCAGAAAATGGTTCCTTAGCAAATCAAAACTGGTGATAGTTAATGCTTTTGATAACTCAATACTTCATGCTGTTGATACGTGCAAAAAGATAATCTCTGTTACTCGAGACCTTACACTGAGCCCGGAATACTATAACTTTTTCATGAAGCGATACAAAAGATAAAAGAGTTGCGTTTGCAACTCCTTTAAATTGGGTAGTGTCGATCAAGGCTTGCCCCTCGCGGCATTCACAAGGAATGTTTACCGGATAGCCAAAACAATGTTTTGACATTGCAAAGGTAAGCGTTTTTACTATATTCTCCAAACTTTTTCTTTTTTTTCTTTGCTCAATGAGGATTATTTGCTAACTTTGCAAAGCAATCTGCCCATTCTGGCTATGATGCACAAAGTGATGTGCGGAGCCGAAGGGGTGGGGCACTACATATTGAAAGGCGTTACTTTACGCTTTGTTTTTGGTTATTCGAACTACCACAATCGAAAGAGGACAAAAACAAATGCAGGGGTGACTGCCACGGGGTGTAGTATATACTCTCCGTAGTGTGCGCGAGGCTCGTGTAGCCTCAACGCACACTTTACGGGTGTCTATATACTCCAAACGTGGGTGTTTCTCTGTCTGTTTTCCTCATTGGCTGTGGTAGGCCAGAATAACGAACAGGCAGAAGTAAGCACCCACGTTTTTTGTGTGTAGGTATCAACAGATTAAAATCGACCTGACTTTAGGGTGCTTGTCAGAACAAAAGAATTAGAAGACAGTAAAGAGAAACTGACTAAACCATACTGACGAGCATCATTTCGCTTCTGACAAAAGAGAACTGGAAATCTAACTGACGCAAGAAGCAGAAAAGACGTAATGGACTCGCACGGAACAGCGTGAGGGACTTGTTATGCTTTTCTTGCAGCGTTTCCAGTCGCTTCTTTTGGGCACGACAGCCCCTTGCGCTTTTTCTTTCAAAGGTGCAAGGGGTTTTTCGTGTTCACAAGGAAAAGGGATGGGAAGTAATATAATATACGAAAAAGAGTTTCTTCCAATAATAGACTCACAGCGGCAAGAGTTTTTTTCGTCGCTTGGGATTAAGTCACGGAATGGCGAGTTTAAATTGTCCTATACCGATAAGAATTACAAGTGTTCGTCTTTTCTTGATAAAGTGTTAGACTCTAAAATTCAAGGACTTTCATTTTTCTCTGGCGGAGGAGGACTAGATATTGGTGCGCAGATGGCTGGAATCAAAGTCTTAACAAGTCTTGATTTTGACAAGGATTCTATTGAGACATTACGTTCTAATAAGTTCTTTTCCCATACCTTACATTGGCATGAAGATATTCGAAATGTTAAATCTCAGGATTTCTCTCAAATCCTTAGGAATAACAATCCTGAAAAGTTGGTTTTGCTTGGAGGCCCACCGTGCCAGCCATTCTCAAAAGCAGGATATTGGAGAACACTGGCACAACGTTTAGGTCCAGATGACCCAAGAAATATGATTGGATCTTATCTCCAAATAATTGAAGATATCAAACCTGATGGGTTTATACTGGAAAATGTTGAGAGCATTTTACACCCACATAATATTCAGGCTGTCAACGACTTGGCAGAGGCTATAGACAAGATGAGTTATCACTTTACCCTGGTAAAAGCCAATGCCTGCGATTATGGAGTCCCCCAGAAAAGGAAACGTGTTTTCTTTATTGCATCGAAAAATAAGATAACACATCAACCAAATCCTACAAATTATGAGAATCCAAAGGATGGTCAAGCTCCATACGAAAGGGTTATTGACTGGATAGGAAGATTTGATACAGGTAGGTATGCAAGTGACTGGGATAGTACGGAAGGATTACACCATGATGCACTAATTCAAGTCCCACCTGGGGGTAACTACATCTCTCTTTCTGATAAGAGAGGTCATATTCCTACCCTTTTCAAAGCAGGCACACGATATTGGACATTCCTATTAAAATTACATCCATATAAACCTTCTTGGACAATCATCGCTTCACCTGGTCATTGGGAAGGACCTTTTCATTGGAATAACAGAAGATTGAGAAACTGCGAACTTGCAGCTATTCAGACATTTCCCCTTGATTATCAATTTTATGGTAGTATGCGCTCTGTCCACATGCAGATAGGTAACGCCGTTCCTTGCATTTTAGCACAGAAAATGAGTAAATACTTAATTGAAATTGTATGAAGAAATATAAAATCATAAGTTTGTTCTCTGGTTGTGGCGGTTTGGATTTGGGATTCAAAAAGGCAGGTTTCCATACAATTTTTGCAACGGACATATGGGATGTCGCCTGCAATACGTTGAAAATGAATCATGCTGCTGACAATGTGTTTTGTGGAGACATCAGAGATATAGACTTCACTAAATACAATGGTAAGGCAGACGTGGTTATTGGAGGGCCACCTTGTCCTCCATATAGTCAAACCAGACATTATCTTACACACCTGAAGGGCGGATTTCAAGATGAAAAGGCTGGATTCGCAGTTCCTGAATACTTCAGAGCAATTGAAGAGATCAATCCCAAGGTGTTTGTATTTGAGAATGTTGACGGCTTTACCTTCAAAACCTATGAAGAACCTATGGCTTTTCTCAAAGACCGTTCTGAATCTCTTGGGTACAATATCACTTATCGGGTTGTTAATGCAGCAAACTATGGAGTACCACAAACACGGAAGCGTTTTCTGTGTGTTGGAATAAAGAAAGAGCTTGGGGTATTTACATTTCCACAAGAAACTCACTCGGAAACAGGAGGTAATGGTAAGTTGAAATGGGTGACTTGTGGTGAAGTACTCTATGATAGTGACAATATTACAGAAGAGGAAAAAGAACAACGACCAGGTTCAAAAGACTACAAACTATTACTTGGTATCCCACCAGGTAAGAATTACCTTTACTATACTGAACATGAAGGGTATCCTGAGCCAAAGTTTAAATGGAAATCAAGATACTGGACTTTTTTGCTAAAACTTACACCTAATCGTCCCTCATGGACGATACAAGCAAGTTTGTCAAACAACCAAGGTCCATTCCATTGGAAGAATCGTTTTCTTCGTATTGGCGAGATAAAAAGGATTCAAACGATAGATGATGATTACCAATTAAGTGGTGATTTAAAAGATCAATGGCGACAGGTTGGCAACGCTGTTCCTTCTATGCTCGCATTTGTATTTGCAAATGAAATCAAAAAATACTTATAGCTTATGTCTGAGTCACATTTACAAGTCAATCTTGATGGTTCAACTGCTAATAGGAAAACTGTTTTATGGCCAAGTAGCAAAAGGGAACAAGAAACCATTATAAGAGGCCTCTTTGAGCATAATAATTGGAAGGTTTCTGAAATCAGCAACCAAAGCGGGTCTTTTTGGAAGATAATAACTTCATGTAATGATAAAACTTTCAGAATCAATCTATATATATCATCTGTAAGAGATGAGGATAGACAGCCTGACGAGTTTAAAATGCAACTTGGTAATACTTATCCAGAACATGATGAAAAAGGGTGGATAACTCTGGTCCTTGGAATTTATACGATAGCAGAAGGATCTAATAAACCAAAGTATATTCTGTCTGGATATGATAGGAACCGTTACGATTTTTCTACAAACCCTAGTATCAGAGGAACAAGAACTGCTGGCTTGCAAAAGGCTTATACATATGGAATGTTTAAAACAGAAAGAAGCATCCTTTTTAGACCAGAATTCATTTACTATTATATTGAGTATACAGAATCCTTGTTTGGAAATAATGTTAGACAAGAATCTTCTAAAAATAAAACGGCAAGCATACCAACAACTAAACAGTTCTATGACTATCTCATAGCCATTCGCACCATACCCTTCTTGCTGCTTGCTGGCATTAGTGGTACAGGCAAGAGTCGTATTGTAAGGGAACTGGCTTTCAAATCTTGCCCAGAATATCTACAAGATAAAGATGGAACTACACCAGGCAACTATTGTATGATTGAGGTGAAACCTAACTGGCACGACTCTACGGAACTGCTGGGTTACTATAGCAACATGAATAAGAGCTACCAGTTCAAGAAGTTTCTGAAGTTTCTGGTAAAGGCAAAGATGAATCCCGAAGTGCCATTCTTTGTATGCCTCGATGAAATGAACTTGGCTCCAGTAGAGCACTACTTTGCTGAAATGTTGAGTATCATGGAAACTCGCAAACATCCCAAGAAAGAAGGAACTGATGAAGTGAATATAGAAGTCATCAAAACTGGAGTGATAGTTGAGAGCCAATATTATAAAGAAGTCTCTTGGAAAGATAATGATGGCATAAACCACCAAAAGATTGATATGTCAGACAAAGATTGGTATGAACATTTCTTTGATGCGTCTATTATGTCTGAAGGAGAAAAGGAGCAAATACAGAAATATCAATACTCAAGGACTTTACAAACTGAGGGTTTGACGCTGCCAGATAACGTTATCATCATTGGCACAGTAAATATGGACGATACCACTCACCAGTTCTCGCGTAAGGTGATAGACCGTGCAATGACGATAGAAATGAATGGTGGCAAGCTGAGCAATATGTTTGGTGGCAGCAAGGACTTGGAATATCTGCCAAAGGAAGAACAGGAGAAGTGGCAGAATAGTTTCCGTCAACTGTATGTAAATGCAGACGAAGTACTGGAGGCGCATAAGGAGTTTGCCAAAGAGATAATTGAGAAAGTGCCAGAAAAACTTGAGAATATCAACACGGCTTTGAAGGGAACTCCGTTTGAAGTGAGCTATCGCGTGCTGAACGAACTGACGATTATGGTGGGAGTAATGCTTGACAACAATGAGGAAGGTGAGAGTATTGATGATGTTATCAATCAGGCTCTCGACCGCATCCTGCTGATGAAGATACTGCCGCGCATAGAAGGCGACTCAGATATGTTCAACCTTCATAATGCAGTTAACATTGGTGACAAGACTTGTCACAATCGTTTGGAATGGTTGTATGAGTTGGCTCCCGACATCAAACACAAAGAACAGGAGGGTGACGACCATCAGCAGACAGCCCGCGAGAAGATTAAGGAAATGATGGACCGACTGAAGAATCAGGATTTTACTCGTTTCTGGCCATAGGATTCACAAAGGATGCAGACAGAGGTTCTCAGACTGATACATACGGAAGGCGACTATGAGGTGATAGTTCGCACGCAAGACATCGGCTATTCTTGGAGTCGCTTCAAGAGCCGCATAGACTATACCCGCAGATTGAATGCCGATGTGGATGCACCTGAGACTTATTGCTCGTATAAGAGTCAGGATGAATGCCTGCTGAATCTGTATAGTCCAATAGAACATAAAGAGGTTTCATTCTCGAAAGGGAAAGAGTGGGAACATTTGTGGCCCGTGTTCTTCGAGACGTGCAAGTATCAGATAAGGATTCTGTTTCACGGAGTTGAAGCTGAATCTGTACCAGAGGTGCGACATGTAAGGAAAGACGTGGAGGAATGTTTCTTTCTTGACCAAGAGCACGACCACCGCGAGAAGTCGCTGACTGGCGAGTTGGACTTCGTGAACGAGCCTGGCGTATTCCGGTTGGAGTTTTGTTATTTGAAAAATGAGAAACGCAAGGATGCTTACGTTTGCTTTGATGTGGTGTCGCCCAAGCTTGACACCAAGAACGACTATGCCTCGTTGCTGCGTGAAGTGAACGATGAGTATCAAGATGTAATCTACCGCTACCTGAGTATCACGATACAACAGTTTAGTCGTGGGCACTTGAACAATGATGCCACATGGTTGCAGGCTTTCCAAGGTATTGTAGATAACTACACGAAGAATGTGAAGTGGGTGATTCAGAATCCACATACCCAAGTGGTGAAGTATCGTACATCTCGGAAGGCTGAGCAGATAAAACGCTGGACTCCGGAAATGGAGGAACGTTACGGAGAAATAGAGGCAGAAGGTAAACTGGAAGAATACTACTTCAGTTACGATGAGGCTTGCTCCACGCAGGACACGATGGAGAACCGATTCGTGAAACACACGCTGAAAAGCATCGGTCACAGACTGAGTAGCGTTATTGCCAAAGTGTTGAGAAGTACGCAGGAGGAACTTTCTGAGCGCCACCGTCAGCAATGGATAGGCTATCAGGAAACGCTACACAAGACGCTTCACCATCCGTTCTTCAAGTCTATTGGTAAGTTTGAAGGACTAAAACAGGAGAGTCTGGTATTGCAGAACCGCAGCGGATACCAGCAGATATACAAGGACTGGTTGAAACTGAAACGAGGCATAGACCTCTATCATGGAGCAGCTAATATCGGAACGCTACAGATATGGGAAATCTACGAGCTGTGGTGCTTCATCAAGATGAAGAAGCTTGTGGCTGATGTGATGGGTATTGACAGGAACAAGCCTGACTACGAAAGTTTGGTGACAGAGCCAAAGGGATCGTTGCTCAATCCCTTTATAGATTCTTCGTTGGAGCATGTGGTGATGTTCCGATATCCTACACCTAACGATAAAGATGATGATATACGACGGACTCAGCTGGAGGCCCATGCTGGTGATATTGTGACACTACATTATCAGCATACGTTTAACCGAACCAGTGGTAACGGAGCTTATGGAATGGGCATTCACACAGCAACCACGGAACAGCGGCCAGACATCGTGCTGAACATCAGCAGAGAGTCGGGCGAGGTGGTACTGACGTATCTTTATGATGCCAAGTATCGCGTTATCAATGACCGTACGCTTGACAAGGACTTTGAGCAACAAGACGCTGATGAGTTACTACAATTATCAGGAGGCGACTATCCTCCGACGGATGCCATCAACCAGATGCACCGCTACAGAGATGCCATCTATTACAGCAAGGAACAAGAGAAGTATCGTTCAAAGGAGGTGATTGGTGGATACATATTGTTTCCTGGCCGTGGCAATGATAAGAGTGTCAGAGACAGATATTACAGCAAAAGCGTTGAGGACGTGAATATAGGTGCATTCCCATTGTTGCCTAATGCAGACAAGAAGTTGGAAGGGAGTTTGCTAAAGGAACACCTGTATAAGATTTTGATGGAGAAAGCAACTACAGATAGTCATGTGGCTAAAGCTAAACCACAACGCACTTTGGCATATATCTCAGAAGAAGAGAAAGCTGGGGTTGTAGATGACCTCGTAATGATAGCCAGAGCAGGTAGTGATGAGAAACGTAACTGGACATTTGAAAACTGCTGGTACAACATTCCGCTTGACAAGGTTGCCGATTCACCTATCATGCAAGCAAAGTATCTTTTGCTCTTTGTTGGTAATGAGAAAGAGACGGGCAACATCAGGAAGATTGTCAAAACAAGGCATGACGTATGGACGAAAAAGCGTTTATTAGCAGAAGGCTATCCTGATGCCAGTCATCCTTCGTACTATATGATGAGAATACAAAAAGGAAATAGTACGGATGAGTCGTTGAGATATCGCGTGTTTGACTTGAGGAATACCCCTGCAATAGTTTGGGGAATGCCGAAGCTGCCGTTCTTCTTTGTTAGATTGCGAGACTTGCTTTCCGCGTAAACGGCATTTTTCAACCATAGGTAAGAGATGACAAGGTCATAGCTCTTTCATCTGTTCGTCTGTGAGTCCGAGAGTCTTTTGAACGACATCCCTTGGGATTCCTTGCTCAATAAATGCTCTTGCATTGGCAAGGGTTGCCTGTAATTTGCCGATGGCAATGCCTTTTGCAAGTCCTTCTTTTCTTCCTTCCTCTCGTCCCTGTGCAAGTCCTTTTTCCAATTGTGTCTTCATCACACTGTACATGTCGCGGTAGTCTTTTAGGCTCTCCTCATAGTTCATTCGCTCCGGCGTATGTGTGCACATGGTTTCGGGCAAAAACATGTAGTAGGCATACGGTTTGAGTATGGCTGCACTGCAATATGCTAACGGTGTGGGTGAAGCGTGTGGTTTGTGGGCGAAAGATGCCGTATGTTACTTTTTTCTCAAAAAAAAAGCTGTCCTCCTTTGTCGTTTTGGGAAATATGTTATACCTTTGCAGCTGAAAACAAAAAGTGATGCAAGTTAATAACTACATAACGCAGGCACGGGACGTAGATTTGATACCGTCTGGTCTCCATGTTTGCCAATTGTCTTTAAGAAGCCATTTTCGCTGTCGTCTTTAGCGGAAGTGGCTTTTTTGTAAAGGTGAAAAGTTGAAAGAGTGAAAAGGTAAAAAGATGAAAGAGTGAAAAGGTTAACCTCATAAATGGTAAATGGTTAAATGATTAAATGATAAATAGCTATGGTGAATCTGAAGAAAGTTCTCGTGTTAGGCAGCGGTGCGCTGAAGATTGGTCAGGCAGGCGAGTTTGACTATTCTGGCAGCCAGGCGCTCAAGGCACTTCGTGAGGAAGGCATCTTCTCGGTGCTCGTCAATCCTAATGTCGCTACAATCCAAACCAGTGAGGGCATTGCCGACAAGGTCTATTTCCTCCCCGTCACACCTTATTTTATAGAGGAGATTATCAAGAAGGAGCGACCCGACGGCATCATGCTGGCATGGGGCGGACAGACTGGCTTGAATGTGGGCACTGCGCTCTATCAGAACGGTGTGCTGGAGAAGTATGGCGTCCGTGTGCTCGGCACCAGCGTCGAAGCTATTATGAACACCGAGGACCGCGACCTCTTCGTCAAGGAGTTGGGCAAAGTCGATTTGAAGGTGCCTACGAGCCAGGCTTGTGAAACGCTGGACGAGGCCATTGCCACGGCCCGTCGCATCGGCTATCCCATTATGATTCGCTCCGCATACGCCCTTGGCGGTCTGGGCAGCGGTGTCTGTCCCGACGAGGAGACTTTCAAGGAGATTGCAGAGAGTGCCTTCACCTTCGCTCCCCAAGTGCTTGTGGAGGAAAGCTTGAAGGGCTGGAAGGAGATTGAGTTCGAATGCATCCGTGACGCCAACGACCATTGCTTCACCGTCGCTTCGATGGAGAACTTCGACCCCCTCGGCATCCATACCGGCGAGAGCATCGTAGTGGCTCCCACCTGCTCGCTGAAGGACGAACAGGTGAAGATGCTTCAGAACATCACCATCAAGTGTGTGCGTCACCTGAACATCGTGGGCGAGTGCAACATCCAGTTCGCCTTCAATGCCGAGACAAACGACTACCGCATCATCGAAATCAATGCCCGCCTGTCGCGTTCCTCTGCTTTGGCCAGCAAGGCGACAGGTTATCCTCTCGCCTTCGTCGCCGCCAAGATTGCGCTTGGCTACACCCTCGACCAGATAGGCGAAATGGGTACGACGAACAGCGCATACGTTGCGCCCTCGCTCGACTACCTCATCTGCAAGATTCCGCGCTGGGACTTGACCAAGTTCACAGGCGTGAGCCGCAAGATAGGCTCCAGCATGAAGTCTGTCGGAGAGATAATGAGCATCGGCCGAAGCTTCGAGGAGATGCTTCAGAAGGGCTTGCGAATGATAGGGCAGGGGATGCACGGCTTCGTTTGCAACGACCATGTGAAGTTCGAGAACCTCGATGAGGAACTTTCCAACCCCACCGACCTCCGCATCTTCGCCCTTGCGCAGGCATTGGAAGAGGGCTACACCGTGGAGCGCATCGAAGAGCTGACGAAGATAGACCCCTGGTTCATCGAGCGCATGAAGAACATCGTCGATTTCGAGCACAAGCTTCAGACGTACAATAGTATCGAGGAACTGCCGGCCGAAGTCCTCAGCAGGGCAAAGGTGCTTGGATTCAGCGACTTCCAGATAGCCCGCTGTGTCCTTGATGCCCATACCGGCAACATGGAGAAGGAGAACCTCGCCGTGCGTGCCTACAGGAAGAAGCTCGGCATCCTGCCCGCCGTGAAGCGCATCCCGACGGTTGCCAGCGAGCATCCCGACCTCACGAACTACCTCTACATGACCTACGCCGTGGAGGGTCACGACATCAACTTCTACAAGCACGAGAAGTCGGTCATCGTGCTTGGCAGCGGTGCCTACCGCATCGGCTCGAGCGTGGAGTTCGACTGGTGTTCGGTCAACGCTATCCAGACCGCCCGCAAGCTCGGCTATAAGAGCATCATGATAAACTACAACCCCGAGACTGTCTCGACGGACTACGACATGTGCGACCGCCTGTACTTCGATGAGCTGTCGTTCGAGCGTGTGCTCGACGTCATCGACCTCGAATCGCCTCGCGGCGTGATTGTCTCCACGGGCGGACAGATACCGAACAACCTCGCCATGAAGCTCTACCGCCAGAGCGTGCCCATCCTTGGCACATCGCCCATCAGCATCGACCGCGCCGAGAATCGTGGCAAGTTCTCCGCCATGCTCGACAAGCTCGGCATCGACCAGCCCCGCTGGAGTGCCTTGACAAGCATGGAGGACGTGAAGCAGTTCATCGACGAAGTGGGCTATCCTGTTCTGGTGCGCCCCTCTTACGTCCTTTCGGGCGCAGCCATGAACGTCTGCTATTCCGATGACGAGCTGGAACGCTTCCTGCAGATGGCCAGCGAGGTGAGCAAGGAGTACCCGGTTGTCGTGAGCAAGTTTATGACGGAGACCAACGAAGTAGAGTTCGATGCAGTGGCTACGAATGGTGAAATTGTGGAGTACGCCATCTCCGAGCACGTCGAGTATGCCGGCGTACACTCGGGCGACGCTACGATGGTCTTCCCTGCACAGCAATTGAGCTTCGCCACGGCACGACAGATCAAGAAGATGAGCCGCGCCATTGCCAAGGAGCTGAACATCAGCGGCCCCTTCAATATCCAGTACCTTGCAAAGGGTAGGGACGTGAAGGTCATCGAGTGCAACCTCCGTGCCAGCCGCTCGTTCCCGTTCGTCAGCAAGGTCTTGAAGCGCAACTTCATCGAGACCGCAACCCGCATCATGCTCGACGCTCCCTATACAAAGCCCGACAAGAGCGCTTTCGACATCGACCATATCGGCGTGAAGGCCAGCCAGTTCTCGTTCGCACGCTTGCAGAATGCCGACCCCATCCTGGGCGTTGACATGAGTTCGACGGGCGAGGTGGGTTGCCTCGGCGACAGCTTCGAGGAGGCTCTGCTGAACAGCATGATTGCCACGGGCTACAAGATTCCCAGCAAGGAAAAGGGCGTGATGATAAGCAGCGGCGGCACGAAGGAAAAGGTTGCCATGCTCGACGGCGCCCGTATGCTCACCAAGGCCGGCTACACCATCTATGCCAGCGAGGGCACGGCCAAGTTCCTGAACGATAACGGCGCAAAGGCGATTGCCGTCAGCTGGCCGGACGAGGACAAGCCAGGCATGGAGAATGTGATGAAGATGATTGCCGAGCATCGCTTCGACCTCGTGGTAAACATCCCGAAGAACCGCACCAGCCGCGAGCTTACCAACGGCTACAGGATTCGTCGCGGTGCCATCGACCACAACATTCCGCTCATCACGAATGCCCGCCTCGCGAGTGCCTTCATCGAGGCCTTCTGCACGCTTTCCATCGAAGACCTCAGCATCAAGAGCTGGAACGAATACTGAACTAATGCATAATTCATAATTCGTAATTCATAATTGGCTACGCCCTAAAATTTGCACAAATGTGTACAAGGACATAATTATGAATTATGAATTGCCTATGCACATTCTCGAACTTCCTTCTTTCTTCCCGCCTCATGGCGGCCTGTTCTGTCTGGAGCAGGCCAAGGCTTTGAAGGCGTTTGGGCATGAAGTGCGCATTGTGAGTGTCGTGGAGCTGGGCGTTTCTTTGGACCGCAAGTTCTACCTCACGGCACCTTTGCGGGAAGAGAGAAAGGGGTTGGAGGGTGTGGAAGTCTTTTGTTACTACATGCGGGCGGTGCCGAAAGCCGTCCGTATCAATGTCAATCAATGGGTCAGGCTTTGCCAAAAAGCGGTCGATAGATATGTCCGCCGCTTCGGAAAACCCGATGTGCTGCACGCCCATTGCTGCAAAAGCGCGGGGCTTGCGGCAAGGGAGATAGCGGGTCGCCTCGGCATCCCCTTCTTTATCAGTGAACACCTCTCGTCGGGACTTTTCGAGCGCGACTTTGGCAAGGGATGGCAGAAGCATGTTTGGCTGAAGGAGAAGATGCGGCAAGCCTACGAAGCCGCCGCTTGTGTCATGCCCGTCAGTCGCGAACTGGTGGACGACCTCGCGCCTTTCTTTGGGAAATCCTATCGCTACCATCCCGTTTCCAACATTGTCGATACTGATTTCTTTTACTTCCGTGAGCGCTCGCAATCCCCATATTTCCGTTTCTGCTGCTTGGCAATTGCAGACATCCACGGCAAGGGCTACGATGTTTTGGCAGAGGCCATTAAAGCACTCCCCCAAAGGGGGCAATTGCCCGTTGGTAGCGGAGCAATTGGGGAGCTTGCGACGGAGGGAAGGGAGGGGGCTTTTGAGCTTCACATTGCCGGTCAGGGCACAGACTTGCGTCCGATGCAAGAACTCTTTGCGCATACGCCTAATGTTCACTTGCGTGGGCATTTGGATAAACAGAGTGTGCGCGAGTTGCTTTGGCAGAGCGACGCCCTTGTGCTGCCGAGCCGGAGCGAAGCTCAGCCTCTTGTCGTTCTCGAAGCCCTTGCCACCGGCATCCCTGTCGTTAGTACAGAATGTGTTCCCGCCTCGCTCCGAGTCCCCGATGCGTGCCTTATTGCACCCATTGGCGACGCTTCGATGCTGGCAGAGAGGATGCAGGAGGTAATGCACATTGCACCTTCCCGTGCCTTCTCCGACGCGGTCCGGCAAATGGCTTCCCCTGCTGTCATTGCCCGCCAGCTCAGTGACCTTTTCCTTTCCAGCATGTGAGAAAACCTCACACACCCTGCCTAAAAGTTATTTTCAAGGCTTGAAAATATATTATCAAGCTTTGGAAATATATTATCACGCCTTGAAAATATATTATCAAGGCTTGAAAATAGTTATGCAGCGTGCCTAATTGGCTTTTGTACCGCGCCTATATGCTTTTTATATCGTGTTTCGGGAAACTATTAAGCGAGTAGTGTGCTTTTTTATGGCATGGGTTAAACCTTTTTGCACTATTTGTGTCTAAATGTAAAAAAGCATGTACATTATTAACACAAACGCAATGAAAAAAGTACTACTTATGCTCTTTGCTGCCGTTTCCGACGGAAGTCAATATGTTCTGGCAAGCGTGAATGATGTTGTAGGCTTCTACAAGACCGCATCAGGCACCCCCATCCCCGCTGGCAAGGCATACATCACCAGCGGAGCAGGCATCAAGGCATTCTACTTTGACGGTGATGAGGCAACAGGCATTGACAGCCTCACCCCGACCCTCTCCGAAGGCGAGGGAGCTATATATAATGTAGCCGGCCAGCGCTTGCAGAAGATGCAGAGAGGCATCAACATTGTGGGCGGTAAGAAAATCCTTTATTAACGACACATTATATAGTTATGCGACGCAAATATCAACGCGCCCTGACAGCATTGCCGGCTCTTTTGCCGGCAATTGCTTCTGCCCAGCAGGCACAGCGACCTAACATCATGCTCATCGTCGTTGACGACATGGGCTACTCCGACCTCGAGTGCTTCGGCGGAGAGGTGGAAAGTCCTAACCTCAACGCGCTTGCCGCTTCGGGTATGCGCTTCACGCAGTTCTACAACTCCGGCCGCAGCTGCCCCTCCCGCGCACAGCTACTGACGGGACGCTATGCACAGACCGTCGGCATCACAGGCATGGGGCTTAGCCTTACGCACGACTGCGTCACCATCCCCGAAGCCCTCAAGGATGCCGGCTACCATACCGGCATGAGCGGCAAGTGGCATCTCTCGCTCACCCAGGGCATCGGCAACAGAGAAGACCAGATGAAGTGGCTCTCCCACCAGAGCTACTTCGGCAATCGTTCCTTCGCCCCCATCGACACCTACCCCTGCAACCGAGGCTTCGACCAGCACTGGGGTACCATCTGGGGCGTCACCGACCACTTCGACCCCTTCTCGCTCGTCCATAACGAGGAGCCTATCTACACGGAAAGCATTCCCGAGGACTTCTACTATGCCGACTTCGTGGCAGACAAGGCCATCGACATGATGGACGAGATGACGGCCGACGGCAAGCCCTTCTTCATGTACGTTGCTTTCCAGGAACCGCACTGGCCTGTTCAGGCAAAGCCACAAGACATTGCGAAGTACAAGGGCAAGTACGACGACGGCTGGGACGCTTTGCGCGAACGCCGCTACAACAGGATGCTGGAGCTTGGCCTCATCAATCCCGAAGAGATGCCGGTGGCCACGAACGCCTCCGGTCGCAAATGGGAGGACGAGACGAACAAGGCTTTCCAGTCGGCGAACATGGAGGTTCATGCCGCTATGGTTGACTGTGTGGACCAGAACATCGGGCGCATCATCGACGAGCTGAAGCGCAGAGATATCTTCGACAACACCCTCATCATTTTCACCTCCGACAATGGCGCGTCGAGCGAAAACTATGGCATCGGAGAGTTCGACCGCCACGACCGTACACGAAGCGGACAGATGGTGGTTCACAACGCGGCTGTGCCTGGCGACCAGCTCACCTATAACTACCTGCACACAGGCTGGGCAGGAGCCGTCAACACGCCTTACCGCTACTGGAAGACAACGCAGTTCCATGGCGGCACGGCAGCTCCGACAATCGTCCATTGGCCGGCAGGCATGGCAGATGCAAAGGAAGGCACCATCATGTCGCAGCCCTGCACATTCCTCGATGTGATGCCGACCTGTCTGGAACTTGCCGGAGCATCCTATCCCTCGTTCTACGACGGCAACAGCATCAAGCCGCTCTGCGACGAGGCCCGTAGCTTTGTTCCTTTGCTCCAAGAGAAGGAGAGTTGGGACGACGAGCGCGTGATGTATTGGGAACACGAGAACGGCAAGGCCATCCGCAAAGGCAACTGGCGACTCACCGCACTTGCAGGCGGCGGCTGGCAGCTCTTCGACCTCGCCCACGACCTCTCCGAGACGAACAACGTCGCAGTGGAATATCCCGAGAAGGTGCGCGAGATGAAGAGCCTTTGGAACACTTGGGCGAAGAGTGTCGGGCTGAACGTCCCCGAGGACATCACCGAGACAAAGACCGAGCTTATCTTCCACTATCCTTTCGACGGCAACTTGAATGATGCCTCGCCTGCCAATTATGTCCTTACGCCCAGTGCCAATGGCGTTTCCTACGGCACAGGAAAGATGGGGCAGGCACTCCATCTGAATGGCAATGCGCAGTATCTCGACCTGAACACGACAGGCATCTTCGACACCCGCACTACGCAATCGACCTTTTGTGCTTGGGTCTATGACGAGAACACGGAAGCCCCCAATGCCAGCAACCAGACAGAGAACGGCATCTACTTTCGCGACGAAATCATCCTTGCGCAGAAGGATGGCGGCGGCACCGGCCGCATCTATCTCTATGGACGTGCCGAGGCTCCGACGAGCGGCGGTACGCCCACCTTCGTCTATGACAACTTCTTGGGCGGCACCCAGCACCGCGCAACGGCAGGCTCCCTGAAGCCAGGCACTTGGCAGCACGTCGCTGTGGTCTGCGACCCTGTTGGGCAGAACATTACATATTATATAAATGGGGAGCGCGACTGCACCGTCTCGGCAGGCAGCTTCGAGACTTGCACTGGCGGCTTCCGCATCGGTGGCCACAAGGCGGGGAAGGATTATTTCAAAGGCTACATCGACGATGCCTGGTTCTTTAAGGGCATTCTTTCTGCCGACGCGATACGTCAGATACAGGCTGGCACGTTCGACCCCTCTCCCTATTATCCTGACAATGGCGGCGACGACCCAACCGCTGAGAACTGGCCATTGAAGGGGAAGGCTTACACCATTCGCAACTTTTCCGGCACGCCAGCTTATATGGTGGATAACGAAGAGAGCGACAACCGCATCACCTGTGAGGGCAGTGCCGGCGAAGCTGCCTGCTGGGTCTTCGAGCCTACAGCAAACACCCAGTGCTACTATGTTCGTAACCTCTTGACAGGACGTTACATCCAGGGCTACGCCAAGACTTCCGAACAAATAGTTTGCATGGGTAGCGAAGGTGTGGAGTACTATGTGGCACCGCAGACGAGCGAAGGCGGACGCTATGGTTTCGCCTGCACCTCTGTCACGCCTCACGACTTTTCATCCGGCACTATTGGCCTCAATCTTCGTGCCGAAAGCAATCAGGCAAATTGCTATGTGCAGACGTATGCCGCTGCTGCGGGGACAAACCACCGCTCCTTTTGGACACTCGATGCCGTGTCCGATGACATTATTACAGGAAATGCTCTCCCTGCCTCTGCCACCGAGGGAAAGGATGGCATTTGGTATGATTTGATGGGACGCCGAATAGTAAACGGTCGTTCAATGAGCGGCATTCGTGTGCAGCAAGGCAAGAAGTATATGCAGAAATAAGGGTCAAGGCTGTTCGTCCTTTGGTTCTATCTTAGTCGAGTCTTGTTGCCAGATAGGTTCGGGGTATGTGGCGGCCGGTGTGTATTGCAGGTCAAGCTCGGGAATCTCTGGCAGGCTGTCCTCTTCGAGCAGATAGGGGACTATACCTGCATGGTAGGGTGTTATCTCCACTTGGCTGAAGCCAGCGGCAATGATGCCCAGCTCGCGGGCTGCGGCGCGGCTCAGGTCGATGATGAATCGCTTGGAGAAGGGGCCGCGGTCTGTGACGCGAACGATGACCGTGCGTCCGTTGAGCGGGTTCCGCACTTTGAGCATTGTCCCGAACGGGAACTTGCGGTGCGCACACGTCATGCTGTCCCGATTGTAGCGTTCGCCGTTCGCCATGCGCCGCCCGTGCAGCTTGTCGGAGTAGTACGAGGCATTGCCTTTGAGGAGCTCCTGTGCACCGACAAAGAGCACGGAACAAGATGCAAGCAGCATGAGGTAAAACAGCTTTCTCATAAGCCTTTTGTGTGGATAATTATGCTTTTTCGCTGCAAGTTAGCTATTTCTCTGTAATAAATGCCACAATACTAAGTTTTTTTTTCTCTAAAATGCGCCTGTCTGCCTTTTTTTTAGTAATTTTGCGCACAAAACTATTAAAAATAAAGATGAAAAAGACGAAATTTCCACTATTAGCCTGTGCCCTGTGCCTTGGGCTGATGACTTCTTGCATTTCAAACAAGAAGATGATTTATTTGCAGGGAGCTACCCAAGCGTACCAGTTGCCACATGAAATCAACGACTATTTTGAGTTGCGTGTGCAGCCTGACGACCAGCTTGCCATTTCCGTTTCAAGTAAGGATGCCGAACTGGTAGCCCGTTTCAACAACAACACCCTCATTGGTGGCGGCAACAACTCGTTGAGCAGTTCCAATACTGCCAATGTAACTTCAGGTGTCTGCTATTTCAGAGTGAACAAGATGGGTGACATCGAATTCCCCATCTTTGGCACGATGCATGTCGGTGGTATGACCACAGGAGAAATTTCTGCACTGGTACAGAAGCGTATGATTGATGAGGGTTACATCAACGATGCCGTGGTCAACACCAAAATTATGAGTTTCAAGGTGACGGTCATGGGCGACGTGAGGAACCCCGGCACACAGACTTATCAGGGCGAACGCCTCACTATTCTGGAAGCTCTTGGCAAGGCCGGCGACCTCAACAACAGTGCCTACCGTAATAACGTGCTTGTCGTCCGCGAGGAGAATGGCATGAGAAGAGTTTATGAGGTTAACCTGCTCGACAATCAGGCGGTATTCAATTCGCCCGCCTATTACATGCAGCAAAATGACGTCATTTACGTCCAGCCCAACAAGAGCCAGCGCGTGAAGGGCAGCACCAGCTACACCTGGCTCACTGTTGGCAGCACAGTTGTCGGCATGGTAGTCAGCATCGTATCTCTTATTGTCGCACTCAAAAGGTAACATCATAATTATATGGAAGCAAATAGCAAAAACATTGTAGAGCGTAGCCGTCGCCGCAAAAACACTGGATTCGAGGAAACCCTTACGTTGCGCGACATAATCGATATATTCATTGTCCACTGGGCATGGTTCCTCGTCTCCGTAATCATCTGTTTGGTTGTGTCGAGAGTCTATCTTGCCACGAAGTCCAACGTCTATCAGCGTCAGGCCGTGATGCTCGTCAAGGACGATAACGGACAGACAGGCAGCAGACGCTCCAACATCAGCACTGATGCATTGATGCAGCTCAATGGCGTACTGGCCGGTTCGAGCGTGAAGAATGAGGTGTATATCCTGCACTCCTACCAGCTCGCTCAGGAGGTTGCGAAGAACCTTCAGCTCGACGTGATGTACAGCGTCCGTTCCGGCCTCCGTACTGTGTCGCTCTACAAAGACCGTCCATTTACCGTCGATTTTATGACAGAGTTCCGTGTTCCTGCAAGCTTCAAGATTATTCCAGACAGCTTGGGAGGCGGTGTCATCACAGATGTGAAGTACGGCATTCCAATGGAAAAGTCCGACTTCACGGCAAAGGTGGAGTGGGGCAATACCGTGCAGACTCCTTTTGGTGATTTCGTCGTGACGCTCACCGAAGGGGGACATATTGAAGACTATGTTGGAAGAGAAGTCAGCGTGCAGCGTGTCAGTATGGAGGACGCGGCTATCATGCTGTTCAACAAGGTGTCGAGCAGCGAGATAGACAAGGAGAGCACGCTGGTGCGCATCACTTGTACAGACACGAACATCCAGCGTGCCGACGACATCCTGAGCGGCTTGCTCGACGCATACAAGCGCAGCATTATTGATGACAAGAACCAGATAGCAAAGAGCACATCCGAATTTATCGAAGACCGTATCGGTCTGATTCACTCAGAGCTGAGTGAGGTTGAAGGCAAGATGGCTGAGTACAAGCAGAGCAGCGGTCTGGTCGATATCAAGGCTACCAGTGAGGCTTATATCACGCAGAGCAATACCGCACGCCAGCGTACCATACAGGCAGAAACGCAGTATTCGATGATTGAGTATCTGGTGGATTACCTCACCCAGAACGTTGCGGCAGGCAACCTTATCCCGACCATGGGCGGTATCAACGATCAGGGTATTGCTACGCAGATTTCAAATTACAATCAGATGATGCTTCAGCGCAACCGTCTGGCTGAGAATACTTCGGAAAACAGTCCCACCATCGTTGACTTTGACAGGAACCTTGAACAGATGCGTTCCGCCATCCTTGCTTCACTCAAGGGTTACAGCGCAAGCCTCAAACTGCAGGTGGAGAAAGCTAAGAAGGAGGAGGAAGGACTCATAGGCAATCTGCAATCTGTGCCGCAGAAAGAGAAGAAAGTGATAGACATTGCCCGCCAGCAGTCCATCAAGGAGACGCTTTACACTTATCTGCTCAACAAGCGTGAGGAGACGGCTCTGCAGCTTGCCATCACAGAGGCAAACATCCGCGTCGTGGAGCAACCTTTCGGCAACCGCACCCCCATTTCTCCCCGCAAGATGGTCATTTCGCTTCTTGCCCTGATTATTGGTATTGTCGTTCCCTTCCTCTACTTCCAGCTGAGGAAATTCTTCGACACCACCGTACACGGACGTAAGGATGTTGAGAAGTTTACATCCATACCCATTCTTGGCGAAGTGCCCCACAGCAATGTGAACTTTGATGAATCGGAGATAATTGTTGACGGGCAGAAAGATGACATCCTTTCAGAGAGCTTCCGCTTGATACGATTCAACATGCCGTTCATCAACAAGGACGCACGTGTCATCATGTTCACCAGCACTATGCCTGGTGAGGGTAAGACATTCATTAGCAGAAACTTTGCTGCTACGCTTGGCTTGTCAGGAAAGAAAGTGATACTTGTGGATGCAGATATACGAAAGCGTACACAAAGCCGACTCTCTGCTATGGAAAGCAAGCATGGATTGACATCCTACCTCGCTGGCAGTGTTGATGATTTGTCCAGCCTGATAGTCACGAAGAGTAGAGAATGTAATCTTGACTTCCTGCCCGCAGGTATTGTCGCCCCCAATCCTACAGAATTGTTGATGAACAATCGTCTGGATCAGTGTGTTGAGGAACTCAAAAAGAAATACGACTATATCATCATAGACAATGTGCCTGCTCAGATTGTGGCAGATGCAGGTATCGTCAACCGCGTGGCAGACATGACCGTATATGTGCTGCGTGAGACGAAGATGGACCGCCGCTATCTGCCAGAACTGGAACGTCTGCATCAGGAAAACAGGTTTAACCATCTCTGTATCATTATTAACGACATCCGCTTCAAGAACAAGAAGTATGGTTATGGCTACGGCTATGGCTATGGCTATGGAAGCAAAGAGAGGGGAGGCGGTAAGCTGAGCAAAATCTTTCGTAGAAAATAGCGGAAGAACTCAGTGCTTCCCGCCTGTCTTGGGTTGAAAGCGTACAAGACATTAAGAGGCGTTCCATTGCTTGTGGAACGCCTCTTAATTAGTATACTCCCCCCTCAGACTTAACGTGAGAAACTAATTGTTAAGTAATCACGCAAAATTATCTTACACAATGTTATTTCACACAGAAAGCACAGAAATCACAGAAATGCGAAGCGATGCTTCGCAGGGAAGCACGGAGTGCTTCTTTTCCGTGGTTTCCGTGATTTCCGTGTGAAATGAAAACTATGTTTCGTGTGAAGAAGAATATGTAAACCAATTGTGAACACTTACTTATTATAAGACAACGAATTACACGGATTATACGGATTTATGCTATGCTGATAATTAGCAAATAAAAAAATCCGTATAATCCGTGTAATCCGTTGTCGTATTACCAGATATCCTCTTGTTTCTCTGGGTTGTCGTAAACCTCCTTGGAGCAATACTCCAGATAGTCCATATAGAAGAAGAGGAGCTTGCTGTCCAACACCGTCTTGAAGCGGATGTAGTACGTCACATCGGGATCCATCGTCTCGCGGATGATGATGCGGCGAATACACGTATTATTGCCTCGCATCATTGTACCAGTACCTGGCGCTCCTGCGCAGTATTGGTTGCATCCCTTCATAAAGCCATTGTTGCGCAAGCGCTTGTCAACTTCGGAGTTGTAGTCATCATCGTCGTCCTTGTCTGCCTCGTAACCGATGTCGCTGACCACATTGCCTCCCAGGGTGTGCAGCTTGTTGTCACCTCCCTGACGCAAGTCCATAGGAATACCCATTGCAGCAAGCTTGTCCTTATTGCTGCCCCAATAGAATTGTACCATGCCACGTTTGTTACCACCGCTTTGGATGGCGAATCGCAACTCGTATGTGCCGCGCATGGGGACGGGAGGAAGGCGCATGATGCAATCTGTGGTTCCTCGGATGGTCAACTCGTCGCCCTGCATGTTTGCCCAACCCTTGCCTCGTCCAGTCCAGTAGTAGAATTCTGTGTCGCTGGAGATTTCCACATCCTCCAAATACTTATATTGTTCGTCTGTGGGGATATAGACGTTCATGTGCTCATTGTCCGTAATCTCGGAGCAACGAATGTCGTTGTTCATAAACTCCGGCCACATGCTTGGCACGGCCCAACGTATGCGCTGCTTTTGCAGGTTGGTGCGTGTGTCGTTACTATAGTAGAGCAGCTTTTCGATGGGGTAGATGATGCCGTTGCGTATGTCGTTTTCTCCCGACATGTTCGGGGTGCCTATTTTGACACCTTCCTTGTCCGGGTCGCATGATAGCTCGTGATATGTGCCATGGCGTTCGTCATCAAGATTTGGGAAGCGGTTAAGATATACACCGTTGCTCTCGCGGCTCTCGAAGATTTTGAGCAGGCGGCGCTTGCCCATGGTTGTATAGTACTCCATGACAGCCACCGTGGGGGTCTTGCGGTTGAGGTCGTAGCCTTTTTCGTTATAGTGATAGACCAGTTTGTCTGGGGAAAGTTTCTCTGGCAGCAGGTGGTAGGTGATGAACTGGTAGAGCAGGTTGTCCTCAGACTTGTAGTTGTTGTCGCGTGTTGCCTCTGGATATACGCCCTCCTTGTCGAGGTAGGCCATTACGTCCTCCAATGTGATGTCCTTGACATTTTTCCCGGGGATGGCTTGAGTCCAGAAGTCATCAGTTTCGGCAAAGAAGGTGAAGCCGAAGTAGCGATGCTTGGGCGTGTAGAATCTTTGCAAGTTGCTGTCTTCATAGCTATCCCTGGAAACAGGAATTCTTTCCTGCTTTTCGTAAAGTTCCTCATAATCGTCATCGCGCGCCTTGGAGAGTTCTTTATACAATCCGCAGGCTTCAACAATTTTTGCGGAGACAACGAAGCCAGAGTTCTCGTTCTCGATGTATTTCCTCATCAGGTTGTCCATCGTGTTGTCACTGGGGGCGATGACGCCGTGCATGGCATGTATGACACCATTGATGCAAAGAATGTCGCGATTGTCGTTGTCTATGAGGCAGTCGTTGATGAGGATGTTATCTGAATTATTCTCATCATACTGTACGGTGAGTTTGCGGTCGTTCATGTTGGGCATAGGGATTGGGACACTGTTGGAGCCCGATGTCGGGCTGGGCAGGGCAGTTGTCTCGTAGTAGTCATAGTTGTCGCCGCTGTCGATGATGCTGTTGAAGACTATGACATGTTGGATGGAGTCGAGCTTACGCTCGTTGGGGAAGCCATCCCAGCTCGCTTCTGTGAGCAGACCTTCGGCTACAAGTGATTCAAGATAATTCTGAATAGCTTCGTTTGTAGGCGCAAAGACCGTGAAATGACCGCGTGCCGAGAGCAACTGGGAAACAGTGGTGGTGCTGTATTTGCTGACCTTAAGTTCGTTCAGCAGGCGGCAGTACTCGCTGTATTGCTCATGCTTGAGCAGATAGCTTGTTACGGTCTCTTCGTCGAAGACATAGCGTGAAGAGGTATCGATGTCTTCCTTACATCCGGCCATGACCAAAGCGACAATGGCGAGAATATGCAATAGACTCTTCTTCATATTAGAGTGTTAATGGTATTTATTTAAATAGTTATTAGTTATCGCCCACAAAGTTACGATTAAATTTCCATGCTTCAAAGGAATAACGTCCTTTTTTATGTGAAAAGTGGCGTTTTCCCACTTTTCCTCCCTTTTTTAGTGCTGTAATCTGTTGCGTCCGGCGTCTATTCTGAGGAAAATGAACAGCAGAATGGTGAATCCCCAGAGCGACGAACCGCCATAGCTGAAGAAGGGCAGTGGGATGCCGATGACAGGTGTCAGACCGAGTACCATGCCGACGTTGATAAAAACATGGAAAAGGAAGATGCTCAGCACGCAATAGCCATAGACTCTACCAAACGTGTAGGGCTGTCTCTCTGCCAGATGAAGTAGCCTCAGGATGAGCGACAGGAAAAGTAGCAGCACGACGGCGCAGCCTATGAAGCCCTCCTCTTCGCCCACGGTGCAGAAGATGAAGTCTGTATCCTGCTCCGGCACATATTTCAGCTTCGTCTGTGTGCCGTTCAGGAAGCCCTTGCCTTCAAGACCGCCTGAGCCGATGGCTATTTTAGCCTGTATGACGTTGTAGCCTGCACCGCGAGGGTCGTCCTCCAGTCCAAGCAGGACACGGATGCGTGTTTGCTGGTGCGGCTCCATGACCCTGTTCAGCACAAAATCTACGGAATAGTAGAACCCGATGCTGCCCAGCGTGAAGAGGGCAATGAGGCAGTAGGGCAGGACACGGTCGCGCAGTGAAAGGTAGAGCAGATAGAGTGCCGATGCTCCGCAGACAAAGACCATCGCCCAGACCGCATTGCAGGGATAGACGAAGCGGGCGAGGAGCACTGCCGCAGCATCGATAGCCAGCGAATAGAGGAGTATGCCAATACCCGTCTTCTTGCCTCTTGCCTCTTGCCTCTTGCCCCCATATACCCAAACGAAGCCTACGGTGAAGATTTGTATGAGCAGCATGACGAGGCCTTGTCCAAGGCTCATTTCTGTCACATCCCACAACGGTTCATCCGCAAAGCGAACACCCACGACGAAATATACCACGGCAGAGAGGGCGGTAAAGAGCAGGCAGCCGGGCATTCCCTCGCGGTAGAGCATCAGGAAGAGTGCACTATAGACCAAAGCACTGCCCGTCTCCTTCTGCATGACAATCAGTCCCATCGGGACAACAATCAGCGTGATGCATATAATGAAGTCGCGCCATTTCCTGACATCGAAGCCGTATGTGCCCATCACTTTTGCCAGGCAGAGCGAGACGCCGAACTTTGCAAATTCCGCCGGTTGTATGCTGAAGCTGCCTATTTTAATCCAGGACATGGAGCCTTTGATGTCATGTGCCAGGAATGGCGTGACAAACAGCAGGCCGAGGAAACATATATATATAATGTATGAGAGTGATTCGATAAGACGGTCGTCTGTCATGAGGATAAACATGCCAAGCAGCATAGAAGTACCAATCCAGACAATCTGCATTCCGCTGCGGGTGGAGAAGTCGAGGATGCCAGCTTCCTGGTCGTAGTCATAGCTGGCACCGCATACACTCATCCAGCCAAGTGCAAGCAGCACCATGTAGATGAAGATGGTGAGCCAGTCGATGGAACCCAACAGAGACGGCATCTTCTTATTGTCGCTTTTCTTCGGAAGTTTCTTTGGCATTTTGCTTGTTTTCTGACTTATCTGATTTGTCCGACCTGTCTGACTTGTCTGACCTGTCCGACCATTCCACTTTATAGAGGTGTTTGTTCTCAAACTCTGTGGCGCGGGCTTCGCTTGCTTCGGAGAGCTTCCCGTTGATGTACTGTTCCATCATGAGTGCACCGATAGGGACACCGTATGTGGCTCCCCAAGTGCCGTTCTCCACATAGACGCAAATGGCAATCTTCGGGTTCTCGCGGGGAGCAAAGCCCATGAAGACGCTGTGATCCTGTCCGTGCGGGTTCTGCGCCGTTCCTGTCTTGCCGCAGACTTCATAGTATGTCGTGTTGGCAACACGACACGTACCCCCCAGCACAGCCTGACGCATTCCTGCCACCACTGTCTCGTAGTGCTCCGGCTGGACGCGCGTGTAGTGCTTCTTTGTGTAGAGCGTGTCGAGAGGAATGCCCTGCACTTCCTTGACAACGTGCGGGATGATGTAGTAGCCACGGTTTGCGATGGTGGCACCGAGGTTGGCAATCTGCAATGGCGTGAGGTTGACTTCTCCTTGTCCGATGCTGATGCTGATGACGGTCAGTCCGCTCCAGCTGTTGCGATAGGCTTTGTCGTAGTAGGGCGCATTGGGTATCATGCCGCGCTTCTCTCCAGGCAAGTCAATACCGAGCTTGTAGCCGAAGCCCATGCTGACCATGTAGTCCTTCCATGTCGTCATGGCATCCTGAACCGTTTTGTACTTCTTCCTGTTTCCGAACATGTGGTAGAGTCCCCAGCAGAAGTAGCCATTGCACGAGGTGGCGATGGCAGGAATGAGGGGCAGAGGCGAACCGTGGCCGTGGCAGCCTACCTTAAGCCCTTTGAAGTGGAAGCCGTGACTGCACGGGAAGGGCGTAGCGGGGGTGATGATGCCTTCCTGCAGGAAGGTGAGCGCCTGGCCAGTCTTGAAGGTGGAGCCGGGCGGGTACTGCCCCATGATGGCGCGGTTGAGAAGAGGCTTGTGCGGGTCTTTTGCCAGCTGCTTCTGGCTCTTGCCGCGCTGGCGGCCTATCATGATGCGGGGGTCGTAGGTAGGACTCGACACCATGCAGAGCACTTCGCCTGTGCTTGGCTCAATGGCAACAATGCTGCCTAACTTGCCTGTCATTAGGCGTTCGCCGAGGGCTTGCAGTTCAATGTCGATACTCATGGTGAGGTTGCGTCCGGGGATGGGAGCCACGTCGAACTTGCCGTTCTGGTAACGACCCTTGATGCGGCCACGGGCATCACGCAGAAGGATTTCCATGCCCTTTTCTCCGCGTAGCACCTCTTCGTAGGAACGCTCCACGCCGAGCTTGCCGATGTAGTCGCCGCTGCGATAGTAATGGTCTGCCTCGATGTCCTCTGGACCTACCTCGCCTACGTCGCCAAGCAAGTGGGCGGCATTGGGGTAGTTGTACCAGCGTATGCTGCGCTTCTGTATATAGAAGCCCGGGAAGCGGAAGAGCTTCTCTTGGAAGCGGCTGAACTCTTCGGTGGAGAGCTGGCTCATGAATATCTGTTGCGTATGCCGGCTATAGCCCGGATTGCGTCTCGGGTCTTTGATTTCCTCCATGCGGCGCTCGTACCAGTCGCGTGTGATGCCAAGGCTTTCGCAGAGGTCAAGCGTATCGACCCCCACTTGCTCTGTCATAACAACCATCACGTCGTAGGCAGGCTGATTATAGACAAGCAGTTTGCCGTTTCGGTCGCTGATTGCGCCTCGGGCAGGGTATTGTATGCGTTTGAGAAAGGCGTTTGAGTCGGCACTAATCTTGAAGTCCTCACTAAGCAGTTGCAGAGTGAACAGACGGAGCAGAAAGACAATGATGATGGCTACTGCTGCGCCGCCAATGACGTACTTACGCTTCTCCAGCTCGAAATCAGAGTTCATGGTCAACCCTCATTATTGTTACGCAGGTGTTCAATCAAGACAATCAGCAGCAAAGAAGCGAGATAGCTCACCGTCATGCTGATGAGGGTGTCGGTGAGAAGATAGTAGGAAAAGCTCTCGAGGGCAAAATAGATGATATGGTGCAGGAGCAGGAGCAACGCCATGAAGCGGAAGTAGTTCCACCGTCCCATAGTGGAGAAGGATGGATGAAGCTCCTCGTCGGAATCTCTCGGTGCTGTGAGCTCAAGCAGTGGCGGTTGGATAAATGCAATGAAGGTCAGAGCTGCGGAGCTGATGCCCGAAGTGCCAGCGAAGATGTCGGCAACAAATCCTGTACAGAATCCCCAGAGCAAAGCCTCCGAACGCGAGATTCCCATCGGCAAAGTGATGACAATGAGCGGACACAGCAAAGGCGCTCCATAGCCCCAAGGATGCATCTGGTCAAAGACGAGCACCTGCACTATAAGCAGCAGCAGAGCCCATGCCATTCGTTTCAGAGTTGAGATAATCATTGTGTCAGGAGGGAGTCGAGTTCTGCTTTGCTGTGGTTGTTGATGACGGCGACGTGGCGGATGTTGGCGAGGTCAGTGCTCAAGAGGATTTCAAGCTCGTATGCCATACCGTCCCGGCTGTTCTTTATCTCTGCCACCTTGCCGAGGAAGATGCCTGCGGGGAAGACGTTGCTGAAGCCGCTTGTCTCTACAATGTCGCCCTTCTTGATGTGTGCGTGGCGTGGCACGTCGTCCATGTATGCCCTCAATGGTCTGCCGCCTTTCCATTTCAGGTAGCCGAAGTACTCCGTTCCCCGCAACCGGCAGCTAATGCTGCTATGGCTGTTGAGGATGGACATGACGAGTGCATGATGCGGTGTGACGGCACTGACGATGCCCACGACCCCCGTGCCGCTCACGACCCCCATCTCAGGAGCAACACCATCGTTGCTGCCAACGTCAATGACAAGCATGTTGTCGCGCTTGCGGACGCTATTGTCAATGATGCGAGCCTCTATCATTGAAAATTGAAGATTGAGAGACCCACCCCAACCCTCCCTTAAGGGGAGGGAGCCTTTTTTCTCCCCCTTTAAGGGGGAGTTAGAGAGGGTCTTCAGCTTGTGTCTCAGCGCATCGTTCTGCTGTTGGAGGACGATGTTCTGGCGGACGAGGGCGGCATTCTCGGCGGGCATTCTCAGGTACGAGAGTATTCCTGCTTCCCATTCGTGTACCTGGGCAGCGGCGATGTTTGCCTGGGTGAACCATACGCTGCCCTGATAGTGGTTGTATTGGAAAAGCAGGAATCCACTGAGCACTTCCAAAAGCAGGAAGACAGCCCAGTGGATGTATGCCGTTATGCGTTCGATGAAATCACTCATAGTCTATGAACTATGAACTCATAACTGTATTCTACATCAGGAATGCAAAGTTGTTGATGTTCTTCAAGGCCACGCCAGTACCCTTCGCCACACTGTGCAGAGGGTCTTCGGCGACGTGGAACTCAATGTTGATTTTGTCTGTGAGACGCTTTGCCAAGCCTCTGAGCAGTGCACCGCCGCCAGTGAGCCAGATGCCGTTCTTCACGATGTCGGCATAGAGTTCGGGCGGTGTCTCTTCAAGAGCGCTGAGGATGGCTGTCTCTATCTTGGCGATGGTCTTCTCCAGACAGTGCGCTATCTCCTGATAGCATACGGGAACCTCCATGGGGAGGGCTGTGATACGGTTGGGGCCGTGAACGATGTAGTCGTCTGGCGCATCTTCGCCGAGGTCTGTCAGTGCAGCACCGACATGTATCTTGATACGTTCTGCCATGCGCTCGCTGACTTTGACGTTGTGCTGGCGGCTCATGTATTCCTGTATGTCGGAGGTCAGTTCGTCGCCTGCCACGCGGAGGCTCTTGTCTGCCACGATGCCGCCCAGCGATATGACGGCAATCTCCGTGCTGCCACCGCCTATATCGACAATCATGTTGCCTTCCGGTGCCAGCACGTCAAGACCGATACCGATGGCAGCTGCCATTGGCTCGAAGATGAGATAGACCTCGCGGCCACCTGCATGTTCGGCACTGTCGCGGACGGCACGAAGCTCCACTTCTGTACTGCCACTGGGCACGCCGATAACCATCTTCAGTGAGGGCGAGAAGAGGCGGTTGCCGCTGTGCACCATCTTGATGAGGCCGCGCATCATCTGTTCGCAGGCATTGAAGTCGGCAATGACACCGTCGCGGAGCGGACGGATGGTGCGAATGTCGGGATTGGTCTTTTCATACATCATCTTGGCCTTGTCGCCCACGGCAATCATGCGCTCCGTGCGGCGGTCGAGTGCCACGACGCTCGGCTCATCGACCACAATCTTTCCGTCGCAGATAATGATGGTGTTGGCGGTGCCAAGGTCCATCGCTATTTCTTTATTAAGGGAAAACCAGTTCATCGAAGTAATTTACTATTTGACGATTTGCGATTTACTATTTATTTTTCGTTATGACGTTATGACGATATTCCGTTATAACGATTTCAACTCTCAACTTTCAACTTTCACTTGCTAAACCAGCTGTGTATTGCTGTGTCGTAGTGGCTGCTAACACCGAAGGCTTGTGTGGCGAACCATTTGCGGTCGGCTATTTCGCTCTGTGCGCCCTGCTTCTTCAGCAGGTCGAGAAGAGGCTTGTACTCTGCCTTGGAGGGGACAATGATGACATCGCGGAAGTTCTTGGCAGCTGCACGGATTAGGCTAATGCCACCGATGTCTATCTTCTCGATGATGTCGGCTTCGCTTGCACCTGCTGCCACCGTGTCTTCAAAGGGATAGAGGTCCACGATGACAAGGTCGATGGCGGGGATGTCGTATTGCTGCATCTGTTGTTGGTCGCCTTCGTTCTCGCGACGCCCGAGGATGCCTCCGAACACTTTCGGGTGCAGCGTCTTGACTCTGCCACCCAGAATGCTGGGATAGGTCGTCACATCCTCCACCTTCTTACAGGGAATGCCGAGACTCTCAATGAATGACTGGGTGCCGCCGGTGGAAAGCAGTTCTACGCCTTCTGCATGAAGGGTACGCAGGATTTCCTCCAGTCCGTCCTTGTGGAACACGGACACCAAAGCACGCTTTATTTTCCTTGTTTCTGCCATAGCTTTATGCGTTTATACTTTTTGCGCGTGCAAAGTTACAAAGAATTTAAGAATTAAGAGTTAAGAAATAGGATTTATTTTGAGTGTACCATGTTTTTTCTTTTCTTTTCAGACAAATACGGAATGCCCCCGAAGCCTTTCTTTGAGCTTCGGGGGCATTTTGCTATCCCACGTTGGGGAGTTAGGGTGTCGTTTAGTTGTTCTCAGGACGGAGTTTGCGGACAGTCTCTGCTGTGCGCCACATTTCGCTGTCGTGCATAGCTTGAAGTTCCTTCTCCAGACCTACGCGGTAGTCGGGCTTGGAGTTGGAGTCGATGCTGATTTGAGCCTCGTGGCCACATTTTACAGAAGCATAGAGCTGCTGCATAACAGGCTTGATGGCGTCGTGGAAACGGGGGAACCAGTCCAGAGCACCACGCTGTGCGGTTGTAGAGCAGTTGGCATACATCCAGTCCATGCCATTCTTTGCGAAGAGAGGCATGAGGCTCTGTGTGAGCTCTTCAACGGTCTCGTTGAAAGCTTCAGAGGGCGTGTGGCCGTTCTCGCGGAGCACTTCGTACTGAGCCAGAAGCAGTCCCTGGATGGCACCCATCAGTGAGCCGCGCTCGCCTGTGAGGTCAGAAGTTGCCTCGCGCTGGAAGGTGGTCTCGAAGAGATAGCCGGAACCGATGCCGATGCCGAGAGCCAGCGTGCGGTCGAGAGCCTTGCCTGTTGCGTCGTTATAGACAGCATACGAGCTGTTCAAGCCACGGCCTTCGAGGAACATGGTGCGGAGGCTGGTGCCGCTGCCCTTTGGAGCAACCATGATGACGTCGATGTCCTTTGAGGGAACACAACCTGTGCGGTCGTTCCAAGTGATGGCGAAGCCATGAGAGAAATAAAGCGCCTTACCGGGAGTGAGGTGCTTCTGGAGGGTGGGCCATACGCTCATCACAGCTGCATCGGAGAGCAGACACATCACGATGGTACCCTTCTCGGCAGCCTCCTCGATGGAGAACAGTGTCTCACCGGGAACCCAACCGTCGCCGATTGCCTTCTCGAATGTCTTGCCTTGGCGCTGACCGACGATGACGTTGAAGCCGTTGTCGCGCAGGTTGCAAGCCTGACCAGGACCCTGTACGCCGTAGCCGATGACGGCAATGGTCTCGTCCTTCAGAATCTCACGTGCTTTCTCAAGAGGGAACTCCTCGCGTGTCACCACTTCCTCGATGACACCGCCAAAATTCATTTTTGCCATTTTTATAGTTTATTGGTTATTGGTTATAGGTTATTGTTTCGTGTTATCCTGTCCTGTTTGTTTTGCGGGTGCAAAGGTACGACAAATAATTGAAAGTTGAAAGTTGAAAGTTGAAAAATAGATGAATTATTTGAAGTAAACTTTAGCATGACATACCACCTCGCCCTCGTTTTTCCTCACTTCAATGTCTGTCTCGTCGTCGCTGACAGGTTGCTCGTAGAAACTGAGGCGGTCGCCAAGGTAGGATTCTGCCTTGTATGCAATCTCAAAGCGGCGGACGCTTTGTTTCTCGAAACGCTCGCGGGGGAAGAGGTCGAGGATGTGCTCTATGTACTTGATGCTGTTGATGTGGCCGTTGATGTCAACATCGCTGTAGTAGGTGTCGATGGTGCGGACAAGCTTCGGGTCTTGGAATCGGAAGCGTCCGTGCCCTTCGATAGGGCAGATGTTCTCCTCTTCGGGGACTACATAGTTAAGGATGTCGCCGTCGTAGAGGGAGAGCAGGTCGCAAGGCTTGCGGGTCTCGAGGTCAATCATTGCCCAGACGCTGCGGGCATAGCCAAGCGGTGTGCCGTCGGCACGATGGATGGAGAAGTTACGGTTGGTGAAGTACCGCATCACGCTCTTCACCCATGTCCTTACCTCGCAATGCTCATATTGTCGCGGCATCTCCATCATCTCTATGCAGAGGCGAGAGATTACCCATGTGTGCTTGGTTTCGTTCAGCGCGCTGATGCCCCAGCCACGCTTCTGCGAGTGGTTGCCAGCTGCGTTGAGCATGTGGTTGCCCAGCACACCGAGGAAGATGCGCCCTGTGAAATCTACATGGAATGGCTCGACGTAGAAAGGGTAGCTATCAATTAATTCATAATTCATAATTAACAATTCATAATACTCTTTTATTTCACTATTCATATCCTTCAATTCATAATTATTCCATCAGCCAAATTCAAGGGTGTAGCCTAATTATGAATTATGAATTGTGAATTATGAATTACTTTGGTGTTCTTCTTCGCGTTTGGCGATGTAGGCGTCGAGTCGTTCGATGCACGACTTCGTTACGGCAATACGGCCTGTACGGACGAACTGAAGCACGCAGCCGAGCGCGTCGAGTTGTGTGAAGAGTTCAATCACATCTTGTGTGATACCAGTATTTTCTACGATGGTATAGGTGGGGTTCACTTCCACAATGCGGGCATCGTAGCGGCGCACAATGCACGAGATGTCTTTGTCGGCAAGCACCATCGGCGTGGAGAGTTTCAGCAGGGAAGTCTCAAGGATGAAAATCTCGTCGTCGATGAAGCAGTTGGCCTGCAGGACATCGACCTTTTTCTCTATTTGCTTGGTCAGCATCTCGGCCATTTCCTGCTTGCAGTAGCAGGTGATGGTGTATTTGTGTACGCCAGGCGTCGAGGAAGCACAGACGTTGAGGCTCTCGATGTTGACCTGCCGGCGAGTGAAGACAGCCGTTATCTGGTTGAGGATACCTGCGAAGTTCTCCGAATAGACGATGAGCGTATAGAGTGTCAGACCGTCGTGACTGAGCAAAGCTCCCTCGCGGGCAGGCATAGCGGGTCGCGCCACGGCATTACGCTTGAATGTTTCCATCTGGGTGCCTTTAGCAGTATCTTGAGCAAGAGTGGCCCGGCGCTGGCGTGCGAGGTTCTTCTCGAAGCTGTCGCGCTCGATGGCTGCAGCCGCATAAACGGCTTCGTTGAAATTCTCAAGTTCGGTAGCCTGCTCCAACTCGTCGCACTTCCCGCAAGTATTGCAGTCGCCACACTCAGCGGCACCTTGTTTTAAATCATAATTCATAATTCACAATTCATAATAGTTCTATGATTCATAACTCTTAATTCATAATCCATAATCTTTTCTCGCAGAATGTCAGGGCGTAGCCTTAATTATGAATTATGAATTGCTAATTATGAATTAATTTCTAAAAGCATCTCATCCACATTGGCACCGGGAGGTGTCATGGGGAGCACATTGTCTTCTTCCTTCACGGCGCACTGCAGGAGGTAAGGACCATCGGTTTCGAGCATCTCGCGGATGGCTGCGTCGAGGTCTTTCCTGTCGATGACCGTCCGGCAGGGGATGTTGTAGCCCGCAGCAATCTTTTCATAGTCGGGGTTGAGCATCGGCGTGAAGGAGTAGCGCTTGTTGAAGAACATGTACTGCCACTGGCGCACGTTGCCAAGGAAGTTGTTGTTCAAGAGAATCATCTTCACGGGAATCTGGTTCTCCATGATGGTGCCCAGCTCCTGAATGGTCATTTGGAAGCCGCCGTCGCCGCAGAACATGCAGACCGTCCTTTCTGGAGCACCGTAGCAGGCTCCCATAGCGGCAGGGATGCCGAAGCCCATCGTGCCGCAACCGCCGCTGGTGACTACCGAACGGGGCTGCGTGAACTTGAAGTAGCGGCAGCCGAACATCTGGTTTTGCCCCACGTCGGTCACGAGAATGGCTTTGTTGTTCGCCGCTTCGCTCACCTTGCGCACCACTTCGCCCATCAGCAGAGGGCCTTCCGTGGGATGCAGGGCTGCATCAATGACCTTCGTGTATTCCTTTTCCTCGTAAGGTTTGAAGCCCTCAATCCAAGCCTTGTGGGTAGTCTTTTCCACAAGCTTCGTCACCTCGGGCAATGTCTGCTTGCAGTTGCCAAGGATGGAGAGTGTGGGTTTCACGTTCTTGCCAAGTTCCGAGGGGTCAATCTCGAAGTGTATAATCTTTGCTTGCTTGGCGTAGGTCTTGAGGTTGCCCGTCACGCGGTCGTCGAAACGCATACCCACAGCAATGAGCAGGTCACACTGGTTGGTCATCACGTTGGGGGCGAGATTGCCGTGCATACCAAGCATTCCCATGTAGAGCGGGTGGTCGGAAGGAGCGGCAGAAAGGCCGAGGAGGGTTGCTGCGAAGGGTATCTGTGCCTTTTCGACGAAGTCGAGCAGTTCCTTGTTGGCTTCTGCAAGCTCTACGCCTTGGCCGACGAGCATAAATGGCTTCACGCTCTCGTTTATCATGCGAGCCGCTTTCTCGATGGCACCTTCTTCGGGCTGGGGATAAGGGTTGTAGCTGCGGATGAAATTCACCTTCTGCGGCGCATACTCTATCATGGCCGTCTGTGCATTCTTTGCGAAGTCGAGCACTACAGGGCCTGGCCGTCCGCTTTTGGCGATATAGAAGGCACGCGCCACTGCCCAAGGGATGTCTTCGGCGCGACGTATCTGGTAGTTCCACTTCGTGATGGGTTGCGTCACGCCCACGACATCCACTTCCTGGAATGCGTCTGTGCCAAGCATGGCTGCGCCGACCTGACCGCAGATGACCACCATCGGCGTGGAGTCAATCATGGCATCGGCAACGCCAGTGATGGTGTTCATCGCACCTGGGCCGCTTGTCACGATGGCACAGCCCACCTTGCCGCTCACGCGGGCATAGCCCTGGGCGGCATGTACTGCCGCCTGTTCGTGACGGACAAGGATGTGATGCAAGGTATTCTTGTGGTCGTAGAGGGCATCGTAGGTAGGCATGATGGCACCGCCCGGGTAGCCGAAGAGCACATCCACACCCTCATGTTCGAGGCTCCGCATCAAAGCCTCAGCACCGGAAATCAAACCCGCCTGACCCCCTTCTGAACCTCTCCGAGGGGAGGCATTTATATTGCTTGTTGCTTTCATAGCATACAAAAATAGTTATAAAACGCGGCGCAAAGGTACGAAAAAAAGGTGAAAGGTGAAAAAGGTGAAAGGTGAAAAAGAGCTAATAATGAAGAATTTTGGATTATTTAGGCCTCGCGATGAAGAAAGCGAAGCAAAATTCTTCTATCTTCTTCCCTTCTTAGGCAGAATCTTCTTTATCTTCTTCAAATAGGCATCGGCATATTGGCGCATTCCGAGGTCGTTGGTGTGAAGGCCTTCCACCATAGAATCCTGCGTGAAGCCAAGCTCATCGTGGCTCAGATAATATAGATGCTTAATGCCCTGTTCCTTCATCGTCTTGTAGGCACGCTGCTGCTCGCGGTTTGAACCCGTGTACCAGTCGATGTTCTGCTGCGAGCTGGCACCGTTGGCATAGTCGTGTTCCACCAAAAGGATGGGTGCCTGACTCTTTTCGCGAAGGATGGCGACACCCTTCAGCAGGCGGTCGTATATCAGTTCCGTCCGCTCCGTTGACATATTGGGCAGACAGTCGATAATGAAAAGCCTTGCATCGATTTCGGCAAGGAAGCGGAACGTCTCTTCGTCCAGTTGACCGTTGCCGGAGAACCCAAGATTGATGACGGGGTAGCCCGAGTCGCGATGCACGATGTTGGTCCACGCCATCCCCGTGCGCGAGGCACAGGCACCCTGGGCAATGGATGTGCCATAGACCACAATGGGCTGCTCCGAGGAACAGGGGATGAAGCGCAGCTCACGGTCTTCCGGCACGCCAATCTCCATCCATGTCACCTCGTTGTAGAGCGGCAGGAACAGCTCGAAGTCGTAACCGCGCTCTTCGCCTGTGAAATAAGTCAAGTCCTTGAACTCGTAGTTGATGGTGTCCTTGAACGAGAGGTTGAACTTGCTGGCACACCAGCGCTGCTTGCCGTTGGCATCTGTGGCGTAAAGGTCAACGCCCGACACGCCTGTCGTGGGCATGTGGAACATGTTCAGGCCGCCTGTCACCTTGTATCGCACCTTCACGCTCGGAGCGTTTGTGTGGAAGCATACAGACAGCCCCGCAGATTGCTTGGAGAGCCTCCATACAGCACTTCGCACTTTGCTCTCGGCGCGTGGCGTAAGGCGGTGGTAGCCATCCTTCAACTCATTGTTCCACCAGCGGCCATGCACCATGTTGTCGCCCTGTTCCAATGGGTTCATCCACTTCGTTTGAGCCGATGCTAAATGTACATATATTGCAGCCAAAAGGCAGCCAAAAAGAACCTTCTTCATCTTTTATTATCGTTAGTAGGTTAGAAAAGATAAGTGCTTGGTTACATTATATATTATGTGATTTTGCAAATGTACGAATTATATTTGAGATTCAACGCTAAACACGACACTTTTTTGCGCTTTGGCTAAAAATATGTCGAATAGAGGCGAAAGGCTGGAGAATATTTTGTATCTTCGCACCAATCAATACACAAATCCTTTCAAAACAAGCCATGAAGTACATCCCAATATTCCTTCTTTCGGCATTTCTTTCCCTGACAGGCGTTATTGCCTATGCCCAAGAAGCTAACTACGATGAATCCAAGGTAGGCAGCTATACTCTGCCCGATGCTTTGACAACACTCGACGGACGGAAGGTCGCGAGCAAGAAGATGTGGGAGAAAGTGCGCCGCCCCGAAATACTTAAGCTCTTCGAGGACAATGTATATGGCATCATGCCTCGCGCAAAAATTAAGACATGCTATCGCATCCTGGAGGAAGGCGAAGCGTTTGGAGGCAAGGCTCTCCGTCGGCAAGTGGAGATTACCTTCAGCAGCAAAGTTCAAACCCGCAAGATGCTCGTCCTGCTCTATATGCCAAAGGGAGTGAGGAAAAGCCCGGTATTCGTTTCGCCTAATTTCCAGGGGAATGCCACCACAACGGACGACCCGTCTGTCATTGCCTCACAGTTCAGTACATTTGAACGCGCTCATCAGACAAGCCGCTGGCCCTATGAGTGCATCATCGACTCGGGATTTGCCGTAGCCACATTCCACTACTTCGACATTTATTTTGACAAAGACGACAAGCTCAGCGAGACCGTCTATCCCCTCTTTGGCATTAACGACAATAGCGAGCTGAAGGACAATACAGGCAAAGCCATTGCAGCATGGGCATGGGGATGTTCCCGCGTGCTGGATTACCTGTTGACGCAGAAGAACATTGACAAGCGGCGCACCATCGTCATGGGACATTCGCGCTTGGGCAAGACGGCACTCTGGTGCGGCGCACAGGACAAACGTTTCGCAATGGTGGTCTCCAACAATTCTGGTTGCTCGGGAGCCGCACTTTCCCGACGCAATTATGGCGAGACGGTTTCAAGAATCAACAAGTCATTCCCCTGGTGGTTCTGCAACAGATACCAGTCATATAATGCGGACGTTTCCGCTCTTCCTGTTGACCAACATGAGCTGATTGCTCTCATAGCTCCGCGCCCCGTCTATGTTGCGAGTGCCCAGGAAGACCGTTGGGCCGACCCTTATGGTGAGTTTCTTTCCTTGCGAGAAGCCGGCAAAGTCTATGCGCTCTATGGCTTAGAAACCCTTCAAGGCAACGCGTTTTCTTCCATAGGCGAACATCTTTGGAAAGGCAATTGTGGCTATCACATACGAACCGGCGTCCATGATGTAACAGACTTCGATTGGCAGTCGTACATCGAATTTGCTAACCGGCATTTGAAGCAATAGCCGGAAAACCGACGCAAGTTGCCCTGTGCACGGCCAAAACACCGATTTTCTTACGGGAAAAGTACAAAAACTGTCAACCTAAAACAGGAAAAGACACCGCTTCGTGACAGATGACAGATGACAGTTTCAATATAGGCACCCTCTCTCCTGTCTGCACAAAGAGAATGACATATTAGTTTATTACTTAATTTATTTATATATAATTAATTATATATATAATAATAAATATATAGTGTAATAATATAAATATAATATATTAATATATATACTTATAATATAATTAAGTAATAATTAAAAGAATAGATATCGTACTCTTTCCGCGCCTACCCCCTCATATAGAAACTGTCATCTGTCATCTGTCATCCGAGGGGGCAAATTACCACGCATATTAACATAATTTAAGGATGAATGTGTGTATATGTTGAAAACAGCAGAGGACAGGGTACAGTGGACACCCTGCCTCTCGCCCTCCTGCAACGAGGCACACCTAAAAGCACAAATAGGCGTGCTTCATGGACCTATTAGGCGTGCCTATTGAGGCAATTAGGCTGGGTCTGTCGGAAGCCGACACAACAAAAACAGAAGCCCCCGCAATTAAGCGGAGGCTACGTTGTTGTTATAGAGCTTATGGGCTTAATGGGTTTTATAGGCTTAATGGGCGCTATAAAGCATTTCACCTTTTCATTCTTTTATTCTTTCATTTTTTCATTCTTGAATGAGTCTTACGCCGCCTTTGTCGGCACTGGCAACGGACTGGGCGTAGGCTCTGAGGGCTTTGCTCACGGGGCGATTGCGGCGGAGGGGCTGCTGGGGGCGGGCGGCCAGCTCTTCGTCGCTAAGACGGACGTTGATGCTGCGGGTAGGGATGTCGATGACGATGATGTCGCCGTCCTTTATCTTGCCTATGTTGCCGCCACTGGCTGCCTCGGGCGAGATGTGACCGATGCTGAGACCGCTTGTGCCGCCAGAGAAGCGACCGTCGGTGATGAGGGCACATTCCTTGCCCATGTGCATCGACTTGATGTAGGAAGTGGGGTAGAGCATTTCCTGCATACCCGGACCTCCCTTGGGACCTTCGTGCGTGATAACTACGCAGTCGCCCTTCTTCACCTTGCCGCCAAGGATGCCTTCGCAAGCATCCTCCTGAGAGTCGAAGACAACAGCAGGGCCTTCAAAATGCCAGAGCTCGGGAGCCACGCCAGCCGTCTTGACTACGCAGCCGTCCTGGGCGATGTTGCCGAAGAGGACTGCCATGCCGCCATCCTTCATGTAGGCGTGTTTGATGTCGCGGATGCAGCCGTTCTCGCGGTCGGTGTCAAGCTCGTCCCAATATGTTTCCTGCGACCCCATTACGTTTGAGAACTTGCCGCCAGGAGCGCAACCGTATATCTCCCACGGAGACAGCCCGCCGTCATTTTTAATTGTTAATTTTTCATTGTTAATTATCGAGTATCGCTTGATGTCTTCACCTAAGGTGGCTCCGTTCACGCGCTTGCATGTGAGGTCGAGCAGGTTGCCCTTTGCCAGTTCGCCGAGGATGCCGAGGATGCCGCCGGCGCGGTTCTCCTCCTGAATGCTGTACTTCTGCCAGTTCGGAGAGAGCTTGCAGAGGAAGGGCACCTTGCGGCTCAGTGCGTCGATGTCCTGCATCTTGAAATCGACTCCGCCCTCCTGTGCCACGGCCAGCAGGTGGAGCACCGTGTTGGTGCTTGCACCCATCGCGATGTCGAGGGTCATGGCGTTGAGGAAGGCAGCGCGGGTGGCGATATTCCTCGGGAGAACCGAGGAATCGCCGTCCTCATAGTAGGCGAGGGCGTTCTTGACAATCTGTCGAGCTGCCTGCTTGAAGAGCTGTATGCGGTTCTTGTGTGTAGCGAGGATGCTGCCGTTTCCGGGGAGAGAGAGGCCGATGGCTTCGGTCAGAGAGTTCATGGAATTGGCTGTGAACATACCAGAGCAGGCTCCGCAGCCAGGGCAGGCCATCTGCTCCACCTGCGCCAGTTCCTCGTCGCTGACGGTCGGGTCGCCACCCTTCACCATAGCCGTGATGAGGTCGGCATTCTCGCCATTCAGCTTGTGGGACTCCATCGGGCCGCCGCTCACGAAGACGGCAGGGATGTTCAGTCGCATGGCAGCCATGAGCATACCGGGTGTCACCTTGTCGCAATTGGATATGCACACCATTGCATCGGCCTTGTGCGCGTTGACCATGTATTCCACCGAGTCGGCGATGATGTCGCGCGAGGGTAGGGAGTAGAGCATACCGTCGTGACCCATGGCGATGCCGTCGTCGATGGCGATGGTGTTGAACTCGGCGGCATAGCAGCCAAGCTTCTCTATCTCTTGCTTCACGATTTGTCCTATCTCGTGGAGGTGTGTGTGACCCGGCACGAACTGTGTGAATGAATTGACGACTGCGATAATCGGTTTGCCAAATTGCTCCCGTTTCATGCCGTTAGCTACCCAAAGAGCGCGTGCTCCAGCCATACGTCTGCCTTCTGTGCAGACCGCGCTACGAAGTTGATGTTTCATAGTTGATGAATTATCCTAATGAATTGAGTTGCAAAGATAAGACAATCCTTTCTTTTAGCCAACAAAACCTTACATTATTATATTTTATATGCACAAAAAGATATTTCTGTGGCTCTATGTGTCCTTCAATGCAAGTTTTTTTGTACCTTTGTGTCGAAAATGTCACACACTATGAATAAACTCTTACGATACAGCTTCCTGACTCTCCTTCTTTGGATTCCTTCGGTGAGCATTATGGCACAAGTTCCCGCCGACACTGCCGACAAGGTGCGCGACTCTCTCATCAGCGACCTCAGCGCACAGCTGCAGGTGCTCAACAGCCAGCTGCAGGACATGAACATGCAGAACATCATGCTCCAAGAGGAGCTGCAGCGCACAGGACGCAAGGTGTTGATGGACTCCATTTCCCAGGCCAACCGTATGCGCATCATCGACTCGCTCCGCGCCCTCACGCCCGGCGCACCCCTTGTGGTGGACGGCGACACCCTGCTGCGGCTCTATGCCCATCGCGGCGGCGTCACTCCCGAATCGCGTGTGGAGACGGCCGGGGAGCTGATAAAGGATTTGGGCCATCGTCTGACATTGCAGGCCGATTCGCTCTATGTCTTCGAGGGCGACTTCTCGTCCGACATCATGGCAGCGGGCGAGGTCATTCTTAGCATCACCGACATAGACGGGCTTTGGGCGGGCAAGCCGCGTGCCGAACTTGCTGCCGACTACACGCAGGTGATTCAGGCTAAGGTGAATGAGATTCACGATGAATATGGTTTGCACCGCAAGCTTTGGGGATTGGCACTGGCAATCGTCATCATCGCAGTTCAGATTTTCCTCCTCATCCTCACCAACCGCCTCTTCCTTCGATGGAAGACGCGCGTCATGCGCCGTGTGGTGCGCCGCCTGAACCCCATCGTCCTCAAGGACTACGAGTTCCTCAACGTCCATAGGCAGAGTATCATCATTATGACGCTCTACAAGGTGATGCGCTACCTCCTCATCCTGCTTCAGCTGTTTGTCTCCATACCCTTGCTGTTCTCCATTTTCCCCGAGACAGAGACGGTGACGTTCACAGTCCTTGGCTACATCTGGAACCCCTTCAGGGACATCCTGCTTTCCGTTGTCAACTATATTCCCAAGCTCTGCCAGATTATCGTCATTTGGCTTTGCTTCCACTATTTACAGCGGCTCCTCCTCTACTTCGCCGGTGAGATAGAGTCGGAGCGTCTGAAGATAAACGGCTTCTACCCCGATTGGGCGAAACCCTCCTACTATATCCTGCGCGTTCTGCTCACTTCGCTGATGGTCGTAATGATATGGCCTCTGCTGCCCAGCAGCGATTCGCAGGTGTTCCAAGGGGTCTCGGTCTTCATCGGCATTGTCGTGTCGCTCGGTTCCACTTCCATCATCGGCAACCTCATGGCAGGTCTGGTGATGACATACATGCGCCCCTTCCGTATCGGCGACTACATCAAGGTGGGCGACACCGTGGGCGAGGTCATAGAAAAGACGGTGCTCGTCACCCGCATCCGCACGCGCAAGAATGAGGTTGTCACCATCCAGAACTCCAGCCTGATGGGTTCGCAGACCAGCAACTTCACCGTGGCGGCTCACAACTACGGCATCATCGTCCACACGAAAGTCACCATTGGCTACGATGAGCCTTGGCAGAAGATAAAGGACATCATGGAGAGTGCCGCCCTTGCCACTCCGGGCATCAAGCACAAGCCGCATCCTTTCATGATGATTACCTCCCTCGACGATTTCTATGTGGAGTATGAAATCAATGCCTACACCGATGATGCCGTGAAGCTCCCCGCCATATATTCCGCCCTTCACGCCAACCTGCTCAAGCGTTTCTTCGAGGAGGGCGTCGAAATCATGTCGCCGCACATCTATGCCCGTCGCGACGGCATAGACCTCCAGATGCCGGAGAACTTCAAGTCAGCGCCCCATGCGGCGAATCCGTGAGGCAGCTGTCGCTATTTTATCGGAGTATAGAAGGTTGATGCCGGCAGTCCGTAGGCATTGACGAGGTTGGCATGGGTGAATGGCTGCCAGCCGTAACGGACGGCTGTGGGGCGTTTGACCTGCTTGGAAGACACATAAACATTGGTACCTTTGACCTTTGCCTCGGCGGGGTGGAAGATGCCGAACTCGTCGGCAAGCTCAAAGGTGCGAAGCGGTTTGCCGTCGCTGGAGGTAAGCCCCCGGGCAGAGGTGTATTCGAAATGCAGCATTACTCTATGTCCATCGCTTTTCGCCTCCATTAGGACAGGGCTTTGCGCTGCCGAGGGATGCTTCGTGAAATAGGGATAGGCATAGACATCTTTCAAGGCCAGGCGAGCCAGACGTTCGCCGACGGGCTGCTTGCGGCGGGGATGCACGTCGAGCGAGTCGCCCACATCCGTAGTGACTGCCATTCCTGTATAGGGTATCTGCTGGGAGAGCAGGCGTTGGCTGTCGCGGAACCATGGCCATGAGGGGCGGTCCAGCGAGCTTAGTTGGACGAAGAGGAAGGGCATGTCGGGGCGTTTCCAATTGCTGCGCCAGCTATCCACCAGCAGGGGGAAGAGCTTGGCATGAGCGTCCTTGTTGTGCGCATTGGACTCTCCCTGATACCATATCACGCCCCGAATGGGGAACCTCGCAAGCGGCTCAATGCCAGCCTCGTACATGTAGCAAGGCTGGTAGGGATGGCGTTGCAGGCTCTCGCCGTTTGAAGCAAAGGGGAAACCCGATTCTTTCTTCAAGGCCAGGGCGATGTTCTTCGCCCCGCGACCTCTGCACCAGTCCTGGATGAAGTCGTTGTGCAGCCAGTTGTTGAGGATGTTGAGGAATTCAAACTCAAGGGTGCGACGGTCTATCCAGCTCTCCGTGTTTGTGCCGCCCACAGCGTTGCAGATAAGTCCGATGGGGACTTGCAGGCTGTCCTGCAACATGCGTCCGAAGAAATAGGCGACGGCGGAGAAGTCGGCAGCTGTCTCCTCTGTGCAGTCCGTCCACTTCGCTGGCTTCAGGTACTTCAGCTCGTTGACTTGTGCCAACGTAAGGCTGTCCCACTCCACATCGCTTGTGTGGCAAATTGGTGTCATATTGAATAAACGAAGCCCTCCAGCTTTATCGGAAGATAAGTCGCGGCGGTTCTCCCCTCCTTTGGAGGGGCTGGGGGAGGCTGCCCGAAGCTTGAACTCCATGTTGGACTGTCCCGAGCAGAGCCACACTTCGCCCACCATAACGTCTTGGAAAGTCAGAGTGCGCTGCTTCGTTGAGACCGTCAGAGTGTAGGGGCCTCCGGCTTTCAGAGGTTTCAGTTCCACCTCCCAGCGTCCGTCCATGCCAGCAACGGCCTTCACTTTTTCATCTTTTTCCCCTTTTAACCTTTTTACCTTTTCCCCTTTTAACCTTTCTATAGCTACCGTCACTTCCTCGCTGGCATCGGCTATGCCATGAATGTTCAGCGGCATGTCGCGCTGAAGCACCATACCGTCGGAATAGACCTGCGGCATTTGCAATCCACCGTAATTGCCCGTAATGAACTGAAAGACAGCCTTTGCCATGATGGCCGCCCCGTCTTTGTTGGGATGCAAGCCGTCGGGAAAAAGGTCTGGGCGGTTGTAGAGCGGCGTGTGGAAGTCGATAAGCTCAGTGCCGCGAGCCTTTGCCACGAGCGGAATCACCTGCTGAATCTCGTCGTGCCAGTCGCGAGTGCCTGACTGGAAGCGGCTGTGGCGGTTCGAGATAGGCGACAGACGTGCAATGATGATGCGAGCCTTCGGGTTGCGGCCACGCAGAGAATCAATGAGGGCGCAATAGTCCGTGATGAACTCGTCCCTGTAGTTCGGCCAGTTGCGCGGATCGGTGTCGTTGATGCCAAGGTGTATCACCACGATGTCGCCTGCAAAGTCCAGCGCCGCACGGTACTCCGGCTGCTGGGTGTAAGGCCGGTGCCCATGATTGAGCAACGTGGCACCCGGGCGTCCGAAGTTGCCCACCTCGAAGCCCTCGCCCAGCATCTTTTGCAACTGCGCCGGATAGCTATCCGCTTCGCGATTCTCTATACCGGTGCCATAGGTGATGCTGTTGCCCACGCATGCCACTCTCACCTGCCCCGCTATTTGCAGGGACAGGAGAGATAAGCATACGGCAATCAGCGTTTTACATTTGATAATGTCTTTCATTTCTTTAGATGTTTTCATTTAGAACTCGTTGCAGTGCTGGAAGAAGCTAATCTCTTCGAGTTCCTTCTTGAGTTGCTGCTCTTCTTCGGCAGTGATGTTCTGGAAGGGTGTGCGGTTGGGACCGAGGTCGAGGCCGATGAGCTTCATGATACGCTTGCCGCCCACGATGTTGCCACGGAAATGGCAGATGATGTTGATGACCTCCTGCGAATAGTTCTGCAAAGCACGTGCAGCCTCTATGTCGCCTCTGTTCCAAGCGTCGATGATGCCGACGAGGTTCTTGCCATTGTAGTTGGTCGTACCGCCGATGCCACCGCGTGCGCCGCCCATAGCAAGGCATGGGAGGATGGTCTCGTCCTGTCCGTGCAGCATGTCGAACTTGCCTCCGCCGTAGAGCCGGCACTGGTTGTATTCGTAGAGGCTCTCGAAGGTATATTTGATGCCTGCGAAGTTAGGGATGCGGCCGTCAACTGCCTCGAGGAGCTTCACCATAGGCAGGAAAGCGCCGTTGAAGGCTGGGATGTGGTAGAAGTAGAAGGGCAGCTTCGGTGCACCTGCTGCAATCTCCTCGCAGTACTTCACCAGTTCTTCTATGCGACCAATCTTGGGGAATGGCGGAGCCATAGCGCCGATGCCCCAGGCACCAATCTCCTGAGCGTGCTCGGCAAGCTTTCTGCTCTCTCTGACGCAGCAGCTTCCCACATGAACAATGACCTTGAAGTCCTCGGGAGCCGCTTTTATCCAGGCTTCGGCCAGCTGCATTCGCTCTTCCGGCGTGAGCATATAGCCCTCGCCACTGCTTCCGTTGATAAACACGCCCTTCAGCCCGTTCTTCTTCAACATGGCTGCGTATGCGGGGATGGGTGCCAAGTTTACGTCACCGTTCTCGTGGAATGGGGTGAACGGAGCGTCGATAAGTCCGATGATTTTCTCCATAAATGATGATTGTTTATAGGTTATTGGTTATTGTGTTGTTAGTTTTTGTGAACAAAGGTAGCGAATTATTTTCAATTATATGCATCGAAGGATATTTTTTCACTTATCACTTTTCACTTTTCACTTTTTTTCGTACCTTTGCACCCGCTTTTACTACCTATATACATTATATATTATATGGAACTTGACATGCTGACTGCCGTTTCGCCCATCGACGGACGATACAGGGGCAAGACAGAGGCACTGGCTGCATACTTCTCGGAGTACGCCCTCATCCGCTATCGTGTCCGCGTCGAAGTGGAGTATTTCATCGCTCTCATCCATCTGCCTCTGCCGCAGCTGAAGGACTTCCCCCTCAGCGACGAGCAGTTGCGCGACATCTACCTGGGCTTCACGGAGCAGGATGCCCAGCGCGTCAAGGACATTGAGGCAGTCACCAATCATGATGTCAAGGCAGTGGAGTATTTCATTAAGGAGAAATTTGAGACCCTCTCTAACTCTCCCTTAAAGGGAGAGGATTCTGGGAATGAAGCCTCCCCTTTAAGGGAAGGTTTGGTAGGGTCTTTGGAGCTTTACAAGGAGTTCATCCACTTCGGTCTCACCAGTCAGGACATCAACAATACCAGCGTACCTCTGAGCATCAAGGAGGCACTGGAGCAGGTCTATTATCCTCTTGTGGAGGAACTCATCGCCCAATTGCAGCAGTATGCCGAGGAATGGAAGGAGGTGCCGATGCTCGCCAAGACGCACGGACAGCCTGCCAGCCCGACTCGTTTGGGCAAGGAGGTGATGGTCTTCGCCTATCGCCTGCAGCGGCAGCTCGACATGCTGCGGGCATGTCCGCTTACGGCTAAGTTCGGCGGCGCGACGGGCAACTTCAATGCCCACCATGTGGCCTTCCCTCAGTACGACTGGCGGGAGTTCGGGCGTAAGTTCGTCAAAGAGAGCCTTGGCCTCGAGCGCGAGGAATATACGACGCAAATCAGCAATTACGACTGCCTCGGAGCCGTGTTCGATGCCATGAAGCGCATCAACACCATCATCATCGACCTCGACCGCGACTTCTGGCAGTACGTCTCGATGGAGTACTTCCGCCAGAAGATTAAGGCTGGCGAGGTGGGTTCGAGTGCTATGCCGCACAAGGTCAACCCCATCGACTTCGAGAACTCCGAGGGCAACCTGGGCATTGCCAATGCCATCCTCGCGCACCTCAGCCAGAAGCTGCCCATCAGCCGCTTGCAGCGTGACCTCACGGACAGCACCGTGCTTCGCAATGTCGGCGTTCCGATGGGACACATGCTCATCAGCATACAGAGCACCTTGAAAGGCTTGCGCAAGCTTGTCCTCAACGAGGAAGCCATTCGCCGCGACCTCGAAGGCTGCTGGGCTGTCTGTGCCGAAGCCATCCAAACCATCCTCCGCCGCGAAGCCTATCCGCATCCATACGAGGCGCTCAAGGCACTCACACGCACTGGCAAAGGCATCGACGAGGCAACAATCAAGAATTTTATAGAAGAACTGAATGTCGGCGAATCCGTGAAGGAAGAGCTGCGCCAGATAACACCATACACATATACAGGAATATAATTAAGAGTTAAGAATTAAAAATTAAGAAGATTAAAAGTTAAACAATTAAAGAGTTAGGAAAACACTATTTGCCCTGGCAGCAGGAAAACAAATGGTAAATGGTAAATCATTAAAAGGTAAATAAGCAGATGATGAACGAAGGAAACTGGAGAGACAAGTTCTCTGAATCGGAGGGTGGCGGTCGCCGCGAGGGCTACCGTCCTCAGGGTAATAACTATGAAAGACAAGGCGGCTATGGACGTCCCATGCGTCCGCGTGTCAGCCGCCCGTACAATAACAATCAAGGGCAGGAAGGCTATCAGCCTCGCGAAGGCGGATACCAGCCTCGCCCGCGATATAACCGCGAAGGCGGCTATCAGCCTCGCGAAGGTGGATACCAACAGCGCGAAGGCGGCTACCAGCAGCGTGATGGTGGCTACCAGCCTCGTCCGCGTTACAACCGCGAAGGCAGCTACCAGCAGCCCCGCGAAGGTGGCTATCAGCCTCGTCCGCGCTACAATGGCGAAGGGTACTCTCCCAGAGGGGGAGCTAAGGGCGGCTTTCGTCCTCGCACCGCCGGCTATAATCCTCATGCCAAGTACAGCATGAAGAAGCAGATTGAGTACAAGGAGACACATGTCGATCCAGACGAACCCATCCGCCTGAACAAATACCTCGCCAATGCCGGCGTATGCAGCCGTCGCGAGGCCGACGAGTTCATCGAGGCAGGCGTGGTGAAGGTCAATGGTGTGGTTGTCACAGAGCTTGGCACAAAGGTGAAGCGCTCCGACGAGGTTCACTTCCACGACCAGTTGGTCAGCATCGAGAAGAAGGTCTATGTCCTGCTCAACAAGCCGAAGGACACCGTCACCACAAGCGACGACCCGCAGAACCGCAAGACGGTGATGGACCTCGTGAAGGGTGCTTGCCGCGAACGCATCTATCCCGTTGGCCGCCTCGACCGCAACACTACAGGTGTGCTCCTGCTCACCAACGACGGCGAGCTGGCCACCAAGCTCACACATCCCCAGTTCCTCAAGAAGAAGATTTATCATGTCTTCCTCGACAAGAACGTCACAGCTGCCGACATGAAGCAGATAGCAGACGGCATCGAACTGGAGGACGGCGAGATACATGCAGATGCTATTGAGTATGCCAACGAGACAGACCGCAAGCAGGTGGGCATCTAAATCCATAGCGGCCGTAACCGCATCGTGCGCCGCATCTTCGAGCACCTCGGCTACAGGGTCATCAAGCTCGACCGCGTCTATTTCGCCGGTCTGACCAAGAAGAACGTCCGCCGAGGCGACTGGCGCTTCCTTACAGAGAAGGAAGTCAGCATGTTGAGGATGGGAGCCTTTGAATAATTTACGATTTGACGATTTACTATTTACGATTTATTTGTTGATTTAGTTATTTGGCTATATGTGGCGTGGATTGTAAATAGTAAAATAGTTCAATAGTAAATAAATAGTAAATCGTAAATAGTAAAATAGTAAATATCAAGATGAAACGTACAAAAGTAATAGATGCACTGAAGTGTACAGCATACGGGAGTGAGATATGTGTGAAAGGTTGGGTGCGCTCGAAGCGTGGCTCGAAGGGCATCTTCTTCATCGCCCTCAACGATGGAAGCACGATAAAGAACGTACAGATTGTGGGCGACGAGGCTAACTTCGAGGAAGAGACCTTGAAGCGCATCACAACGGGTGCCTGTCTGAGCGTCGAAGGCAAGCTCGTGGAGAGTCCTGCCGCTGGTCAGGCAAGCGAAATTCAAGCCACATCCATCGAGATTCTCGGCGATTGCGACAACACCTACCCCTTGCAGAAGAAGGGTGCTTCGTGGGAGTTCCTGCGCACCGTGGCTCACCTGCGTCCGCGCACCAACACCTTCGGTGCCATCCTGCGCATTCGCCACAACATGGCAATGGCCATCCACACCTACTTCCACGAGCACGGCTACTTCTACTTCCACACGCCGCTCATCACGGCAAGTGACTGCGAGGGTGCCGGCAACATGTTCCAGGTGACAACAAAGAACCTCTACGACCTGAAGAAGGACGAGCAGGGGAAGATTATCTACGACGACGACTTCTTCGGCGAGCAGACATCCCTGACCGTCAGCGGTCAGCTCGAAGGCGAGCTTGGCGCAACGGCACTGGGTGCCATCTACACCTTCGGCCCGACATTCCGCGCCGAGAACTCCAACACGCCCCGCCATCTTGCCGAGTTCTGGATGATTGAACCCGAGGTGGCTTTCCTCGACCAGGAGGAGCTGATGGACCTCGAAGAGGACTTCATCAAGTACTGCGTGAAGTGGGCACTCGACAACTGCAAGGACGACCTTGAATTCCTCAACAAGATGATAGACAAGACGCTTATCGAGCGTCTCGAAGGTGTCCTGAAGGAGACCTTTGTCCGTCTGCCCTATACCGAGGGCATCAACATCTTGCAGGAAGCAATTAAGAACGGCAAGAAGTTCGAGTTCCCTTGCAACTGGGGCGACGACCTTGCCAGCGAGCACGAGCGTTACCTCGTGGAGGAGCACTTCAAGAAGCCAGTCATCATGACTGACTACCCGCGTGCCTTCAAGTCGTTCTACATGAAGCAGAACCAGCCCGTGTCCGTCGATTCACCCGACGGAGCTTCTATCGGCTACAAAGGAGCCGTTGCTCCCGGTCCCACCATGCAGGGTACCGATGTACTTTTCCCATCAATCGGTGAAATTATCGGCGGCAGCGTCCGCGAGGAGAGCTACGACAAGCTGATGGCTGAGGTGAAGCGCCGCGACATGGACATGACACACCTTTGGTGGTACCTCGACACCCGCAAGTACGGCAGCTGCCCACATGCAGGCTTTGGTCTCGGCTTCGAGCGTCTCATCCTCTTTGTCACAGGAATGCAGAACATTCGCGACGTCATTCCCTTCCCCCGCACTCCGAAAAACGCAGAGTTCTAAGCTGGAAGCAAAGACACAGCGCCAATAAATCAACGGATTAAAAGGATTTCAGGAGCGTTATCTCCTATGATGAACCCTTTTAATCCGTTTTTTGTATGACGATATAAACCTCCCCATAACACGGTATAAAAGTCTTTTAGGCTTGTTATATAATTATTTTCAAGGCGTGAAAATATATTTCCAAGCCTTGAAAATATATTATCAAGCCTTGAAAATAGATTTTCAAAGCTTGAAAATAGTTTTATAACACGCTTTGTGAGGTTTTGTGACGCGCTCTGTGATGTTTTGTATGACGGATTGAGGCTTAATGTTTGCTGTCTTTTCTGTCAGCATGAGTGCTTCTGCTGACCAACGCCTCAATTTCTCTTCGTAGTCTATGCTTCTCTATGTGACGGATTATCCTTCTTACTTTCCATTTGCTGGCTCTTTGGGTAAAAGCATATTGCAAACATGTGTGAATAAAATGAGGGTGTGCCAATTCATTTTGACACACCCTCGTCGTATTTTAGCAAGCTAAGCTTAAGCTTTTCTTAGCTGTGCCTGAGCGATTAGCGAAGAACCTTCTTGCCGTTCACGATGAAGATACCCTTCTGAGTCTTCTGCACGCGCTGGCCAGCGAGGTTGTAGATGACTTCATCCTTGCCGTTCTCCTGGATAGACTCGATGCCTGTGCTAGTCTCAGTCCAAATGACGTCTGACTTGTGGCACTCGCCAGCACCGTAGTAGATGCTCTGGATACCAATCTTGCTCCAAGTAGCGGGTTCGTCGGTCGGGTTGAAGTAGAAGGTTTCGCCACCCCTATAGATGTCGTAGCTGTCATCGTAGTCATAAGGAATCTCAACCATGTCCTCTGTTACATTTTTATATTCGTTAGCGGAAACTGTATAAACAGACTGTACGCCATCCTTCTCAATCCATACGGTGTAGAAGAGCTTCGATGTCAGCAGAGCGTTGCCTTCCACATCCTCAGCAGGAATGTTGAAGTTTGCCTTGGGATAGTTGGTGCCTTCAATCTTAATTCCTTCAATCCAAGGATTAGCAGGTGTTGCTGCAAACTCTTCCATCTTTGTGATGGTTACGTTAGCGAATATCTGATAGGGGTTGAATGTCTTGCTGCCTTCGTTGAGAGCCATGATCTGGTTGGTGCTGAAGGTGTTGGTCTCAGCATCGTAGTTCAGCACGAGGTCAACCATGTTGCCTTCTTCGTCAAGTGCTGTGATGTTGTACTTGAAGGTGGACCAAAGGATGGCGAGTTCGCCCATATACTGGCAAGCAGGTATGGTGACGGTCTTGCCGTCCTCGCTCAGTGTACCCTTTGCCCACAGGTCAACAGTGTTCTCGGAGAAGCCCTTGAAATAAACATCGTTGCCGTCGAAGCCTACCTGAGTCTGGAAGCTGTAATCCTGCCAATATGAATTGGTGTTAATTACATTTCCCTCGTCGTCGTATTCGTTCTCGGTAACATATTCTTGAGCCTTGAAGAGATAGGTGTCGGTTGCAAGGTCTTCGGGAGCTACGACAGGATCAATCACGATGGGCTCGCCAGCGTAGATGACCATATCGTACCAGTAACCCCAAGGACTCCACTCGTCGCGGGTGTCGGCGTTCTCAAGGATGTAGTCGGTAATCTGCGTGAGAGTCTGGGCTTCTGCGTCGAAAGCAAATTCAATGTCGCAGATTTCTTCAGTCTCGGCGTTGAAGCCTACCATGTATTCTTTGCCATAGCTGTCCTCGCCGACGAACTGTCCGGTAGCGAAGGTGACGATGTTGGACTCTGTGTCGAGAGTACCCTTCATCCAAGAATCCTCGAAGTAGAAGGGGATGCCCTTTACATAAACGTCTGTACCGTCGAATGCCACTTCCGTGCGACGCTGGATTTCATTTGCGCTTTCGCTGTCTTCGAAGATGCCTTCGATTGTCCAAACCTCTGTCTCCAGACCTTCGGGCAGTTCAAGGAGTGATTCTACAGCAGGTTCTGAAGTTACAACGATGCTGTTAATCTGAGTGTTGGCAGCGATGGTGACAACAACTGTCTGTGCGTTGCCAGTCCAAGTGGTGCCTTCAAATTCGCCGCTGTCGGCTGCATTGTCGTCGGACCACTTTGCTGTGTTGAACACAATCTGAGTGATGGCATAGCCTGCGGGAACACTGAATGTCAGCGTGCCGCTATATACGCGCAGCTGCGGACCAGCACTGGTGCCCCAGAAACGGTTCTCGGTGGTCTTGCCCTCTTCCTTCGGAGAAATGGCCAGCGTTACGTTCCCTTCGGTCAACTCGACTGTCTCGGTGATGTCGCCATCGTGGGTGACGTTGCTTGATGTAGCCACTTCCATTGCGTTGAAGTCGAAGGTAGCCTCAACAACAACGGGTTCGGGCTTCTCAATCTCTACCCATGCGATTTCGCTCTCGTTGGTCTCGCCGCCGCCTGTGTAGATGCTCTTCACGCCGATGCGGTCGTACATGGTGTTGAAGTCATAGTTCAAGTACACCACTTTGTAGCCGTTATGTGAATCGAAGTCATAGCCGTCGGTGAAAGTGTATGGGATGACGCTCATGTCCTCTGTCAGCTTCACATAAAGGTCAGTTGTGAAGGTGATGGGCTGGATTTCGCCAGCGATGTCGGAGAAGAACTGGTAGTAGAGCTTGTCTTCCAACAGGTCGTTGCCTTCTACGTCAACGGCAGGAACGTCCACGAGGACATAGCCGTAGCCATTAGAGCTGTCGTAGTTACCAACACCAGCAAATTCCGGGTTAGCAGGTACAGCTGGAACTTCCACGATAACGGGATACACGAACTGTGTGCCGTCGGTATATGCGATAGTGGCAGCATCCAGCAGACCGTACCAATATCCTGTCGAAGGAGCATAGAATGTCCAGCCACCATCGAAGGTGAGGGCACTTTCTGTGCCAGTACCAGTGATTGTGGAAGAAACGCTGCTGCCATCAGTTGCGTATGTGTAGAACTGGCCGTATGTGGTACCGGCATCAAACATGAACTGGCTTTCAATGGCAAACTTGTTGTCGGGCTTCATGGTTACGACAACAGCCGTCTCTTCACCACCGAAGTTATAGACAGTAGCATACTTGGGGCTTTCAGGATCCTGCTCAATGAGCACGAAAACCTCGTTGTCAGCTCCGCTCTTTGCCCATGTCATCGTGCCATTCGCGGGCTGGGCAAAAGTGGAGTAATAGTAGCCAGACCACATGTAGCCGGCATAGTCTCCGTCAGCAAGAATGTCCATCCAAACGGCGTCAAACAAAACATAGCCATCTGCGAAGACGTAAGCCGCGATGGGGGTGCCTTCCTCAGCAGAAACATTCCGGAGGATAACTGTACCGTAAGTTTCGTTCACTTGCAGTGTCTGCCCGTCGGGAATGCTTAATTCGGCAATGACGCCTGCTTCCAGGAGTTTCTCGTCGGTCGTCAAGGTAAACGTACCCTGAATGGCCTCTGTGGCATCGCTGGTGAAATTACTGATGGCGATGGTCTGCTCGTCAACCATTGTGAAGGAAGCAGCATGGCCACCGGCTGCGGGAGTAGCGGCTACCAAACTACCTGCCTCGCTATCGTACTCATAGTACTCAGAGCAGATCATCCAATTCTGGGCCAGCAGATCCTCTAAGCCAACCTTCTTTTGGGCTTTCTTGGCACCGGCCTTGGCCTTCTGTGCCACCTTGTTGAACTTGTCAGCCACAGGAGCTTGCACCTTGACGGCCTTGGCCATAGGTGTCACTTGCTTGGCTGAGCTGGTCAGTACAGCATTCGCCTTCAGCGCCTGCATACCGCGCTTCTCAGGTCCTGCTGCCATTGCAGCGACAGCGATAAACGCTGCCAAAAGCATAAACGTAAACTTTTTCATACGCTAATGTTTTTAATGTTAATACTAAAGTTAATTTGTTAATTTGCTTATTTGCTAATTAGTCGCAAAGGTATAAAATAATGTTTAATTAAGGAAGTGTTATGCGGAATTATTTTACTTAATTTGTTGAAAAGCGATAATAGTGCCGCCATTTTGTCCTTCTTTGTGTCATTTTGTCGGGCATTGAGCTGTTATTGGGTGTTGAAGATGGAAGATTAAGGATTTGCACGCGGTTTGTATTGTAAAAGGTAAAAAAGTGAAAAGGTTAAAAATTTAAGGAGCTATGAATTACAACAACAATTACAATCAGCAAACAGAAGAGAAGAGCCTGCAGAAGTACGCACGCAACCTCGTTGACGAAGCCCGTGCCGGGAAGCTCGACCCAGTGATTGGCCGCGACGATGAGATACGCCGCGTCTTGCAGATTCTCTCGCGCAGAACAAAGAATAATCCTATTCTGATAGGTGAACCTGGTACAGGTAAGACGGCCATCGTGGAGGGGCTTGCCCACCGCATTCTGCGCGGTGATGTGCCGGAGAACCTGAAGAACAAGCAGCTCTACAGCCTCGATATGGGTGCCCTCGTTGCCGGCGCCATGTACAAGGGCGAGTTCGAGGAGCGGCTGAAGAGTGTCGTCAAGGAGGTGACGGAGAGCCAGGGCGGCATCATCCTCTTCATCGACGAGATACACACCCTTGTCGGTGCTGGCAAGGGCGAGGGCGCAATGGATGCCGCCAATATCCTGAAGCCAGCCCTTGCCCGAGGCGAGATGCGCAGCATCGGCGCCACCACGCTCGATGAATACCAGAAGTACTTCGAGAAGGACAAGGCACTGGAGCGCCGCTTCCAGACCGTTATGGTCGATGAACCCGATACGCTTTCCAGCATCAGCATCCTGCGCGGCTTGAAGGAGCGTTATGAGAACCACCACAAGGTGCGCATCCAGGACGATGCCGTCATTGCTGCCGTGCAGCTCTCGCAGCGTTACATCACCGAGCGTTTCCTGCCCGACAAGGCCATTGACCTCATGGACGAGGCAGCCGCCAAATTGCGCATGGAGCGCGACTCTGTGCCAGAGGAGCTTGACGAGATAAGCCGCCGCCTGAAGCAGTTGGAGATTGAAAGGGAGGCAATACGGCGCGAGAAGACCCCCTCTGACTCCCCCTTAAAGGGGGAGGACACTAAATTGTCTAAAATCGAAGCAGAGATTGCTGACCTTCGTGGTCAAGAGAAGGAGATGCGTCAGCAGTGGGAGAACGAGAAGCATCAGGCCGACCAGATACAGACGCTCAAGGACCGTATGCAGCAACTGCGGCAGGAGGCGGAGCAGGCAGAGCGCGACGGCAACTATGCCCGGGTGGCAGAGATACGGTATTCCAAGCTTCCAGAGCTCGAAACACAACTCAAAGAGACGTCTGCCGTTAGCAACAGGCTGCTTCGCGACGAAGTCACAGCCGACGACATTGCCGACGTGGTGAGCCGCTGGACGGGCATCCCCGTGAGCAAAATGCAGACGAGCGAGACGGAGAAACTGCTCCACTTGGAAGAGGAGCTGCACAAGCGCGTCATCGGTCAGGAGGAAGCCATTGCTGCCGTCAGCAATGCTGTGCGCCGCAGCCGTGCCGGTCTGCAAGACCCGAAGCGTCCTATCGGTTCGTTCATCTTCCTCGGCTCAACGGGCGTGGGTAAGACAGAGCTTGCAAAGGCACTGGCAGAGTACCTCTTCGACGATGAGACAATGATGACGCGCATCGACATGAGCGAGTATCAGGAGAAGTTCAGCGTGACGCGGCTCATTGGTGCACCTCCAGGATATGTGGGCTACGACGAGGGCGGTCAGCTCACCGAAGCTGTGAGGAGGAAACCCTATCAGGTCGTGCTCTTCGACGAGATAGAGAAGGCGCATCCCGATGTGTTCAACACCCTGCTGCAAGTGCTCGACGATGGTCGCCTCACCGACTCAAAGGGTCGCACCGTCAACTTCAAGAACACTATAATAATAATGACGAGCAACCTTTTAGCCTCCCCCGACCCCTCCAAAGGAGGGGAGAACGTAAGAGCAATGCTAATAGAGCGCGGCATACGTCCGGAGTTCCTGAACCGAATAGACGAGATTATCATGTTCCATCCCTTGAACTGGGGCGAAGTGAAGCAGATTGTCCGTCTGCAGGTGGAGGGCGTGCAGAAGATGCTTCGCGAGAACGGCCTCACATTGGAGGTTAGCGATGCTGCCATAGAGTTCCTGGCCAACGAGGGCTACGAGCCGGAGTTTGGTGCACGTCCCGTCAAGCGTGCCATCCAGCACCTCCTGCTCGACGACCTCTCGAAGTCGCTCCTCGCAGGCCGCTTGGACCGCAACCGCCCCATCCGCGTGGATGCCAAGGATGGCAAGCTCACAATGGAGTAAACAAGTTCTAATAAGTGCTCTTCATCATCTTGCGTGTCGTTCCATCGCTCATGCGGATGATGTTGATGCCACGCTGGGGACGATTGAGTTTTATGCCGTCGATGGTGTAATACTCTCGTCCCTTGCTTTTTGCCCCTTGCTCCTCATCTGGAGCCATGATGTTGTCGAGGAAGGTCTCTTCGTCGAAGTTTTCATCGATGCCACAAAGCCATTCGCTGTAGGAAGTGAGGGTGTTTGTGGCATTGATGGATGGGCGCGTCATGCGATAGGTGCGCTTTCCACCGTCGGGATAGCGTCCCACACTCTCATCGCCACCATGTGCCTGATAGGTGAGGCAGTCGCTCCAGGAGTGGTCGGCAGCAGTTAACGTGACGCTTTGCTCGTTGTTGTTGGCAAGCTTGAAACTTGCATGAAGCTGCCTCAAGGGGTCGAGCTTGTCCGCCCATACGATGTAGTAGCCGTGGGCGGGGATTATGACAGCCTCCCCCGTCCCCTCCAAAGGAGGGGTGATTTGGTACTTCTCCGGCTCGCTCGGGTCGTCGGTGAGGAACATGCCTTCGAGGTCGATGTCATGGTCTGTGGTGTTGTAGAGCTCAATCCAGTCATTGCGCTTGCCATATTCGTTGGCGGCAACCGTGTTGCCTGCGCTCACCTCGTTGACAACGACAGGGGGGGCTCCTGCTTCCACGAGACAGTCGGGATGCAGGGGTGTGAAGATGGCCCGGATTTCTGTGTCCGCATCGGTGTCGAGGCGGAGCGTGCGGTCGCGGCTCACGATGGCTGTTTCAGAGGTGACGTTGTAGCTTATCTCTGCATCCCAGTAGATGTCGGTCGAGCCAGGCACGTTGTTGTGCACCTCAACAGCGATGATGTTTTCCCCCTTGCGAAGGAGGCTGACGGGCAGGTCGATGGTGCCTGAGTCTGGATTGTCGGGAGCGTAGGTGGTGGCGTAGGTTTCGTATGTAATCACGCCATCGGGCAACAGGTAGCGGCAAGCTTCCGTGCCGTTGATATAAACCACAAAGCCGTCGTCGGCAGTGAAGTTGAGCGTCAATGACGAAATGTCGGAAGGTTCGTTGTCGATGACAAAGTTCTTGCGGAAGTAGTAGGTGGGGTATTTCTGGCTGCTGTTGCCGCCGTAGCTGATGGTTGTGGCGATGGTGTTCTTGCCGTAGCCAAGCGGTGTGATGCCCTCTGCCCAATGGGAGACGGAGCCGGTCTTCCAGTCGGTGCCGTCGAGTGAACCCTTGTCCCAATAGCTCCAGCTGTCGCCCTTGTTGATGGCCTTGACGGTGGCGTTGCCGCTCTTGCTCCAACCTGTGAAATTATAGCCAGCGGGGGCAGACACTTCGAGTGTGACGGGAGCGAAGAGTGTGCCGTCGAAGTCTGCGCCCGGAACAGGCTGCCCGTTTATCAGGAACGCTGCGCCAGACACGTTTGCGTTGAACTTCACAGCCATGCCGTTCCCCAATCCGTATGCAGACTTCAGGGAGTTCATGCGGGCATTTCTTGATGTCAGCCCAGCCATGCGTGACTTTTGTTCGTTGTTGGATGTCCAGGGTTCTTTTCCTTCCCATGAGAGTGCTGGCTCCACAAGGCGGCAGATGCTGTCGGAGATGCTGAGGCAACGGTCTTTGGTGAAGACGCTGCCATGCAGGATGCAGTATGCATCGACGAAGCGGCGGCGGAAGTCCGAACTGCCCCGTTTCATATTATTATATATAGCAAGCAGCTCGTTGCTGTAGTTGCCATCAAGCAGCTGTACGCCGTTGGTATTGCTCCAGCCCCAGTCCTGGTCGTGGAGCGTCAGGTGGAACTTGCCGTCGGGAAGGGAACGATAGCCCTTGACGTTGTTGCTGTTGCAAATCCAGTCGCTACAGCCAATGTAGCTGATGGCGGCGAAGAAGTTCGTCACCTCGTCGATGTCGATAAGCTTCTTGAGTTGTTCGTATGTGTTCGGTGAGGAGCATCCCTGTGCAAGGTCTTTCCATCGGTTGAAGGCATCTTTTGTGCCTGCCATCTGGAAATATCCGTTGGAGTACTCGAAGGCATCCATGTTGTCGTCGTCATAACCATAATAGGTATAGCCGTGATAGCGGTTGTTTGGGTCGCGCAGATTGAGCTGGGCGAGATAGCGTCCGTTGAAGAAGACATGGACTGGCTGATATTCTTGACAATCGCAGTAGAAGCCGCTGGAGAGGAGAATCTGCTGCGTGATGGCATCGCGCACCCGGCCATGAGCCTGCGAGTTGTTGTCGTTGCCGCCGTTGCGAACCATTATTTGTCGGAACTTATGGTAGGGATTGTAGCGGAAGAAGGGACAATAGTCGATGGCCTTCTTGCCCTCGTAGCGGTTGGTGCCCTTAATCTTGAAAGACGAGGGAGCATAGTGGCGGCTCCATCCGCCGGAAATGACAAACTCAGCCTCTTGGTTGACAGCCATCTCTCCGTCAGGCGTGATGTACTCAAAGTTGACGGGCCGTTCCCAGTCCATATTGATGTTGGATGCACCGTGATTGCGTCCGCTCACACCATTTGTGCCGTCCGTATAGACACCAATTTTGCCGTCGTAGAGATTGGCGGGATTGGTGGCGATAGAGACGACGGGCAGGTAGTAGTCGTGGTTGCGATAGATATAGCTGCGGGTGATGACGGGGCTTGGAAGCATACCTTGCTGGAAGAGGCCGAAACGGAAGACGGTGGTTTCGCTGATGCTGAAGATGCCGTCTTCGCTTGTCGTGCCGTTGTCGGCAGTCGGTGCCGTGCCGTCTGTGGTGAAGCGCAAGGTGGTGCCTTCGGGGATGTTGACCTGAATGGTGAAGGGGTCTGTGAAAAGGCGTGAGTCGGTATCGATATATGGTGCTTCAAGGCGGAAGTCGGCAAAGTCGCTGTCATTGTTCGAGGCTGCCGGCGAAGCATCGCCTGTCCATGCCCATTCGCTGCCGCCATCCCGCTTGCGGGCCCATGAGCAGCGTGTGATGCATTCGGGATAGTCGGCAGAAGCCAGTTGTGTGCCGTCTGAGTCGAAGAGGTAGATGGTGCCTCCACCGTTTTTCAGCTTGAAGCGGACCTGCTTATAGGCCGTGTCGCCGAAAGTGCCGTCGGCAGAATTGTGGTCGAAGTAGATGACCTTATAGCCACCAGCCTTCACCACACCGGTGCCAGAGGGAAGCTGGAACTTCTTTGGTTCCCCGGCATCGTCTGAGACATAGAGACCATCCAATTGTATGTTCTCTGTCGTGGGATTGTAGAACTCCACCCAGGCGCCGTAGTTATAGGAGAAGTCTATGTATTGGTCGATGTTTCCCACCTGTATCTCATTGATGAGAAGTTGGGAGAGGTCGGCATCGGGGTCGTAGTCCTCATAGAAATCTTCCTCTTCGGTCAGTCCGCAATCATAGAGCTTCCCGCCCCAGTTCTGCTGCACGTATGCAGCGATGACGTTCCTGCCTTCGTTCAGCAGGGAGGCCGGTATCTCCAGCTTCACAGCATTGGTGCTGGTAGTCCAGCCCTCAGCTTCGTCCAGCAAGGTGCCGTTCACCCAGACACGATAGTTGTCATCGTGGAGAACATGAAGCATGTATCGGGAGTTAGGATGAACTTCGTCGAGGTTGAAGTTGCGGCGGAACCAGAAGTTTGTGTTGTCACCGCCCGGCCACTCCGTTTGAACAGCATTATTAGGAAGCGCCCCCCAGTCACCGATAGGCATCACGGCTTCTGCCCACGCGGAGTCGTCGTAGTCGGCCTCTGTCCAGCTGAGTGTCTCTGTCCGTCCGTCGATTTGCATGTCTTGGATGCGTTGTCCCCAGCTGTTGGCATAATAGCACCAATTGTAGTAGGACGTGCCTGTCCAAAGCTCTTGCCCTTCCGTCAGGTCGTAGATGCTGATGTCGGAAAGGGTGATGACGGTGTTGTCTTCTGTCGTCGGAATTTCCAAGGCAATCTTAGCGTCCTCGATATCTGTGCCGTCGATGCTGTCTTGCAAGATGGTCGTTTTGCTGTTTGCTGCAAGGTTAAAGGTCTCAGTGGTCAGACAGATGTCGTCGTTCTCGTTCTCGCTCAGTGCAAAGTTTATGTCTTCCAGGCTCTTGTTTGCAACAAAAGACATGGAGACGCGGTAGCTGTGGTCGGCATGTAGCGTGATGGGCGTCTTGAATTGCAAACGGCCATAGTATGCCTCATTATTAGCTGTGGGCATGGTGATGGTATAGACATCTCCTTCCTGGGCTTCGTAAAGCTGTTCCCAGATGTGATTGCCGCCTGTATTGTAGCCGCCTTCGCTGTTGAAGAGCAGTTTGCCTCTCCAGGGACTAATGTAACCCATATCGAGGCCGTCACCGATGTTCTCTCCTCCGCCCATGTCTTTGGTGTAAAGTCCAACGTCTGCAAGCGCACCGCCCCAGTTCTGATGAACATGGACTGCAATCACATTCTCTTCGCCGTTAATCTTGATGAGTGCTTTCTGCTCGTCGGTCAGCTCGATGAATCTGCCTCTGTCTTCCCATCCGTCAGTGGTTGAGTAAACGAGTGCGCCGTTGATGTAGTATTCGCAGGGAGAGTCATCGTGGGTGCAGGCCAGATAGACAGGGCCAGTGAGCTGTTGTGAAACGTCGAGCGTGAATGTGCGGCGGAAATAAATGTCTGCAATGATTTCGTTGGTTGTCCACTGATAAGACGGGAGTCCATTGAATGTTGCAGAGGAACTGAATGGCGCGTCGTGCTCTTCCCAGACAATAGGAAACGGATTGTCGGGGTCCATGATGCTGTTGATGTCGTCTTCTTTGGGGGTCATGTCATAGTCCGGCTCGAACCATTCCCGTTCTTCTGCGTCGGGTGCCGGTGTGCCTAAAACCCAGTTGTAGTTGGGGTTCGATTCGTTAGCATAACCAAAATTCTGTCCGGAGTTATAAACCCAGGTCCATGCCTTCCACCCGATGTCTCCATCATAGAAAGAGGAAGGAAGAATGGCGATATTGGCATTGACTGCAACAATGCCATCTCCTGCGCTGGCTATCAAAGAGAATAGCACTGCTGCACAAAAAAGACTTATCTTTTGCATCTTATTATCTTAATATCTTTTTCCCATCAACGATATTGATGCCTCTCTGCATCTTTTTCAGACGTTGTCCTGCGAGATTGTAGATTGTCTCGGAGGTCTCGGAGGCTTCAGATGCCTCAGAGAGTCCTGTCGGATTGGGTTCTATCAGAATGGAGCAGACTTGATTGTCGATTGAGAGCGTTTTGGCAGAGGCTCGGCGCAATGTATATGAGCCTGTGCAGTTCACACTTTTATAGAGCTTGACTTGGTAGAAGTTGTCAACCAACTCTATCGAGGAAAGGTCTTGGGCTTTCAGACCATACACGGCAAGGTCGGGTTGTGTGAATTTGCCTTCGGGCAGTGCCACGCAGTAGCCGTTATAGTTCTTCTCGCTGTAGCAGCGCACGGCCACCTGTTCTTCCGGGACGGTAACGGCTCCAAAGATGCGGTTCAGCCCCGAGGCCCATCCGTTCATGTCCCAGTTCTCGTCGTAGCCATCGTTGAAGAGCCAGACGAAGCCGCCTGTAGCCACTCCCTCGTCCTTCCACGCCTGGAACTGTGCCAAATTGCGCTCCACACTCCAGTCGTTCGAATAATCCAGCAGACCTGGATGGCGTTCCTTGACACCTGTGAAGTTCCAACTGCCCACGTTGTTCAAGTTGCCTGCTCCGCCGTCGTAGCACTGAATCATGGCGCGGTCAACGGCCTTTGGCCTCGACTTGCGAATCTGGTCGTTAAGCCCTGTCCAGTAGCTCATGTTGGTATAGGGCGCAAAAGTGGTCTTGTAGCCCAGATTGTACATCATAATATGGAACTTGGCAGCCGTTGTGATGTCATAGTCCTGTTCCGTGTCGTTGTTGACGGCATCTATCTCCGGCACGGCTTGCTTGAGGGCCTTGAAGTTTTTGTAGAGGATGGAGGTGGCGCCAGTCCCCTGCGAGTTGACGAGGCTGCGGATGTTGCCGTAAGAGCCGTTGCCCCAGCCGCCGATGCAGATTTCTATGCGCGTGATACTGGTGGGTTCCGTCTTGAGGTCCTTGATGTCTTCCTGATAGTAGGGCTGTGTCTGGTTGAAGACATACTCGCCGTCCTTGCAGATGGTCTCGCCGTCGGTCGTGAGCGTGCCGTCGGCTTCCACGTTGACGTTGAAGAGGATGAGGTAGGTGAAGCCAGACTGACGCAGCTTGGTGATGGTGCCCGGACGTCCGCGACGGATGTGGCCGCCTGCGTAGATGCCAGAAACTTCTCTGTACTCTTGAGCAAAAGTGTCGGCGAAAAGCAAGATTGATGCAAAGATTAGAAGAGTAAACTTTTTCATAATGTATGGAGGATGTTTGTTTTTGTCTATAAATGAAGTAAACAAGCATTTTTGCAAAAGTATAACTTATTTTCCTTCTTGGCAAGAAATGACGATGAAATTTTTGCAAAAGCTTTGCCTTTTTAAGAATGTAATGTGATTTTGTGCACAAAGAAACAATTGTTTTCGCGTGCGACAAAAGAAAAAATGTACGATTCCTTATTGGACACTAATACATCAACAGCAGCGACACATTTCTAACTGAAACCGTCGCTGCTGTTGCAAATATGTGCTGGTATCACTACCAGACTTACGATTCTCCTGTCTCGATTATTTCATGAAAATCCTTATTTTTATTTTATCTCTATTTTGGCCGCTTTTTGGCCGACTTGCACAATATACGTTCCAATAGGCACACTGAAGATTCCTATTTTGTTACTGTCTTGCGGAATTATAGTCTTGATGAGTACACCACCTGTAGTATAGAGACGCACTTCCTTTCCAAATGCTCCATCAATGCAAAGCTGACCGTCTATAACATATACTTTCACGTTTTCGCCCTGAATAGTAGCAATGCCTGTTTCATAATCTTCTGTGTAGAGATTGTCAGCATTGGCCCAACAGAAGGTGACTTTTACTTCTGTGTCAGCCTCAACATTGACTATCAATTTACCATCCGTAAGATTGCTTAATTTATCTGTTTTGTTCACAGTCAGTGTCTCAACGATCCAATTCTCCTCTGTGTTGATACTAAGCGTTGTATTTCCTTTCTTTACTGTCATCTGTAAAGTACTCTGTTCACCCGCGTTATATGTTAATGTGGCGTAATTATCGTTGCCCTCGTTATCAGAATTGTGATCGTTGACACGAACCGGGCGAATTGAACGGCCTGTCCAACGGCGGGAATCCCACGGGTCTGGACAGCGTGCCAAAATTCCTTCATGTGTAGTTACCAGACATATTGCATCGCCTTCGATTTCATTGCTTAGAGCTGTTGTCCAATAATTTCCAGCTCTTTCTTTCCATAAATTATTAGTCTGAGCCACTGACGAATACCATGCATAGCATCCTGCAGAAGGTAAGAAAAGAGATTGTCCATTTATTTTGCTGGTAACAAGAAGGCCCACTCTTCCATTAGGATAGTATTCTTGCAATATGGTATATTCTGGATTGATAAGTTCTTCCATTTGCTCCAGGGTTGGCATCTTCCAGTCGCTACCCCATTTAACAGTTGCAGCATCATGTAGGACATCGATTCTGTTTCCTGTGAAGGAATAGTTTTCTGGCGTAAACGTGTTCTTTGTTGTTGTTTCGCCCCAGGCATAGAAATCGCCATAGTCCTCAGGAGAACTACCACCCACATTACATGTCGCCCATAGTGTTCCACTTGGAAGTCCTAAATTAACATATCCATGTATGCTTTGCTTGCTTGCGTATAAATTATTGAGCGCATTTGCAAGTTCGGAAACACTTTTAATACTATCAAGTGCATTTATCATTGCAATGTAGTCAGCAATTTGAGATGGCGTAGCTGTGCATTCTATTAGATAGCGATTCTCATAATCTTGAATGGCTTTTATTACATATGCTAGATCTTCTTCGCTTGCAACAGAAAAGAATTGCCCTGCTGCAAATATAACGACACCATGAGAAGGGCTGGTATATGGGTATTTGTCCACGCCTATATTCTGAAACCAATGTGGCGAACGATATTGTTCTCCATTGAGCATCCATGTTAGAACACCTGAATTAACATCTTCATCACTCAGCTGATATACTTGCGTTCCATATTTAGAATAACAATTGGAAAAAGTGACTTTGCCTCCATTCTCTTCTCCTATATGGCGGGCAAAGTACTGGTTCGTGCTTTCGATTCCAGTTACTTCTCCAATTGAGAAACAGTTTCTAACCTCTGCATATCCACCAAGCCAGCCAGAAATAGAGCCGTTCTCTTTTGAACCATATACATTGCCTGTCATGCCACAGTTTTCAATAGACACATGGCAGAAAGGTCCATAAGGCCAGGAAGCACATTTTGCGCATCCTAATATACCTGCAGCATTTGCTCCTCCGTTTGCTGTAACATTTCCATTCATCATAATATTTGATAAGCAGACATGGCCACTCCAACAATCAGTCATGCCGACCACACCAACATAGCCGTAACCAGAGAAAGAACAAGTTGTGTCAATAATTATGTTTTTGACAAAAACACCATCTGCATCATTGGCATCATTGTCACTAACAAAAGTCCCATCGGCCATTTGGTTGGCAGAAGGGAGGCTATTCATAACTGCAATCAGACCAACACATCGGGTTTCTGCTTTGTTGATGACAAGATTGCTGATTGTGTGAAACTGACCGTCGAAGTTGCCATAAAATGGTGCTCCTTCTGTACCTATTGTGGCATAACGGTTACTATATCCCTCCATATCAATATCGTTCATCAAACGGGCGTTTGTCCCGAGGTGAATTGCAGCGTAATGACTCCACCAAGTGAGTTCCGCTGCATTGTGGATTTCATACCAGTCGTCAATTGGAGACAGGTAATCATCTTGTATTTCACCACATTCAGAGCAAAAACCTTCATAATAGCTATGGGTGGTTTCTGCTTCAACTCTCATGATTGACATGCATACGAATAATACGATGAACAAACAATAAAACTTTTTCATTTGCTTTATATTTTATGTTAATAAATGTGCTAATACTCGTTTACCTTCATTGCAATGGGCAAGAAGCAACAATCACTTCGTACAGAGAAAGCACAAACTTGCACCATATCTCTGTCAGGCTCACCACAAGCCCCAAACGTACTATGAGGAAGTTTACGCTTTATGCACAAACACCTTGTATGTTTGGTTTAGGTTAGCTGTCATTCAACAACCTTCTCTATTTGCTCGTTATCTTCTTTCGAGGTGGCAATTTGGCAGAGATTTGAGCAAATGGAATTTCGTGTCCCACTATGGGTAGCACGGATTATGTCTGGTTTTTATGTCATAGGTCTTTGTAATGGATTTGTTGTCGTTTCTTATTGAATCTTCTCGAAGTCAATATCAAGGGTGCTTGGTATTTGGAAAGAAAACTTAGTCACTGCCCCAGAATCGGTAATGGCAAAGTCGCAAAGGGCAATAATATCCATTCCTATTAGCATGTCTGTGTCTGTTAGTTTTCCATCATTCACCATGAGCATTTTAACTTCTATTCTGTTTGGCAAGAGTAGATTGACCAAATAATAGTTACACAGGCTTTCTCCATCAGCATGACATACGCGTGTCTGTCCAAGTGGAATCAGATTTAACTTTTCTGCAATTTGTGTAGAAATGGTTGACCGCATAGCCCCAGTGTCCCATATTGCATTCAGTTCATGGAAAATAGGGTGTGCTTCTGAATCTAATGCTGGGTCGTAAGGCTCACTTATTTTGCATATCGTGGATATACATAGAGCAGGCTTGGGGTATGTCTGTGTGTAAGGAACTGGTTTCATTGGTAACGTGTATGATAAGTTATAGTGTATGCGCTGTCACCCGGTGTGCAAAGTTGTACTAGGAAATTCCCAAGCCCGTACTCCCGCTTTCCTTTATAATAAGCTTCGCCTATGGTGTCGCATGCACCAACGACTTTGTTTCCAACAATCATAACATACTTCCCATTGTAAGATGGCAGAAGTTCCTCTTGGTGGTCGAGATAATACTTAAATTCCTGATCTAACATATTATTTCTGTTGTTCATTTTGTAATATGGTTTCATCCTTCTTCTCTTTCCGATTGTTCCTTCTATTGGGGTAACTAATTCAAGTGGCGCCCAGAGTAAATGAAAGGTTTTATGCCCACGCATTTAAGGAAAACATGGTGCAAAGTTAGTAATTTCTCTGATACGAACAAAGAAAATGGCAAAAAAATAGGGATTAGGAATTAGGGGTATTTCTTTTATGTTGCATCACCATAATAAATTTCAACTTTCAACTTTCAATTTTCAACTAATTGTCGTATCTTTGCGGTGTGAAACTTAAAAACAAAGAGATATGAACCTGAAAAAACTTAAATCCTACTGTTTGCTGACAGCTGTTTGCAGTCTGACGGCATTTTCACTGAGTCTGTCGTCCTGCTCTGGCAGCCACGACTATGAAAGCGTGGAGGGCGACCCCATGCAGACACGCATTTATACCCTCGATAACGGGCTGAAAGTCTATCTGACGGTCAATCACGACGAACCGCGCATCCAGACTTATATTGCTGTGCGCACCGGCTCGAGGAACGACCCTGCCGAGAGTACCGGCCTGGCACACTATCTGGAGCACCTCATGTTCAAGGGAACTGACAGCTTCGGCACCATCGACTATGCCCAGGAACGTCCTCTGCTCGACAGCATCGAGGCACAGTATGAAATCTACGGAAAGACGAAGGACGAGGCCCAGCGCCGCGCCATCTACCACCGCATAGACAGCTTCAGCTACGAGGCCAGCAAGTTCGCCATCGCCAACGAATACGACAAGCTGATGGCAGGCATAGGCAGCACAGGCTCGAACGCTTTTACCAGTGAAGATGTGACCTGCTACACCGAGAATATCCCGGCAGGTGCCGTAGAACAATGGGCTAAGGTGCAGGCCGACCGCTTCCGCAATATGGTGATTCGTGGCTTCCATACCGAGCTTGAGGCCGTCTATGAGGAGTACAACATCTACCTTACGAACGACGGCGACAAGGTAAGCCAGGCCATCAACGGCATCCTTTTCCCGCACCATCCCTACGGCACGCAGACCACCATCGGCACGCAGGAGCATCTGAAGAATCCGTCGCTCATCAATGTCAAGAACTACTATCACGACTGGTACGTTCCTAACAACATTGCCATCTGCATGAGCGGCGACCTCGACCCAGAGGAAACGATGAGTACCATCCGTCGCTATTTCGGCGATTGGCAGAAGAGCGACAGCCTGCCGCAGCTCAGTTTCCAGAAGGAAGAGCCATTGACGCAGCCCGTATGCAAAGAAGTCATCGGCCGCGAGGCAGAACAGGTTTATATGGCTTGGCTTTTTGCCGGTAAAGAGGGGCAAGGAGCCTCTAATTCTTCCGACCTTCTCGAAGTCATGGGCGAAGTGCTCAGCAACGGCATGGCAGGTCTCATGGATCTCGACCTGAACAAGGCGCAGAAGGTGTTGGAGAGCGGTGCCTTCGCTATGGAGAACAATGACTATAGTGCGCTTTGGCTCTATGGCACTCCCAAGGAGGGTCAGACGCTCGAAGAGGTGCGCCAGCTCATGCTCGCCGAAGTGGAGAAGCTCAAGAAGGGAGAATGGGACGAGTCGCTGCTTTCTGCTGTCGTGAACAACATGAAGCGCAAACGTCTCGAAAGCTTGCAGGACAATCAAAGCCGTGCCATGATGTTCGTCGAGTCTTTCATCTATAGTCTTGACTGGGCGGATGTTGTTGGACAGAACGACCGCATCGGTAAGCTTACGAAGCAGGACATCGTTGACTTTGCCAATGCCACCCTCACCGACGGCTATGCCTGTGTCTTCAAGCGTCAGGGCTTCGACCCCAACGAGAAGAAGATTGAGAAGCCAGAAATCTCGCCCATCGAGACCAATCGCGACAAGACCAGCGACTTCGTCACAGAAGTGCTCTCCATGCCAGCAAAGGAGATAGCGCCTCAATTCCTCGACTTCGAGAAGGACTTGAAGACCCTCTCTGAAGAGGACTCTGGGCAGGAACTTATTTCCCGCATCGACCCCAATGCCCAACTCTTCTCCGTCTCCTTCATCTTCGACCGTGGCACGAAGGCCGACAAAGTGCTCTCCATTGCTCCGCAGTATCTTGACTACATGGGTACCGACAGCCTCAGTGCCGAGCAGTATCGGATGGAACTCTACAAGATTGCTTGTGATGTGGACATGTGGGCGCAGGAAGACAGAACGTATGTCATCGTCAAGGGACTTGCAGAGAACATGGAGAAGGCTCTCCAGCTTTGCCAAGACTGGCTTTCGGGTTCTGTTGAGAACCAGGATGTCTATGATGCAGTGGTTGCAGACGTGTTGAAGGCGCGTGCTGACAACAAGCTTGACCAGCGTACCTGTTCGCGTGCTCTCTTCAACTATGGTTTCTTCGGTCCCGACAATGCCTTCACTCACATCCTCAGCGCCGGGGAGCTGCAGGCACTCAAGCCGGCTGATCTCTTGCTGCATATCCATGGCCTTGCTTCCGTTCCACAGCATGTGTTGTACTATGGGCCGGAAGCCCCCTCCCTGCTCCCCCTTTGGGGGAGTGCTAGTGACCGGCGAGGCAGTGAGAATGAGGTACTCCCCCAAGGGGGGAGCGGGGAAGGGGCTTACTTCCATCACCTTCCCGTCCTCGAACCTGAAGTCATCATTGCGCCCTTCGATGCCAAGAATATCTACATGCGCAATGTGTCCAATCGCGGCGACCTCTTCGACGCTTCACTGCTGCCCGACATTCAGGTCTTCAACGAATACTTTGGCGGTGGCATGAACACCATCGTCTTTCAGGAGTTGCGTGAGGCGCGCGGCCTGGCTTACTCGGCAGGTGCTCTCTATGCAAAGCCGGATAAAGCCGACGACAGCAATGTGTTCTTCACTAACATCATTACGCAGAATGACAAGATGACCGAGTGCCTCAATGTCTTTGATGACATCGTAGAGAACATGCCGCAGAGCGAAAAAGCATTCCAACTGGCTAAGGATGCTGTCCTCAAACGTCTGGCTTCCGAACGCATCCTTCGCGAAGACATCCTCTACTACTACATGCGGATGCGCGACCTCGGCATCGACCACGATGCCAATCGCGATATTTATGAGAAGGTGAAGGATATGACGATGGGCGACCTTGCCGACTTCCACGAGAAGCAAATCAAGGGGCGCACCTATCGCTACATGATACTTGGCGACGAGAAAGAACTCGACATGCAGAAGCTTCAGCAGCTCGGTCCCATCCGCCGCGTCACGTTGGAAGATATCTTTGGATATTAAGACTATGCTTGAGGTCGCTGTCGTTTACTTGACAGCGACCTTTTTCTTTCCCTTTATGTAGATGCCTTTTTGCAGAGGGGTGAACACTCTTTTGCCTGTAAGGTCATACATCGCTTCTTCCTGTAGCGTGCTGTCTGTAGAGGGGGAAGTGATGCCGGTAGTGTATCTTTCCATCTTAACTTCCACAAGGACAGGTCGGTGGTCGGAGGCTTCCGGCTCGTTGATGACCTTCCTGCTCCTTATGGATTTGATGACACGCCCATAGCTGGCTATGTAGTCTATTATCTTGGTTGGATTGCGGGCAGGGAAGGTATAGTTGGCACTGCTGCTTGTGGTATTGTTCAGGATGTTGAAATCTTTCCTCACCTTGGTGATGAACGTGGAGCCGGGCTGGTCGTTCCAGTCGCCACAGATGAAGAATGGTTTGTCCCAGCTGGCGGCTTCCTCGATGATGATGGGCAGCGAGGCAATTCTGCATTCCTCATCGAGGTCAAGGTGGGTGGTGGCGAACACATACTCCTCAAATTCACATACCAGCAGGGTTCTGGCTTCGTTTCCCGGCAAGGGCAGGTGATGAACGGACATAGGGGCTTCCTTACTGAGGATTGCCACACCATATTTCCCTCTCGTCAGGGGAATGGCACCGCCGAATGTGGCATACATCCCAAGGGATTGGCCCAGATAGGCTGCCTGGTCGATGTAGCTGGAGCGTTTCACCACGCTATCCACTTCCTGCAGTCCGACTACATCTGGTGTGGCACCCTGAATAACTGCCGCCTGCCTGTCCAGGTCTATCACGTCGTCCATGCCCGCGCCGTGGCGGATGTTGTAAGTCATTAACCGAAGCAACATGGTGGTGTCGTCCTGCGGATAAGCTGTCAGGCAGGAAAGCAACAAGCAAGCAATAAAAACGATTCTGCTATTCATGGTACAATGTTTATTTGAAGATTGAGGATTGAAGATTATGGACTATGAACTATGGACTGACGGTCAGATTCCGTCGAAGGCAACATCCTCGAAAGCGAGGGTGGGGATGAGTTCTGTCTCCCAAGGGTCGGCATCATCGCCTACATAGCTCAAGCGTTGCCAGACATCAAGTATGTTGCCAGTGATGTTCATGCCGCTAACAGGCTGTACAATAGCGCCGTTCTCGATGAGGAAGCCTTCGATGCCGTAGGAGAAGTTGCCTGTCACAGGGTCGCAGTTCCCGCCGTTGTAGTCGGTGACGAGGATAAAAGGGCCAGCACTCCCCCAAAGGGGGAGCGGGGAGGGGGCTGGCTTCGGGCTTCCCATTATCAGCCGATGTATGCCTTGTGTTGTTGGCTTCATTCCAAGTTTCTTTCCCATTGGGGTGTCGATGAAATAGGTCTGTAAGCGTCCTTCTGTGAAGAGCTCCCGCCGCTGGGTGGCAACACCATCGTAGTCGAAGAGGGACGCGCCTCGTGTGCCGGGCTGTAGCGGGTCATCGACAATGTTCACGAGGGGCGATACAACCTGTTGGCCGAGTTTGCCCCTGAGGAATGATGTCCTTTGCTGCAAGGCTTGTCCGTTCATCGCGTTCAGAATAGGTTGCAGGAAGTTGCCGGCACATGGCGACTCCAGTATCATGCGGTAGCGTCCGCTTGGCGCAGGCCGTTGTCCTATTTTCTGGAGTGTCCGCTTGAGGGCTGTCGGTGCGATGCCCTGATGTGGCATTTGCTTGAAGAAGAGGCGCGACTCGCCCCAGCCGTCCATCGGGTGCTGGCCGCCTTCGCCTTCAACTGTGATAATGCTCGTCAAGGTGCAGTAGCTGCTCTGCTCGTGACCGTCGAAGCCGTTGCTGATGAGATAGTGTGCCTCGTGCTGGCGGTCGTTATAGCGCGTCTGCATACTGATGATGCGCTTGTCCGTTCCCTCAACTTCCCTTGCGGTGTCTTGAAGGAGTCTTATCTTCTCCTTCGGGTCAATCTCAGAGAGTGAAGCATCGAAGTTTTGCAAGTCGGGTCCACCGCCTTTGTAATAGCGACTGGGGTCAGCAAGTGTCCGCGTCTCGTCGGGTTCCAGTAGCTTTGTCGTTTCAAATGCTTGTCTGATGAACGCGCTGACAGAGTCCGGGCGCAGGTCGTTCGTGTAGAAGAAGCCGTCGCGTCCGTCGAGATAGAGGTTGATGGCAAGCGAGAGGGAGGTGGCACGCAGCATCTTCTCCACCTTGCCGTCGCGCAGCACGATGTTGTCCTCATGGTTCTCCAATAAAACCAGCTTGTAGTCAAGCTTCGCAGGAAGCTTCAAGATGGCTTCGGAGGCGAAATATATCAGGTCTTTGTTCATTGTTTTCTTAATTAAGAATTAAGAGTTAAGAAAGACAGTTTGGGCAGCATGGATTTGTTGTGTTAGGTATTTTTCTTAACTCTTAATTCTTAACTCTTAACTTTCATCTATCCCACGATTAACTTGTCTATCAGCACCGTTGGCAAGCCTTGGCTGACGGTCACTTTCTGTCCCTCCTTGCCGCACATGCTGGCACTGTGGTCGATGCGGAGATTGTCGCCCACCATGCTGATGCGGCGAAGTGCCTCTGGACCGTTGCCAATGATGTTGAGGTCGCGCAGGGGGCGTGTCAGCTTGCCGTCTTCGATGAGGTAGCCAGTCTTCATAAAGAAGGTGAAGTCGCCCGCGCCAATCTGCACCTGGCCGTTGGTGAAGGACTGCGCATAGATGCCCCGCTTCACACTTCGTATGATGTCTTCCTCCTTCGCTTCGCCCGGCAGCATGTAGGTGGAGCGCATTCGTGGGATGGGCATACAGCGGAAGCTCTCTCGCCGGCCGTTGCCCGTGGGTTTTACGCCGAAGTGCTTGGCACTGATGCGGTCGTAAAGGTAGCTGTTGAGCCTTCCGTTCTCAACGAGCACCGTCTTTTGCCCTGGGATGCCCTCGTCGTCGAAGCGAAGCATTCCTGCATCGTTTGGCAGAGTGCCATCATCGACGATGCTGATGCTCGGGTGGCATATCTCTTTGCCGAGTTGTCCTGTGAAGATGCTGTCACCAGTGCGGATGAAGTCGGCCTCGAAAGCATGGCCGATGGCTTCGTGCAGGAGGATGCCGCTGCTGCCCGCAGCCATCACCACTGGCATCTCGCCTCCCTCTATCTGCGAGGCGGAGAAGAGGAAGTCGGTGCGCTGGATGGCCTCGCTGACCACTTCTTCTATCAGTTTGTCTGTGAAGAAGTCCGCTCCCATCTGCATCATCCGCGATGCAAAGCCCATCTGTGTCTGTCCGCCTCGCTCCATGACGATGTTCACGGAGAGCGACGTGCGTGGGCGAAAGTCGTGGAAGGCCGTGCCGTCGCTTGCAGCGAACTGCACCTCCTGCATCCGCTGCGAGATATAGGCTTTTACCTTGATGACGGAGGCATCGAGAGCGTAGGCTTTCTCCTCAATTCCAAGCAGTAGTTTGCGAGTTTGTGGAGGCGGAAGTGAATGCGCAGGCTTTCCTGTTTCCTCAAATGTAGTGGTAAACGGCTGTGGCTTGACTCCCTCTCCTTTGGAGAGGGTAGGGGTGAGGCTTTTCGCAGCTTTCATCAATGCCTCATCACTCAAGTCCATTGTGTAGGCATAGCCTGTCTCTGTGCCTCGTACCGCACGGATGCCTGCACCATAGAGACACACCTGCTGTGCCTGGCTCACCTTGCCATCTTGCAGCACCATGCTGCTGATGTTGGTATCCTCGATGAAGATGTCGGCATAGTCAGCACCGCCGGAGAGGGCAGCAGAGAGAAGCCTCCCCCGTCCCCTCCCAAGGAGGGGTGAACGGCGAAGATGCTCCCTCCCTTTAAGGGAGGGTCGGGGTGGGTCTGTGGGGCAATTACTTGTCAAGGTATTCTGCCAGTGTTTTGCCGAGTTCTTCGCCACGAAGGTTGGCCTTGATGACCTTACCGTCGGGGCCGTAGAGAATGGTTGCAGGAATGCTCTTGACGTTGAAGATGTCGCTTGCAGCGCACTCCCAGCCCTTCAGGTCGCTAATCTGAGGCCATGTGATGCCAAGATCCTTGACTCCCTTTTCCCATGCCTCCTGGCTGTTGTCGAAGGAAATGCCGACAACCTCGAAGCCCTTGTCCTTGTACTTCTCATAGTTTGCCTTCACATTAGGCATCTCGCCACGGCATGGGCCGCACCAGCTTGCCCAGAAGTCAACGAGGACATACTTGCCTTTGCCTACATAGTCGGTCAGGTGGCACTCCTTGCCGTTGAGGTCTTTGCCCACGAAATCTGCCACGGGAGCACCGGGTTGCTTGTTGCGTTCGCCGCCGAGGGAAGCCACAATGGGTTTAAGTGCCTTGTTGTCCTTGTACTTGTAGTCCTTCAGGAAGCCTTCCACGAAATCTGCTCCGAGGTCGTCCACGCCAGTGCTGCAAAGGAAGTAGATAGGTATCATGTTGTCGGTGTTCTCCGTGATAATCTGCTTCATCGTGGCAAAGAGGTCCTTCTGGATGGCGTCGTATCGCGTTTCAATGTCCGCCATTACTTCTGCGGGAATAGCTCCGTTGTATTTCTCTTGTGCTTCCCGGTAGTCCTTCATAACTTGCTCCATGGGGGCGCTTGCAACATTCAGCCGTTCGTTGGCATCGGCAAGCAGCATGTTCTGGTCAGAACCCTTTGTTATCTCGGCCTTATCATCCTTGATGGTCACTTCGATGGGCTTGCCGTCGATGATGACCGCGCAGATGGACTGACGTCCGTCGGCACTGCGGCCAATCATGGCAATGACAGGCTCCACCGTATCGACGACAAAGGTCACGACACCGTCGGCCACCTGTCCCTCGGCAATGGACTGGCGGTTTTGGAAGTTGTAGAGGAACGTGGGCAGAGGGTCGCCGAGGTCGCCAACAACCTTGATTTCAGTCTTTGTCTGTGTCTCTGCGCAAGCTACCAGGCAGAAGGCAGCAAGCATGGTCAGTAAGAAATTCTTTTTCATAGTCATATTGATGGGTTTGTATGTTTCTTGTGCAAAGGTACAACAAAAAGTGAGAAATGAAAAACGAAAAGAGAAAAATTATTTGAGCCTACATGTAGAAAGGCAGAAAGGCGTGTTGCGTTGACAAATTAGACACGCCTAATTGGGCAATCAGGCGTGTCTAATTTGGTTTTTAGGTTGCATGTGTTAGAAGCGGAAGTATCGCTTGGCGTTGTAGTAGGAGACGTCTTCTACCATCTGAGCGATGAATGGCATCTCTTCAGCGGGCAGCTTGCCGTCCTCCACGTCCTGGCCGATGAGGTTGCACAGGCAGCGGCGGAAGTATTCGTGTCGGGGGTAGGAGAGGAAGGAGCGGCTGTCGGTCAGCATCCCCACGAAGCGGCTCAGCAGGCCGAGCACAGAGAGGCAGTTCATCTGACGTTCCATGCCGTCGAGCTGGTCGTTGAACCACCATCCGCTGCCGAACTGTATCTTGCCTGGCGTGGGGCCTTCTTGGAAGTTGCCTATCATGGTGGCAAGCATCTCGTTGTCCGAGGGGTTGATGCAGTAGAGGATGGTCTGTGCCAGGCTGCCTTCGTTGTCCAGTCGGTCAAGGAAGCGCGAGAGGCTCTCGCTGGTGTTCCATGTGCCGATGCTGTCATACCCTGTATCGGGGCCAAGCTTGTGGTACATGCGCGTGTTGTTGTTGCGCATTGGGCCATAGTGGAACTGCTGCGTCCAGCCGGAACGGGCATCCATGCGCCCGCCTTCGAGCATCAGGGCAGAGCGGAACTTGCTGACCTCCTCGGCCGTAGGCTGCTTACCGTCCATCACTTTCAGGAAGATGGCGCTCACTTCGGCTTCTGTGTAGTTGTCGGCATAGAACTCATTCACGCCGTGGTCCGAGAGGCGGCAACCCACGCTGGAAAAGAAGTCGTGGCGTTTCTGCAGTGCATCGAGCAGGTCGGTGTAGGTGCGGATGCTTTGCATCGCTGTGGCTTCCAACTGCTCGATATAGGCACGATAGGCGATTGGATTGTCAATTGCCATTGCCTTGTCGGGTCGCCATGTGGGCAGCATCTTGGTGCATTTGCCATTTGCCGTTTGATAGTGCATGGCGATGTGATGCTCCAGCGTGTCGGCAGGGTCGTCGGTGGTGCAGACGACTTCCACGTTGTAGCGGCGCATCAGACCTTGTGCGGAGAACTCCGGCAGGCGAAGCTTCTCGTTGCACTCGTCGTATATCTCGCGGGCAGTCGAGGCGTTGAGGAGCTTGTTGATGCCGAAGGCCGTGCGAAGCTCAAGGTGTGTCCAGTGGTAAAGCGGGTTGCGCATACAGTAGGGCATCGTCTCTGCCCACTTCTGGAATTTCTCCCAGTCGCTGGCATCGCCCGTGATGTACTTCTCCTCCACGCCGTTGCTGCGCATCGCACGCCATTTGTAATGGTCGCCCCCAAGCCATAGCTCGGTGATGCTCGAAAAACGATGGTCCTCGGCCACCTCCTTCGGATTGAGGTGACAATGGTAGTCGATGATGGGCAGGCTTGCCGCGTGGTTATGATATAGCTCCTGTGCCGTCGCCGACTGCAACAGGAAGTTCGCGTCCATGAAGACTTTCATCTCGTCTTTTACTATTTTTCTTAACTCTTAATTCTTAACTCTTAATTCTTAACTCTTAACTCTTAATTCTTAACTCTTAACTCATGCTTTTGGCAATTCCCATCTCCAGACCGCGCAGTTCGGCCAGACCTCTGAGGCGGCCTATGCAGCTGTAGCCGGGATTGGTCTTCTTCTTCAGGTCATCGCACATCTGGTGTCCGTGGTCAGGACGCATCACGATGCTCTTCTGCCTCTTCTGCTGAATCTCGAGGAAGGCCTTCATCACCTCGTACATCGGCACGTCGCCTTCGAGGTGGTTCGCCTCGTGGAAGTTGCCTTCTGCGTCGCGCTGGGTGCTGCGCAGGTGCACGAAGTCGATGCGGTCCCAGAAGCGGCGCATCATAGCGGGAAGGTCGTTCTGGGCACTTACGCCGAACGAGCCGGTGCAGAGGCAGAGGCCGTTGGCTGGGCTTGGCACGGCATCAATGAGTGCCTGGAAGTCCTCGGCAGTGCTGAGGATGCGCGGCAGGCCAAGGATAGACATGGGCGGGTCGTCGGGATGAATGACGAGCCGCACGCCAGCCTGCTCTGCTGCGGGACATACCTCGCGCAGGAAATAGATAAGGTTCGCGCGTAGCTTCTCCGGCGTGATGTCCTTGTAGCGGTCAAGCTCCTTCTGGAACTGCTCTAAGGTGAAGCTCTCCTCCGAGCCTGGCAGACCGGCAATCATGTTGCGGGTGATGAGCTCTATTTCAGCCTCGTCCATCTGCTCGTAGCGAGCCTTTGCCTTTGCCTTCTCCTCGTCCGAGTACTCCTTTTCTGCTCCGGGACGGCGCAGGATGAAGAGGTCGAAGGCAACGAAGGCTGCACGCTCGAAGCGAAGGGCGCGGCTGCCATCGGGCATTTCGTAGGCAAGGTTTGTGCGCGTCCAGTCGAGAACGGGCATGAAGTTATAGGTGACAACGTCCACGCTGCACTCGCCGAGGTTCAGGAGGCTTTGCTTGTAGTTGTCGATGTAGCGCTGGAAGTCGCCTGTCTGTGTCTTGATGTGTTCGTGCACAGGCACGCTTTCCACAGCTGCCCAGCGCATACCGGCGTCTTCGATAATCTTTTTACGTTTGAGGATTTCCTCTTTCGTCCACACCTCGCCATTGGGGATGTGGTGCAGAGCGGTGACGATGCCTGTGGCTCCAGCCTGACGGATGTCTTGCAGGCTGACAGGGTCGTTCGGTCCATACCAACGGAAACTTTGTTCGCAGAGAATCATGGGATTTATGGTTTATTGGAGTTTAATAGGGAGTTAAATAGGGAGTTAAACTTCCATTTTAACTTCGCGTTAATTAAATCGAGAATGCATCAAACCCGCCGTCAACAACAGACAGCACACCTGTCACGAAGCTGCTGGCATCACTAATTAAATAATGTATAGTGCCGAAGAGCTCTTCCGGCTCTGCAAAGCGGCCTGCGGGCGTATGGGCGATGATGGTCTTTGCGCGGTCGGTCAGCGAACCGTCTTCGTTGGTGAGCAAAGCACGGTTCTGGTTGGTCAGGAGGAAGCCTGGCACAATGGCGTTGACGCGCAGGCCTGGGCTGAACTTCGAGGCCAGCTCCGTAGCCATGTACTTCGTGTAGTTGCCGATGGCTGCCTTTGCAGCGCCATAGCCCACGACACGGGTCAACGGACGCAAAGCACTCTCGGAGCAGAAGTTCACGATAGCCCCCTTCTCGTTCTTTGCCATGACAGGCACAAAGACCTGTGTGGGGATGACGGTGCCGAAAAGGTTCAGCTCCACCACCTTCTTGAAGGCGTCGAGGTCGAGGTCGAGGAACGTCTTGTCGGGAGCAATCGTTGCCCCAGCCATGTTGCCGCCTGCAGCGTTGAGCAGGACATCGATGGTGCCGAAGCGGGCCACGATGTCGTCGCGGTTCTGTTCCAATACCTCACGACGAAGCACGTCGGTCATGAGGAACAGCGCTTCGCCTTTCTTGTTCAGCTCGGCCTCCAGTTCCTTGCCTTGTTCTTCCACACGGTCGAGCACGACAACCTTTGCGCCTTGCTCCACCAGATAATGGGCGATGTTCTTGCCCAGGATGCCGCAGCCGCCAGTCAGCACGACAACCTTTCCTTGAATGTCAAATAAGTTTTTCATTTCTGATTATTCTGATTGTTCTGATTATTCTATTACTCTGATTATTCTGAAACAGCCTTGTACTTAGGCACAAATGCCTTGAGCAGGAGCCAGCCGAGCAGGTAGGCCAAGGCGCAGTAGATGAAGATGATGAAGTAGCCTGCGGGCTTGCCTGTGAAGCCGAGGAACTGCATCTGTGTCTTGTCGGCATAATCAAAGAGGTCGCCGCTAATCCAGTTGATGAGGAAAGAGCTGATGCCGCCTGCCATGCCGTTGATGCCCGTCATGGTGCCGACGGCTTTCTTCGGGAATAGGTCGCTGCCTACCGAGAAGAGGTTGGCCGACCAGCTCTGGTGTGCCGCACCCGCCAGGCCAATCAGGATGACGGGGAACCAGTAGCTATAGGCTCCGAGAGGCTGTGCAAAGAGCGTCAGCAGGGGGAACAGCGTGAAGATGAACATGGCCTTGAGGCGTGCATCGTAGGGATGCAGACCTGTTCGGTTGACGATAATCGTAGGCAGTTTGCCGCCATAGATGGAAAGCATGGTGATGGCATAGAGCACGAAGATGAGCAGCATGGCTGTCGGGTTGTCACTCTTCAAGCCATAGACATCGCTGATGTAGGCTGGTGTCCAGAAGAGGAAGAACCACCACACGCCATCGGTGATGAGCTTTGCCAGGAAGATGCCCCACGTCTGCGGGAAGGTAAGGAACTTGATGAAGGGAAGCCCCCCTCCATCCTCCCCCCGAGGAGGGAGGCTTTCTTCGCTAAGTTGGCTGCTTCCCTTCTCCCCTCCTCCTCGGGGGAGGGGTTGGGGGAGGGGGCTGTCCTGCTGTATATACGCCAGCTCTGCTTCGTTCACCTGCTTGCACTCTTCGGGCTTCTTATAAATGAACACCCAGAGTCCCAACCACAAGAAGCCGAGCGCACCGATGATGAGGAACGCCATTTCCCAGCCATAGAACTTGGCAATCAGTGGAATGCAGACAGGCGCGATGAGTGCGCCGATGGTGCAGCCGCTATTGAAGATGCTGGTGGGGAAGGCGCGGTCTTTCTTCGGGAAGAACTCTGCCGTTACCTTGATGGCACAGGGGAAGTTGCCGCTCTCGCCCAAGCCGAGCACGATGCGGCAGACGATGAAGAACCAGGCACTGACCGAAGCAATGACGGCTGTCGAGGTGCCGACGGCGTTAATGAGGTCTTCCTTGCCCTCCAATCCGAGCCATGCAGCGGTGGCAACGCCACAGAAGGCGTGCATACAGGCACCCAACGACCAGATGCCGATGGCCCATAGGTAACCCTTCTTTGTACCTATCCAGTCCATGAAGCGGCCGCTGAAGAGGTTGCCGATGGCATAGACGATGGAGAAGATGGCGGCAATGCGACCATAGTCGGCATCCGTCCAGTGGAACTCGGGCGCGATGAAGTCTTTCCATGTCAGGGATAGCACCTGACGATCCATGTAGTTGATGGTTGTGGCAAGGAACAACATGCCACAGATGACCCAACGGTAGTTGGTCATCTTACTTGATGGGCTGTTTTGCATGGTTAATGTCTTTGTTTTATATATTTCTTTGTGCAAAGATAGCATGTTTTATTGTAAAATGCAATATCTTTGCTGAAAAGTTGTTGACATTTATATTATCTTTGCTTGCTTGCGTGCCAATATAGCAAATAAAGGTTCATTATTCACGTCATATTCTTCATTTCTTTGTATCTTTGTGGTGCAATCAATAGAAATCAAATGACAATACTATGAAAAGACGTGAGTTTTTGCGAAATGCGGCTATAGTTGCAGCGACACAAACCCTCTATAGCTCTCCCTTGAAGGGAGAGGAGCTTAAAGCTTCCCTTATGAAGGGAGAGCAAGAAAACCTTCCTCCTCGGGGGCCTGTCGGGGAACTTCTCATCGACAGCGAGCCTGTCCTGCAGAACTATGCAGAGACAAGCATGGGCATCGCTTTCAGCGTGACGGACTGGGCAAACGGCTATGTCATCTATGGCGAGAAGCCCGACCTGAGCGACGGACGGAAGGTGTGGTGCGGCGGCTACCGTATGACGGCAATGGACAACGAGGTCATACAGGTTCGGCTGACAGGCTTGAAGCCCTATACATTATATTATTATAAGATAGGTGCCGACCGCATCGAGTACAAGGACGGCTACCACATCCGCATCACGGGCAACGAGGAACGGGAGCAGGTCTATTCTTTCCGCACCGCCGGCAAGGAGGCAAAGTCGCACTTCTGCGTCATCAACGACACGCACGCCAAATGGGCGGCATTCGGCCCAGCAATCGACAAGGTGATGCAGCTGCAGCCAAGCTGTGTCATTTGGAACGGCGATGCCTGCAATACCGAAGAGACTATTGCGGCACAGAAGCGCATCTTCCTCAAGCCGGAGATAGAGCGGAAGGACTTCGCTGCCAACATTCCCTACCTCTTCTGCCCTGGCAACCACGACAACCGTGGCTTGGCAAACCGACATCTTGAACGCATCTGGATGTACCGCCAGCCCGAGGAACGTCAGCCTCGCGACTGGGACTTGGGGCGCAACTTCGCTGTCCGCATGGGCGACATTGCTTTCATTGGTCTCGATACAGGCGAGGACAAGCTGGATGGCAACCCCAAGTTCTGCAACCTCTTCGTCAGCGAACCCTACCGCGTCGCGCAGCAGGCTTGGCTTCGCGATGCGCTCCGGCAGCCTGAAATAAAGAAAGCCCCCTATCTTGTCGCCCTTTGCCACATCCCTCTCTACGACCCGCGCCCGGACGCAAATCCCGGCGACATCTATCCCGCCGATGTGGACGACAAGCACAAGAACAACTTCGCCGCATGGCAGCGCACATGCTCGAAGCTCTGGGGACCGTTGCTCGAGAAGGCTGGCTGCCAGCTCCTCCTCGCCGCTCACCAGCATGTTTATCGGCTCCACAAACCGAACGATGAGCACAAGTGGATGCAGATAATAGGCGGCGGCCCCGACATGTCGGGCGAGAACAAAAAGCATTTCCCCACCGTGATAGAGGGCGAGGTCAGGGACGGCCAGCTCGTCATCACCGTCCACAACATCTACACCGGCACCGTGCAGGAGACCATAACAATCAGCAAGAGAAGATAAATCTACGCTGCCCAGCGGAAGCAGTTTAACCGTTGCTCTGAATGCTGAAATCCGCTTAATCCATTCAATCTGTGGCTGAAAAATTTGCATGTGAGAATAAAAACATTTATCTTTGCAGTATCTTTGCAAAAAATATATGGACAGAGCACAAATTATAGATAGTATCAAACAGTTAGCCAAATCGTCATTGCCACCACGAAGTTCGCTGCTGCTCTACGGGTCGCGTGCACGCGGTGATGAGCACCAGAGAAGCGATTGGGATTTGTTAATACTGCTTGACAAGCCGGAGTTGACGTATCAGGACTATGGCTTGTGCTATCCATTCCGTTGCCTTGGGTGGGATAATAATGAAGAAATCAATCCGCAAATATATTCTAAGAAAGAATGGAGCGATTATTCATACACTCCATTTTACAAGAATGTTGAACAAGACAAGATAGTACTGCTATGAGCTTAAATGAGAACGAACGTCGTATAATGGTTGCTCACGAATGCCAAAAGGCCCGACAAACATTTGCACAGACAGAATCCCTTCGTCGCGATGGGTTTTGGGACGGCGTGGCCAATCGACTCTATTATGCCTCTTATCATGCTATCAATGCCCTGCTCATACGCGATGGTTACAGCGTACGCACTCATCACGGCACAAGTGTCACATTTCGCCAACTTTACATCAAGACTGGTATCCTTCCTGTCTGTGTGTCCGAACATTACTCTGTCTTACAGACAATGCGTGAAAAGGCTGACTATAATTGTTCTTTCGATGCGACGCAGAAGCTCATTGAACCACTCATTGAACCGACAAAACAACTTATAGATACCATATTGGATTTCATCGAGAACCAAAAGTGAAGATAGAGCTGTGTCATAACACATAATTATGACATTCCTCCCCCCTGTTCGGAAGGAATTATACACAAAAAATCCCCGAGGTGCATTGCTGCTCCTCGGGGATTTCCTTAATATGAGACTGTTTATTCTCCGTCGTTAGCTCCCCAGATGTCCCATGCAAAGTCTTCCTTTGTCAGGGCATCGTCGCCGCTAACGGTTTTGGTCGTATTGATGGCAAGGCTTTCTGCCATCATCTGTGCAGCCTGAGCTTCTTCAACCTGCATTGCAGGCATCAAATATGTACGTTTCATAGTTATCTTTTATTTAACAATTAACGATTTATTTAATTAAGCAGTTCTTACTTCAGCACCTTCTTGCTGCCTACGATGTTGATGCCCTTCTGCATCTTGTTGAGACGCTGGCCGGCAACATTGTAGATGAAGTCGGACTCGTTGGACTTGTTGGACATGTCGGACAAACCAGTTGCATCGTCATCACCGAAGGGATAGAATGCCTTGATGGGAGCAGCGGGAACGAGATAGCCCTTACCTGCTGCAATGGTGCTTTCTGCCTCTGCACGGGCAAAGCCTACGACATCATTCTTCTTAGCCAAGATGTACTGAGAACCGTCGGCAACAACGCCATCGGAAGCCAGAAGCTCGTTAGCTGTACCAAGAACTGCATCAGTGGTCTTGGGAACTGTATATGTGCCTTCCTCAGCCTTAACAATAATTGCTGTGCCTGCAGGAACGGTGGTGACGGGAGCGAGCTTGACGTATTTGCCGTCGCATGTGGCTGCGTTAGCTGTTGCTGCACTGCCATTGAAGTCAACGTCGCAGGGAGCAACGAAGGTTGCATAGCCGGCATCGCTAACCTCGATTGTAGCACCACATGTAGCGAAGAGACCGAAGTCGCAGTATGCACCGCCCCAGTTCTGCTCGATGTACATAGCAAGTACGTTGTTGCCTGCAACAAGGTCAGCAGAAGATAACTCAACTGTTATAAAGTCGTCTTCGCCACCAGTCCAGTAAAATTCACTCCATACCTTCTTGCCATTGAGGAATACAGTGCAGTCGTCATCGTGAGTAACCTTGAGTGTCAGCTTAGTGAACTCAGCAGGATTCTCTACATAGAAGTTGCGACGGAACCAGAAGGTGTTGTACTCGCCGAACCAGCGTGTGTGGTAAGGACCAAATGAGCCAAGAGGCATCATCAGCTCGTCCCATGCAGAGTCGTCGAAGTCAGCATTTGTCCAACCTTCTTCAATGTCAACATATTCTTCATCAACGACTGCATTTGCATGACGGAATTTAGCATAGTAAGGTGTGTTGTCGTTTCCACGGGTCGGCAGGAGGACAACCTCAGAAGCCTTTGCAGAGCAAACTGTGCAGACACCATTTGCATAGGCGTGTTCTGTAGGATAAATGGGCTTAACGTACAGAGCGTGGCAGTCGTCACATTCATAAACCACCTTGCCCTCTGCTGTGCAGGTTGCTTCAACACGTAATTCACTGTTTTCAGCATAATTGTGTGCCTGAGGATTGATCCAGAACTCGCCCATCTGGAAGCCGTCAGCAAGCTGAGTAGCAGAGAACTTGAAGAACTTGTAAGTTTCTGTGCCGTTAACGGGGAACTCAAACTCTTCCTTGCTCTTAGCCTGAAGCTGATAAGTCTGTACTTTCTCGTCGATGAGTGTCCAAGTCTCGTTGTCGTTAGAACCTTCGAGCTTCCAGCTTACGGGATTGCGGCTGGGATAGTTGTAGGTGTCGGCACCGGTTACGAAGGAGTACTGCTGAACTGCAACAGGCTCGCTGGCAATGATGATGGCCCAAGCGTTCTCTGTGTTAGAAGTGCCGAACTTGGTTGTTGCGTCATTGTCGATGAGGGCAGAGAGGGGAGAGTCGCCCCAGCCGTTGCCGCCGGTAATGATGGCATAGCCAACGCCGTTCACGTCGCGGCGCACATAGTTAGGTTCGGAAACGGTCAGCTCATAGCTTGCTGTCCAGCCTTCGTCGGCATCGGTGGTAGCAGTAATTGTCACCTTACCTGCTGCAACACCTGTCACAGTACCATCTGCTGCAACAGTGGCTTTGGTCTCATCGGAGGATGTCCAAGTGAAGGTAGCACCGTCGAGGTTCTGTACGTCGGGCAGGAATTGAGCGGTAGAGCCTACGATGACAATACGTGTCTCGTTGGTGTAGGTGACGTATGCCTGGTCGTCAAGCTTTGCGAAGCCATAGCCGGTGTAGTGACCCTTTGCGGGCTGAACGAAGGTAGCCGTCTTGCGGTCGTAGTAGCCGAAGACACCATCGTGGCGCATTACAGGCTGGAAGTCATAGACGGTTTTGCCGTCCTCCTTGATAGTCATGTAATAGATGCGTCCGCGGATTGGGTTGTCCCATTCGGGGTTGGCGAACATGGAGATGCCACGGGTTGAAGATGAGAAGGATGTCTGGTTTGTATTGACCTTCTCGCCGCCATTGACTACCAAGCCGCTGAGCGAAGCCTCGACGGTGATGTCCTGATTGAAGCCGGGGAAATCTGCAAAGTTATCGTTACGATAGCCGCCAACAAAGTAGCCGAACTTGTCTGCACCGCCATTCTTGTAGAGTGATATGCCGTTGCCTGCATCGCCGCCGTTTCGTCCGCAGAAGACAGCAGCCCATCCATTGTTGGAGTAGAGGTTGAACTTGATGTCAACCTCGGTACTTGCCTTTGCAATGTAGGTTGTGGTGAAAGCGTTTTCGCGAGCTGCGCCTGTACTCTCAATGTAGGCCAGCGGTGTGTACTTGTTGTCGTCCTGTACAACGAAGTCTATTGGCTCGTATGCAAGAGGATAGATGTACTTGCTCACCTTGAGGTTGGCGAACTTGAACCAGAATTCCTTACCATCGTTAGCGTCGCCGAACTGTACGACGAGTGTCTCATTGTTCTGCTTAGCTGTGAAGTCGATGGAGTAGGGTTTGTTCTCAACACCTGCGAAGGGGAATGCCTCTGCTATACCAATGACATTGCTATTGTAGCTGGCGCCCGTTTCTGTTGTACCAAGATTATAGTCATTTGCAACATACGCATGGAACTCTGTGCTATGCCATGAGTCATAGGCACTGCCGCTGTAGATGAAGGACCAGTTGTAGTCCTGACCTGCAATGGTAGGAATCTGGAACATGTAGGGTTCGTGGCCGCCTGTGCCGACATAGGGATTGATTTCGTTTGTCGTGCCGTCATAGGTGAAGCCTGCAAAGATGGACATGTGACCGTCGTTGGTCTTCCAGTTGCGCATATCCTTGTAGGACGGGTCGGTGTCAGTGATTTCCTCGAGAGCCATTGCACCGCAGTCAAGCCACTCACCATTCTGGTACTTGTACTCGTGGTTGTTGGTGGTAAGCTTCACGCGCTTGCCTTCGTAAACAGGAATGCCTGCTTCGCCTGCAATTGCTTGGCCATCTGCGCTCAACTCAAATTCTGAACTGTTGGCTGAGCCATAGAAGGTGCCAGTGAGTTTGTCCTTCAGACCGCCCTTGCCTTCGCCATTAACTGCGGGTACGAGATCCATAACGAGAACATCGCCTTCGTAGAGTTTGAGACCGTAGAGTGTTGTGAGCATGTTGTAGCAGTCAGTCTGTTTGCCGCCGCCTGGAACGTCCTTGTTTTGTGCAAAGACATAGAGCGGAGTCTTGCAGTCTGCTGTCTTGGGAGAGTCGGTAATTGTGCCGATGAGTGTTGTACCGTCTTCTTCGAAGATATCCATCTTGCCTGCCACAGCATCAAGAACGGTGACAATCTTCTCACCATAACGCATAGCTTCTCTGTTGCCAGTTTCACCACCGAGGTTGATGGTAGCATTGGTTGTGAAGAAGCAGAAGCGGTCCTTCCATCCGTTATCGAAGTAGCCGCAGCCGTAGATGGCCTTCCAATCACCACCTGTCTCTGCATTTATTGTGCAGATAGCCTTTGAGTTAGCCTTGGGGATGTAGTTCAGGTTGATGTAGGCATTGTTGGTGCTCTTGATAGATTCAATCTCTGTAACGCCGCCGCCGGCAACCTTCAAGGTGCTGACCTCTGAGAAGATGCCATACTCCTCATATTCGCCGAGGTTGTTCAGGGCGTAGTAGGTCATGTTGGCCTTGCTGTAAACATAAGGCTCGCTACCCGTGTAGGTGTTGATGTTGTCGATGGCAGTGGCCTCGATGGGGTCTCCCATAGTGGCTTCTGCGGGTACATCGGGCGTGTAGCCGCTGTCGGGAGTGTAGTCCACTGCAATCTGTGTCAGGCGGAAGTTGCCTGTTGCGGTGAAGGTAACGGAAGACGTTGCACCTTCGGGTGTCCATGTGCCGCTGGCAAATGTGCCGGTGCTGGCTGTGGCGTTTGCGTTCTGGGAGGCGGGGTTCGTGGTGAACTTAATGCTGTTCAGCGTACCTGCACCTGCTACAGAAACAGTCACCTTGTAGTTGGCATTGAGCGCAATAACTGTGCTGACACCAAGTGTGGCGCTCGTACCATCGGTTTTTTCGATGGTTGCTGTTACATGGTAGGGGGAAGTCTTCCATGCATACGGCGTTTCGATGTTTGTGTTGGAAGCTGGCAGCGATGCCTTCAGGTCACTTACAGAGAAAGTGACTTCATCAGCAAATAGCTGACCTAAGCCAAGCACAAGCGAAGCGAGAAATAGAAAATGTTTCTTCATAACTTGTAGAATTTAGTTAATAAATGAGGTTAATTATACATATTTTGCCACAAAGTTACACATTGTTTTATTATTATGCAAGGATGCGGTCAATTATTTTAACGCTCAAAGCTAAAACAGTGTCAAGAAACATGAAAAAGCCCCTTTACGTTGTCCGAAATGACACGTAAAGGGGCTTAATGTTTGGTAATATACCTTTATTTGATGTTGCCTACGCTGATGAGGTACTCTGCAATCTGCACGGCATTGAGTGCGGCACCCTTCTTTATCTGGTCGCTGACGAGCCAGAACGTGATGCCATTTGGGTTGGCGAGGTCCTTGCGGACACGTCCCACAAAGACATCGTCGCAGTTCTCGTGGAAGAGGGGCATCGGGTAGGGGAAGACCCCCTCTAGCTCCCCCTTAAAGGGGGAGGACGATGCTCCCCTCCCTTTAAGGGAGGGGTTGGGGGTGGGTCTGTTGTCTTCCAACTGCAAGCCCTTTCCTTCGCGGACGGCCTGCTGGAACTCTTCGACGCTGACGGGACGCTCTGTCTCGGCCCAGACGCTCTCGCTGTGGCAGCGGAGGCTGGGGACGCGGACGCACATGGCACTCACTTCGCAGTCGGTGTGCATGATTTTCTTCGTCTCGTTGTACATCTTCATCTCCTCCTTCGTGTAGCCGTTGTCGCAGAAGACATCAATCTGGGGAATCACGTTGAAGGCCAGCTGATAGGCGAACTTCTCGACTGTCGGTTTCTCGCCGGCAAGCACCTGGCGGTACTGCTCGTAGAGCTCTGCCATAGCTGCTGCGCCTGCGCCGCTGGCGGCCTGATAGCTGGCGACGTGTACGCGCTTGATGTGCGACAGGTTCTCCAAGGCTTGCAGGGCAACGACCATCATAATGGTGGTGCAGTTGGGGTTGGCGATGATGCCTCGGGGACGGTTCAGAGCATCCTCGGCGTTGCATTCGGGAACGACCAGAGGCACGTCCTCGTCCATGCGGAAAGCGGAGGAATTGTCTATCATCACGGCTCCGTATTTAGTGATGGTCTCGGCAAACTCCTTGCTCGTGCCGCCTCCGGCACTGGTGAAGGCAATATCGACGCCCCGGAAGTCGTCGTTATGCTGCAGGAGCTTCACTTCTATCTCCTTGCCCCGGAATGTGTATTTACGCCCCGCGCTGCGCTGGCTGCCGAAGAGCAGCAGTTCGTCGATGGGGAAATTTCTCTCGTCCAGCACGCGCAGGAACTCTTGTCCTACGGCACCGCTTGCGCCTACAATTGCAACACGCATTTTTTAATTTACAATTTTACAATTTACAATTTACAATTTATTTGCGGTGCAAAGGTACGACAAGCAATTCAAAATTCAAAATTCAAAATTATTGTTCGGGGCGTGTGTTTTTTGACAAAGGTCAAAGGGATAACCGAAAGACAGACTGGCCTAAATTCACTATTAGACAGGCCTAAAAGCACAATTAGGCAGGCCTAAATTCAGTATTAGGCAAGCCTAAAATCACAATTAGGCTGTGCTTTTTTTTTGAGAGAAGAGGCCATGTTTGCCATATAAACAAAGAATTATGAGTTAGGAATTGCGAATTATGAATTAAAAGTTGTACCTTTGTACCCGAATTATGAATACCTCAGCCCTTATAACCGACCCCACTTGGATATTCTCTGTGGTGTTGGGCATTATCCTGTTGGTGCCTCTGCTGTTCCGGCGGCTCAGGATACCGCCTGTCATCGGGCTTATCCTGGCGGGCATCCTGGTGGGGCCGTACGGTTTCAATGTGTTGGCTCACGACAGCTCATTCTCGCTCTTCGGACAGGTGGGCATCTACTATATCATGTTCCTGGCCGGTCTGGAGCTTGAGATGGGCAGCGTGGAGCATTTCGGGCATAGCGGACTCCGTTTCGGTGTCCTTACGTTTTCCATTCCCTTTGTGCTCGGCATCGTGTCGAGCGTGATGCTGGGCTACGGCTTGTCAACAAGCCTTCTGCTGGCCTGTATCTATGCCAGCCATACCCTCGTCTCATACCCCATAGTGGGACGCTACGGCCTGAACCGCCATCCTGTGGTGGTGGTCTGCGTGGTTGCCACGGCGTTTGCGCTCTTTGCAGCCCTGCTCGTGCTTGCTGTTGTGGTGGGCAGACAGGACCCCAATACCACATGGCTTACATGGCTGCTCTTTGGTCTGCGATGTGCGCTCTATGTCGGCGCCGTCGTCTTTTTCTTCCCACGCATGGGTCGTTGGTTCCTGCGTCACGTCGAGGACAGCGTCATGCAGTTCATCTTCATTCTGACACTCGTATTCCTCAGCGCTTCGCTGGCCAAGATGGTGGGGCTTGAGGGCTTGCTTGGCGCATTCCTGGGCGGTTTGGTTGTCAACCGCCTTATCCCCAAGACCAGCCCCCTGATGTCGCGCCTCGAGTTCGTGGGCAATGCCCTTTTCATCCCATACTTCCTCATCGGCGTAGGCATGATTATCGACCTCGGCATCCTTGTGCGGCATCCGGAGACGCATGTGTCGGTTGCTGTGATGGTGCTGGTCGGAACCTTTTCCAAGTGGCTGGCCTCTGCCGTCATGGCATGGACGATGGGCGAGAACCGGCATGGCATGTGGCTCATGTTCGGCCTGACCAACGCCCATGCAGCCGGCGCACTTGCCATCGTCACCATAGGCACCGCACCGGGCGTGCAGCTTATGAGCGACGAGATGTTGAGCGGCACCGTCATGCTCATCCTCGTCAGCTGCATCATCAGCAGCATTGCCACCAGCCGAGGCGCCAAACAGATTGCCTTGAGCGACACGTCCCTCGATGACAACCGAGGTTCCTATCACGGCAAGTGCCTCATTACCTACAGCCAGGAGGACAATGTCGATGTGATGACACAGCTTGCCATCCTCATCCGCAACCCTTTCATACCAGACAGCCTGATGGGACTGCATGTCTCGTTGGAAGACCCACCCCAACCTTCCCTCAAAGGGAGGGAGCAGGAACTCTCCATTAAGGGGAAGCAAGGAAGGGTTCTGCTCGAGAAGGCACAGCTGATAGCCGCTTCCGCCGATGTGCCTATGGCAACGCTCTACCGCATGAGTACCAGCATCGCAGGCGGCATCCTGCACACAATGACCGAGTACGACTGCGGCGAGGTGGTCGTCTGCTTGAACGACCGCACGACAGGCACGGCAAAGTCCTCCCTTGGCCCTATTATAGACAATGTGATAAGTGGCAGCCACCGTGAGGTGATTGCGGTGCGCAGCATCGTGCCTCCCGGCACCATCAGGCGTGTGATTGTCGCCGTCCCCCAGAAGGCGGAGTACGAGGTGGGCTTCTACAAATGGTTAGAGCATATCTGCCGTATCGGCGAGGAACTGGACTGCCATCTGGAATACCACGCACATGCCGACACCTTGCCATATATAAAAGGATATATGGCTAAGAAGCACAGCCACGTCCGCACTCAGTATGCCGAGATGAACCGCTGGATGCAGTTCCTCAACCTCCGGGACGACATGAATCTGGGTTGTATGTTAGTCGCCGTCACGGCCAGACCGGGCTTTATCTCCTATCAGAACCAGTTCGAGGAGTTGCCGATGCTCATCCACCGATACTACAGCCATGTGAGTGTGATGATTCTCTATCCCGACCAGTGGGGCGAACCGCAAGAGAGCCTTTCCGTCTTCACGCCTAACGGCACCGCCGTACAGCGTCAGCCGCGTTCCATCGGGGACTTGCTTCGCCGCTGGCTCTTCACCGTCCGTCGCTCTACAGCAGTCGTATTGGCTTTGTTCCTTACACAACTTTCAATTTTCAACTTGCAACTTTCAACTGCCTCAGCCCAGCGTCCGCGCTTCGACAAGATGTCGCCGATGGTGCGATTAAAGGCATACAGCCCCCTTCCCGCTCCCCCTTTGGGGGAGGGCTTGAAACAGCGAAGTGGCACTCCCCCAAAGGGGGAGCGGGGAGGGGGCTTTCTTGCTCTTGTTCAAGCATCGGACGAAGATGTCCTTCTTCAGCACGGTTGCCGCACATACGCCCATTGGGGAGACATCTATGCAGCGGCAGTCCCCAAGTCGGTACTTGCCGCGCTTTCGCTTCGGCCGGAGGTGACGCGCATCGAATGCGGCAGGGTATGCGATGCCTTGACCGACACGTCTGCCGTCATCACCCATTCCGACATCCTTCGCACTCCAACCTCTTACCGCCCGGCATATACAGGCAAAGGCGTTGTGGTGGGCGTGATGGACATAGGCTTCGACCTGACCAATCCGACATTCTACAGCCGTGACCTCAGCACCTATCGCATCCGCTCATTCTGGGACATGCTGGACTATGATGAAGTGAAAAGTGAAAAGTTAAAAGTGAAAAATGATGCCTACGGCATGGAGTTGCCGGTGGGCAAAGCCTATCGGTCAAGCGCGGACATCCTCGACAAAGCCTGTTCTTCGGACAGCCGCCTGCAGTATCATGGCTCTCACACCGCAAGCACAGCGGCTGGCAGCGGCTACGACTCGCCCTATATCGGCATGGCTCCCGATGCCGACATCTGCCTTGTCTCCAATTGCGTTTCCAGCGACAAGGAACTGGTGCCGGACTCGCTATGGGACTTCTACGGGCCAGTAGCCGACTTGCTGGGCTTCGAGTACATCTTCCGCTATGCCGACAGTGTCGAAAAGCCTTGCGTCATCAACTTCAGCGAGGGTTCGCACGAAGACCTTTGGGGCGAGGCGCAGCTCTACAGCACTGTCCTCGACAGCCTGGTGAGACCAGGGCGAATCATCTGTGCATCGGCCGGCAACCAAAGCGTCTATGGCACCTATATGCATAAGCCGTTCGGACAGGAACGTGCCGCGTCGATTATCGGGCCGTCAGGCAACACATCTTATTATATGCTTCGCAGTCAGGGCGACTTCTGCATCACGTTCGAGGTCATGGAGTCCCCGTCGCAGAAACTTCTTAGCTACGAGATGCCGCTTGCCGACATCCTTGCCACAGAGGACAGCCTGCTCGTCGATACCGTCACGGCTGGCAACTTCACGTTCCAACTCACTTTTGGCTGCTACCCCTGCTGCTACGACCCCAATCAGTTGGTGACAGACTTCGTCATCACCAAGATGGGTAAGGGACACCTCACTTCCATAAGGATGGGCCTCGGGGTCAACGGCGAGGAATCGGAGGTCGAGGTCTATCAGCAGATTGGCTGGCTTTTGGACCTGCCCGAATACCCCGACTACCAAGATGCAGAAGCTACACACAACATCCACTTCCCCGGCTCTGCGCCAAGCGTCATCTGTGTGGGTTCGACATCCTACAGGACTGGCTTCTACAACTGCGACGGCATTTGGATGGACGAGAACTATGGCAGTGGCGGCGAGGTGGCTACTTATAGCAGTCGTGGCCCCACGCTGTCGGGCATCATCAAGCCCGATGTGCTGGCTCCAGGCACCAATGTCGTGGCGGCCTTTAACAGCTTCTTCCGGGAGGAGAGCACCTATTTGTCGGAATATGACATCGGCCGATACACATTTGGCGGTCGCAACTACTCATGGAGCGTGCAAGGAGGCACAAGCATGGCGTGCCCCGTCGTCGTAGGCATCATAGCCCAATGGATGGAGGCTTTCCCGACGCTGACACGCGAGCAGATTATCGAAACCTTTGAAGCCACTTGCCGACACCACGACCCTTTACTCCCATACCCGAACAACGACTATGGCTATGGCGAAATAGATGCCGAGGCAGGACTAAACTATCTGATGGGGCACTATAGCCTCACCCCAACCCTCTCCAAGAGAGAGGGAGAAAAGAATGTCTATGACCTTAGCGGCAGGAGAGTGGAACGCCCATCAAGAGGCATATATATCGTATCAGATGAGGAAGGCAACCGAAAGAAGGTGCTTTTTAGGTAAATCGTAAATTGTAAATTGTCAAATAGTAAATTTCAAAGGTGATAAAGATACGCAACATAAAAAAGAGCTTCGGCAGTCTCGAAGTGCTTAAAGGCATAGACCTCGACATTGAGCAGGGCAAGGTGGTGAGCATTGTTGGTGCAAGCGGTGCAGGTAAGACGACGCTCCTGCAGATTATGGGCACGCTCGACAGGGCCGACAGCGGCAGCGTCATTATCGACGGTGTTGACGTGATGAAGCTCAGTGATGCCAAACGCTCTGCCTTTCGCAACAAGCACATGGGCTTCGTCTTCCAGTTCCATCAGCTTCTGCCCGAGTTCACAGCTTTGGAGAATGTGATGATGCCTGCCCTCATTGGCGGCACATCAAGACGCGAGGCGCGGCAACGTGCCGAAGAACTGCTTGCATTCATGGGGCTTTCCGACCGTGCCTCACACAAACCCAATGAACTCTCTGGCGGCGAGAAGCAGCGCGTGGCAGTGGCCCGTGCGCTTGTCAACAATCCCGATGTGGTCTTTGCCGATGAACCCAGCGGCTCCCTCGATACCCAGAACAAGCAGGAGCTGCACCGCCTCTTCTTCGACCTCCGCGACAAAATGGGGCAGACCTTCGTCATTGTCACCCACGACGAACAGCTTGCCGACCTTGCCGACCAGAAGATTTGTATGCAGGACGGGGTAATAGTTAAGAATTAAGAGTTAAGAGTTAAGAATTAAGAGTTAAGAGTTAAGAATTAAGAGTTAAGAATTAAGAATTAAGAA
>JAFXVN010000002.1 GCA_017524545.1 Bacteroidaceae bacterium
ACAAGATATAGTTCATATCATCGCCGGATGTCTGCCTGTGCATTCCGATGCTCCCGCCCGAATGGATTGTTGTGGGAATGATACGGTATTTTTCATCGTTGTACATCCGCACGGTCATCAGCCCTGTTCCCCCGTTCATACCAGGGAATGCTAGTTCTTCTACCTTGTTAAAATCAATAATCATAAGTTCCAATAAATTCCGATTTATCTTGCTGCAAAGGTACGACAATTTTTGAAATGAGCGGTGCCATTCCCATCAAAAAGCAAAAGAAAAGCCTTTCCCCGTCAAGAGCAGACGACAGGAAAAGGCTTTAGATGCAGTGATAAGCAGAAGGGTTACGATTCTACTTGCGAGGCTTCGAGGACTGGGCTTTGTCGTACTTCTCCCAAAGTTTCTTCTTCGCCGCCAACTCCTTCTGCTTTGCAGTACTTTCGCGTGCTGCCTTATCGGCTGCTGCCTCATCCTCTGGAGAGGCATAGGCATGGCGGAAACCTTGCTGCTCGTTCCATCCTCCACGGGTGAAATCAGGGAAAGACACAGCAGCACAGCCGTTGTCCATGCTCAAGGCACCAAGCTCAGCCAGAGCACACCACTCTGCCAAATCATAGACATCAATATCGAGAGGCAAGCCGTTCTGCAGACAATAAACCAGACGGGCATCCATCGTATAGTCCATGCCGCCATGTCCAAACTCGCGGCCCAAGTCGCCGAACTTCTTCAGAATGGGATGGTAGTATTGTTTCATCAGGGCATCATACTCTTCCTTTGGCAGGAAGTTGTGTCCTGATATCTTGCCCGCCATCTCAGCAAGTCCCATATTGCTTGCACTCTTCTTGCTGATATATATCTTAGGGTCGGGATATTTGGTGCAGAAGCCTGTCATGCCCGTCAGCTTATACATACGGTTGTAGGGCTGCGGACTCATCACATTGTGCTGAATCTCCATGACCTTACCCTTTTCGGTTCGCATGAGCGTAGTGGTGTGGTCGCCGTTGCGGAAAGAGTCGCACTCCTTGCCAGTCACTTCCTTGTAGCCCTCGCGTCCGCAGAAGCTCTCGGTGTCCATGGCGATAAGCGTCTTGATGCGGTCTCCACGATGGATGTTCAGAGCCTGAGCAATGGGGCCAAGTCCGTGAGTGGCATAGACGTCGCCACGGTTCTCCTTGTTGTATTTCAGGCGCCAATGCAATCCTTCTGGGTCAGAGCCGTCGGGGTTCTGCCAGTATCCCTTCCAGATATTTGCCTCGTTCAGCGTATGGATGTAAGCACCCTCGGCACGAATTATCTCGCCAAAAAGTCCCTGCTGAGCCATGTTCAGGGCACACATCTCGTAGTAGTCGTAGCAACAGTTTTCCAGCATCATGCAATGCAAGCGGTTCTTCTCGCTCAGGTCGATAAGCTCCCAACATTGCTCGAGATTCATGACGCTTGGCACTTCGATGGCTGCATGCTTGCCGTTCTCCAAAGCACATTTGGCCACGGGGAAATGATGGTCCCAGTCTGTAGCCACATATACTAGGTCGATGTCCTTTCGCTTGCACATCTCTACGTAGCCCGTTTCTCCGCTATAGATGTCGGCAGGAGGCAGACCAACCTCTCTCAAGAACTTCTGGGCATCCCTTGCACGCTCCTCTTCATAATCACAAAGAGCTACAATCTGTACGCCGGGGATGTGACAATAGCGCTTCACGGCCCAAGGGCCACGGCTTCCAAGCCCTGCGAATCCTATTCTGACGGTCTCCAGTTTGGGAGTGGCCAACAGAAGGGCCGACGCTTGCCCCGCAGGACGAGCAGGTGTCTCCAAAACGATGGTTCCCTTTTCCCAATGCCACTTTGTGCTGGGGCTTGTACTCTGGGCACAGATAAACGAGCTGACGGCAAGCAGTGCTATGCCTAAAATGTGTCTGATGTTCATATTCTTTTGTTTTTTGAGTGAAGAATCAGAGTTGCTTTTGAAGTATAGAGTAAAGAACGAGATTGTGGCATCCTATGCTCGGTTGGTGAGTGAGCCTAAGGCTCCTGCTCTTGATGCTGCTGCAAAGGTACGACAAAATAATGAAACCACAAAGCCAAGCACAAAAAAACTCACGGACGAGCCGTGAGTCAGCAGAGGAAACAGGAATTGTTCACGCATTGGTGCTCCGGCTATGCCGCCTGAGCACCATCAGGAGCGCAAGAACAACTCCATTTGAGCTTGCTTCTTAGGCTTCGGAGCTTCGAGCTGATCACAGATGGCTATTCTGTGTCCGGCACGAATCAAGCGAGGAAGGTAAGAATCGAGAGCGTGGTACGGGAAGCTAGCGATAGTGATTTTGTCATCTTCGACGATGTTCGTAAGACGAAGAATCTCAGCAGCTTTGACAGCATCTTCTTCATAGCACTTGTAGGAATCTCCGCAACGGAACAACAGAGCGGTACACTTTGGAGTTACGGAACAGCGACCGAAAGATGAAGTCATACTCTGTGCGCAAGGCTGCTCCTTCCTGAAAGAACAGATGGTCGATATTCTCATTAAGCGACAGATTGCCTTCCAGCATATCCAAATAATAAGGTATGCCGCCCATCGTCATATAAACCTCTGTGACTTGATACTTCTCCCACTCAATGTTCTTACTCTTCAAAAATAATTCTGTCTCAAAAAGTGTGAATGGTCGCAAG
>JAFXVN010000015.1 GCA_017524545.1 Bacteroidaceae bacterium
GATTGGGTTTCTTACGTGGATACATGGTGCAAAGGTACACATTTTTTACCTTGCGACACCCAAAGACACCCGGAAAACTTGTCTAAACACCTGTAAAACAATGGATGCCATTTTGTGGCACAGAAAGTGATGAAGTCAGGTTATTTGTAGCACTCGAACATCTTGTCAACATAGCCCTTTGAGAGTTTGGGGCTGAGGAGGCTGGCAAACCAGACGACGGGGAAGCCGCCGAGCATGGCGAGGGCACCGCAGTTGATGGGGTTGATGGGATTGCCCAGAAGCATGTTGACGACCGTCAGCCCTACGCCCCAGATGAAGCAAGCCCAGACGGCTGCCTTCGTTACGCCGCGCCAGTAGAGTCCCAGCATGAAGGGGGCGAGGAATGCGCCTGCCAGTGCGCCCCATGAGATGCCCATCAGCTGGGCAATGAAGGTGGGCGGATTCAAGGCTATCATCAGCGAGATGACGATGAAGAAGACGATGAGGACGCGCATCACAACCACCTTGCGCAGCTCTATCTTCTCGGCCACGATGTCGTCGATGCTGCCCTCCTCAACTTCGCCCGGCAGGGATTTCTTGTCGCGATATATGAGGTCGAGCGTCATGGTCGAGGACGATGTCAGCACCAAAGACGCAAGCGTACTCATGGAAGCCGAGAGCACCAGCAGCACGACGAGCGCAATGAGTGCGTCGGGCAGGGTGACGAGCATGGCAGGCACGATGCTGTCGAAGGCTATCTTGCCCGTTGCCTCGTTGATAACAGGGTCGTAGAGCCGTCCGAAGCCACCGAGGAAGTAACAGCCGCCGGCGATGATGAAGGCGAAGATGGTCGAGATGATGGTGCCGCGACGGATGGCGCTCTCGTCGGTGATGCTGTAGAATTTGCCTACCATCTGCGGCAGCCCCATCGTGCCGAGCGAGGTCAGGACGATGACACCCAGCAGTCCCCATGGGTCGGGACCGAACCACGAGGCGAAACCGCCGTTGACTGTCGGGTCTGCGTCGGAAGGAAGCTCAGACAGCTTCTCTACGGCGTTGGCGAGACCGCCTTGCGAAGAGAGCACGGCGGCAATGACGGTGACGATGCCGAAGAGCATGATGATGCCCTGGATGAAGTCGTTCATCGCCGTTGCCTTGTAGCCTCCGAAGATGACATAGATGGCTGTGAAGGCAGCCATGCCGATGACGCAGTATTCGTAGGGGATGCCGAAGCCCATCTCGAAGAGCCTCGAGATGCCGCTATAAACACCTGCTGTGTAGGGGATGAGGAAGATAAAGGCAATGACGCTGGCCACGACACGCAGGTTCTGGCTCTCGTAGCGCGTGCCGAAGAAATCAGGCATGGTGCGGCTTTCGATGTGCTGCGTCATCAGCTTGGTGCGACGACCGAGCAGGAGCCACGCCAGCAGTGAGCCGATGATGGCATTGCCTATGCCAATCCATGCAGAGGAAAGGCCGTACTTCCAGCCGAACTGTCCGGCATAGCCGACGAAGACGACAGCAGAGAAATAACTGGTGCCGTAGGCAAAGGCGGTGAGCCAGGGACCTACGCTGCGACCGCCGAGGACAAAGCCATCGACAGACTTGGCCTGTTTGTGGGAATAGATGCCCACGCCGACCATCACGGCCAAGAAGATGACGGTCAGGAAAACCTTGATAAACACAACTATTTAATTTACGATTTGACGATTTAACTTCCTTCCATTCCTTTAATTAAAGCGGACTTGCAGCTGGCACATCAGGCTATGGTTGGCACCGTGGACGAACTGCCCGCCTGCTGTATAGGCGTTCTTATAGACGTACTGCACCTGCAGGCGGCACTTCTTGTAGAACCAGTACTGCAGGCCACCGATGGCCTTGTGCTGATCCATGCCGAGTGAGGTGTTGAAGTTGAAGAAGTCGTAGGAAGCAACGAGTTCAAGCTTCTTTCCTAATTCCGGCGAGCCAAAGCGAGCCAAAGGAACAGACCCTGTGACGTAAGCACCCCAGCTGTGGGCATCGCCGTCCCAGCCTCTCAGATATTCTCCGTGGACGTTGAAGGCCTTGCTCTTGTAGTCGGCACCTGCCGTCCAGCGGTTGCGCTTGTAGTCATCGCCCACGCTGATGTTGGGGTTGTAGAGGGATGTGCTGATGGCATGTCCGCGACCAATCTGTCCTGTTGCAATAAGATTCAGACCCTTCACGGGGCGGTACTCGATGCGTCCGATGAAGTCCTTGAAGCTGTTACCGTCCTTCCGGTTGATGCCTTGCCCATTCATCACGTCCAGCTCGTAGCGGAACTTGCCGTTGTTCGTCTCGCCGAAGAGGGAGAGGCCGAGGTCGCGGCCGTACTGCACACCCAGCAGGGGGTCGCTGCCACAGCCCGTCAAGAAGGTGACGGCTTCGCTATAGACATCGATGGCTTCCATAGCAGTGGGGGAGAGGGGGTTCTCCAGCGACAGACCGTTCTTGAACTGTCCGAAGCGGATGGTCAGAGCCTTGTTCTTCGTCAGACGATAGTCGGTGTAGTATTCCTGTACGACGCTTGAGAAGTCGTGCATGAAGAGGAACGACCATCGGTCGGTTATCTTGGCTTCCGCCCAGAAGAGGACACGCTTCAGGTCGAAGGTGTTGGTGTTTGTTCCACCCTTGTGGTCGTAGGTGTAACCTGCCTGGGCGTAACCGTGCAACTTGATGCGGCTCGAAAGATCCTGAAACCACGGAGACTCTACCAAACCTCCCCTGGGAGCTTTCTGCTCATGATTCTCTACCTTTGAGGGGGAGTTAAAGAGGGTCTCCTGCCCCATGACTGCGGTACTGCCAAGGAGTGTCAGTATCGCCAATGTTGTTTTGATGAAAGTGTTTCTTCGTCTCATCCTGAAAAGCATTTATTCGTTATTTTTAGATATGCGGCTGCAAAATTACGAAATAATTCTTAATTCTTAATTTCTTTGTACTTTTGCAGCCGAAATGCAAAAACAGGCGATGGCAAACAAGAAAAAGAAGAAGAAAAAGAAGCTGCAATGGTTTGTCCCGGCAGGATTGCCCCCAACGGAGATGGACCTCAAGATTATGGCATTGGAGGCGAAGGGGAAGCTTGTGCCGACACCCGACCTCATCAAAACCAAGGAGCAGATAGCAGGCATCCGCAAGGCTGGTGAGCTTAATACCGCTGTGCTCGATGCAGTGGCCGAAAAGATACGCGAGGGCATGAGTACGGCGGAGATTGACCGTATCGTCTATGACTACACGACGAAACACGGCGGCATTCCTGCGCCCCTGAATTACGAGGGCTACCCAAACAGCTGTTGCACAAGCATCAACGACGTGGTTTGCCACGGCATCCCCAGCGAAGAAGACATCCTCGAAGAAGGCGACATTATCAATGTGGATGTTACGACTATCCTTGACGGCTACTACGCCGACGCGAGCCGCATGTTCGTTATCGGCAAGACGTGGCCTGAGCGTCAGCGGCTCGTCGATGTGGCTTGGGAATGTCTGAAGATAGGCGAACAGGTTTGCTCCGAACCGTACGTCTTCGTGGGCGACGTGGGCAACGCCATCGCCAAACATGCACACGAGAACGGCTATACTGTCGTCCGCGACCTTTGCGGTCATGGTGTCGGATTGGCCTTCCACGAAGAGCCCGATGTGGAGCACTACGGTAAGAAGGGTTCGGGAATGTTGCTTGTGCCGGGCATGACGTTCACCATTGAACCCATGATTAACGCCGGCGATTGGGAAGTCTGCGGCGACGAGGAGGACGAGACCGAGTGGATTGTCCTGACCGAAGACGGCGAGGACAGCGCTCAATGGGAACATACGTTCCTGATGACAGAGAATGGGGTGGAGGTAATCAGCAGATAAGCCCCCTCCCCGCTCCCCCTTTGGGGAAGTGCCACTAACTAAAGACAATAACAATGAATATAGAAAATCAAAACACCTCTTCCAAAGTTCATTCTGACATCAGCGGCAATGAGGCACTCCCCCAAAGGGGGAGCGGGGAGGGGGCTTATATTTTAGGAATTGAGAGCAGTTGCGATGATACGTCGGCTGCTGTTATTCGAGACGGTATCCTTTTGAGCAATGTGACGGCGAGTCAAGCTGTGCATGAGGCATACGGTGGCGTGGTGCCGGAACTGGCGAGCCGTGCCCACCAGCAGAACATCGTGCCTGTCGTGGATGCTGCCTTGAAGCAGGCGGGCATCGAACGCGAACAGCTGACGGCCATTGCCTTTACCCGAGGCCCGGGCTTGCTGGGTTCCCTGCTTGTCGGCGTGTCTTTCGCCAAGGGACTGGCGGCTTCGCTGGGCATTCCCATGATTGATGTCAACCACCTGCAAGGGCATGTGCTGGCGCACTTCATAAAGACAGCCTCCCCCGCCCCCTCCAAAGGAGGGGGGAAGCAACACTCGACGACTGAAGGGAAAGTCAACGGCGAGACTTCGGGACGATTCTCCCCTCCTTCGGAGGGGGCGGGGGATGCTCCCTCCTTCCCCTTCCTCTGCCTGTTGGTCAGCGGCGGCAACAGCCAGATTATTCTCGTCAAGAGCTATAAGGAGATGGAAATCATCGGTCAGACCATCGACGATGCTGCCGGCGAAGCCATCGACAAGTGCTCGAAGGTGATGGGGCTGGGCTATCCCGGAGGTCCCATTATCGACAAGCTGGCTCGTCAGGGCAATCCCGATGCCTTCACCTTCTCCAAGCCCAATATTGCGGGCTACGACTATAGCTTCAGCGGACTGAAAACGAGCTTCCTCTACAACCTCCGCGACTGGCTGAAGGAAGACCCCGACTTCATCGAGCACCACAAATGCGACCTTGCTGCTTCGCTCGAGAAGACGATTGTCGATATACTGATGAAGAAACTGCGCCTTGCTGCCAAAGACTTGAAGATAAAGCAAGTGGCAGTGGCTGGCGGTGTGTCTGCCAACACAGGTTTGCGCAACGCTTTCCACGACCACGCCCGTCGCTACGGCTGGAAAATCTTCATTCCGCGCTTCAGCTACACGACCGACAATGCCGCCATGATAGCCATTACAGGCTACTTCAAGTACCTTGACAAGGATTTCTGCCCCATGTCGGCTCCCGCCTACAGCCGCGTCGCAGAAGGTCATGTGTAACGCCTCTTCCTATTCCTTTGTCGATCTTTTCTTCGTGCGGTGGAAGAGTTCCAGAAAGCGGGTGAAGTTGCGCTGGAACTTGATGCCGATGCCTTGGGTGGTGAGCGACGATTGGGTGAAGTAGCGGTCGTTAGTCTGGTTGTAGGCTTTCAGGGAGAAGGGGCTGCGGGGCGAGAGGCGGTACTGGATGTCGAAGTCGCCGATGAAGTTGTTCTTGCCCATCTTGTACTTGTTCTCGCGGTAGCCGAAGTTGCCGTTGAATTGCAGGCGGCCAGATAGCATCTTGCCGCTCACCAGTCCCTCCACGTCCAGATGCTCCCAGCCTTCCTCGCCTGTCCGCAGGTTCGTGCCGAACGACCATCCTGTCCCGCCGAGAGCTTGCGACATGATTTGATTGAAGCGGGAACTCAGTGCGCTGCTCAGCACGGAGTTCATCGCCATCGAACCCTTTGTCTGGCTTTTGTCGAGCAGAGTACCATAGGTGTAGAACCTGCCCACGCCGAGCAGGTAGATGGCTTGCATGTCGCGTTCCTCTTCGCTGCTGAGCATGGAGCGCACCATCTGCTTCTCGTCCTCGTTGGCATTGGGGATGTCGAAGTCGAAGCTGATGGAAGGGTCTCGCGCTATGCCTCCGATGTGCATAATGCAATCGACGCGCGTATTGGAGAGGCCAAGCCCTGTGGTGGAGAGGTCGTCGAGTGAGACGTTAGGCACCGTGTGCGTCGCCTTCAGGTTGAGGGCAGACTGCATGGCATCGCCGCCGAAAACGATGGTGCCTTCGGGCTGGAAGGTGAAGTCCTTGCGGATGAGGTCGCGGATGGACATCTGGTAGGTGCCGTCGCTGACGCGGTAGGTGCCGTAGAGCTGGAAACGTCCCTTGTTATAGTAGTTGGCGTGCAGGCGGCCGCGACCGTGAAGCGAGATGTTGTCGCCCGTGCGCGGATCCATGAGCAGACGTATCTGGGCATTGGGGTTGGCATTGATGTCGAAGTTGATGCGGAGGTCAGAAGATGTTCCCGGCTTCATGCCCTCCTTTACGGGGAGGGCGGCTGTTACCTCTCCCGAGGCTTTGTCTGTGGCAGAACCATCAGTTCCCCTCTTGGGTGTGGGTCTGTATGTCACGAACTCTGCTTCGCTGACGGTCCCCGGAGTTGCTACATTATATATTATAGTGGTTTCTGGCATTGGGGTGATTGTCACGTCGATGTCCGTGGCACTCAGTCCTCCGCTCAGGTGCACCTGTGCGTCGGCATATACTGTACCGTAGAAGCTCATGTTGCCCTGGTGGGGGAAGTTGTAGCAGAGCAGGTTTTGTGAGTCGATGTTGACATCATAGCTTAGATGCTTGAAAGCCTCGTGCATCAGGTGCATGTTGACGCTTGCCGTATGCTCGTTCATGCCGGGCATTCCCACGGGGTCGTAGATGTGTGCGTCGCGCAGCCAAATGTTGTCGGGGCGCAGGGTGATGCTGTCGCCTGCGAGGCGGTAGTCTGTGCCGAGTGCCTGGACGTGCATCTTCATCTCGTTGATGAACATGTCGCCTTCCAAGTTGACCGTCTTGAATGGACCGAAGATGCGTGCCCATCCCGAGGCGCGTCCCTGCAGGTCGCGGAAGATTTTTTTCGTGAACTTGTTCAGGAAGGAGAGGTCGATGTGGCTTGTCTGGATGTTCAGGTTGAGGCCGTCTTCTGCGCCCTTACCCGGGATGATGGTGCCATGCACTTGTGTGCGGTGCTGCGGCAGCGGCCCCCTCATGTCAGCCTCCAGCAGGATGGCTCTCTCCCGCTTGCCCCAGTTGGCATAAAGGTCCATGTCTCCGAGGCTGGCAGCGTTGAAGGTAAAGTCCTTGACCTGCAGGAATGCGTCGGCAAAAGGCTTCTTCAGGAGCGAGGTGGCATAGATGCTGCCTGTCGCCCGGCCGTCGAAATCGACTTTGTGGAAGTTCGCAAGGTCCATGATGTAGGCGATGTCGATGTCTGCCAGCTCTGCCCTCAGCGTGTCGGAGGGAAGGTCGGAGAGCCGGCCGCCGATGTTGATGTGCCTGTTTGCCAAGCTGATGGAGAGGTGCTCCACATCGACCACTTTGTCGTGGTATTTGATGGTGGCGGGTTCGATGTGCCACAGCGTGTCGCCGATGACGATGCGCGAGGCGTTCATCTTAGCATCGATGGCTGTCTGGCCGGAAAGGTCGCGGCGTATGAGTCCTGTCATGCTGATGTCGCCTGTGTGTGCCACGTCGCGTTTGTTGTCCCAGCGCAGCCGCGATGTCACTTTGTCCTCTCTCGCGTAGGCGTCGAGGTTGAACTCCACGGGCTTTCCCTTCATGATGCGCTCGAATTGCAGACTCGTCTGTAGGGCTGCGTTGCTGGCTTCTGTGCGACAGGTAATGTTCTGCAGCTGTTGGCCGGCTGTCTGCAGCTGGGGTATTCGCAGTTGTAGGGCAATCTGGCCGACGGCATCGCTGATGGTACCGTCTAACCATCCTATCTCTGGCAGTCGCAGGTCGGTGTCCAACAGCCGTTCGGCGATGAGGGTGTCCTGCAACAGGATGACGAAGCGGAAGTCGTTGCCCATCCCGCCTGTGCTTGGGGCTTTGGCGAGGGAAGGCTCAGAATGTCGGTCGGCAAGCGGAAAGAGGCTTGGCAGGTTCTGCCGGACAAGTTGCATGAACGACCGGGGAAGCGTCTTCCAGTTGATATAACCGTCGGCCCTCGCCCTGAGGAAATCGCTCCTCAGGCGCAGGTGCATACCGTCCTCTGCCACGTTGCTGGTGAAATCGATGTCGCCCACCTTGAGGTTCCCTTTCTCCGTTGATGCAAGTTCCATGTCGGTGAGGTGCAGCTCGCCTTGCAGGTTGTTGGGGTCGGTGTCTGTGAAGTCGGCTTCGAGGGTGCCGTTGAAGCGTTCGCCCTCGTAGCGCTTTGTCAGGTTCATGTAGTGGGGGGCAAGGTTCGTCACCTCTGCCCGGCACTGCAGCGAATGCCTGCCTTGCTGCTTCCCCGTTTGCAGGTGGAGCTGTGCCTGCCCGTTGGGTTCGTCCATTGCCAGCTCGCCGCTGTAGGTGTCGCCGTCGATGTTTGCGGAGAATGGAATGTTTCGGTGCTCGTAGCCTCTGAATGTCAGACTGCTCAACAGACCATCCACCGAGAGCTTTGCCTGCCTGTCCCGTCCTGGCAGTGTACCTGTCACCTCCGCCATGAGCGATGCCGCCATATCCCTTGCTTTGTCCGAGAGGTTCAGCAAATGCCCCAGTCGGATGTCCGTGGCTGTGACGACGGCTTGCAGCTCATGCTTGTCGTGCAGGGTGATGCCTGTCGAGACGATGCCCTGCTCGCTTTGTGTTTGCAGGTTTGCCAGGAGGTGGCCGCCTTCGTAGGTGATGCTACCCGCAGACTGGGTGCTGCCCAGACGGGTGAGGATGGGGCTGACCTCCCTTGCCTTCCCTTGCAGGTTCTGTGTCAGGTATTGCTGTATGGACGGGCCGGTGTGCAGCTCCCTGATGTCGGCAAAGCAGGAGGGGATGCCTCGCAGGTTGGAAACGGTGGCGTCGCAAAGCAGGGAGGCGTGGCCGTCCTTGTCGCCGACAGAGAGGCCGGAGAGTTGCAGGCTGCCGTTCTCAAGCTTGGCTTCGGAAGTGAGTGTGACGATGTCGCCGAACTTTCCAAGCTGTGGGATGAAGCACGACAGGTCGCGTGGGCAGATGTTGGCATCGATGTCCATCTTCCACCTACCATTTGCCAAGGACTTTGGAAGTTCCTCGTCTGTCGCGTCTTGTCCACTCTCCATCGTGCCTTGTCCGTGAACGGTCGTTTCCGGCAGTTGGAGCAGGAGGTCGCTTATCGTCGCGCCCTGCCTGCCTGCTTTTGCCTCGAAGGTGAACCGTTGCAGGCAGAATCCGCTTTCTTCGTGGAAGGAAAGTCCCCGGAGGTCGATGGCCAGCGTGTCGGGCATCTTCGCCATGACGCGGGCCGTCAGGTTCAGGTCGGTCACATGCAGGTGGTCTGGGTTGAAGCGCTCGGGGGTGGTAGGCTTTTCGAGGCGGTCGAAGCGCACGTCACCGCGTCGTATCACGAGCGCACCGATGCGAAGGTTGAGCGGGGAGGAAGTCGTGTCCTTCGAGGAAAAGGCATCCACCAGGAACTGGAAGTTGCAGGGCGCGTCGCCGTCCTTGTAGAGCTTGACTTTTGCCCCGATAAGCTGTGCGCCGGTGATGCGCACCCTTTTCTCGACGAGGGGTATCGGATTCACTTTGGCGGCAATGCGCGAGGCTTGCAGCATCAGGGTGTCGCGCTGGTCGTAGAGCTGCACATTGTCCAGAATGACGTGTCCGAGCATATTCAGTCGCAGTTTGCTGATGCTGACGCGGCTACCTAACTTCTCCTCTAAAAGCTGCGACGCGGCATCGGCTCCCCACCTCTGGAAGGCAGGCAGCGATGTCAGCAGCATCAAGGCCGTGTAGATGACCACAAGCACACCGACAAGGATGCGGAATATGTGTTTTGCCGCTTTGATAACCTTATATTGAAGAAATACAGCCGCAAAGGTACGAAAAAAATGGGAATAAGAGGTTAAGGAACAGGAATTAAGTTGCGAAAGCCCTGCTTTTTCCCCGTAGAAACAGATGGCTCAGTCTGTCATGTTCCCAAACTTAGCGTTCAAAGGACATATCGTGCCATGTTTGGCATCGCAGCCTGTTAAAATGGCAAACGCCTCGTGCCAAGATGATAGTCTTAATATGTGTTGATAAACTTTTAGAAATAAAAAAGGTGGAGATGTGGCGTTATTAAATAATTAAGTCGTATCTTTGCAGAAGAATTGAACAAATCCTCGGCGACTACAACAAGTTCGCCCATGAGACATAGAATAGTTTTTCAGACAATTAAGAAAGATAATACACGAAACAGACAGTAGAGGAATAAAGTATTTGATATAACGAGGCTTTTGTTTCTTGTTCTTCCAAAACTAATCCGCCAATTTCAACCAACAAGAATAAGCATTTCAAGAGTCTGCGCTTGGGCGTGGACGATTTGTGCTTATTGTTGGTGTGGCGCTTGGCGGTGCCCGTTTTGGAGTAAGTTACAGTGGTTCACGCCTTATTTGTATCTTAACTCCAACCGCGTTAAACCTTTTTTACTAATTAAAACTTATATCAACATGAAATTGAAATTGATTTTAGCATGTGTGACATTGTTGATGACATCATGCAGCAAAACTTACTACCAAGTAGTTGAAGTGAAGTCAACCAACCTTCAGAAAGAAAACAGCAACTATGTCTATAATGATGGAGTGTGCAAGATTATCTATAATTTTTGGAGCAGGGGCGGTAATGCTGGTTTCCGGGTGGAGAATCTCTCTGATGAAGTTATTTATATGGATTTAGGTAATACCTTCTATATAAAGAATGGCGTGGCTTATGATTATTATAAAGCAAGGAGCTATGGTATCGGTAAGAGTTCACAGATTACTAAAGTAAAATCTAAAGGTATATCTGAAGGTATATCTGCATCTGCTACAGCATATGGTGTGTGGCGGGGTATTACATTGGATGGCTATTCTGGTTCTATATCTGCCCAAGCTTCATCCCAAACATCTTTTTTGACATCATATGCAATTTCTGAAGGCTCGAGTTCTAGCCTTTCATATGCAGAAAAGCCTATTGTGGCTATACCTCCCCATGCATCAAAGTCTTTTTCAGAATATAAAATTATGACAGATATTATTCAGGATTGTTCAGTCAATTTGAGGGTTAAGAAAAACAATCCAGAAGGACAGACCTTTGATGAATCAGAGTCTCCAATAAATTTTGAAAACCACATCACGTATAGAGTGGGCGAAAACGCAACGGCAAAAGTAGTTACAAACAAATTCTACATTGGCGGGTTTACTAACTATTTTTACAAGGATATATTAAAGGTTCGTAGAGCTGGCTGTAAGAAGACTGTCTTAAAAACAGTTTTTGATAAGTATGCTCCTGATTGTTTCTATATGAGATATAATCAAAAACACTCAAGAGATTATTCGTTAGATGCGACAGGTGCATTGAAGAATTCATCAGATGGTTCATATTATACTGTAAGAAAGCAATAGTATTCGGGCAGGATTAGTAAACATATAACGCCGCAAGCTAAGATACGTCTCTTAACTTGCGGCGTTGTTTTTGCCGAAACTGCACGATGAAGGATGCAAAAAATGTCAAAAGTTGCACGGTCGAGCGTGCAACTTTAGGGAATCTTATATGCCTAAAAGTTCATGATGTGAGCCAAGGCGCAGAAGCTTGATGACATTTGTCTGTTCATCTATCCAGATGAGAAGGAAGTCGTTTTCAATATGGCACTCCATGCAGCCCTCGAAGATGCCATGAAGCTTGTGCGGGTTGTATTCAAGAGGAACTCGACCGTTTGCTTTCAAATGTTTGATGACATTGCCCAAAGCCTTTACTTTAGCAGCGTCATGTTTGTAGCGTTTCAAGTCCTTCTTGAACTTGCTGGACAGTTTGATTGTTATAGGTTTGCTACCCATTCCTCAAAATGTTCAATGTCGTAGGGAGTCAGTTCTTCCATCTCCACGCCCGAACGAGCTTCCTCGAGGGCGGCAAGGGTCTCTGCGTTTGGCTTGTATAGCACAGGTTCCACGAAGCCTTCAAGGAGTTTGCTGATGGTAGTCTTGCGCCTCTTTGCCTCATTGCCGAGGTCTGTAAGCATGTAATCCGGCAATGAGATAGTCGTCCTTCTTCTTCGTCTGGTTGTAGTTTCCATGATTTCTGTGTGGCATTATACCTTTGGCAGCTTGGCGAGGGCGGCTTGGATTTCCGCGTCGGTGGGGATGTAGTCGGTCATCGTGCCGTCGTTGAAAGCCTGATAAGCATAGAGGTCGAAGTAACCTGTGCCAGAGAGGTTGAAGACGATGACCTTCTCCTCGCCGGTCTCCTTGCATTTGAGGGCTTCGTCGATGGCTGCGCGGATGGCATGACTGCTCTCGGGAGCGGGCAAAGTGCCTTCGGCGCGGGCAAAAATCTCGGCTGCCTCGAAGACGGAGGTCTGCTCGTAAGCGCGAGCCTCGAAGATGCCTTCATCGTAGAGTTCGGAGAGGATGGGGCTCATGCCGTGGAAGCGCAGGCCTCCTGCATGGTTGGCAGAGGGAATGAACTGGCTGCCGATGGTGTACATCTTTGCCAAGGGGCAGATGCAACCTGTGTCGCAGAAGTCGTAGGCGTAGATGCCACGGGTGAAGCTGGGACAAGAGGCAGGCTCTGCACCGATAATCTTGTAGTTTGCCTCGCCACGCAGAATCTCACCGATGAAGGGCGAAGCAAAACCGCCGAGGTTACTGCCGCCACCAGTGCAGCCAATCAGGATGTCGGGCTTGATGCCGTACTTCTGGAGCGCCTTCTGCACCTCGAGACCAATAACGGTTTGATGCAAGAGCACCTGATTCAAGACGCTGCCCAGCTCATAGCGATAACCCTCGTTGGTGACAGCCACCTCGACTGCCTCGGAGATTGCGCAACCCAGGGAACCTGTTGTGCCGGGATGTTCGGCCAATATCTTGCGGCCTACTTGAGTGGTGTCGCTGGGCGAAGGAACAATGCTTGCACCGTATGTGCGGATGACTTCGCGGCGGAAAGGCTTCTGCTCGTACGAGCATTTCACCATATAGACTTTGCAGTCGAGTCCGAAGTACTGGCAAGCCATGCTCAGAGCCGTACCCCACTGGCCTGCACCAGTCTCGGTGGTGACGCCCTTCAGCCCTTGCTTCTTGGCATAGTAGGCCTGGGCAATGGCAGAGTTCAGCTTGTGGGAACCGCTGGTGTTGTTGCCCTCGAACTTATAGAAAATCTTGGCAGGCGTGTCGAGTGCCTTCTCCAGGAACTTCGCATGGACGAGAGGGCTGGGGCGGAACATCTTGTAGAAGTTCAGCACCTCCTCAGGAATGTCGAACCATCGTGTATCGTTGTCAAGCTCTTGGGCTACGAGTTCTTTACAAAAGATAGGCTCCATCTCGGCCGCCGTAAGGGGCTTCCCGGTGCCAGGATTCAGCAGGGGTGCTGGCTTTGTCTTCATGTCAGCACGCACATTGTACCACCTGGTGGGCATCTCTTCCTCACTCAGGTAGATCTTGTAAGGGACGTTTTTCATACCTTAATTAATAATTAGATTAAAATTACACCAATAAAACATAGTAGTTTACCTTAAACTGTGAATCCGAGCGCAAAGGTAAGAAAAATAGTCCATAGTTCATAGTCCATAGTTCATATTTTTTCCTTTTTTACTCGAAATGTCATCTAATTGTGAATAATTTGTCGTATCTTTGCAGGCAGATTAAAGATACGAATAACAAACATTTTAATCATGAAGAAGAGAATTACTTCCGTTATTGCCTCCCTGCTGCTTTCCGTGGCGGGAATGCAAACAGCCTTCGCGCAGATGATAAAAATCAATCTCGTGGGCAATCAGACACTCAAGTACAACATCTCACAGGTCGAGAGCATCGAGTTTGAGGAAGAAGCTGGTGATGGTCACGAGTATGTTGAGATTGGGGGCATCAAGTGGGCGACGAAGAACGTCGGCGCGACAACTGTCGCAGGTTCCTATGCAACATGCTGCGGCGACTATTTTGCCTGGGGTGAGACAGAGACGTACTATGCGACAATGACACGCACGGCAGCCAATGCTGCCACCTTCACTTGGAAGGAAGGCTACGAGGCCGGTTATGACACCAGCACCTACCATCCCTACACAGACGCGACGCTCGATACCTCGCACGATGCTGCCACAGCCGCTTGGGGCGAGGGTTGGCGCACACCGACTCTCGAGGAGTTCAAGGCACTTGCGATAGCTTGTGCGGGCTACGGCAATGGGGATTATTACAGTCCACTCGCCCTGTTTGAAGGCCCGGTGACAGAGGGCGGCATATACTGGCTCAGCGAAACACAAACCTTCGAGTCAGAGTACACGGGCGTGGCTGGTATGCTTTTTGTTTGTGCGGACGACATTTCCAAGCGAGTTTTCTTCCCTGCTGCGGGCGGCATTGGCAGCACGTATTTAAGCGATGGCGGCAAGTATGGTGACTATTGGTCTTCGTCGCTTTACACATCGAAGACCAACAGCGCCTACCGTTTGGACTTCAGCTCGTCAAGCGTTTATCCTTCAAGCTATCGCAACCGCGTCAACGGATACCCCGTGCGTCCGGTTTCAGATTAAACATCCGCTTTGTGTGATAGGAGCAAGCCTGAATGTCTCTCAGTCGGAGCTTTCAGGCTGCTTTTTGTATATAAAGGAATTCTTTAATCTCTAATCTTTAATCTTTAATCTTTTTTTCGTACCTTTGCCGCGCAAATAGCAAATCGTAAATTGTCAAATCATAAATGAATAAGTTTAGTATTCTCGAACTAAGCGAACAGGAAATCATCCGTCGCAACAATCTCCAACAACTGCGTGACCTGGGCATTGACCCTTATCCTGCAGCCGAATATCCCACAAATGCTTTCAGCACAGAAATCAAGGAAAAGTTTAGCCTCACCCCAGCCCTCTCCGAGGGAGAGGGCGACCCAACCAAACGATGGAATGTCTGCATTGCTGGCCGCATTATGTCGAAGCGCATCATGGGCAAGGCGGCTTTTGCTGAGTTGCAGGATAGCAAGGGAAGGATACAGGTGTATGTGACGAGGGATGCCCTGAAAGCCTCCCCCAGCCCCTCCAAAGGAGGGGAGAACGGCGAGGCGGACGGACGGTTTACCCCTCCTTTGGAGGGGACAGGGGAGGCTTACAATGTTGTCTTCAAGAAACTTCTCGACCTTGGCGACTTCATCGGCATCAAGGGTTATGTGTTCCGCACGCAGACTGGCGAGATTAGCGTCCATGCTCAGGAACTGACCGTGCTTTCCAAGAGCCTCAAGCCGCTGCCCATCGTCAAGACGGATGCCGACGGCAACGTCTATGATTCCTTCGACGACCCCGAGCTTCGCTACCGCCAGCGTTACGTGGACCTCGTTGTCAACGAGGGCATCAAGGACACTTTCCTGAAGCGTGCCGTCATCCTCAAGACCATGCGCGCCTTCTTCGACCGCCACGGCTACACGGAGGTGGAGACCCCCACCCTCCAGGCCATTGCAGGCGGCGCAACGGCCCGTCCCTTCATCACGCACTTCAACGCCCTGAACATTCCGATGTACATGCGCATCGCCACCGAGCTTTACCTCAAAAGACTGATTGTTGGCGGCTTCGAGGGCGTCTATGAAATCGGCAAGAACTTCCGTAACGAGGGCATGGACAAGAACCACAACCCCGAGTTCACCTGCATGGAGCTATACGTCAGCTACAAGGACTACAACTGGATGATGTCCTTCACGGAGCAGCTCCTCGAGGAGATTTGCATGGCTGTGAACGGCAAGCCCGAGACAGAGATTGACGGCAAGGTCATCTCGTTCAAGGCTCCGTTCCGCCGTCTGCCCATCCTCGACGCTATCAAGGAGAAGACGGGCTACGACCTGAACGGCATGAGCGAGGACGAGATGCGCGAGGTGGCGAAGAAACTTGGCATCGAGATTAACGACACGATGGGCAAAGGCAAGCTCATCGATGAGATATTCGGCGAGACTTGCGAAGGCACATTCATCCAGCCGACCTTCATCACGGACTATCCCGTCGAGATGTCGCCCCTCACGAAGATGCACCGCTCAAAGCCCGGCCTGACCGAGCGCTTCGAGCTGATGGTGAACGGCAAGGAGCTGGCAAATGCCTATTCCGAGCTGAACGACCCCATCGACCAGGAGGAGCGTTTCATCGAGCAGATGAAGTTGGCCGACAAGGGCGACGATGAGGCTATGGTAATCGACCACGACTTCCTGCGTGCCCTGCAATACGGAATGCCTCCCACGAGCGGCATCGGAATCGGAATCGACCGTCTGGCTATGCTCATGACGGGCAAGCCATTCATCCAGGAAGTCCTCTTCTTCCCGCAGATGAAGCCCGAAGTGAAGGCACCTCGCGACAAGGACGAGCTGTTCCTCGAGAAAGGTGTCCCAGCCGACATCATCCCCATCCTCCGCAAGGCCGGCTACAACTTGGTGAGCACCCTGCAAGGCGTCGCTCCAGCCAAGATTCAGCAGCAAATCATCGAAATCATCAAGAAGTACAAGCTCGAAGTCGAAAAGCCCTCGCAAGAGGCAATAGCAAGCTGGACAGCTTGACAAAATCAATTACATGCGGACTTACGGATGGCTGATGACAACAACCTTGATGTAGTCCTTCAGGTGGTAAAGTGCATTGCCAGCGCGGTTCTGCGAGTCGGCGATGAGCAGGATGGTTTGCCTGCCGTCGGCAAGCGTTGGCCCTAAACACATTCCTTCATAGTTGGCAAAGTTCTTCCTCCCCAAAAAGCGGATTCCTGTGCTGAAAGCATAGAGCGGTTTCTTGGGGAGGAAGTCTTTTGCATTCAAATTGCGGAGGGATAGGGCGGTGTCTGCAATGGCTTGATGAGTGTGCGGATTGACGCTAAACAGACGGATATTGCAGCGGGCGCGGTTGTAGCGCTTGGGGATGTTGAGTTCGCGCTCCATCACTATCAGTGTGGTGTCGTCTAAGGCCAACAACTCTGGTACGCCAAAGGCAAAGAACCGTGGCTTGCGCTTGGACGCGGGCGCTTCGGTCTGATAGGCGAACTGTTGCAATGGTTGCAAGTCGGAGCCGAACGACTGCAGGCGCAGCAAGACGGGCATGGGCGACTCAAAGGTGGTCGGTGCAGGCACATCCGCCTTCAGCCCTTGTTCCGTGGTTGTCCAGAAGAGGCCTTGCTTGGCATCATAGGCCAGTGCCTCAAAGCCGTAGTTGTGAAAGATGTTGGAGGTGCTGAAGCTTGCCTGAACAGCGAGGCGGCGGCCAGTAGGTGTGCCATCCTCGGAGAGTTCCAGTATCTGCTGGTCATCCTCTGCGCAGACAAAGAACCCCTGTCCCGGAACGTGTGCAATCCCCTCGCTATCGCGTGCCTTGCCCTGTGTCTCTGCATTGTAGTGATGGGCGACGAACAGCATCCTTTCGATGTCGCCAGAGGGGAGGATGCTGATGCTCACTTCCGTCCATCCGTCGGCCTCCTGCTTGTCGCTGATGAGCGCATAGCGGTCGCCCTCTATGTGCACGATGCCGCTGTAGTTTCCCGCCGGAATGCCCCATCGCTTCATGTTGTGCTGCTTGAAGCTTTGCACTTCTTGGGCGCAAAGGCAAGTGGCCAGCAGCAACATCGCGAGGGACGGCAGCCCCCTCATAGCATCTCTCCACATTATTCCTTTATTCTTCACTTTTCACTCTTCATTTTGATATGGGCGAGGTGTAGGTGGAACCCTTGGCGCGTTCCTTTTCTATGTAGGATTGCATTTCAAACACGACCTTGGGTTGCAGAAGGGCGACGTTCTCCTGCTCGTAGGGCTTCTGCATGTTGTAGAGCTGAGGCTCACGGGCATAGCCGCTTTCCATGTTGGGGCCGGAGATGATGGCCGGCCCTTGGCTTGGCGGTATGTACTTCCACTCCTTGGTGCGGACGGAGAGGGTGTGGTTGGCAGCCTGCTCCAAGACGTAGGGGCGGTCCTGTCTGTCTTCTCCCAAGAGTGTGCCAAGCCTGTTCTCACTGTCTATCGCACCGCCTTTGGGAATGCGGGCTCCCACGAGAGCGCTCAAAGAGGCCAGCCAGTCAATCTGCGACACCAGTGCGTCCGACTCCTGTCCTGCCTGCACCTTCTTTGGCCATGAGACAATGGCAGGAACAATCGTGCCTCCCTCGAAGGTGCTGTACTTACCTGCACGATAGGGACCAGCAGGCCGATGGTCGCCAAGCAGTTCTACGGCGCGGTCCTGATAGCCGTCATCCACCACAGGGCCGTTGTCGCTGCTGAGGACGATGAGGGTGTTCTGCCGCAAGCCGAGGCGTTCCAGCTCGTCGATGACCTGCCCCACAGTCCAGTCGAACTGCGCTATGGCATCGCCTCGGAAGCCCATCGGGTTCTTGCCCCTGAAACGGTCGTGGGGGAAGCGCGGCACATGCACATCGTTGGTTGCCATGTACATGAAGAAAGGCTCCTGCTGGTGCTTTCGGATGAAGCCGATGGCGTGCGCCGTTATGCTGTCGGCAATGTTCTCGTCCTTCCAGAGCGCCTTGCCTCCGCCCTTCATGTAACCGATGCGGCCTATGCCGTTCACGATGCTCTGGTTGTGTCCGTGGCTGGCCTTGAGGTTGTAGAGCAGCTCGGGATTGTCCTTCCCCGTAGGTTCGCCTTTGAAGTTCTCCTCATAGCTGACGAAGATGGGAGCCGAGGCATCGTAGTTGGCCACATGCCCTTGCTCGATGAAGACACAAGGCGTACGGTCGGCCGTCGCTGCCATGATGTAATGGTAGTCGAACCCTATGTCGCCGGGATGCATGGGGAGCTGGGCATTCCAGTCCTGTTCGGCATCCCTGTTGCCCAGGCCCAAGTGCCATTTGCCTATGGCGGCGGTGGCATAGCCTGCATTCTTGAAAGCGTCGGCAATGGTGAACTGCTCCGGCCGGATTATCATACCGGCATTACCTCGGGCAATGTCCGTGCCCGGGTGGCGGAAGGCGTATTCGCCCGTGAGCAGACCATAGCGCGATGGCGTGCTGGTGGCGGCAATGGCATGAACATTTGTAAAGCGGATGCCGCTCTGAGCCAGAGCATTCACGTTGGGCGTCTGCACTCTGGTAGCGCCAAAGCATTCCAAGTCGCCATAGCCGAGGTCGTCGGCCAGGATGACAATCACATTCGGTTGCTGACGGTTATCGACAGACGGGTTCCCCTTCTTTTCCTTAGCACAGGTGGGGACAACAGGCAGCAAGGCCGAAGCCAAGGTGCCAAAGCGGAGTAGGTTCTCTTTCTTCATCATGCTGCAAAATTAGAAAAAAAACCTGAATAATCAGCCAACCAGGACAAAGAAATTCACTTTCCTTTAGTGGAAAGATGCGAATCGATGCCTGCATACAAACCTCGAACTACAGGCTGCATAGTTATTTTCAAGCCTTGATAATATATTTCCAAGCCTTGAAAATATATTATCACGCTTTGAAAATATATTATCAAGGCTTGGAAATAGTTATGCTCCTCGCTGTGATGACTTTTATATGCTGTCTCGCAGCATTTCCCAACCTTTACTTCTGTGAAATGATTGCTCTTCTGCCACGGGAGAGAACATGGCCTGTGGCATCCGTGCTGTCGGCATCCTGTACGTCGGCGCTGCGGGTTACAGATGAGCGGTAGTCGCCCCATTCGTAGCGCGAGCTGTATCCGTAGTTGTTCACGTATGGAGTCCAGCTGTAGTAATCAGCCATTTTGTACAGACGGAACGAGGTGTTGGAGGCGGGGAAGGTTCCTGCAAGGTAGTCATTGGTCATGTGGTAGTTGCTGATGCGCGTGTCAAGGTCATGGTCGTAATCGTAGTAAATATAGATGTTGCCGCCCTCGACAGACCAAGTGAAGTGGTAATACTGATACTCGTAGGGACCGTATTCGTAATAGTCCACCTGCGTGCCAGTCCCATAGTTGGCGTATGTATGGTCTGGCGTGAAACGGATGTACGTGTCGTAGGAGTCGAAGGTGTATTCGTTCCCCCTGTGGTCAACGTATGTGTAGTACATGCCAAAGTCACCTTGCCATTCGCCCGAGAGTACCATGGACTGATTGATGTCTTCTATGTCAGTGCAAGAAGAAAATATGCAGGCACAAGCCATGAAAATTGCTGAGAAAAGAGAGTATTGACGTTTCATAGTTGTATGGTTTTAATGTTTATCTGGTGCAAAGGTAAGGAAAGAATAGGGATGGGGCGTGGGGAATTTTGGAAGAAACGAGAGGGAAATCCCTCCTCTTTTTCCTTCGCGCGCGTGCGTATTTATATATAATGTGTATTTTCATAGTTCGTCGGGCATTCTGAAAAAAGTTGGATAATGTTTTGTGGGTTTATGGAATTGTCGTACCTTTGCATCCGCAAACGGGACGAGGCCGCCCATCCGGGCGGACGTGTCTTGGATGC
>JAFXVN010000016.1 GCA_017524545.1 Bacteroidaceae bacterium
CTCACAGCCAACTACAATACAACATACTGCTTGGAGAACTGTATGCTCCAACCCGCACAGAAGAACGGCTACTCCACAGGTGTCGTGTTCAGAGCAACGGTAGTACCCTATAACAATGTTTATAAGCTCAACGCCGCCAACGCGCTGGAGGTTGTCACCGACCCGGCACAATATCCCGATGTGCTGCACTACTACGACTACAAGTTCTTCGCTTCCCCCGAAGCCCTGCAGGCATACATCCGCAGCACAGGTGGCTCCGGCGAGTTCGAAGACCTCAAATTCGAGAAGACCGATGCCGGCTACCGCTGCTACTATAAGTACTGGATTCGCCACGAGGACAACAGCAGGCCTACGGAAATGGGCGTGATGGAATTCGCCGTCGTGCGCAACAACCTCTATCGCCTGTATGTGACCAATGTCTCCGGCCTTGGAGAAGGTGGCAATGGAACAATTAACGTGGATCCCGACATCCCCGACGAGGGTGAAGCCAGCCTTCAGGTTGATTTGAAAGTTAAGCCTTGGATTGTTAGAGAACAAATTGACATTGTGCTTTGAAACAGACATTATCCATATTCTTCATCCTGCTGCTCACCTCGTGCGCGTGGGTTAACGATGACAACGACGATTGCCCAGACGGCTTTTGGCTGAATCTGCACTACACATACAACATCCTTGATGTGGAAGCAGCGCCAAGACATGTGCAGGAAGTCTCCATCTATGTCTATGACGCAGCGGGCAACTACATCAAACGCCTGAATGTGAACAAGGCAGAGCTGGATGCTAACAGCTACCGCGTCAGAGTGGACGGGCTAACAGAGGGCGACTACCAGTTTGTGGTTTGGAGCGGTGTCGTGAACAACGAGTATGCCGTTTCCGGAGACGTGGAGACAATGGATAAGTTTCGTGTTTCACTCTCCAGCCAGACAACAAGCTACGCAAGCAAACTGCCAGACTTGTACTTCGGCAGCCTGTCCTCTGTGCATTATGACATGAATTACGCAACCCACGATGTCTATCTGATGAAGAACACGAACCAGTTGTCGTGCATCGTGGTGCCGTCAAGCCCGAGTGTCACCATCAAGCCTGAGAGCGTCACCCTAAGGATTGAGTCGGCCAACGCAACGATGGATGCCCACAACAACATCGCATCCGACAGGGTAATGACCTACGAACCGTTCGCAAAGGAAACCGTCACCATCAACGACCCGGATTTCGGCACCCTGAACGGCACAACCTTCAGTGTCTCCACCCTGCGACTGATGGAGGGCCTCGACTGCCGCATCATCCTCGAGAACACAGAAACGGGCAGACAGGTGTTCAATGTGTCCTTCCCCGAGTACGTCGGCATGATAGGCGCATACTACACGAATCTGGGGAAAGCGCTGTCGCTACAGGAATATCTGGACAGGCAGGACTTCTATACCGTGGTGTTCTTCCTCTCTGCAGAACTCGATGCACTCATGCAGTTGGAAGTCAACAACTGGAGAATCAGGGCTAATAACCATCTAAAGTTATAAGGTTTTGAAGCTACGCTGTCATTCATACGTTGCACTATTGTTAGCAGTCTTTTCCCTCACCGTTCTGTCCGCTTGTCGGGAGGATGAGGCAGAGGGAGAGAAGGCTGGTGTGCGCGAGCTTGTGAAGGTGGGCGACATGGTTCCCGAGTTCACACTCACCGATGCTGACGGACAAGAAATCACGTCATCATCGCTGCGGGGAAAAACCTTCCTGCTTAGCTTCTTCGACACCACCTGCCCCGATTGCCAGAAAGAGCTTCCCGTCTTGCAGCAAATCTACGAGACCTACAAGGACGTAGTGCCCGTGCTGAATGTGCCGAGAAGCCAGACGCTCGACGTAGCGAAGGCATATTGGAGCCAGGCTGGGCTGACCATGCCGCTCTATTCCGCCACAGACAACGCGCTCTACTACAAGTTTGCCACATCGGGCATCCCCCGCACATACGTTGTGGATGGAGATGGCTTGGTGCGTGCCGTCATGACAGACTCGCCTCTGGCCGACTTTACCACCATCGACGACGTGCTGCGCCCTCTGGCTGGTAGCGAAGGGGAGGTGGAGAGTGGCTATACCCGCCTCATTCTGAAGCTGAAGCTTCCTGCCCCGGACAGAGGAGAGGAGGGAGAATTCTTCAAGAACGAATACCTCATAAGCCATTTCGCGATATACCTCTTCGACTCGAAGACAAAGAATTACGTCACAAAAGCAACCGTTGACGACCCAGAGCCTGTTGACGCTTCCGACCATAATTACGACGCGGGATATGACATCACATATATTATCCGTTCAATGAGGGTCAAGGTGGGCTTGTACGATATCTTTGCCGTTGCAAACTACGACAAGATTCCGGACGACATCGAGAACGAAAAGGCTTTTCTCAACCTGATAGATACTGAAAGCTACCCGACAGGCATCGAACCCTACATTCCAGAAAAGGGAGCGATAATGTCCAATCACGCAAACTCGCTGCTGAAAACCGACCTGACACCCTGGGACGGCAAGAACTGCTATGTGAAGATAGAAATGGAGCGTGTATTGGCAAAGCTGCAAATCGGCATCAAAGAGCAGTTATTCGAGTTGAGGGACTATCATAACGAGAAATATGCTGACGTAAAGATTACCAACTATAAGCTGGTGAACCTGAACAAGTGCTTCTACCTCTTCCAGCATACGGACCGAATGGAAGAACTCACCGAACAGCCTGACTTCAGAAAGGCCGAAGACTTCACGGAATACGAGGATGAAAACGGACAGTACATCGTGGATCCTCACTTCTACGACAAGAAAGCCGACGAGTCCACCATTGCCAGTCTCGGCAGCATCTATGCCTCATGGTTCGGCGACTTCAACACCGATAATTTTGCCGCCATGCCACCAGCTGGCACATACGGTTATGCCTACATTATGGAGAACACCTCGTTCAAGACGAGCCAGAAGAACGGCTATTCCGCTGGCATCGTGTTCAAGGCTGCCGTGAGTCCCGTCTCTGTCTGGCTCTACGATGTAAATAGCAACTCGCTGAAGAAAGAAGCCCGTCCCGAATACTGGGGTGATGCCATCTATCTCTACAAAAACCAATTCTATGGCTCCATACAGGCCATCAATGCAGGGTCATCCTTAGGGCTTGACGAATTGGCACATTATACGAACCAACAGCTCAAGAACTACGGCATCAAAAAGTGCAGTTTCAACCAGGGCGTATATGAGACCTATTATACCTATTGGATTAGGCACCGCATGAATTCAACAAACCCGATGGGCCCCATGAGCTATGGCATTGGAAGGAACAACTTCTACAAGATACGCATCGCAGGCGTAAGCGGTCTCGGTGACAGCATGATTGAACCCGAAATCGCCCGCGACAACTACCCCAACTCCTACCTCGACATCGAATAAAGCAGCCCGATTGGTCTGACCAGTCTGACATGTCCGACGAGTCGGACGAGTCGGACTGGTCTATCTTCTTTTATCCATAAAGCAAGCGGAGCTTGCAAAACTTAACCCAATCGGTCATTAGATGTTTTTCAAAGTGTGATGTGGCTGGAAGCCAATACAGCAGAGTAACCAGGGACAACGTGCCGTAAAATCATACGGAGCGTGCTCACAAACTTCACATAACGTGTTATAAAACTATTTTCAAGCTTTGAAAATCTATTTTCAAGGCTTGATAATATATTTTCAAAGCTTGATAATATATTTTCACGCCTTGAAAATAATTATATAACGAGCCTAAAAGACTTTTATGCCGTGTTATGTGGAGCTTTATATCGTGTTTCCCGGGAGTTTGTTCCCTGTTGATAAGCGATTTTACTTTGGCTTGTGTTGTACGAAACTTGAGACGCACCGTGTCTAATGAGCTATTTGGATGAAATCATATATTTTTTGAGGGAACAAACGTGCGGTTTAATTGAAAAAATTGTATCTTTGCCATTGGAATTGAGCAACAGGTGTGCTTTTCCTGCAAACAAAGATACATTTTTCACTATTACAAACCAATACCAGACATGAACAAAACACGAAAATGGCTGCTGACCGCGCTGTTCGCCACAGGCTGCGGTGCGGCATGGGCACAAGCCCTGCCTACAGCCGACACTTCACCCGTACAGTTGGAAATCACCGACCTCTACGGCGACAAACAGGTCGTTCCGCTCACAGACGGCATGACGCTATATTGGCCACAACGCCTCCTGGAAACCAACTCAGACGAAGGTGCCTTTGCCGTACTTTGCGACAAGGACGGGACACCGATATGGAGCATTCCCGTCAACAGTAAGGACCTGGCCCACTTGAAGTTCCTCGGGTCTCCTGCCGCCACCACCCAAGCACAAATGGATGCCTACAAGAACCCCATCAACTGGGACCCTACCATCCGTCTCATATTCAATGTTGGCGGCAAGGGATACCTCATTCCAAAGCCCGGCGAACTGCACTTCTCCAGTCCGCTTGGCACCTACGAGCTCGTCACGGCGACTGGCGAGAGCTACACCATACCGATGATGGAAACCGAACTGATTCAGTATCAGGACACGATACAGGGCATAGGCGGCTACCTGCAAAAGATAAAGGAAGGGAATGAAGTTTATTACGGCGCATTCTACGACGGGCAAGACGGCCGCTACTATAACTACACTTACGAGGACTTCTACGCCCTGATACCCGATGCTACAGACCACAACATCTCGATGTTTGTGCCTTCGGACGAGGCATTCAGCCATGCGCCGGATCCAACCAGCATCAACAGCCGGACACCTCGGGCTCTCAACTTTTATTTCTATGTAAACTATATAAAAGGAGCTGCCTACAAATACGATTTCCAAACTGGAGAATTGGGAGCGCCATTTACTGGCTTTAATGGTTCACTCGACAACACTACAATCGGCAAATATCTGGTGATGATGCTGCGCTCCCACACCATCCTGCACAAGGACAAAGCAGGGCTGGACAGCGGCAACGACTACTATCTGGCTTTGGACGGCAGCCCCATCCGCGTCGTCCGCGAAGGCGGCAAGGTGGTGGGTGTGCAGAGCGCCTTCCACCTTTGGAACCAGCGGCACGGACTCACAGCCGCGAGCGACACAACAGGTGTTCCGCTCATGCAAGCCGACATAACAAGCCAACGCTCGAAGGGCAACGGGAACATCTTCTGCATCAACAGCACACTGGAAGCCACGCCCAGCTCGGTCTATAGCATCCTCTCAGGAAGCGAGCTGGAAGAGGGCGCAGAGAATCCGTTCGCCAAGTTCTACGAGCTGTGCGAAAAAAGCGGTGTCTTTGTCAATAACAAAGGCGTTTACGACTATGGGCTGGACTTCGTGCGCGATATCCCCTTTACCCTCTATGTGCCCACCAACGAAGCCGTAGAACAGGAAATGGGCGGCATCGTAAACGAGATAAACGCCCTCGACCAGCAGATGACTGAAACAGAAGACGACTCCATCCGGCAGGAACTGAACAGCCGAATTGGCGAGAAGAAGGCTATCGTCCGGGACTTCGTCAAGGCACACATCCAGTTCGGCATTGAGATTGCCGACAAGCTCCCCTGCTCCGGCAGGCACAACACGGCACTCGTCAAGAACGGTTCGCTATGCACGCCAAGACTGATGGTGAAGGGCTTGGGGGAAGGCCGGATGACTGTCACCGACGAATGCGGCAACACCCGCAACATCCTCGACGCCCACAAGAACATTTTTGTGCGCGAAGCCCACTGCTCCTCCTCTCCCATGAACGTGGCCATGAGGGGTGTCACTCTGGAAACCTATGCCGTAGGTGTCATCCATCAGATAGACGGCGTGCTCCGCTACAATCCCTAAGTCACACGAAAAAAGACAACAACCATGAAACAGAAGATATTCTATTTAATAGCGCTTTCACTTGGCATCAGCATAGTGACATACGCGCAGGACACCGAACCAATAGACCAGCCCACAGAGGCAGAGACCGTCGTCCAGGAACTACGGAAAGCCCAGGGATTTACCGTCTTCAGCCGCCTGATAGAGGCCTGTGGCCTGGAGGAAGAACTCAGCAAAGTCCGCGACGAGGCTTACGAACAGGCCTATCTGCAAGGACAAGTAACGGACTTGCCCAGACACCCATCCGTGGGTCAAGACGGAACCCTGCCCGAACATCGCTACTACGGCTTCACTCTTTTTGCAGAGACCGATGCCATCTGGGAAGCGCTTTTGGGCAAACAGGCCGCAGCCATAACCGTGACCGACATCAAGAACTACCTGACTGGCAAGGGACTCTACCCCCAAGGCAACAAGGACGATGACTATACCAACCAGAACAACATCGTCAATCTCTTCACCACCTATCACATCCTGCCCGAGCGGCTTGCCCCGGACAGGCTCGTGATTCACTACAACGAATACGGCCGCAACTTCAAAGAGAAGTATTGCACCATCCCCGTTGAGGAGCTCTACACCACACTGGGGCAGCCGCGCCTGCTGAAGATTTATGAGAGCGCAGAAAGCAAAGGCATCTATTTGAACCGCTTCCCCGTCTTGCGGAACGGACGCGGGCAGTTCTCTGCCGCAAACGCACCTGACGACGAGCTACGCAACGACTATCACGAAAGCGGAGCCTTCCAGCCCGCAAAGGGACAGACGCTGACTGCCGACGAGAACCAGGGTATTCTGGTTGCCACGCGCGACTCGACAGAACAGTATGTCTGCGACAATGTGTCTGCCATCAACGGTGTCATCTATCCCATCGGCACATTGCTGGCCAACACCGAGAACGTACAGAACCAATTAGGCAGCCAGCGTCTGCGCTTCGATGTCAGCTCCCTGTTTCCCGAAATGATGAACAACGAAATCAGAAGCCCCAGAGACTATTATCCCTACGGTGCCCGCGATATCCGTGCCTTCCCCGCCAGCACCGACTATCCCTATTTCGACAATCTCTACATTGCCCCAGGCTCCCAGTTTTACTATTTGAGCGGGTTTGGCCGTGGATGGGCCAACTATCAAGGTGACGAATTCAATATCGTTGGCGACTTCGACTTTACGCTGCAGTTGCCACCCGTTCCTGTCAGCGGCGAATACGAGCTGCGATACGGCATTTCCGCATCTTCCACTGTCCGAACCATCGTACAATTCTACCTTGGCAGCGACAAGGAGAACCTGCCTGCCTCAGGGCTTGCTGTGGACATGCGCGTCGGAGGAGTAGAAAAACGTATGCGTTCTACCACAATAAACAGCAATCTCGGCTGGGAAGAGGAAACGACGGACGAAGCCTACGACCGCCTGGTTGACATACGCCTCCGCGAGAAAGGGTACATGAGAGGGCCACGGTATTTCCTCACTGGCTACTACACTAATTCCCCCAGTGCCCGCGAAAGGCATTATTGCCTTCGACGCATCGTCTGGAAGGGACATCTGGAAGCTGGGAAAACATACTATCTGCGCATAAAGGACTGCATGGACGACCCACAGTTAGAACTCCACATGGACTACCTCGAATGGTGCCCCAGCAACGTCTATGACAATCCTGAGGTGCCCGAAGACATCTGGTAATATCATGAACCACAACGCAAAACACACAAACATGAGACAACATATCACATTCTCGCTGCTCTGGCTCGTTGCAGCTGTGAGCAGCATGGCACAGGAAGCATTTACAGAAGGCGACTTCAGCTTCCTGCCCATCGGCGAAACCACCGTCAGCGTCGCAGGCTGCACATTAGGCGAAGGGGCACTGGCCATCATCCCCGAAACCGTCAGCTCCTATACGGTCACAGCTATTGCACCCCAAGCGTTTGCAGGCAGCAAAGTGGCTGCCGTCTGTCTGCCTTCCACCATAACGGAAATCGGCGAAGAAGCTTTCCTCAATTGCGGTGCCACATTCATCCACCTCCCTGCCTGTGCCACCACAATAGGGAAACGGGCATTCTATAACTGTGCCGCCTTGGGTCACATCGACCTGCCCGATGGATTGGAGCGGATAGAAGAGGGGACATTCTCCCAAACCTCCATATACACGCTTGGCAACACCCACCTGCAAAACATTAGCCATATCGGAGACTGGGCATTCGCAGGGACAAGCCTTCAACACTTCCCCATGACGGATGCCGTCACATACCTTGGCAAAGGCGCCTTCAATAATTGTTCCAACTTGCAGGACATCAATCTCTCGCAGTATCAGGGTAGCATCGGCAGCATGGCATTCAATGGCTGCTACAGCCTGCCGCGTCTCACCTTGCCGGCAGACAATCCCTATTGCTACACCTCCGAGGACGGGAAGGCACTCTATGGCCGGCAGGATGGAGAGTTGCTCTCCGTATTGCCCACTGTGGAGCGCCTTGTTATCCCCTACCCCGCTACGGGCGTAGTCGAAGGCAATTACCCGCTCACGGGCTGGTTCGGACAGTTGGGAGAACTGGAACTGCCGCACACATGGAAAGCTGACTTAGGAGATTGCCAGGTTAGCACCTTGAAGAAGCTGACCATGCGTATGCCGACCAATAGCTATGCAAACCTTAATCCGCCTACAGGACTACCTTCTTATAATGATGGTTATTATTATAATAGCGACACTTGCCACTTCTATGTCTTCAATTATGCAACAGACGCCCTCCTTGGCATCTCAAAGTGGAAAAACTGTTTGAACAGAGTGCGTGACCCCGAGACAGGGCAATACTATTATGCAAACCTGCACACCATAGAGCGCCCCACAGAGCAGCTCTACATGGCAGAGGTGCTGCCGATGTACGACGGCTTCAAGTATTCCGAGGAGAACCTGAGCATCGTTTGGAATCCAGACTGGAACACTGCCCTCGAGAGGTCATTCCCCCAGTACTATACGACTGAAGACGTCGGAACAACAAACTATAACTACAAGTCCGAATTCCGCAACCACATGGTCTCGCAGTACCTGACACCAGAACACTTTGAGAACATCATAAGCCCCGACGATGCCATCATACAATGCATCGACGGCAAGCTACGACTCTCGTCCTACTTCAATGAGTACGACTACACCAACTGGTATCTGCACACAAACTTCATCCCTGGCACAAGCTATTTGCCCGCAGGCACATTCAGCAGCCCCTTGTCAGGTAACACAAGCACCACTTGCCAAACTCTGGAGGCTAATCCCGAATGGGGACTGCCCGTCAGCGAATACGGATTGTTTGAAGGCGATACAGAAACAAGAGCTATAAAATTCCTCTTTGCCTTGCACATGGTTCCCAATGTGTCGTATAACATCTATGCCGTCGTGCCGCCCTGTCACCCACTATCCACGGAAGAGACGACATACAAGAACAAGCTACGGGCTATTTTCTACTCCATCACCGAACTTCCCTCCAAAATAGGTAACACTAGGTCGGACACATACGACATCACCTACGAGAGCGGCAAGGCAGACACCATACTGCTTTTCCAGGGCGTTCAAGCCATAACAGATGTCCATAATGTCCTGGAGATGGAATCTATGGCAAAGTCATCCGACATAAAAAACAACGGATATTCCCATGCCATACCCCTTATTGGCATTCTCTGCGAACCGCAAACGGAACTGGACTGGTACGATGCTCTGGACGGCATAAAGAAGGAGCATGTCACCATCGTTAGCCGCCACGACTTGCAAGGACGACACCTCGCCTCGCCCCAGCCAGGCATCAATATCCTGCTTATGAGCGACGGCTCCGTCCGCAAGGTGCTGATAAAGTAACTAACCTTTAACCCTATACGCTTTCCTGTCGGGTTTCCCGTTGAAGGTGCAGCGTATGGCTTCGACGGATTCGTAGAAGAGGGGGATTTTGTAACTCTCCAAACGGGCTTTCAGAAACTCTGCAATGGCGCGGGGCTTGACCTCGCAATCCGGGGCAGGAACGTAAAGCAGCTTGGGGGCTGTGCCGAGCACGGGGTGCGGGGCTGGCACGCAGATGCAGTCGCGAACGAGGGGGCACGCACTCACCGCGTCCTCCACCTCGATGGGATTCACCTTGTAGCCGCCGGTGTTGATGATGTCGTCGTCGCGTCCCAGCAAGTGGAGCATTCCGTCATCATCGATGAAACCGAGGTCTGCGGTGTGGACTTCGCCATCTACGAGGACACGGGCTGTAGCTTCGGGGTTGTCCACATAGCCCGTCATTAGGGTAGCACCAGCGCAGATGACACGGCCATCCTCACCGATACGGACAGAGCTGTGCTTCATGGGCTTACCGACCACTCCCGGACGGCATCCGTAGCGACTGAACTCATAGCTGCAGACGATGCCTGTCTCGGTAGAGGCGTAGGTGTTGAAAAGGCGCGAATGGGGAAGCACCTTGCAAAGCAACTCCATATCGTGCTGGGCAATGGGGGCTGCGCCGGTCTCTATGAACGCGATTCTATGGGCGACGGCGGCAAGTTCTTCCCGAGCAAATTGCAGGAGCATACGGATGCTGGAAGGAACAAGGAAGGAGGCAAAGCGGTTGAAGGTTTTCCTCCCTTTAATAGAGGGGAGGGGTGGGTCTTTGAAGGGTTTGAAGAAAGCGTTGAGGTCTTTGAGGCTGTCCATAATATATAATGTGCCGCCAGTCATAAGCGTGGGGTGTATCTTGGAGAGGCTGCCAAGATGACTGAGCGGCCCGCAGATGATGAAGAGCAGGTCGGGGGTGAAGCCGAAGCGGTCTATCAGGTTCTCGGCATTGGCTGTCCATGCCTCGTCGGAGATGATGACGCTCTTGGAGGCGCCTGTCGTGCCGGTTGTGTGGAGGGGATAGAAAGCGCGGCAGAGGTACACGGCAAGGTAGATGACGATGAAGTCGGCATCCTGTGTGGCGGGGAAACTGTAAGGCTGTCCCTCGCGGAGACCCTCGGCTTTCAGTCTGTCCGCACGTTCACAGACGCGCCGGTGTAGGTCTGAATAAGTCAGCATCTCGGTCGCGGTGATGATGGCTGGCTTATCAGGCATCAGCCGCGCAAATCGGGCTATGGAATCAAGTAGAAGCATTTTCACCTTCTCAACTTTCCTTCCACCATCCGCACGATGGCATCAATGTTCTTGAGGTTGCGAGGTGTGGCATCCTTCGCGTCGAGCACGATGCCGTACTCTTCGCTGAGGAGCATGAGGATAGTGGTCACGCCGAGGGAGTCCAGCTCGCTGAAAAGGAAGTCCGATTCGAGGTCAACCAAAGGAAGCGCAGCACTCAGGAGTTCAATAATACGTTCTTTCATCTTGTCATTTGCCATTTAGTCATTTACCATTGATTCATTTACCATACTTACCACTAAAGGAGACGAGGGTCTTCTTCAATTTCCAAATAGTCTTGGCAGGAAGTCCACGAGATATTTACGCCAGTTCTCCCATGTGTGGGCACCATCGGTAAGATGATAGACGTAAGGATAATGTTTTTCGTCGAGCTTCTTGCGGAAGTCGTTGTTCAGTTTCAGGACAAAATCCTCCTCGCCAACAGCAATATAATAGAGGTAGGGCTTGGCGTGGAACTGCACAGCAAGCTTTATCTCGAAGTCCTCATAAATCTGCACATGCGAGAATTTGTCGGCCTTGCCGCCCGAAAGAAAGTCGAGTTGCAATCCCGTCATGTTCATCAGGTTTACGGCCTTTTCGCGAATCTTTCCGATTTTGCTTGCACGTGCAGAAGTGAGCATGTTGGTGGTCTGTGCCGAGAAAAGACCTACGTAACCGAATGTGTCGGGATTATTGGCAGAGATGTATATCGTCTGCAAGCCGCCAAGCGATAGTCCGGCAATGGCTCGCGAAGCTCTCGACTGACGGGCGCGATAGTGCTCCTCGACATACCCGACCACTTCTGGCACAAAGGCATATTCTATCTTCCCAAGCATGGACGTGATATTGAGGGCAGAGGGTTCCTTGTCTTGATAAGGACTTTCGCCTGGAGCCGCGTCGAGCGACGCATTGCCGTTCGGCATCACGACAATTAGCGGCTGTATGGCACCCGAAGCTATCATGTTGTCGAAGATTTGGGCAGCTCGGCCGTAATCCGTCCACGATGTCTCGTCGCCACCCGAACCATGCAGCAGATAGAGAACCGGGAACGAATCCTGAGGAGCCTCATCGTAGGCGGGCGGCGTATAGACCGTCATACGTCGCTGCGTCATATCGTTCATGGTAGAGGGATACCAGACGCGCTCCACCTTGCCATGCGGCACATCGCGGTCGAAATAGTACCCTCCCGTCTCTCCGTCTATCAGAAAGTAGCTTAACGTGTCTTTGACATCGCGCACGAAACGCGGATTAGCAGGGTCAACAATTGGCCTGCCATCGACCAGGAAGCGGTATGTGTACATCTCGGACGGGAGTGGCTCTGTCGTATAGGTCCAGAGACCTGTATCGGGATTGCGTTGCATATCATAGACCTGTTCACGACCAAACGTCCCAGCAGGTGTCTTTATCTTCTTTTTCTTGGGGATGAAGCTCCCCTTCAACTGTACAAGACTCGCTGTATCATCGGCATAGACGAATGTCACGCGATTTTCGGCATCAATGCTTGGTTCTAACTCTTGGCTCTGTACCTGTGCGGTAAAACCAAGAAGTAATGTGGCAAAAACAATGTGTTTCATCTTATCAATTCTCATTCTTTAATTTCTTTAAGCACCTTTTCAATTTCCATTTGAAGAGCAGTGGCGGTATGAGGTATGCCATCAGCACGACGGAGGACATGCCGACGATTGTGACTTCTGCCAAGGAGTGCAAGGCGGGATGGCGGGCGAAGATGAGGGTGCCGATGCCAATGAACATTATCAGGGCAGAGAGGATGATGCTCCGCTTGTAGGGGACAAGGACAGGGCGTCCGTGCTCGTATTCCGAGACACAACCCTCGGTCATAAAGATAGTGTAGTCGTCGCCCTGACCGAAGATGAAGGTGGCAAGGATGATGTTCACGATATTGAACTTGATGCCCAACAGAGCCATGATGCCCAGAATCCATATCCAGCTGACTGCCATCGGGATGAAGGCGATAACCGCCAGCTCTATCCGACGGAACGAGAGCCAGAGGAAGAGGAAGACGATGGCGGAGCAGACCCAGCCAACGTAGTTGAAGTCGGCGGAAAGGGCATCCGCCACAGAAGAATGGAGCGAGGCGATGTCGAAGGCATCGGGCAGCACCGCTTTGACCTGCTCCACATTCTCCTTCCCGACGGTCAGAACATCTATTACTGTTTCAGCACCCGCCCGGGAGACGTTTCCGGCAAGTGTCTGAGAGGTCAGAGGCGAGAAGTCGTCGAAGGGATGTGGAGCGTATTCCGATTGGATGATGGCCTTGAAGTCCGCAAAAGCCTCAGCCGCGAACCCTTGTCTTTCGGCAGCGGCATCCAAGTCGCTGAGAAGAGCGGGATGAGCGTTCAGCCACTCGTTCCAACGCTTGATGCGCTCCGCCTGCTTTCCGATGGAAGGCAGGAAACGGCTCGCGCCCCGATGACCAGCCACCAGCCCCTCGGCTATCAGGGAGTCGATAACCGCCTGCCGGGACTCGGAGCGGACGAGTGCCTCGTCGAAGGTTGAAGCAGACGACAACAGATAGAGAGATGCTGTCTCCTCTCCCTTTACGAGGGAGTCGGAGAGGGTCTTCATATAAGCCATATCCGCCTTCTGCTCGGCGGTTATATAGTTGATGTTCGACAAGTCGGAATCAAATTCAACAGAGAAGCTGAAGTAGCCGAAGACGAGGGTAAGCAAAGCCACAACCACGACCAGCCACCTTTTTCTTTCTATCTGAACAGAAGCAAGGCGGGTGAGAAAGTCATTTTTTTTAAGTGAAGAGTGAAAAGTGAAAAGTGAAGAATCAAAGTTACTATTGTCTCCCTGGTTATTATTATTTTTCACTTTTAACTTTTCACTTTTCACTACAATATGCGGCAGCCAGACGAACACGAAGAGGATGGTTCCGACGAGCAGGAAGGAGGCAAACAGACCAAGGTCTCGCAAGGCGATGGACTTCAGCGGCACGAGGGCAAGGAAGGCGCCTACGGTCGTGATGTTGCCCACAAGGAGCGGTTTCGTTATCTCGCGGAGAGCCTGCCGGACATCGGGCTGGTGCCTGACGTGAGCAATGAGATGGAGCGGGTAGTTGACGGCAATGCCGATGATGACGCTCGATATGCCAATGACAATCATCGAGACGCCATCGTGCACCAGTGCTATTCCGCCGACAGCAAAGAGCCAGCCCCAGCCGACAGAGACGGCGATGAGCAGGATGTCCCTGAAGCTGCGGAAGGCATAGAGCAGCAAAGCCAGGATGAGGAAGGCCGCCAAAGCTACAGCCAAGATGCTGTCGTGCATAATCTGCCGCGCATTCCCCACAGCGATTTGCGGACCGCCCGCCACATGCGCCTTGACAGACCCACCCCGACCCTCCCTTAAAGGGAGGGAGTCATCCTCCTGGATGGGGGATTCTGAGAGGGTCTTTTCAATAGCCTCATTGAGCAAAGCCACAAGGCGGGCATTCATCTCTGTCTCGCTACTGCCGAAAGGCGAGGACAGCATCACGATGGCTCGGGACATGTCGGGGGTAAAGAGGCAGCCGTCGTATATCTCGAAGCGAAATCCTGTCTGTGACTGCTGCAACGCCTCAAGAGGCGGGATGAAAAGCCCGAGGGGGTCGCGGGCGATGTTTTGGCAGAGGATGTCGCCCGATGGGAACATCAGGGCGTTCAGGTCGTCCTCGAGCCGCCTGTCCATGTACCCCGGCAAAGCCAAAAGGCTGTCCATGCGTCCATAATCCTTTTCCGTGAGGAAGAGCGGGATGTTCCGATAGATGAAGTCCATCGTTTCGGAAAGGCTCTCGAAGTCGAAACTTGCCTGCATGTCGCGGCACCAGCCCGCCGTGTCGCTCTCCTCGACCGCCTGTACAAATCTCTCTATTGCCTCCACCGTCTGCTCCACTCCCCCGGAAGGGAGCTGTGGGGTCTCGAAGATGACAAACAGGCGGTTCATGCCGGAAATGTCCTGATAGACAGCCATCCGCTGCCTGTCCTCCCCGCCAAGCGGCAGGAAGTCCTGAATGTCCTCCTTATAGGACAGGCGCACGACGGAAGCCAGCAAGACCAGCGTAATAGCGAGGAACGAAACCCAACGCAGGGAAACATGTCTTCCTAAAAAATCATATATCTTCAAAATCATTTGTCAAACATCCTTTTACTATCAACTGAGTTTGCATAGATACCGAGGAAAATATCCTTAAGCTCATTGATGTCATAATTTTCCTTGTAGCGGGATAGAACAGACATGTGGCGGACAAAGGCTTCTTTCTCTTTTCGAGTATATCTGTCCTGATAATCATCCTTGCCAGATCGAAGGTCATGGGCAATGTAATTATTTGGAGTTAGGCGATAAGCACAACAAATTCGTTCATCAAGCAAGTTTGCTACTTGCCTGTGGAACACATTTGCTGTGTTATTCGGCAATCGGCTGAGGTGATGATTGGTGATAGGTTCACAAAAAGCAAGATGTACACGCCCCTTTTGCTGCATAATGCCAGTGAGAATGCTATTAAGATCCTCGCCTGGCTTTTTGATATACGGTCCACGACGGCGCTCATATAATTCCAACGTCTTCAACACATCACAAGATTCCCATTCATACGAGACAGCGACAGGCACAATATTCAACTCACTTAAAGCGACAACTCTGTCCCCAGGGTACGACATGCCGAACATCTTAATAATGCCCTGATCCGTGCGGTCGATGCCATCTTTGGTACGTCCATTGCGTTGTGCAATCCAGATAGACTGATGTTTCTCTATGATGGTTGTCCGTATGTATTCAGAGAGGAGGAGCGATTCTTTGTAAAACTCGCGAGGACTGCCACCGGGACGTGCCACCTTGAACATCTTGTTGCTCTTACCCACGTCAATGACCAATTGCCCCCGCATCAGATTCTCTCCGAATGTTATTTCACATGTGTCAAATCCATTTTCTGTCAATATGGCCTGCATGAACGAGGCATCGAGCATGATGTCACGATGGTTGGAAACAAACAGATAGTTTTTCTTCGGCGAAAGACACTCCACACCCGAAAAGGTAAACTCAGTAGTACTTCGGGAGAGAATCTGCTTGTTCGCATGGTACATAATGCCAAGCTGAAATTCCCGCACAGTCTTATAGCTGGTCAGTTCCTGAGAAATCTCCTCAACAGGGCGTTCAGGAAAGACAAAGGAAGCAATCACAGGAAACTCGCTGCTGCATGCGATACGTTGCATAGCAGCTGGTATCTCGTCTTCGTTATATGGGCGGATGCTATCAAATTTCTGATACTTCATAATATAAGACTGTCAAGCCATTGAAAAAAATCTTCTTTCCAGGCACGGCTTTCTGCTGTGCCTTTTGTGGTAGAGGCTCCAAAGCCATGTCCACCAGTGCGATACTGTATATAGCAATGATTGATGCATTGAACTGTTAAGGCAGAATCAAGTAGTTCCGAATTATGGCACTTCACAACGGGGTCATCCTGACAGTTAACAAGGAAGACAGGCGGACAATCCAGAGGAACGTGTTTCTCAAGAGCAAGCGAGTCGCGCATCTTTCGCTTGAATTTTCTATATTCACCAAGCAACGCGCGTCTGGAACGCGCATGACTATCGTGATGCGAAAAACTTACCACGGGATAAATGGAAGCAACAAAATCAGGGCGGAGGGATACAGATGTCTTAATACCATGTGCTCCCAGAAAATCTGTTTTGAAGAACTCCGCAGCGGACATAACCAAATGCCCGCCTGCAGAAAATCCCATCAATCCGAGCCGATGCGGATTGATATGGTATTCCTGGGCATGTTCGCGAACAAACTGGATGGCTCGCTGCAAGTCGGTTATCATGTCTGGATGACGATTCCCTCTCACAAATAATCGGGAATGGGTAAAATATGGCAATACTCCCTGAACACGATATTTCAAAACAAAAGCAGATATGCCATTCTGTTGCAGCCAGTGTGCCACCTCTGTCCCTTCCACCTCCATATCATGCCAGCAATACGATCCACCAGGACATACGATGACGGCTGTAGCTGGCTTCCCCTCTGCCTTTGCCAGAAAAGGTGTCAACGTGACAGACTTTGCACGGACAGCTGTTCCTTCCCAGATACGCACCGGTAGCTGGGCGTAAGACTTCACGCATAGACAAAACACTAATATGGGAAACCAATTACGCATGGATTAGCTTTGAAAATGACTGTTTATCTTATTTATCACATAGTTCCGGCCAAGTATAGCTTCACAGGTATTGATGGCCGTCAAAGGCACTCCGCAGAAGCCGTGGAGGTTGATGCACTGGCCAGTGAGCAGCAAATTCGATATCTTTGTTACGACAGGCACCAGAGAGAGTGCCATGTTCTTGCAATCCTTGGCATAGCCGAACATTGACCCTTCCTTCGTGCCAAAATAGTCACGTATGGTAAGTGGCGAAGCACTGTTTACATCCTCCACGCAGGCTCGGAAATCAGGGTACATCTCTTCCATTCTTGCAAGAAGCTCATCTGCTTTTGTCCGCTTCCATTCCTCGTAGTCGGATCCACGATGACCGACAGTAGTGCATTCCCATTCGCGTACCACTTGCCACGTCATAGGAGCTGCTATTATCATTTTCTGGCTGAACGGTCCTTGGTCTATCTCTGGTGGAGTCATGTAAAGGAAAGCTTCACATTTGCTGTTCTTCCAATTACCATTCACCATTAAACTTGAGCCTATGTCCCATATTCTATCATAACCTTGCACATAGAAGCCTGTGTAGTCGAGATAAGGGAAGCTCTTTGGTTTCAATTTTAGATAAAGGAGGAAAGAGGAATAGGTGTTGGGTATTTCCTGTAAGCGTGACCTGTATGCTTTTGGCAGAGCCGATGGCGTGTCGAAAAGGGAAATCAAAGTGCAGGGGTGAAGGTCAGAGATGTAATAATCAGCAGTAAAATGCTGTCCATTACAAGTGGTGACACCTGTAATATTCCGACCATCGGTGTGGATATGCTGTACACCATCACCCACAATAACTTTTCCACCTCGCGACTTTATACTGTCGCAGAGTGTATCGGCAAACCGTTGGCTGCCTCCGGCAAACCGGCTTAGTCCATTGATATGGAGAATGGATATAGTGGCATGGATGAAAGCTGGAGTCGTATCGGCACAACCTCCATAAATAGGATTTATGTAAGCGACAATCTGCCGAAGCCGCTCATCTGTAATGTACTTAGCGATGAAACCATCGGCAGACATATTGAATTCTTCAGAATGTGAAAACATATCGCGAGAAGATGGACGGAGATAGAAAAGATCCATTTCATTGACGATTCGACAAATAGCTTCCACGTATCGGACAAGATTATCGTGCTGATGAGGGAAGTATTTGGAAAGGGAGTCCACATACTGCTCTTTTCCGGAAGCAATCTCATAATAATGTTTATCCTCCGCAATATAAATCTTGTCAATACACTCTGAAGGAATCGCTTTGGCATGAACTTTATCCCAGATGCCAAGATACTGACAAATACGCCGGATGTTACCACCTTCCTGCAACCCACCAACGACATGCATCCCCGTATCGAAAACCTCGCCGAAGCGTTTGAAGCTCTGAAGACCTCCACCTATCGTCCTATTCTTTTCAAGAATTATCACATCCAAACCTTCCTTCGCCAGAATAGCTCCAGTGAAAAGGCCTCCAAGTCCGCCGCCTATGATAAGTGCACGTTTAGCCATTTTCCAGTATTTGTTTATACAGCCGCTCAGCCGGAATTAGTTCGCTGCAAGTGACAATTGTGCCGACGATGACACCCATCATACCATGTGAATTGGTATTCTGACCGGCAAGCAACAAATTCGGCACTTTTGTGCGATAAGGTACACGGCCTGCGGCACCTAAAGAAATATCCTTTGCCACACCATACATGGAGCCATCTTCTGTACCTGTATACTCCAAATAGGTGAGAGGCGTGGAGGTATAGTAACTGTCAATGGCAGAAGCAAAGCCTGGCAAATGTTCCTCGACTCTGCGGATGAGACGTTCGGCATGAATACGCTTAAATTCCTCATAACCGCTACCACGATGACCGACAGTTGTCCCCTTCCAACTTGCCACATCCGCCATTCTCATATATGACAACACCACTCCACTGCGAGCATAGCGAGGAGCTTCCTCATGGCAATGGTGCATGTACAAGAAACCCTTCGGCCACTCTGCTTCGGTATAATTCTCGCAGTTCCAGGGTGTTGATGTCTTATAACCATAATAATTGGTGTTCAGATATGGCATTGTATTCTCCTTAAACTTAACATAGAGAGAAAAGCAGGACGTGGTGTTGGGGATGCTTCTCAATCGACTGCGGAATGCCGGACGAATGAGCTTTGTATCCAACATTTCCATCAGACGGGCTGGATGAACAGTGCTAATAACGTAATCGGCAGGGAAGAAACATTCGTCAGCCGTCTCTACGCCAACTGCTTGTGTGTCGTTGCAGCAGATACGGCTTACCCCCCTACCCGCAAAAATTCTTCCTCCCATCTTTCGGATAGAGTTGGCAAGAGAAAGAGCTATCACATCGCTGCCGCCTACAACACGGAAAGAACTCTGATTATAGAAATCCGTAATGTATGCGTGCTGGGAAAAAGGTGTCTTGTCGAGTTCTGCTGCATATAACGGAAGATTGCCTACCAGTACATTACGAAGCATTTCGTCGTCGAACAATTCGTCAAGCACTTCATTGATGCTTCGAGTCTGATATTCCGTACTTGCCGCTAAATCTCGTTCTTTTGAAGTCAGAGAATTGAGCGTCGAAGCAGAAGCGATACGTTTAACAAGGGCAAAATAACGTCGCAAGTTGTCCTTCTCCCTAGGGAAAGAAGCACTCATCTGCTCGACAAAGGCCTCTTCGCCATTAGGAAAACGGAAACTTTCGCCAGCAAAGGAAATTGTATCATACCCCATCGTGTCCAGAGCATAAAGACGCACCTCTTCCGTCATTCCAAAGTAGTTCATCATGCGATGCATAGTTTGTCCTTGGGCAGCACTTCCAATAAAATGCATCCCAGTTTCAAACTTGACACCTCCACGGAAAAAACTTTGAAGGCATCCGCCAATATGCATGTTACGCTCAAGGATGGTCACTTCGTAACCATTCTTCTGGAGAATATAGCCGCAAGAGAGACCACCAAGCCCCGAACCTATAATTATAACTTTAGACATCCTGCTCTATTCGATTTGCTATTTCTGCATATCTGCGTTTGTAGTATTTACGCAATTCGAAAGCCTGGCTCCCAAATGACTGTCCGTATGACAGCATCTCCTTTGGACTGATGCGCTTATCTATCTCTATTCTAATTGGCCACTTATGTAAGTATTTGCCTTTCTTGGGCAATGCTTTTCCTGCTCCATAAAGCACCATTGGAAGAATATCCACATTGAGCTGTCCGGCAATATGGAAAGCACCTCTGTGGAAACGGGTTATAGAACAATCCGGCGAGCGTGTTCCTTCCGGGTAAATTGCAATGCTATAACCTCTGTCAATAAGTGATTGAAGTTTGGGCAGCAAAACATCCATGCCTTCTGACACGGGATAAAACTCTGCATTACGAATGATATGGCCGTATATGGGATTGTTCCAAACCCAGTCTTTGGTTAGGACAACGAGCTTTGGAGTATGTATTAGCATGGCCATCAAGTCGAGATGTGACTGATGGTTACAGATGATGATGGCCGGCTTTTTGAAGTCTTCGCCATGAGGATTACCAACAGAAAATCTAACGCCAGGGATACCATGCCAAATAGCAACGACTCTGCAAAAAAACCAAAGCAGATAGTGAACTCCCATGCGTTTCTTTTCCAAATCCTTCATCAACATTAAAAACAATGTTGCAGACGGAGTAATAACGAAGAAGATGACTATTAAGAAGAAGAGGAGCGAATACATGGTGCGCAGTGCTGTCATCAGCCCCCGCCAAATGGCAAGCGGCAGTCCATAGACGACGGCCAGGACGCAGAGCACCGTGTTCAGTATGAAGATGCGGGCGAAGTCCCGGAACGGACGGAAGTGCGACACACGCTCTTCGGGAGGAGGGTAATGGACACCGACGGGCGTGGAAACAATCTTCACTCCATGCCAGGAAGCAAAGACAAGCAGTTCGAGCTCTGCCTCGTAGCGGGGAAGGATAATTGATAATTGACAATTGATAATTGATAATTGAAGGGGGAGCTTCTTCAGGGGGTAGAGGCGGTAGCCCGTCTGCGTGTCGCGGAGGTAATGACCCGTCTGCACCGCAAACCAGAAGTTGCTGAAAGCGTTGGCAAACTTGCTGCCGCCACTCCGCTCCACCTTGTCAAGCTCCATGCGCTGCCCCACGATGAGCGCACCCGGATGCTTTTGGTTGGCCTGAAGCAGGAGAGGGATGTCTTCGGGGAAATGCTGGCCGTCGGCATCCAACGTGATGGCATAGGAAAAGCCCATTTCGAGTGCCTTGAGGAAGCCGCGTTTCAAGGCAGTCCCTTTTCCGGCGTTCTTCTCGTAGGCCACAAGGGTGATGCCCCCGATGCCCCGAAGTATGTCGAGCGTCCCGTCCGTGCAGCCGTCCGAGACAACAATCACATCATGGACGATGGACAATGTACGACGGACAACATCGGCTATCGTCCCTTCATTATTATATGTAGGGATAACGACGCAGATGCCTCTGTCGCGAAGAGTGTTTCGAGTATCGACCATCCTTAATCCTTATTCTTTAATCCTCAATCCTCATTGACCCGTATGTCATACAGCTCTATGACGGTGCGGTCGCCGCTCTTTTCGTACATTTCCACTTGGGTGACAGTGGCTTGCCTGACATCGAAGTGCAGGACAAGCTGGGTATATATCCGCTTCAAGTCCTTTCTCTGAGGAACGAGGGTTGCCACATATTCCGTCGGCATCTCCATAGCTGTCACCTGAAAGGCTCTGCTGTCGGTCAGGGCTTTGCCTGCCACAAGCTTCATTATCATTCGCGCCATAGCACCTTTCCAAGCCTCTCCCTCCGTGGAGATGGTTTCTTTCCGAGGGGAGGTGTATTCCCACAGGAGCTTGTCGGGCTGCCGGCAGAACATCCTGCCCAGCGACACCTGTTCCTCCTTCAGCATCTTAACATGTCTTGTCTGCCTGAAACTGCACTGGATGGTCCTTATCTCTGCGGCGGCAGACGACATTGTCTGTATCATCTGCTGCTCGCTCACGTTCTGCGCCAAAAGCGGAACAGAGATTAGGGCGCAGAGAATCGGGAATATCAGTAGTCTCTTCATTTCAACTTTCAATTTTCAATTCATTTAGCTATGAAATAACACCCTGCCATGATGAGCAGAACACCGGCCCATCGCGTGAGGCTCACCTCCTCGTGGAAGACCAGCATCGCGGCTATCATGCCCAGCACATAGCTCAAAGACACCATTGGATATGCCATGCTGAAGGGGAAGTGCTTGATGATGTAGAACCATAGGACGGTGCCTGCGCCATAGAGCAAGCCGCAGAGGGCGAACTGCCAATTCGTGAGCAACGCCCTCCAAAACTGTATGTTCCAGCCGAACGGCTCCATCCGCATGAGAGCAAGCTTCAGGAAGACCTGTCCGCCTGCAAGCAACAGGCTCTGTATGATGGCTAAAGGTAGTAACGGCATAGGGATTAGGAATTAGTGGCAGATAAAACAATACTTCTGGAATAGAGCATTGGCGGCTCGGGCTTTCCCATGCGGCGTAAGAATGCCTGGAACATGGGCGTTGCCTCGTCGTGACAGCCAACGAGAACGGTTCTTGCCCTGCCCGTTTCTATCAGCCGCCGGGCATCACGAAGCGCCCATTCGAGCGAGTCGCCGCCCTGCGTGTAGGTCATGTTGTAGCCGTGGCACCCCAGACGGATAGCGATGGCGGAACTCAGCGTATTGTGGGTGCTCTGCATGAAGAGCGTGGGGCTGAGTGTCTCTTCGCCATTCTCCAGCATGTCGGTCAAGAACTTCTCGCTGGTCTCCAGCATACCGTAGGCTGTGGCGGTGATGATGGCGTCGGGGCATTCCACACCCGCTGCCCTAAGCGCCTTGAGCGATGTGATAGTGGCAGCTTTCATCAGCCTGCCCATCCTTCGGGCTTCACCAGGGGAAACGAAGTCGCGAAGCTCGCCCAGTTGCTCGACATTATCAATAATGCACTCGCCCAAGGTTTGCACTTTGAAGCCTCCCTCCTCGGGGGAAGGTTGGAGTGGGGCTGTCTTTTTGCTTATCACCAAAGCCGAGTCGTTGCCTCCGAAGCCGAAGGAGTTGCAAAGGATAGACCCACCCCTACCCTCCCTTAAAGGGAGGGAGTCTTTGATTTTCCCCTTTAGGGAGAATTGGAGGGGGACTGGAGTGATGCAATCTTCATCCTGTTCCTGCCAGCCGAGGTTTGCGGGAATGAAGTTGTGCAGAAGGGCAAGGATGCAAATAACCGTCTCTATCGCTCCGGAAGCCGATGTGGTGTGTCCTGTGAAGCCCTTCGTGCTTGACACAGGCGGGATGTCCTCGCCGAAGACACGGCGGATGGCGGCACTCTCGCTGGCATCGTTGTTGGGCGTGCCAGTTCCGTGGGCGTTGATGTACTGGATGTCGCGAGGCTTCAGCCCTGCCATCAGCAAGGCGTCTGTCATCGCCAGATACGCTCCTTCGCCATTCTCGGAGGATGCGGTCTGGTGGAAGGCGTCGCAGCGGTTGGCATAGCCGCTGATATAGACGGGACTCACCCCAGGCGATTGCTTCCCCCCTCCTTTGGAGGGGTCGGGGGAGGCTTTTAGGACCACAAACGCCGCTCCTTCGCCGAGGTTCAGGCCGGCCCGTGTCTTGTCGAAGGGACGGCAAGGCTCTTTGTCGAGAATCATCAGCGAATTGAATCCGTTGAGGTGGAAGCGGCTCAATGCCTCTGTGCCACCAGCTATGACAATGTCGGCCTCGCCTCTTCGAAGCATCTCCGCACCAAGGATGATAGCATTGACGGCAGAAGAGCAGGCCGTGGAGACGGTGCAGACTTCGGCATCACGAAGGCCGGCAAGGTCGGCCATCTCGCGGGTGGCACTGCCGCAGTCGTGCTTCTCGACAAGAGGCAGCAGGGCATCATCGGTCTGCATCTGCTTGAAGTAGCGTTCGGTAATATCCATCCCACCGACGGTTGTGCCGTTGATAAGCACGACACGCTTCCCCTCCATTGACCATTGGCCATTGACCATTGAACCCAGAGTTTGCTCCAATGCCTGACGGATGGCGATGGCTCCCATCAGGACGGTGCGGCTGACAACCTTCTTCTCGTCCAGCCCGAGCATCCGCTTCATCTCCTCGTCGGAAAGCTTCACTTCTCCGACGGGCAGTTCCCTATGGCTCGACTGGAGATAGTGCATGGGGCCAATGCCTGTCTTCCCTGCTTTGAGGGAACTCAGGACTTCCTCTGCGTTATTGCCAATCGCACAGATAATGCCGTAACCGATTACATTTACCATCTAATCATTTACCATTTACCATTTAACCATTTACCATTTAACCATTTACCATTTCTCCTCCAAGGGAGGGAGCAGGGAGGGGCTTACTTCTTCCTGTTTGCCTGCACGTATTCGGCGATGGTTTTTATGCTTTGGAAGATGGCTTTGCCCTCCTTCGGATTGGAGAGACGGATGCCGTACTTCTTCTCTAACAGCACGATAATCTCCAGCACATCGATGGAGTCGAGCCCTATGCCGCCCTCGCCGAAGAGAGGCGCGTTCTCGTCGAAGTCTTCCATCGAAAGCTCTTCCAGATTGAGGGCTTCCTTAATCTGCAGTTTCAGGTCGTTGATTAACTGTTCCATACTTTATTTAATTCATAATTCACAATTCATAATTATGGCGGCAGCAAATTATTCACTTTTCACATCAAAGGTTGAAAGTTCGCATTCATACGATGTCTCGCTCTCGGCATCCACCCAGCCGCTGATGGCGGTCGTGGCATTTGTGCCGCAAAGCGAAGCTTCCAGTATCTGCCGCATCAATGCTTCGTCCTTCTCGGGAAGGATGTAGAAGGATGTCTCGCCCGTCAGATGGTGGCGAATAGCTACCTCGCCTGCGGCTATGTTGGGCAGAGTATAGACGAAGACGGAGGGGCTGGGAAAGAAGTTCGCTGCATCGCTGATGGTGGAGAGGAACTGGCGGTCGCTGACTATCGAGGACGAGTGGTTGAAGAGGATAAAAGACCCACCCCACCCCTCCCTTAAAGGGAGGGAGAACTCCTCCCCTTTAAGGGGAGGTCGGGAGGGGTCTTTTAAGGGAGAGTTAGAGAGGGCCTTTTCCGCTGCAACGAAAGCCAGACGGGACAGGATGTCCATCTTGTAGAACTTCGGATAATTCGTTATCTGTTCCTTGTAGATGTCAGTTAAGGACTCTCCATCCTCGGAAGATATTCTTACGGTCTTTGTCTTTGACCATTCGCCTTTTATTGATTTTTTTATCTGAATTGGGTCTTTCGCATAGAGTGCTGCCACGTTGCAGCCGCCGAAGCCCGACATGATTTTCAAGAAAGCACGCTTGTCTGTCTTTTGAGGCATACCACTGATGCTGACCATTCCGCTGACGCCAGGCTCCGTGAAGCCTTTCGAGGGGAGCACGATGCCGTCGTCGGTTGCCCGCATGGTCAGGATGGTTTCGAGCACACCTGCCGCTCCCATCGTATGACCATAATAGCCTTTGAGCGCGGACAGAGGGATGTCTGAAAGCCCTGCCCTCTCGATGGCCTTCGACTCCATCTGGTCGTTGTAGAGGGTTGCCGTGCCATGCACACAAACAGTAGCGAGCAAGGACTTGTCCCGCCCCTCCATCACGGCTTCGATGGCACGGAGGCAGCCGTCGCCTTGCGGGGAAGGAGAGACATTATGGTAGGCGTCGTTGCACGTCGCTCCGTCTACAAGATGCCAGGCAGCCCCCCTCCAAACCTCCCCCCGAGGAGGGAGGCTTTCCTCGCAGTGTATTCTCCCCTCCTCCTCGGGGGAGGGGTTGAGGGAGGGGGCTGTATAGACAATCGTGGCAGCCGCTTCGCCTGGATTAAGCCCGTTCCGTTCGATGTCGAAAGGACGGCAAGGCTCCTCCGAAACAGCCTTGAGGGACTGGAAACCTGCAACGATGAACTTGCTCTGCACCTCTGCACCCACCACAATGGCGTGGTCGTAGAAGCCTGCGGAAAGCAAACGGTCGGCAAGCAGCTGTGCGGAAAGGCCAGAGACGCAGGCGTTGCACACGACGATGGGGGTTGTGGTCACGCCAAGGGCTTTGGCTATTGCCCTGGCAGCATCGGAAGGATAAGAACCGATGTCCCCCTTGGTGGTGCTCAGGATGAGAACAACCTTCGAAGTAGCGGTATCAAGCTGTATGTAGGAGAGTGCTTCGCGAGCGGAACGGATGGCAAGGGACTCGAAGAACGTATATCCACTGATGGCAAGTTCCGCTCTCTGCCCTTCGCTGAAGAGCGAGGCAGCGAAAGGCTCCGGCAGTCCCCAAAGGCCCTCGTAACGCTTCAATGCGGAACTGCCCGACCGGACGGTCTGATAGTTCTGCTCTGTGGTGAAGCCCAGAGGCGACGTTATATTTGTGGACAACACATCAACCATAATCTCTAATCCAAATACCAGAACTCAAAGTAGTTATACCATTGCGTCGGGTACTGCCGAACCCGCTTCTCCAGCTCGGCCACATACGCTTCGGAAAGCTGCCGAATCTGCTCCTGGCGTGTGGCGGCTTTGTCGTAGCGCAGCGGGGCGACATATATCTTATAGCCCTTGGGCGATGTTTTCATCACATTGACCGCCAACACGTCGAGGCCGCGCATTGTGGCTACAGAGAAGGGGCCGAGGGGGAACTTGGCCTTTGCTCCGAGGAAGTCGTGCTCAATGTATTTAGGCGAGCCATTGATGCGGTCGGCAGGCATACTGACGATTTCGCCTTCGGCCAGTGCGCTGTCTATCTCGAAGAGGTGGCTCATGTCGGGCTTGGTGGTAATCATGCTGATGTTCGTGCCGGCAAACATCTTGTCGCGGTTCTCCATGACGGATGCCTTCTCGCCAGCAAAGACCAGGGCGTTGAAGCGTTTGTTTTCTACCACAAGCGTATAGCCTGCTATCTCGTAGTTGCCGATATGTGCGCTCAACTGGACAAAACCCTCCCTCTGCGCAGCGAGGTCAAGGAACATATCGTAGTTCTCTATCTCGATGTCGAACTTTCTGCCGGCATACATGGCGAACTTGTCTATGACGACCTGTGCAAACAGGCAATGGTTGACGTATGTCTTCCATGTGGACTTCAACCTCCCGTAACCCATGCGCTGGCGGAAGTAGCGGTAGGCTATGCCTCTGCTCGGGTTGAGCAACAAGCAGACAGGAATGACGAAGACGGCAGTGAAGACATACAGCACCCGTATGTCCATGTAGCGGAGCATGCGGATGAGCCACTTGTGCATCCAGTTGTTTCCGTACGTCGTGCCTGCCCACTTCTGTGCCGCCATTTTTTAGCCGACCTTACTTTCTATATAATCACAGAACTTGGCAAATGTGTCCACACCTGCCATCTCCTCGGCTTTTAACTTGAACCCAAAGTTCTTTTCGACGATGACAACAATATCGACAAAGTCGAGGCTGTCTATGCCCATATCCTCTTTGAGCCGGGCTTCTGGATAAATCTTTTCTTCGTCAATCTCAAGGTCTTCAATAAGAAATTCTTTTACTTTTCCTTCAATCTCGTTTCGATTCATGTTTTATATAATTATGATTTTTCTTCCTTATAATCTCTAACCCTTTTTACAGACCATAATGCTATGTCCCTGCCCCAGTCCGTCGTGGACGGCCTCTATCTCCAAACCCGCCTCACAGACAAGTCTCTTCATATCATCGCTATGGTACATCTTACTGTTGCCGTTGGCAATGGTTGTGAAATAGAGGCTGGTCATCGTCAAGCAAAAAGCGGCAGGCTCGAAGCGCTGGCGGTCCCAGAAAGTCTCCATGATGAAGAGCCGCGTTCCACTGCCCATAGCATTTCTGGCACGGGTCAGGATGCTGACGATTTCCTGTTCACTGAAACAATCGAGGAACTGTGACATCCAAATGGCATCCGGCCCGCCATCGCACAAAGGGAAGCGGACAGCCTTGTCAAGCAGGTTTATGCCAAAACCCTTGATACGGTCTGCACCGGGCTTGCCGGCAATATTCTCTTGCATCATGCGTATCTGCTGCGGCAGGTCGAGAACTGTTACCTCCACATCCGCGTCGTAGGCAACGCACTGCAACGCCCACCTGCCCGTGTTGCCACCCACATCGTAAAGCGAACGGACGTTGTGCCCGCCCAAGACAATGCGCAGCGCTTCGGAGAAAGACGAGTCGCTGTAGAAGTGGTCGAAAGCGAACCAGCTGTCCTGCACTTGTTTGGGAAAGCTTGACAAGCCTTCATAAAGTGTGGGCCAGTCACCAAAATGTTTCAAACCAACAGGCCGACCCTCCTTCAGTGCCTCCTCCAGATGGAACCATCCAAGGTAATTGACATCATGGTTGAAATCGATGTTCACCTTCGTCGCCAAATCGTTCAAAAGGAACCACCCTGTCTTGGAAATGCTATAGCGATCCTTTTCGGCATCAATCAGGACAATGCCGATGCTGAGCGATGCCTCCAGCAGGCATTTGACGGCATAAGTGGAAAGACCCGTCTTTTCCACGACTTCCACCTCGGTAAGCCCTTTATCGCTGTCGCGCAGCATGTCAAGGATGCCGAATTTCAGCATCAGCCTGGAGACTTGGAACACGATAGGCCCCCAGGCAATGAACTCCGCCTGTCGTTGCGCCTCACGTGCCGTCAGCTGCTCGGAGGTGTACCTCCGCTTTAGGTCGGGAAAGAGATTCATAAAAATGCTTTAGATGCCTACCTGTATTCCACTATTTTGCTTTATTGATAAGTTTTGCTAAATCACTTGCGAAATCCATGAAAGCCAGAATTCTACGCTGCTCATTGCTATAGGAGGATTGACCAGAGCAATCAAAATCAACTATTGCTATCACTTCCCTGTTGGCCTTAGAAACTACTTCTACAGTACCCTCCACGTATGCGCCACGAGCATAGCCACCAAGCATAACTGCAGCAGCTGTACTTCCGTAATTAAACTTCTTCACATGAATGACAAATACGTATTGAGCATCGGCTGCCTCATCAGTAATCTTGGCAAATTTCTTACACTTCTTGTTGAAGACTTTACCAAATGCTAACTCACTGGCAGAAACTTCAGAGGGATAGTCCTTCTGCCAGTCTGAGCCTTTCTCTGCCAAAAAATCATCCACGGACTTGCCTTCAATAAGCATTTCGTCATAATCCCAAGTCACTAAGACACGAGCCTCTGGATTCTTCAAGTCCGTCACAGAACCAGACTTCAATTCAACATCCGCATAAGTAAACACTGATGCCATACATGCAACAGCAAGCACAAACAACTTTTTCATAATAATTAAAATTAAATAGTTATATAAGTTTATTTAACACGTTGACGGAATCATCTACCATTGTCACCACTGCTGCCACAGCCAAAGATAATAATGTGTGCTTTATAGTTGCGCGTTTTATGGTTTACTGATTATCAATGCGCTGTTTGTCCCGCCGAAGCCAAAGGAATTGCTCAGGACGGTTCGAATCTCTGTTTCTGTTGTTTTAGTGGCGATGTTGAGCTTCTCTGAATACTCATCGGGATTTTCGAAGTTGATATTGGGTGCCACGAAATTATTCTGCATCATGATGAGGGAATAGACTACCTCGCTGGCTCCAGCCATCCAACATTCGTGACCTGTCATGCCTTTGGTACTGCTGATGAGTGCATGCTGGCTATGAAAGAGACGGTCAAGAGCGATGGCCTCATACATGTCTCCCTGGCGGGTTGACGTGGCATGGGCATTGATATAGTCGATACTAGAAGGTTCCATGCCTGCATCCTTCATTGCCCGTGACATAGCTCTGACACAACCTTCGTCGCTTGGCTGGCTGATGACTACAGTTCCGTTAGACGAGAAGCCATAGCCTTCAACCTCTGCCAAGATGTTTGCCCCGCGAGCCTTAGCGTGGTCGTAGTCTTCAAGAACCAACGCAGCCGCGCCGCCGCTTGGCACCAGTCCGTCACGGTCACGGTCGAAAGGACGGCTGGCTCTGGCCGGTTCGTCCATGCGCCTAGAAAAAGCACCAATGGCATCAAACGATGCCATACTGTAAAAATTCGTCTCCTGAGCACCGCCACACAGAACCGCTTCTTGCAATCCCTGCTTGATAAGCATATATGCCAATCCTATGGAATGACTACCACTTGCACATGCCGCACTGACACTGAAATTCACGCCTCTGAGGTGGAAAACCGTACTCATATTCATGTTGACAGTGGAATTCATGGACTGGAAAATGTAGTTTTGGCCGAGCAATTCGGTGTCACGTTTCTCCTCCATTATCTTGGCAGCTTCTATAACAGGTTTGGCCGAGGAGTCGTTGCCAAAGATACAACCAACTTCATTTCCGAGCAGATAGTCATCATCCATTTGCGCCATACGAAACGCTTCAAGGCTTGCCATGTAGGCATATTCCGCCTCCTCAGAGAAACCTCGGCGGAGATGACGGTCAAGAAGTCCCTTCAGTATCGGAGTCTTTACTAAGCCCATGAGTCCTGAACGATAACCATAATCCAGCCTATCATTATCCAGAACGATGCCTGACCGCCCCTTACGAAGTGATTCTTCCACCTCAACAACACTTGTCCCCAGGCACGACCAAATGCCCATTCCCGTTATTACCACTCGATTTGCCATCTCGCTGTTTGCTGCTATAGTATATACTACTATAGTATTTCGTGCTTACTACAATACTTTTTTTTGCAAAGATATGCTTTTTTGTTGAAATGACAAACGCCACACCCTTTTTTCATCATTTATTATACTCTTTATGCAATTTCTGTACCCCTGTCAGCATCAATAGACTTAGTATTATTTGTCAAGTAACGAAAAAAGAGGCCGAAGCCTCTCTTTTTGGTAACCCGCTTGGGGCTCGTTCCGGCTTTGCCGCCTGAACGATAGTGAAGAACCCTTGGGTGAGAGCCACATGCGGGGAAACAAAAAAGAGGCCGAAGCCTCTCTTTTTGGTAACCCGCTTGGGGCTCGAACCCAAGACCCCCACATTAAAAGTGTGATGCTCTACCAACTGAGCTAGCGAGTCAACCTATATGCAAACTTTTTCCATTTGCGGCTGCAAAGGTACAACAAAAAGTGAAAAGGGAAAAGGGAAAAGGGAAAAATTATTTGCTATCCTGCGTTTTTTTGTCATTCGGGCTTGGTTTTGAGGGTTTTCAGGCAAGGAAGAAAGCCAAGATAAAACGCCTGCAAAGTTTTTATGGCCTGCTATAAAAGTCCACGCAGCACGGCACATAATTATTTTCAAGGCTTGGAAATATATTTTCAAAGCTTGATAATATATTTTCACGGCTTGATAATATATTTTCAAGCCTTGAAAATAGTTTGTAGGCTCGCTGCGCAGGGTTTTGCAACGTGGAGCAGGAGGTTATTCAGCAGGGGTCTGTTCGCCTCCATCCGTTTCCTTGAGGATGAAGCGGCGGTAGTAGGAGATGAGCAGCGTGGTGAGGGGCAGGGCGATGATGAGTCCGATGATGCCCAGCAGACTGCCCCAGACGGAGAGGCTCAACAGGATGACGGCGGGGTTCAAGCCCATGACGTGCCCCATGATGCGGGGCGTGAGGATGACATCCTGAATGGTCTGCACGACAGCGAAAACGATGAGGGCGCAAAGGAGAATCACCCAGAAGTTCTGCCCCGTGTCGGCAGCCTTGACCAAAGCCAGCAGGATGGTGGGAATGAAGCCCACAAGCTGCAGGTAGGGGATGAGGTTGAGCAGCCCGATGAAAAGCCCCAGGCCAATCGCCATCGGGAAGTCGATGATGAGGAAACCGATGCTGAAGAGGATGCCGACCAGCAGGGCAATGAGCGACTGCCCACGGAAATAGGCGTTCATGCCATTCTTGACATCCTCCACCACCATGCCCGTGAACTCGCGCTTGCTGGCAGGGATGAAACGAATCCACCCCTCCGAAATCTTCTCATAGTCCATCAGGATGAAGAACAGATAGAGCACGACGACAAGGCTGCCCAGCAGTCCGATGGCGAAGTTGATGGTGCCGGAGAGGAAGTCCCAAGCCTGAAGCAAGAGGTTCTCTGCAGCATCCACCACACTGCTGTGCTGTATGAGCTTCATCAGAGAATCGTCGCTGGCATAGCTCTCCAGCATCTTCTGAATGCTTATGAAAAACTCGGACGAGGCAAGGGTGTCGTGGAAATAAACGCTGATGAACTCTGCCATGCGGATGCTTTCCTTGATGAGGGGCGGCACGACGAGGGCAACCACCAGCCCGAGTACCGCCAGAACGACAATCAGTGCCACGGCAATGCTCACAACGCGGAAACGCAGGCGGCACTTGTTCTGCAGGAAGAGGACGAAGGGATAAATCATGTACGCCAGTATCCATGCGATGAAGAAAGGCAGCAGCACGCTCGACAGGCGGTTGGTGAGCAGCACAAGCCCAATCGCTATAAGCACCGCGATGAGCCAACGCACCACGCGGTCGAAAGTAATCTCACGTTCTAACATCTACTCATTTACTATTTGACGATTTACGATTTACAATTTAATCATTTCTCTCCCCCAAGGGGGAGCTGGAGGGGGCTACTTGTTTATAGCACTCGCGGCAAAGCGGCTCGTACTCCTGCTTTTCGCCAAGCATCACCTGCTTGTCTCCTGCCACGATGCGGTGGCTGACGTATGCCAAGGCACCGCAACGGACGCAGATGGCATGTACCTTCGTCACCTCGTCGGCTATGGCGCAGAGCTGGGGCATAGGGCCGAAGGGCTGCCCTTTGAAGTCGAGGTCCAGACCGGCCACAATGACGCGGATGCCTCTGGAAGCCAACTCATTGCACACCTCCACAATATGCTCGTCGAAGAACTGTGCCTCGTCGATGCCCACCACATCGCTCTCCTGCCCCATGAGCAGGATGCTTGCCGAGGAATCGACAGGCGTGGAAAGGATGCTGTTGCCCTCGTGGCTGACCACCTCCTCCTCGCTGTAGCGGACATCGATGGCCGGCTTGAATATCTCCACTCTCTGCTTTGCAAACTGTGCACGGCGGAGGCGGCGGATAAGCTCCTCCGTCTTGCCTGAGAACATCGAGCCGCACACGACCTCCACACGGCCTCGGCGCATCATCTCGCCACTGCTTGAACCTACGTCTTTCATCTTGTTTTGCTTTTTTCAGCCACAAATATACAAAGAAATTAAGAATTAAGAGTGAAGAGAGAAGAAAAAGACAAAAAAACAAAAAAACTATGAACTATGAACTATGAACTATGAACTTTTTTCGTATCTTTGCATCCGCGATATATATTATAATAAGGTATGGGGACACTCTACTTGGTACCGACTCCTGTAGGCAATCTGGAGGACATCACGATGCGGGCGCTCAAGGTGCTGCGCGAGGCCGACCTCATCCTCGCCGAAGACACACGCACAAGCGGCAACCTGCTCCGACACTTCGACATCAAGAATGCCATGCTATCCTACCATAAGTTCAACGAGCACAAGACGGTGGAGGGCATCGTGGAGCGTCTGCTTGCCGGGCAGACAATCGCCGTCGTCAGCGACGCAGGCACGCCGGGCATCAGCGACCCGGGGTTCCTCGTGGCCCGCGAAGCCATCCGAGCCGGCATAGAGGTCATCACCCTGCCCGGCGCCACAGCCTTCGTGCCGGCACTGGTGAGCAGCGGCCTGCCCTGCGACCGCTTCTGCTTCGAGGGCTTCCTGCCACAGAAGAAAGGACGGCAGACACGCCTGCAGGCCCTCGCCGAGGAGACACGCACCATGATATTCTACGAGTCGCCGCACCGCATCGTGAAGGCCCTCGCACAATTCATCGAGGTCTTCGGCCCGGAACGGCAAGTCAGCGTCTGCCGCGAGATAAGCAAGGTGCACGAAGAGAGCGTGCGCGGCACGCTCCTGGAAGTCTTGCAGCACTTCACCGAGACAGAACCCCGAGGGGAGTTCGTGATAGTGGTAGGTGGGGCCTCCCCCAGCCCCTCCAAAGGAGGGGTGAACGAAACAGAGAACTGAAAGAATCAATAATAAATGTGCCAACCTTTCACCCCTCCTTTGGAGGGGCTGGGGGAGGCTAAAGGTATTTATCATTATGAAGAAACTATTTATTTTCGTTGCCTGCGCCCTCTGTTTGGGTGCCTGCAACACGACAGGAAATCAGGAAGCAGCACAGCAGGAACGCGACTCGCTGCAACGCATCATCAACGAGAAAGATATGGAACTGGATGACATCATGGGCACCTTCAACGAGGTGCAGGAGGGCATCCGCCGCATCAACGAGGCCGAGGGGCGCGTGACGATAGCCGACGGCAATCCCGAGAGTGCCAGCAGCCGCGAGGTGATTCGCGAGAACATGGCATTCATCCAGCAAGCCATGCAGCAGAACCGCGAGATGATTGCCCAGCTGCAAGAAAAGCTCAAGAACAGCAGCATCAAGGGCACCAAGATGCAGAAGACCATCGAGAACCTGCAAAGGCAGATTGACACCCAAAACGCCCGCATTCAGGAGCTTGAGGCAAGTCTGGCAGAAAAGGACGCCCTCATCGAGGCACAGGGCGATGCCATCGCTGGACTGAGCAACGACGTGGCTGCACTCACCGAGGAGAACAAGGCAAAGACAGAAAAAGTGCAGCAGCAGGACAAGGAACTGAACAGCGCATGGTTCGTCTTCGGCACCAAGAACGAGCTGAAGGAACAGAAGATTCTGACCAAGGGCGACGTCCTCAAGAGCGGCGACTTCAACAAGGACTACTTCACGAAGATTGACATCCGCTACGACAAAGACCTCAAGTTCTACAGCAAAAGCGCCGAACTGCTCTCCACACATCCGGCCGGTTCCTTCCAGCTGACAAAGGACAAGCAGGGACAGTATGAACTCCACATCACCGACCCCCAGAAGTTCTGGAGCGTCAGCAAATACCTCGTCGTGCTGGTTAAATGAAGACATCCCGAAGCAAGCATTACAACTCCTCGCGCTCGTCGCTGCCCTTCGAGGACGGCATGACGAGCGTCAAGTACCACAATGTGGTCGATGACAGCCCAGAGACTGCCGTGCTGGTCGGCCTCATCACACCCAATCAGGACGAACGCAAGACAACAGAATACCTCGACGAACTGGAGTTCCTTGCCGAGACAGCAGGAGCAAAGACGGTGCGCCGCTTCACCCAACGCCTGAACGGGCCGAACAGCGTCACCTACCTCGGCATAGGCAAGTTGCAGGAGATACGCGCCTACATCCAGGCAGAAGAGGATGCGGAGCGCGAGATTTCAATGGTCATCTTCGACGACGAGCTCTCCGCCAAGCAGCTCCGCAACATCGAGAATGAGCTGAAGGTCAAGATTCTGGACCGCACGACACTCATCCTCGACATCTTCGCCATGCGCGCCCAGACGGCGAATGCCAAGACACAGGTCGAGCTGGCACAGTACCGCTACATGCTCCCCCGCCTGCAACGCCTCTGGACTCACCTCGAGCGTCAGGGCGGCGGCTCCGGCAGCGGCGGCGGCAAAGGCTCGGTGGGACTGAGAGGCCCCGGCGAGACGCAGCTCGAAATGGACCGCCGCATCATCCTGAATCGCATGAGCCTGCTCAAACAGCGGCTCGCGGAAATAGACAAGCAGAAGACAACGCAGCGCGGCAACCGAGGCCGCATGATTCGCGTGGCACTTGTGGGCTACACCAACGTGGGTAAGAGCACGCTGATGAACCTCCTCTCCAAGAGCGAGGTGTTTGCCGAGAACAAGCTCTTCGCCACCCTCGATACGACCGTCCGCAAGGTCATCGTGGACAACCTGCCCTTCCTGCTCAGCGACACCGTTGGCTTCATCCGCAAGCTGCCCACCGACCTCGTCGATTCCTTCAAGAGCACGCTCGACGAGGTGCGCGAGGCAGACCTCCTGCTCCACATCGTTGACATCAGCCATCCCGACTTCGAGGACCAGATAAAGGTGGTCGATAAGACACTTGCCGACCTCGGATGCAGCGAGAAGCCACAGATGATTGTCTTCAACAAGATAGATGCCTACACATGGGAGGAGAAGGATGCCGACGACCTGACACCTGCCACCGCCCGCAACGTCTCGCTCGACGAACTCATCCACACTTGGATGTCGCGCCTCGGCGGTCAGTGCCTCTTCATCTCCGCACAGGAGCGGACGAACCTCGAAACCCTGAAACAAGTGCTATATAATAAGGTTAGGGAACTGCACGTGCAGAAGTACCCCTACAACGACTTCCTCTTCCAGCACTATGAAGAATAAAGACAAAAGCCAAGACCCCTCTAAATCTCCCCTTAAAGGGGAGACTTTATACCCATCATTATTCTCCCCCTTTAAGGGGGAGTTAGAGAGGGTCTTTTACCTTTCCCTTTTGTTTTGCCTGCTCTTTGTGGCGGGCATTCATGCCACGGTGGCAGAGAAGATCTATACGGAAGCCGACGATGGCGTGAAGCCGGACAAGGAGGTGTGGGGAAAGCTGGAACAGCGGCTCTATGCCAGCTGGGCTTCCCGCGATGTCCACTATGTCAAAAGGGCTGTGCCTCAACTGCGTGTGAAGACCGACACCATCGTCTATGCCTTCTCCATCCGCGTGCCCAAGACAGCAACGCCCGGCCTCTCGCGCCTGCGCACCTGCTTCGCTGACGCATGGAGGGACGCTCCGGAACCCTGCGGCGAACTGCCAATAGGCTTTGCAATGGACATTCCCATGCAAATCGCAGAGGACGAAACACCTGTGGAAGCCGTCAAGCCCGACGGAAGTCGATTGCAGTTCAAATTCACGCCAAAACACTGAACAATGACACGACAATCCTATCCCGACGAGGAACAGAGGAAACGACGGCCAGTCGATTCCACGCGGCACCACCGTGAGAACGGATGGGACTACCGAGGCCGTGCCATCTACCATTTCACCCTGCCAGTGGAGGAACGGTATCCGCTGTTTGGTGTTTTAGAGGGTGAGAGCGCAGAAGAGGCTTTCATCAGGCTCAATCCCTTTGGTCGCCAAGTGTATCGGATGCTATGCGGGCTGGCGCAATTTTATGAAGGGAAGGGGTTCGCCCTGAAGGTGCTGGCACAGAAGGTGATGCCCGACCATATCCATTTGGTGATTCAGGTGCTCGAGCCGCTGCCGCAAAGCATCGGGGCAGTGGTTCGTGGCTTCAAGAGCGCCTGCACCAAGATTTACAAGCAGGACTATTTTTGCAGCGGCGAAAACGCCGATGGAATGCAGGGAGAGACTTCCGATGGAAACGCCGCTGGAGTGCACGAAAGAGCCTCTGATGAAAACACCAGGATGCACGGAGGCCAGGAGAAGGCCCTCGTGCATTTTGCCCGCATTTTTGCGGGCAGGGGCAGCATCTGGCAGCAGGATCCTGCCTATTACCATGAGCGCATCCTTCATGCACCTGGCCAGTTGCGCCGGATGATTGACTATGTGAAAGACAACCCTCGCCGCCTTTGGCTCAAGGCCCATAACCCTGAACTCTTCCGGCTGCACAGGCGCACGGAAGCCTGCGGCCTGTCCTTCACCTCAATGGGCAACCATTTCCTCCTTGACTGGCCGGACCGACAGACGGTGGAAATGTCGCGCAGAGCCACCGACGAGCAGGTGGAGGAACGGATGCGGACGGCACTGGCAGCGGCTCACAACGGGGCTGTCACCTACACGGCTGCCATCAGCAAGGGCGAGAAGCTCATTGCCCGTGCTGTGCGGGAGCAAGGCTACCCGCTGGTCGTTCTTCTCAACGACGGGTTCCCCAAGGAAGGGTCGCCCCACGCTCGTTACTACAAGCCCGGAGGCCTTTATTTCGAGGCATGTTCGAGGGGGCAGCTGTTACTGCTGGAACCCACCGAGCAGGCTTTCCTCGAGGCCGGCATCCAATCTGCCGTCGAAGAGACTTTGCGCAGCAAGGCTGAAAGCCGCCATTACAGATATGCGCCTATCCCGGTAACTGCCCAGCGTTATCGCTTTGTGGCGCTCAATGAAATAGCCAAGCGGTTATCCCAAACGCAAGAATAACAATACTAACATATAAACTGAATACAATGGCTGAATTTAAGTATGCCCCAATGTTCCAGATGGGCGAGGACAAGACAGAGTATCGCCTCCTGACGAAGGAGGGAGTAAGTGTAAGCGAATTTGAGGGTCACAAGATTCTGAAGGTCAGCAAGGAGGCGCTGACCCTGCTGGCACAGCAGTGCTTCCACGACGTGGAGTTCATGCTGCGCCGCGAGCACAACCTGCAGGTTGCCAAGGTGCTGACCGACCCCGAGGCCAGCGAGAACGACAAGTATGTCGCCCTCCAGTTCCTGCGCAATGCCGACGTGGCTGCTAAGGGCGTGTTGCCTTTCTGCCAGGACACCGGCACTGCCATCATTCACGGCGAGAAGGGCCAGCAGGTCTGGACAGGCTTCGAGGACGAAGAAGCTCTGAGCCGGGGCGTCTTCAACACCTTCACGCAGGACAACCTCCGCTACTCGCAGAACGCGCCGCTGAACATGTACGACGAGGTGAACACGAAGTGCAACCTGCCTGCCCAGATTGACATCGAGGCAGTGGAGGGTGCTGAGTATCGCTTCGTTTGTGTAGCCAAGGGCGGCGGCTCTGCCAACAAGACCTACTTCTACCCCATGACCAAGGCACTCATCCAGAACGAGAAAACCCTGCTGCCCTGGCTGGTAGAGGAGATGAAGCATCTGGGCACAGCGGCTTGTCCGCCCTATCACATCTGCTTCGTGATTGGTGGCACCAGCGCCGAGAAGAACCTGCTGACCGTGAAGCTGGGCAGCATCAAGTACTACGACAGCCTGCCCACGACGGGCGACGAGACAGGCCGCGCCTTCCGCGACATCGACCTCGAGGAGAAGCTCTTGAAGGAGGCACAGAAGATAGGCCTCGGCGCTCAGTTCGGCGGCAAGTACCTGGCTCACGACATCCGCGTGATTCGTCTGCCGCGTCACGGTGCGTCGCTGCCCGTCGGCATGGGCGTAAGCTGCTCTGCCGACCGCAACATCAAGGCCAAAATCAACGAGGATGGCATCTGGATTGAGAAGATGGACAGCAACCCCTCGGAGCTGATTCCCGAGGAGCTGCGCAATCCGGGCGAGGGTCCAAAGGGCATTGAGATTGACCTGAACAAAGGCATTGATGCTGTTCGTGCCGAGCTGACCAAGTATCCTGTCAGCACCCGCGTGAACCTGAAGGGCACCATCATTGTGGCTCGCGACATTGCCCACGCCAAGCTGAAAGCCCGCCTCGATGCCGGCGAGGGAATGCCCCAGTACTTCAAGGACTATCCTGTGCTCTATGCAGGTCCTGCCAAGACACCCGAAGGCTATCCCTGTGGCTCGATGGGTCCCACGACAGCCAACCGCATGGACCCATACGTTGATGAGTTCCAGGCCAATGGTGCATCGCTGGTGATGATAGCCAAGGGCAACCGCACACAGCAAGTGACCGATGCCTGCAAGAAGCATGGCGGCTTCTATCTGGGCACCATCGGCGGCGTGGCTGCCGTACTGAGCCAGAGCAGCATCAAGAGCATCGAGTGCGTGGAATATCCCGAACTCGGCATGGAAGCCATCTGGAAGATTGACGTGGAGGACTTCCCGGCCTTCATCCTCGTCGACGACAAGGGCAACGACTTCTTCAAGCAGCTCAAGCCCTGGTGCGTGGGATGCAAAGGCTGAAAGGGTGAAAAGGAGAAAAAGTGAAAAGTTAAAAATTATAGTTAAGATTATGGTAAAGCACATTATTCTTACCTTGGCACTGGCCTTCGTCTTCTCTTTGAACAAGGCTCAGGCTCAGTTGCCAGCTGTCACCTTGAAGACGATAAACGGCGACGAGGTGCGTACAGACACACTGTCAAATGGTGGCAAGCCGTTCATCATAGACTTCTTTGCCACTTGGTGCAAACCCTGCAACCGCGAACTGGATGCCATCTGCGAAGTCTATGACGAGTGGAAGGAAGAGACAGGCGTGAAGATTATTGCCATCAGCATCGACCAGGCTCAAAACATCAACAAGGTGAAGCCGTTGGTGAGCAATCACGGCTGGGAGTATGAAGTCCTGCTCGACCCGAACAGCGACTTCAAGCGTGCCTTGGGCTGCCAGATGATACCCTACACGATTATCGTGGATGGGAAGGGAGAAATCGTCTATAAGCACAACGGCTATACCGACGGTGCCGAGACGGAACTGATAGAGAAGGTTCGAGAACTGCTGAAGTGATGAAAAGAACTCTGACTTATCTGCTTGCCTGCCTCTGCGTTTTTGGCGCCAAGGCGTGGGAGAGGAAGGGCGTCACCTTCTCCGGCAGCATACAGAGCGACATGCTTGTCCCCCGCCGCGACAGCGGTACAGGAGCCGAGAAGACGGGCAGCTTCCTCACCAACACCTACGCCGACCTGCTGATACAAAGCCAGTACATCGACGCCGGTGCGCGTCTGGAGTTCCTGTCATATCCCTTGCCCGGCTTCGAAAAAGATTTCGAGGGATGGGGTGTGCCTCATTTCTGGATGAAGGGGAACATCGGGAAGGCAGAACTGACCGTCGGCACGTTCTATGAGCAGTTCGGCTCCGGCTTCATCCTTCGCACCTACGAAGAACGCGCCCTGGGCATCGACAATGCGCTGCTTGGAGGTCGCGTTGTGGTGAAGCCCGTCAAGGGCGTGACCCTGAAGGCACTCTCCGGCGTCCAGCGGCGCTACTGGGAATGGAACGAGGCACTCATCAGCGGAGCCGATGCTGAAATCGGTTTCGATGAGTTCTTCCCCGCATTGCAGAAGAACGGCACGGACATCACGCTTGGAGGCTCGTGGGTGAACAAGTATGAGAAGAGCGACGAGAAGGTCTATCTGTCCCCCACCTACCGCCTGCGTCTCCCCAAGTTTGTCAATGCGTGGGACGTGCGGGCAAGCTTCGGTCGCGGCCCCTGGAATGTGATGGGCGAATATGCACAGAAGAGCGACGACCCCTCGTTTGCCAACGGGTACATCTACAGAAAAGGCTCTGCGGCCATGCTTTCCGGTTCATATTCCGGGAAAGGACTGAGCGTGCTGCTACAAGCAAAGCGCTCCGAAAACATGTCGTTCAAGAGTACCAGCGACGTATCCAAAGCCATCGGCATCTCTTCTGCCATCAACCATTTGCCAGCCTTCACACAAGACCAGACATACGCCCTTGCCGCCATCTATCCATACGCCACACAATTGGCAGACGGCGAGTGGGCTTATCAGGCTGAGGTGGGTTATAACTTCAAGCGCAAAACGCCCTTGGGAGGCCGTTATGGGATGAACGTGAAGGCCAACCTATCGTACGTCCGTGCCATCGACAGGCAGTTCTATGACGGGGACGACCTTGTGCAACAGACCAACGGTTACACCTCGAAGTTCTTCAAGTGGGGCGATGACACCTATTACAGGAGCATCGACATCACCCTGTCACGCAAGCTCTCGAAGGCGTTCAAGCTTAATCTGATGTATGTGAACCAGCGTTACAACCAGTCGGTCGTTGAAGGACACGGCGGCATCGTCCACACCAACATCTTCATTGCCGACGGCAAGTACCAGTTCTCGCCAAAGGTGACTCTGCGTGGCGAGCTGCAATACCTCAGAACCAAGGAAGACCAGGGCGACTGGGCATACGGGCTGCTGGAGCTCTCTCTGGTGCCGCACTGGATGATTACCGTCAGCGACATGTGGAACTGCGGTGAGACCAAGCTGCACTACTATCAGGGGCTTGTCACCTATAACGTCGGACAGCACCGCATACAGGCTGGTTATGGAAGGACACGTGCCGGCCTCAACTGCTCGGGCGGTGTGTGCCGCATGGTACCTGCCTATACGGGATGGACGCTTTCGTATAACTTTAACTTCTGACACAAGATGTTGAAACAATATACATATTATATATTAGCCTTCGCCTGCCTGCTGTTGGCTGGCTGTGACCGCATCGCAGAAGACGAACGCTTGATATACGAGCCAATTGTAATGGAGGATGACCAGGAAGACATTCCAGAAGAGGGAAAGCCCGAACAAACCAAGCGTGTCGTACTGCTTGAAGACTTCACTGGCCAAAGGTGTACGAACTGCCCCGAGGCGACAGACGTCATTGAACAGCTTCAGGAAGTCTGCGGCAGTGCTCTGGTTGCTGTAGGCATACACGGAGGCCCGCTGGCCTTTGCCGGCAATGCCAGAACCGTGGGGTTGAAGATTGATATTGGCGACGAATACTATACGCATTGGAACCTTGAATACCAGCCTGTCGGACTGGTCAACAGACATGCCCCGCTCAGTTACTCAGAATGGATTGATGCCGTGAAAGAAGAACTGGCAAAGCCAGCGCCATTGCGTCTGAAGGGGACTGCTGTCCTTGAAGGCAACGCCATCGCGATTAACATTGATGCCCAAGGCACCAACGGAACCGTTGACGGCAAGCTGCAGGTGTGGCTTTTGGAAGACGGCATCCAGGCACTTCAACTGATGCCCGACGGCACTGCCAACCAAGCGTACATCCACAACCATGTGCTTCGCACAGCCGTCAACGGCACATGGGGAGAGGATTTCAGTATCAAGGAAGGAGAGACTGTGCAGCGGACGATGACTCTGAACCTGGAGCCGAAATGGAACCGGGAGCAGCTGAGCATCGTTGCCTTCGTCTATAACGACCAAGGCGTACAGCAAGCCGCAAAGACTAAGGTAGAGATTATTGAATAAAAACAATTTGCGTATGAAGAAACTATTTACATTATGTGTTGGACTGCTGTCAGTCCTGCCCTTTTGGGCACAAAGCTTTGAGTTCCAATATGAGGGACAGAGCCTGAACGATGATGAGACCATCGTTATTGTCGCAGAAGAAGACCTGTTCGGAGATTTGTCTTGCGAGACCAACAGCATGTTTAATCCAAGCAACGGGCTGGTACTGAAACTGCTGAGAAGCGCAACAGCCAATGCCTCAGCCACCCTGCAAATCACGCACAACTCCCTGACTGCGGAGAGTATGCAATGGTGCATGGGAGGCGAATGCACGCCTTTGGGCAACCAGGCATCACTCACCAAGCGATTCACCGTGGCAGGCAGCGAGACGGTGCAGTTCGACGCCACGAACATCAGTGGCGAGGGTTATCTTTTGGCAACGCTGAAGGTGACTATTGGGCTGGAGACGCGCCAAGTGAACATTGTGTTTGTCAATGGCGATTATGATGGCATCCCGACACTCTCCCAAAAGGAAAGCGACGAGAAGGCTGTCTATGACCTTCACGGCAGGAAGATGCAAGGCAAGCCGTCGTCGGGCATGTATATCATCACAGACGGGAAGCGCGTTCGGAAAGTTGCAGTTAAATAACATCTTATAACATAAACATTCGTAGCATTATGAAAAAATTTTTACTCTTGATGACAGCCGCTCTTCTGCTGGCTGCAAACACACAGGCACGTGTCATCACACCCACGAAGGAACAGGTGTGGTGGGGTTACTTCAATGAAAGCGACTTCGAGACAGCCGACTATACCATTGGCACGGGGTCGGCTATGACTTTGATGGCAGGCATCTACATCCCTGCCAATCACACGAATTTGGGAAATGCCACCATTCAGGGTGTCCGCGTCTATATCGACGGGGGTGTGACGTCCTCTCTCAGCAACCTGAAAATATGGATTTCCAAAAAACTCCCGAACAAACTCGATGAGGCGGACTATAAGCAATCCACTTTGGGAAGCTTGAGTGCCGGCATCAACGATTACAAGCTGACCACTCCATACCAAGTGAACAACGAGGGGTTCTACATTGGATACAGCGTGAAGAGCACCACAGGCTATTTCATCAGATGCGGTGGCACAGACGCTCCCAATTCTTTCTTTGTTGGCAATCCCGACGCAGGAATGTCTTGGAGCGACCTCAACGGACAAGGGTTGGGCAAGCTTGCTTTCCAGATTCTTGTCGAAGGAGGCAACTTCCCTTCCAACTGCGTTACAGCTGAAGATTTCGGTCAGCACATGGTGCTCCAGGGTGAGGAAACCTCTGTTCCCATCACCATCACGAACTATGGGCAAAACACTATCGGAACGATTTCCTATACCATCGCCACAGAGGGCGGCAGCACCACGCCAGAAGAAACAGTTTCTGTGGGTTCTCTGGCTCTCAATGGTACTAAGACCATCAACATTCCTTTCGCCTCAGATGCAGAAACCAGGAAGTATCAAAAGACCTTTAACATCACCAAAGTTGATGGCAAAAACAACACGGCTTCTGAGAATAGTGCCACAGGTTTCCTGATTACAATGAAGGAAAAATATGCTGTGACCCCTGTTATTGAAGAATTCACCGGCACCTGGTGCGGATGGTGTCCGAGAGGCACAGTCGGAATGGAGAAGATACACGAAACATACGGCGACCAAGTGGTGCAGATTGCAGCCCACTCTGGCGATGTCATGGCAATCAGTGCCTACAGCTCTGTCATCAACACCTACGCAGGCGGCTTCCCCAGCTCCATCACTGACCGCCGTTACGAAGCCGACCCGTCGTTCGCCTCATTGAAGAATGTACTGACGACAGCCTTCAATAGAGCGGCACCTGCTTCCATTGACCTATATGCCGAATGGGACAACACCACAAAGACGAAAGTCGTTTTCACCGCAACCACACGCTTCGCATACAACGAAAACGATGGTCAGTACGGCATTGCCTATATTCTGGTGGAAGACGGACTGACGGGCACTGGCAGCAATTGGGCTCAAACAAACTATTATAGCGGTCAGAGTGTAGGCGGCGACATGGCTTGGTGGTGCAGCGCAGGTTCTTCTGTGACTGGCATCGAGTTCAACCATGTTGCTGTGGCAGGATGGAGCGTACAGAACGGTGTCAACAACTCCGTGAACCCGATTATTGACAGCAACACAGAACAGACACACACCTACACGGGCAGCATATCTGGAAACTCTCTGGTTCAGGACAAGACGAAGCTGAAGGCTGTGGCACTGCTCATAGACCGCACGAACGGCACGATTGTCAATGCGGCACAGACTGCCATCGAGGACTATGGGACTGGCATCAGCACTGTTTCATCAAAGGAGGACACCCCCGAAGCACGGTATTCTCTTGATGGACGCAAGCTCCAGACTCCCCAAAAGGGCATCAACATCATCCGCATGAGCGACGGAACAACACGAAAAGTACTGATAAAGTAAAACCTGCCATAACACACCACAACGAAGGTGTGTCATAATTAACAACAACGGATTACACGGATTTTACGGATTCTTTTATGTGCAGATTATCAATAGCACTTGAATCCGTGAAATCCGTGTAATCCGTTGTCTTGTTGTAATGTTATCTGCGTCCGCCACGGCTGGGACCTCCGCTTCTGCTGCCACCGCTGCTTCTGCTGCCGCCGCCGCGACTACCGTAGCTGGCACCGCTGCGAGTCATGCCTGAGCCTCTGCTGCCGCCAGACATTCTGGAGCTGCTTCTGTCGAAGGAATTGCCGTGGCTCATGCTGCCAGAGTTCCTGCCACCGTAATTGCCACTCCTGCCGGAAGTCATGCCGCCACGACTGCCTCCGCTGTGACTGCCGCTACCATATCCAGCTCCGCTGTGGCTGTTTCCGCTGTGATTGCCTCCACCATATCCGGCTCCGCTGTGGTTGCCTCCGCTGTGGCTGCCTCCACCATGACTACCCATGCCTGCGCCTCCGCCACGGCGTCCACCAAAGTCAACATGATAGCCATTGCCTCCAGAACGATGCGAGCCAGCAGAAGGACGATGCATGTCGCGACCCCTCAAACCACCGTTCCACATCGGACGACGGTGCGTGTAGAAGCCTGCGTGATGGTAGTAACGGCTGTGTCTGCCACGATAGGAAACCCATACGCTGGGGCGACCGTAATAGAAGTAGTCGCGGTTGTAATAGCTGTAGATAGGGAAGAACCAGCCGCCTGCACGCCATACAAGAGGACGGAGGAAATAGTCCGTTGCTAAGAGAATGCTGTACTGCCAATCGTGCAGAATGCAGCGGAAATCGTTCACGCGATAGTCGTAGTAGCTGCCATAGAGGTCGGAGGGGGAATCGACATTAAGGAAGTAGTCGAGGTTAATCTCGTAGGCATCGTTATACTGCTGGTCGTTGAGATTGAGCTCGTATGCCATCTTGTCCGTCAGGTAGAGGGCCTCTGCCTGTGCGCGACTAAAACTCATTGCATTGGCACCCATCCAGGCTGCCATCATCATTACCGAGGAGAGAATAAACTTTTTCATGACTCTGTCGTTTTAATTGTTTGATGGTGCAAAGGTACGCACAAAAACGACAGGAGCAACAAGGGTTTTCCCTAAACGGGAGGGGAAATATCCTAAAGCCCCCTCCCCGCTCCCCCTTTGGGGGAGTGCCTCAATGCCGCCGCATCCACTTCTGCCTCCTATAAGGCACTCCCCCAAAGGGGGAGCGGGGAGGGGCCTTTTTAATCCATCCTATCCCTATAGTCCTCGTAGCTATACTTCCGCAGCACTTCACGGGTGCCATCCTCATGCTCGAAGACGATGGAGGGGTGCATGATGCCATTGAACATCGTGGTCTTGACCGTCGTGTAGTGTATCATGTCCTCGAAGACTATCTCCTGCCCGACATGCAACGGCTCGGGGAATCGCCAACTGCCCATGTAGTCGCCGCTCAGACAACTGTTGCCACCCAAGCGATAGATATTCTTCTCGCGCGCATCGGGCATGGAAGCGGCTTCGAAAGGTAAACTCTCGGCACCCCGCACTTCCGGCTGATAGGGCATCTCCAAGCAGTCGGGCATGTGGCAGGTGAAAGAGACATTCAGGATGGCCGTCTGTATGCCGTGATTCTCCACGATATCCACCACTTCCGAAACCAGCGGGCCTGTCTGCCAAGCGAAAGCACTGCCGGGCTCTAATATAATACGCAGGTGGGGATAACGCTGGCGCAAGTCCTTTAATATATATATAAGGTGTTCCACATCGTAGTCCTTCCGCGTCATCAAATGACCGCCGCCCAGGTTGAGCCACTTCAACTGCGGGAACCAACGCACGAACTTCTCCTCCAAATGCTCCAGCGTATGCTGCAATGCCGAAGCAGGACTCTCGCAATGGCAATGGCAATGGAAGCCCTCAATGCCGGCAGGAAGTTTGTCGGGCAATTGCTCCGCAAGCACACCAAAGCGGCTGCCAGGCGCACAGGGATTGTAGAGTTCCGTCTCTATCTCGCTGTATTCAGGGTTGACGCGCAAGCCGAAGGAGACAGGATGCTCGTCGAAGCCTTTGGCGACAGGCAGCATACGCGCGTATTGAGACAGGGAGTTGAAGGTGACGTGACCGCTGCAATGCAGAATCTCGCGGAACTCGTCTTCCTCGTATGCAGGGCTGTAGGTGTGAGCAAGGGAGCCAAACTCTTCCAGCGAAAGACGGGCTTCACAAAGACTGCTGGCAGTGGTGTGGCGGATATATTCCCGGAAAATGGGGAACGTGCGCCACAAGGCAAAGGCTTTGAAGGCAAGGATAATCTCTACACCGGCCTCATCGGCCACACGCTTGATGAGTTGCAGATTCCGACGGAGCAACGACTCCTGAAAAAGATAATAGGGACGCATGGGGGAGGCTCTTAATATACCAACTTGACATTATCAATCCATAGCGTGTTGCCAATCGTTCCGACGTATGTTCCGCCAGAACTGCTGTCGAACTTCAGGATGATGTGCGTGGGGGTCTCGTCCGGTTGCGCCCAGCCTTCTTCCTGAATGGGCACGTTCTTCCCTTTGCTGTTGACGGCATGAAAGACATTTGTGCCGGACATCAGACCCAGTTCTGCCTGAAAGAAGCTCTCGCGGCTGATGTCGCCATAGTGGATGGGGAAGCTCTGACCCTCCCGCCAATCGGTGTTCTGGCTGAAACGGTGGCGCATGGTTCCCACCCGCAAGGCATGGATGTTTCCGTCGGCATCCTCCCAACGCTTTTGTAGCAGGCAGAGGCACTGCCCCATGTCCTTGCCCTCCACCTTTTGGCGACCGCTGAATCCTGTCTCACGGATGCGCTCCGTCCCTGGTGAATAGTACTTGTAGTCGAACTTCAAAGCCTTGGGGCGGCGCTTGATGGGCATACCCAGATTCATCTTGCTCATGGGGTCGGACGAGCTGGTGATAGGTTCCTGAAGCACACCGAGGAAAATGCTGCCAGTGGCAAGGACATTGATATTGACGATGCCGACAGCCTTGCAGCTTGCGATGTGCGTATAGAGCTTCACGCACTGGCCGCCCTGATGCTTGTCGGGATAGACGCTGATGTTTGTCTTCACCACCCCGTAAATCTTTGCATAGACATTGCTGCACGCCCACGGCGAACCACCCTGGTTGGTGTAGGCACGGGCACCGTCGAAAGTCCCCTTGGGGCCTATCTCATAGAGCGTCTGCGTCTTGCCGCCCACTATCAGGCTCTCCTTGATGGAGCGCGTTATCCACGACTCGAAGTTGCCGAACGGTATCAGCTCCTCCTCTGCCCAAAGGACAGCAGGGGCCAGCAAGCAGAGCAAAGCAAAAAACAATTTGTTTGGTTTCATCGTCCATCCTCTTTGCTCTGCAAAGGTATGAAAAAGATTAGAGATTAGGGATTAAAGATTAAGGCTTTTATGCTTTTTTAAGCAATACAGCCCTTCCCGCCTGATTTCCTCCCAGACGGCAGGGGGCAGTCCCTCGCCATCGAAATCGGGCTGGGTGGCAATGCGGTGGCGAATCTCTGTGCTGCTGATGTCGAGCAGAGGCGTGTCGGCAATGGTGATGCCTTTCGGCACATCGCGAAGGACATAGCCTGGGCGGGGGTAGATGATGATACGGTAGGCAGACAGGATGTCGCTGCTGCGATACCAGCCCGTGAAACGCTCCCAATTGTCTGCGCCGATGACGAGCACAAATTCACGGTCGGGATGCTCCGCGCTCAAGGCAGAGAGCGTGTTGTACATATAGGAAGGGCGCGGCATGGAGAACTCGCGGTCGCAGACCGCCACTCCCGGCACATCGGCAACTGCCAATCGCGCCAGATGCAGACGCTTCTCGTCGTCGAGGAGCTGGGCATCCACCTTGAAAGGGTTCTGCGGCGAGACCAGCAGCCACATTTCATCTACAAGTCCGCTATCGGCAAGTGCCTTTGCCAAGCGGACATGCCCCTCGTGAATAGGGTTGAAACTACCCCCGTAGATGCCGGTAATCATAGGAACTCCTTCAGCATCTTCACCGCCTCCTGCTTGGCTGTCTCGAGGTTGTCGTTGATGAGGATGCGGTCGAACTGCGGAGCAAACGACATCTCGTATTCTGCCTTTGCCAGACGTTCCTCTATCTGCTTCATGTCGTCGGTAGCCCGGCCAATCAGACGCTTTCTCAGTGCCTCCACCGAAGGGGGCTGGATGAAGATGCTCAACGCCTCCTCGCCATAATAGCGTTTGATGTTGATGCCGCCCTTGACATCCACATCGAACACCACATTCATGCCAGCGGCCAGCTTCTCATCTACCTGGCTTTTGAGCGTGCCGTAGAAGCGGCCTTCATAGACCTCCTCGTACTCGAGGAAATCGTCCGCCTCGATGTGTTTTTTGAACTCCTCCACCGAGAGGAAATAATAGTCCTCACCGTTTCGTTCCTCCCCCCTCGGCGGCCTGCTGGTGGCACTCACACTGAAAGCCAGCCTGAACTCAGGATGCTCCTTCATCAGGTAGTTCACAATCGTGCTCTTTCCGCTCCCGGAAGGAGCAGAAACAATTAACAATTTGCCCATACTACATCACATTCAGCACCTGTTCCTTAATCTGTTCCAGCTCGTCCTTCATCCTGACCACGATGTTCTGCATCTCCGCCAAGTTGCTCTTGCTGCCCGTCGTGTTGATTTCGCGACCCATCTCCTGCGCGATGAAGCCCAGCTTCTTGCCCTGGCCGTGACCCTCCTCCATCGTCCTGCGGAAGTACTGGAGGTGGTTGGCGAGCCGCTGCTTCTCCTCGTTGATGTCGAGCTTCTCGATGTAGTAAATCATCTCCTGCTCAAGGCGGTTCTTGTCATACTCGACATCGGGGATGGAAGCCAAGCCGTCCGTGATGCGCTGACGTATCTTCTCCACGCGCTGCCTCTCGTAAGGCTCGATGCTGGCAAGCAGGGCAGCGATGTTGTCCAGCTTCTCCTCGAACTTCCGCTGTAGGGACTCACCCTCCTGTCGGCGGAAAGCCATGAGCTGGTCGATGGCCTGCTGCACCACGTCGCGAGCCACCAGCCACTCCGCTTCGGAAAGCTCCTGCTGGACATCGTTGCGCGACAGCACATCGGGCATCCGTATCAGCGTCTTCCAGTAGTCGTCGGGTTCCGGGATGTTGTACTTCGCCGAAATGTCCAGCATCTGGCGGTAGTAGGTCGCCACCAGTTCGCCGTTGATGGGACAGGCATCCGCCTGCTCCTGTTGCTCCACCCAAAGGTTGAACTCCACCTTGCCGCGCTCCAAGGCCTGCGTTATCATGGCCCGCACCTCCATCTCCTTCTCGCGGTATATGGAAGCCACGCGCGTCGAAAGGTCGAGCGCCTTGCTGTTGAGCGACTTCACCTCTGCGATAATCTTCTTTCCCTGGAACACAGCCGAGGCCTTGCCGTATCCCGTCATTGATAATAACATATTGGCTTCTGTTTATTCAATGTGTTTTTTACTTTTCCTTTCTTCAAAAATAAAATAACAGAACTCATCCAAAGATTTCTGAATGACTTCCTTCGGAATAAGATGGCGGCGATACTCCGCAACCATTGTTGGACTAAGGCTTCTGCTCATAGCATATTCCACCACGCTTTGGTCTGCCGATTGGCAAAGCAGAATACCGATGCTCGGGTTTTCGTTGCTCCGTTTGACATCTCTGTCCAAAGCTTCTAAATAGAATTCCAGCTGCCCCATATATTCAGAGATGCGTTGTTCATAAGACTTGCACCGGTTTAGGATTTCAAGATGATTGGAGAAGGTCGTTAGATAAAGAATTTGGGGTAATTGTGCAGATGTTGTCTGCACAATTTCATTTTCTGCCATTTGTGCAGTTTCTGTCTGCACAAAATTTGGCAAAGCCAGTCGTTGCAAAGAATTTGTGAACCCATCAGCAGAATACTCTTCATAGAATGTTACCATATTATAAATGTTGCGACGACTATAGCCTTTCAATGAAGGGTCTTTTGTCCTGAGGTGTTCTGAAAGCTGGGTAACGACCTTGCTTCCCCATTCATTGCTTTTTAACCTATCGCTGACTATTTTGCCGACAATCCAGCTCATTTGAAGAGACTCCTCGTTCACTAATCGCAAAGCCTTCTCACGATGCATTGTGATTATGCTTCGTATCTCCTCAAATTGATGCTCGTATTTTATAATGTCGTTTGTCATATCATCACGTTTCGTTTTCTTTCAGTATGGTATCGAGCCTGCCCATTTCCATGAGGTCGTCACACTTCAACATCTCATAGTAACGACTTCAAGTCAAAAGGTGGGACAGCGTCCCACTTTTCGGGAAAGTCACATACAGCTTCCTTATATATAAGAGATTTGATAATATCCATAATAGTATTGTTGTCGTATTTCGATTGCCCATATCGTCGTGTTTCGCTTGCAAAGGTACAAAGAAAAGTTGAAAAGCCGAAAGGTTGAAAAGTGAAAAGTGAAGAATTGTTCGGGTTGTAGGGCAAAAAGCCGCAACCTTGTTATATTTCTACGAGAAAGTCTTTTCCCTTATGTGTTATTTTTGTAACTTAGCAGCCAAAAACAGCTACCATCACCTCTCGCACAGCCAAACTTCATCGGAAAACTGTTAAAGTGGGACGACGGGAAAAGGATAAAAAGGAAGTAATAAAAAAGCCTCTCCAGAAGAGAGGCAATAGGAATTCATCCTTCGGCATATAGCCTTATTGTGATTTGATGATGATGAATTATCTGGTGCAAAGGTAAGGCATTTAATTGAAACAACAAAATAAAACCATAATAAAATGACAAAGAAACGCATTTTAGGTCTCGACACAGGCACAAATAGCTTGGGTTGGGCGGTTGTTGACCAAGAAGAGAGCGGTCAGTACACCTTAATTGACAAAGGAGTCGTCATCTTCCAAGAAGGTGTGAAAATCGAAAAGGGTGTTGAATCCAGCAAGGCGGCAGAACGAACAGAGCACAGAGCTTTGCGCAGGCAGTATTTCCGCAGGCGTCTGCGCAAGATTGAGGTTTTGCGTGCCTTGATGAAGTACGACCTTTGCCCTGCCCTTACCGAAGAGGATTTGAAGTTGTGGAAGCAGCGCAAAATCTATCCGAAGAAGGATGAGTTCATGGTTTGGCAACGAACAAATGACAACGAAGACATCAATCCGTATCATTGCCGTTACATCTGTCTAAACGAAGTGTTGAACCTTGATAGACAGCAAGACAGATATACCCTCGGTCGTGCGTTCTATCACATGGCGCAGCGCAGAGGCTTCTTAAGCAACCGACTGGATGCAACAGAAGAAGATGAAAATGGTGCAGTTAAGAGCAGTATTGCTAATCTCAACAAGGAAATAGAAGGGAACGGATGCAAGTATCTGGGCGAATACTTCTATAAATTATATAAGGAAAAAGGAAACACGGTACGTATCCGCACACGCTATACCGACCGAGAGCAGCATTATAAGAAAGAGTTCTTTGCTATTTGTGAGAAGCAGAATCTCCCAAAAGAAATGGTAGAGGAACTGACACGGGCCTTGTACTTCCAACGCCCTCTGAAGAGCCAACGTCAGAATGTTGGGAATTGTACTTTCGAGAAGGGAAAGCCACGTTGCAGCGACTCGCATCCGATGTATGAGGAGTTTAGAATGCTGTCTCTCCTAAACAATGTTCGGATACAAGGGCCTTGGGATGATGAACTTCGTCCGCTCAACGAAGAAGAATTGGATAAGATAGAACCTTTGTTTTACAGGAAGAGCAAACCCAACTTCGACTTCGAAGACATCGCCAAGAAAATTGCGGGCAAGGGCAAATACCAATGGAAGGGAGATGCCAAGACTGATTTGCCCTATAAGTTTAATTATCGGATGTCGCAAGGTGTGTCTGGATGCCCAACGATTGCACAACTGAAGGAAGTCTTTGGCGGGGATTGGAAAGAGGGACTTGCCGAGACATACACGCAAAACACCAACAAGGATGGTACACAGAAGAGTGTGGACGAAATGGTGAGTGACATCTGGAATGTGCTCTTCTTCTTCGATAGCAAAGACAAGGTAAAGGAGTTCGGCCTTAAGCATCTGCAATTAGATGAAGAACAGGCCGAAAAGTTCTCGAAGATACGCCTCAGTCGCAACTATGCTTCCCTCTCTCTGAAAGCAATACGGAACATCCTGCCTTTCTTGCAGATGGGAATGCTCTATTCCGATGCTGTTTTCTTTGCCAAAGTGCCTGCCATCGTCGGGCAGAGTCTGTGGCAGGAACGACAGAGCGAGATACAAGAAGACCTCACCTGTGCCATACACATGGCAATGAAGGAGAAGCGACGCATAGACGAAACTGTGAAAGACTATCTGCAAGACAACTTCGACTTGAAGCCTGGAGCAGCGGAACTCCTTTATCATCCCTCGATGATAGAAACTTATCCAGATGCCAAACCGAACAAGGACGGCGTCGTATTGCTTGGCAGTCCACGCACAAATGCTGTCAAGAACCCGATGGCTATGCGCTCTCTGCACGAAGTCCGAAAGGTGGTAAACTCTTTAATCAAGGAAGGCAAGATAGGCCCGGACACAGAAGTGCATATTGAATATGCGCGAGCCTTGAACAATGCCAATATGCGTGCTGCTATCAATGATTTGCAACGTGAAAAGGATAAAAAGCATAAAGAGTATGCGGAGGAAATCCGCAAACTATACAAAGAAGCTACAGGCAAGGATATTGAACCAACAGAAACCGACATCCTCAAATTCCAACTTTGGGAAGAGCAAAAGCACATCTGCCTCTATACAGGAGACGAGATAGGTATTGCAGACTTCATCGGGGCTGGCCCGAGTTACGACATTGAGCATACCATTCCCCAAAGTGTGGGTGGCGACAGCACACAGATGAACATGACACTTTGCAGTACACATTATAACCGATTCGTGAAGAAAGCCAAATTGCCTGCAGAGCTGCCAGAGCATGAGTCTATCATGGCTCGAATAGAACCATGGAAAGAACACATCGAGGACTTGACAAAGCAAATAGACAGGCTCGGCACTCGGGGCATTTGGGACAAAGCAGCAAAAGATGCAAGGATAAGGAAGAGGAACCGTCTCAAAATGGAAAGGGACTATTGGCTGGGTAAATACAAGAGATTTACTATGACCGAAGTCCCCGAGGGCTTTGCACTTCGCCAAGGGGCAGGGATTGGCCTGATATCCAAGTACGCGGCATTATACTTGAAGAGCTACTTCCACAATGCTGAGCAAAGACAGGTGTATAGCATCAAGGGAGCAGTAACCGCTGATTTTCGCAAGATGTGGGGCATACAAGAAGAGTATGAAAAGAAGTCGAGAGACAACCATACTCACCATTGCATTGATGCTATTGTGATTGCCTGCATAGATTTGAACGGAATTAACGAAAGTGGCAAATTTCACCATAAACAAGAAGACTTCAAAGCAAAGGACGGGAGCAAACTGATATTTGACAAGCCTTGGCCTACCTTCACGCAAGACCTCAAGCAGATAGCAGAGGAACTGCTCGTCGTCCACGACACACCCGACAATATGCCGAAGAAGGCATCGCGCAAGATGGAAGTGAACGGCAGAAAGGTTGTAGCGAAAGGCGACTGCGCTCGTGGGTCGTTACATAATGATATGTATTATGGAGCTATAGAACGTAACGGCCAGATTAAATATGTTATCCGCAAAGAACTAAGGAGCATCAAGGAAAACGACATAGAAAACATCGTTGATGACGTAGTAAAGGAGAAAGTAAAGCGTGCCATTGCAGAAAAAGGATTTAAGAAAGCGATGGAAGAGGACATCTATATGAATAAGGATAAAGGCATAAAAATAAAGAAGGTAAGATGTATCACTCCATCTGTTACAAATCCGTTGCACATACGAACACATAGAGACAAATCACGCAAGGAATACAAACAACAATTCCATGTCACCCTGGATGGCAACTATTGTATGGCCATTTATGAGGGAGAAGTCAAGGGAAAGACAAAGCGAACTTACGAAATAGTAAACATGATTGATGCCGCGTCCTATTTTAAGAAAAGCACAAACTTAATGAAACAAGGCTCTATTGTTCCAGAGAGTAAGAATGGACTTAAATATAGGTGTATTGTACGCACTGGAACTCAGATTCTTCTCTTGCAATCAGATGATGAAAAGATAAATCTTGCGGACAAAGAAGAAATAGCAAAGCGGTTTTATCATGTTGCAGTCATGCGTAGCGATGGACGAATAGTACTTCGCTATAATCAAGATGCACGAGATGCAACGACACTGAAGAAAGAACGCAAATCGGGGGCATACAAAGTAGGTGAGCAATACAGATCAGAAATCATGTTATCTCTTTCCGACTTCCATGCTTTGGTTGAAGGGGTTGACTTTACGATTACACCCTTAGGCGAAATCAAGCTGAAACATTGATATGCTGAAACAGACGCTTATATTTACCAACCCCTTTCGCCTTTCCTTAAAGAATGCACAGTTAGTGGTTGCTTCAAAGGAAATGCCCGACGAGATGCGAACCATTCCCATAGAAGATGTGGGAATGGTGATAATAGAGAATCAGATGGTATCTGTTACCATACCATTATTAAATGAGCTGGTCGATGCTGGTGTCGCCGTTGTCCTTTGTGACAGGAAGGGAATGCCTCATGCCATGCTCCAAAACTTGGATGGGAACAATCTTCAGGGGGAATTCCTGCGTAATCAAATAGATGTGGGTGAGGTACTCCGCAAGCAATTATGGAAGCAAATAGTTGAGGCTAAAATAAAGAACCAATCCGTTTTACTGGAGAAGTTACACGGTAAAGGCGCACAGCTTAAACCGCTCTACATGAACGTAAAGAGTGGCGACAGCGACAATAGGGAGGGGATTGCTGCTCGGCTATATTGGGGAGCGTTGTTTGGAGAGGACTTTACTCGTGACAGAGAAGAAAGTGGCATTAATGCATTATTGAATTATGGTTATGCTGTGCTTCGTGCAGCTACAGCAAGGGCTTTGGTATCGGCAGGGTTGACACCATCGCTTGGCATCTTCCATCACAATAGGAGTAATGCCTTCCCCCTGGCAGACGACCTCATGGAACCCTATCGACCATTCGTTGACGAAATAGTCTATCATCTGTGCGAGGAAGGCAAGTTGGAGTTGAACAAGGAAACGAAGGTAGAACTGCTTGGGCTGTTGACATGCGATACTTTCTTCCCAAAAGTTACCAGACCTCTGCAAATTGGTCTGTCAATAACAATGGCATCTTTGGCAAAGTGCTATGCAGGGAAACAAAAGAACCTTTCACTGCCCTCGCTGAAATGAGTGAAATCCGCCTAAACGCATATAAGATAATGTGGCTGATAGCTATGTTTGATTTGCCGACAAAAACAAAGAAGGAACGCCACGACTATGCTGTGTTTCGTAAAAGCCTGGAGAAAGACGGCTTCGTCATGCATCAGTATAGTGTATATTGCCGCTTTTGTGCATCCTTAGAAGCAAGAGATGTACATGTAAAACGAGTGAAATCCTATATGCCAAGCAAAGGAAGATTAAGTATAATCACAATTACTGACAAGCAATACTCTGGAATCATAAACATTTGGGGAGAGATAGAGCAAAAAGTCCAGAAGAAGCCTGTTCAATTGGAATTTTTTTAATATATTTGCAAAGGATTTGATGCTCATCATGCCACTTCTTGTATGTAAAAGGTGTTCTAATGCCTTATTATTAAGCGGAATACACCATAGAGGTTGTGGTTTGATGATGAAATGAGATAAGATACAACTTTTTAATAATGTTAAGGTCGCTGGCTCTGTTGTGGTTTGATGATGAAATGAGATAAGATACAACATTTTCAAAGCGGAGTTCATAAGGACAGTGTTGTGGTTTGATGATGAAATGAGATAAGATACAACAAGTCAGCCGTAGTAACCTGATGATGTGAGTTGTGGTTTGATGATGAAATGAGATAAGATACAACGAGCTCGACTACGCTCATATCACGTCGACGGTTGTGGTTTGATGATGAAATGAGATAAGATACAACCAAGCCTGCCTGTGATACACTCTGGCATGGTTGTGGTTTGATGATGAAATGAGATAAGATACAACGATGAATTTGCTTACTATGTTGACATATTGTTGTGGTTTGATGATGAAATGAGATAAGATACAACACGCTTTATGAGTACAACACAAAGCAGTTTGTTGTGGTTTGATGATGAAATGAGATAAGATACAACTACCAGCCACAAGTGCAGTGGGAACCCCATGTTGTGGTTTGATGATGAAATGAGATAAGATACAACAAGGGAATCACCATAGCGGCGAAGGATTGGTTGTGGTTTGATGATGAAATGAGATAAGATACAACTACTGACAGCATACTTGTGCAATGTAGCCGTTGTGGTTTGATGATGAAATGAGATAAGATACAACAGGAGATTGAGAAACTTACTCCCGAAATCAGTTGTGGTTTGATGATGAAATGAGATAAGATACAACTCGTCAAATAACTTTTCAGTCTCCTTGATGTTGTGGTTTGATGATGAAATGAGATAAGATACAACCCGAGCGTAATCTTGATGCTAATACTGAAGGTTGTGGTTTGATGATGAAATGAGATAAGATACAACTTGCATTGCTGAAGAATTGCATTTGCCGTAGTTGTGGTTTGATGATGAAATGAGATAAGATACAACTACATGCCACGATAACCAGTCGTAATGGAGTTGTGGTTTGATGATGAAATGAGATAAGATACAACCCCGTCACCGTCACTGGCAAGGACGGCAAGGCGCTTGTTGTGGTTTGATGATGAAATGAAAACAATCTGTCTGTCGCCCCCCTCGCGGGGGCGTGGATTGAAACGAAGCGACAACAGAGGCAAGATAATTTCTGCTCTAATTGATTGGCTAATTTGTGGCAATTAGTTTCTTAAGCCTATAATGGCTCGCGTGCCTCGGTCCGAAATAAACCCCAATTGGTCATTAGCTTTCTCACGTTATGATGTGGGTAGAAGCCAATGCAGCAGAGTAACCGAGGACAGCGTGCTGTAAAACCTCACAGAGCGTGCCACAAAACTTCACGGAGCGTGCTTACAAATTATTTTCAAGCTTTGAAAATCTATTTTCAAGGCTTGATAATATATTTTCAAAGCTTGATAATATATTTTCAAAGCTTGATAATATATTTTCACGCCTTGAAAATAATTATATAACGAGCGTAGAAGACTTTTATACCGTGTTATGGGTAGCTTTATATCGTGTTTCTCGATAGTTTGCTCCCTATCATTCCAGCGAAGAGCAGGAGCTGCCCAAGATAATAGGGAAGCATGATGCAGAGGGTGGCGTGGGGAATGCGCTGCACAAACAGATGGATGCCCAAAATGAAGTCGGAGGCGACAAAGAGAACGGCACCAAGCATCAGACATGCGTTCCTGTGCCGAAAGGCCGCATAGCACATTCCCAGCAGCAACACGGCATAGACGGCTATCCCGCCCGATATGAGGCTGTCCTCCACCTTAGGGAATATCCAGCACATGGCTATGCCATATACCGACCCGACGAGCAGCAGAAGGATGATTCTGACTGGCATCGGCCAAGTCCTCTTTGGGGGCATCAAGAGGCACAAGATGATGATATACAGGGTCTGGGCGAGGGCAAAGAAACCAATCTGCGGGATGAGTTCGCCCTGCCACCCCATCACATCGCCCATGAAGGAGAAGAAGAGTGCCGCCGCCAGCATCCATCGCCTTCGGTAGAGGGCGCATAATGTGAGCCAAAGCAAGGGGAAAACCATTCGAACGGAAAGGGAGGACGGCATGGGCACGAAGTCCATCGCACAGACGGCCACATAAATGAATACAAAAGTAACGATGCCTTTCATGCCTTTTTTGAGATATGATTAGTTATTTGGCAGCAAAGATACAAAGAAAAAGTGAAAAGTAACGCGCGAAAAATGAAAAAGAAGGACTGAGGAAGGAAGATTTTTTGTATCTTTGCGGCATGAAAAGGACAAACACACTCATGGCGCTGCTGCTTTTCCTGTCTTTCTTAGCGTGCGGGGGCAGCGAGAAGCTTACACCCGAAGAGCTTCGCCTGCGCAAAATCGCTCTGACAGACACGACGCTACAGGACTATGTGCGGCTCGACTCGGTAGAAGGCTACACCCAGCTGGCAGGACTCTCTGCGGAGGCGTGGATGCTCGTGGATGACTCCACGGGGTTCATCATCAGCCAGAAGAATGCCTGCGACAAACGCTTCATGGCCTCCATCACAAAGATGATGACCTGCCTGCTGGCTCTCGAAAACGGCAACATGGACGACACGCTCTTCATCACGAAGGACGTCTATCTGACCAGGGACTCGTGGGTGAAGACAGGCGACGGCTACCGGCTGGGCGACCTCGTGCAGGAGATGATGCTGATGAGCGACAACAACGCGGCATACGCCATCGCCAAGCACATCGGGGGCGACACGCTGACGTTCTACGACATGATGAACCGCAAGGCACAGTACTTGGGCATGGACAGCACGCACTTCGCCAACCCCAACGGTATGCCCTGCGACAGCAACTACAGCTCCGCACGAGACCTTGTCCGCCTGTCGCGCTATTGTCTATGGGACAGCACCTTCGCCGCCATTGTCGGCACTGCGGAGGCAGACCTGCCGCTCATCGACGGGCGTCACCTGCCCTGCCAGAACACCAACCAGCTGCTCTCCACCTACGAGGGCTGCATCGGCATCAAGACGGGCTTCACGCGACAGGCTGGCAACTGCCTCGCCTCTGCCGCCACACGCGACGGCACGACGCTCTACCTCGTCCTGCTGGGCAGCCGCAGCCGCTCCTCGCGCTTCAAGGAATCGGCCATCCTCCTCGACTACGGCTTCAACGCGATGAAAGCGTTTTATTCTCACACAGAATAATCTACATCTAAAACACGAAAAGCTCTAATATCGCACAGAAACCACAGAAAGCACAGAGATTTTCTACATCTAAAGACACGAAAAACACGAATAAAGAATAATCATAGATGATTATCCGCAAGGATGCCAGCAAGACGGTGAAACCGTCTCCTTTCAGTAACCGTAGGTCGGGATGACCTGCGGATGCGGAGCAGATGATGTCAACGACCCTAAAGGGGTCGCTCATTACTGCTGTCACGGACACCCTTATATTACATGATAATTATATGGTTGATTTATGGCAATTATATGTTTTATGTAAACACGAAATATCATAATAATCAAGAATTAGAGCCTTTCGTGTTTTTAGATGTTGATAGAAGTTTCTGTGTGGATGTTCAGGCAGGCGTTGTAGAGTACGGTAGCATCCTGCATGATGTCGGAATGGTCGAAGGCCAACGGAGGCAAGGCGGAAAGCGGGAACCACGCGGCTTTGGCGGCATCGTCCTGGCCTTTGACGGCTACGGGTGCATCAATGACGGCGAGATAAGCGACGGTGATGGTGCGTCCGCGTGGGTCGCGGTCGGGCTTGGAGTAAGCTCCAATCTGGCGAACCTCATTCACCTTCAGGCCAGTCTCTTCTTCAAGCTCTCGGACGGCACACTGCTCCGTCGTCTCGTCCATGTTCATAAAGCCCCCCGGGAAAGCCCAGCAGCCCTTGAAAGGTTCGTTGCCCCTCTGGACGAGCAGCACCTGCGGCTCCTCCCCTTTTGCAATGACCACCGTGTCAGCCGTCACCGCCGGCCTCGGATATTTGTAAGTGTATGGCATGTCGGTTTTTATTGTTTGTGTCACATTTCAATCAAAGGCAACTCTCCCAGATACTTGTCGAAGTCGCTCTGGAACAGGCGGTCTTGAACGATACGATACTTCTCAAACTCTGTCTCAGCATGTTCCTTTGCCGCTTCCGCTGTTACCTGACCAGAAGTCTGTAAAACCTCATTGCCGCCTGCCGCAAGAATGGTATCTATCTGCTTCGTCCAGTCCTCCATTGTCATGGGGATATGCCGTTTAGCCATACGCTCTGCCAATTCGAGCACACCATTCACGAGCTGCCCCATGTCTGCCAGTTCCACTTCTTTCAAATAGTTCTTGGCTATCGAAACATCAGTCTTGACAATCTTCCCGTCAGGCGCATTCTCCCAAGTGGTCAGCCCCATGTATTCCTGCTCTGCATCAGCGCGTTCCATAATCAATTCTGCTGCTGTATGACGATGAACGGCATAATGCATCTTGTTTTGCATCGTCTTGAAGAACAACTTTGTTGTAGGTGCATCACGATTGTAGTCAACGGCAGTGGCATAGATGTCCGTCAGCTTCTGATAAAAGCGTCGTTCGGAGAGACGTATCTCTCTGATTTCTGCCAAAAGATGCTCAAAGTAATCTTCACCCAAGAATGTCCCGTTCTCCATGCGCTTCCTGTCGAGCACATAGCCCCGGATGGCATACTCCCGCAACACGCTTGTAGCCCATTGCCGGAACTGCGTGGCGCGAACAGAGTTCACGCGATAGCCGACGCTGATGATGGCATCAAGGTTGTAAAACTGGATTGTACGATTGACTTCTCTGTTGCCCTCTTCTCGAACTACCGAGATTTTCTCGGCAGTTGCCTCTTCTTGCAACTCTCCACTTGCAAAGATATTCTTCAAGTGCAGCCCCACATTGTCTGTCGAGCAATCAAATAGCATACCCATTGCCTTTTGGGTACACCATACGGTTTTATCCTTGTAATACACTTCAACACCTTGTCCTTTTTCTTCAATCTGAAAAATCAAGAACTCGGCAGTGCTGTTTCTTATTTCTCGGCGTTTAGTCATGGCTGTTTCTGCATTCTGGCCGTAAAGGTACAACATTTTCTTCAACTATTCAAACTTTTCTATGCCTGATGTTTTGCATATACGAAAATAGTTGTATCTTTGTGGCGTGTTCTTCGGAGCACGTCATTTTATTTGCTCATTCGCGCCTCGAATTGGAACCTCAGATGTGAACGGAGCAATATCTACATCCAAGAGACTTGCATATAAAGTGCAGGTTTCCCATAGGATGTAGTGGGTATGTTCCAAACCTGAGGCGCGTATGGTGAAGTTTGCACTTTTCTTGTACCCGCAAGTCTGGTGCCGGCTCTGCATGATAGGAGTGAGAATGAGTATTAACATTTAAAAGCAAATAAAATGAAAAAGTTATTAGTTGTTTTGTTTCTCCTGTGCTCGGTTAGTGCTTTTGCACAGGACGTGATTGTGAAAAAGGACGGCTCAACCATTGTTTGCCGAGTCGAGAAGGTCAGCGAAACAGATGTCACCTACAAGCTGTGGAGCGACTTGAAAGGTTCAAGCTATGTGATGGACAAGTCGCTCGTTTCTGCCATCAACTATGAGAATGGAAAGAAGGAAACATTCAACGAGGCAGAAAGCCTATACAAGCCTAACAACCAAAACGACGGCTTGCAGGCATTGAATGACAAGGCACTGCTGAAAATGGATTATGAAACAGACAGGGCTTATAAGAAAGTAAAAAGACTTAGAACCTGGGGTTGGATAGGCGGAGCGGTACTGGTTGCCGGCGGAGCAGCGATAATGGGAGCATTAGGTGTAACTGATACGCATGGTTATGGTTATGGTTATGGTTATAGTGAAGATGTAGATATGGCTGTTGTAGGAGGCGGAGTGGCATGTATGGTGGCTGGCATTGGTCTTACGACTACATGCCTGCTGGTTGCCAACAAACAGAAAAAAAAGATAGATTCCGGTCTTCTGACATCACCTATTTACCGCTACGACATTCCTTTCTCTAACGGTTCTTCTCTTTCTGTCGGTGCCGACATGCTTCGCGACAACATTATGAGGAAGCAAACCATCGGTCTGGGGTTGAGTTATAACTTCTAACAAAACACGAAATACAGATGAAACACTCATTATATATATTGGCTATTGCAGCTATTATTGTTTTTACCTCTTCCTGTAGCAGAGTAAGTTCGGGTGCAGGTGGCGTTGACACAAGTCTGGGAGTCTATGCAACAGGCCGCAGTGCTAACAGCTATGACCTTGTGCCTATTGGCGACCGCGTCACCTACACCATCGACATCTCCACACCCGAAGGCAAGCAAAAGCTGCAAAACATCTCGCTTGCAGAAGCGAAACAACTCGCAGAGGTTGAAGCTTGCCGCAAGTACAACTGCGACCGCCTCATTGACCCTCGCTTCGACTTCCTAAAGAAGAGCAAGCGCATCCTCCGCATCACGGTAGATGGTCGTCCTGGCAACTACAAAACGAGGGAAGAGCAATACGACAGAAAGACACGTCAGGAGATAGACATCAACGTGAGGCGTTAGGGAGAAACTTTATGCGATAGTTTCTCCTTAACTATACATTTTAGACCACTTACGGAGGAACTATCTAAACATTTTTGCCATGTCAACGACTGCGGCGCGATGTTGAGGGCGATTTCGAGATTGGTAGCCAATAGTTCCTTGGGGTTTTTACTTACGCCACTACGGAAATAAAGATTGGTGGCAATTTGCCGGCGCAACTCCTTGACCGACCATGTTCCCCTGATACATTCCGTTTCATAGAAGAAACGGGCGAGCGGGTCGTCTTGCGTCATAATCTCTGTAATGTGTGAGAAAGAAAGCTTGCTCAACAGTATTTCTGGCGGCGTGACAAATTCATCCGACACCGCCGGATAAATTGAATTTCCTGCCTTCTGCAATTTGTCCGACGCTGTCGGACTTTTTCCTTGACTGGCTTGTCCTGATTCAAAAAAGTCCAACGCCATCGGACTTTTTCCATACAACAGATCTGCTTGTGACTGCGACGAAGAACAGAATTTATCCTATTTTGTGAGAAGCAATAGACACAAATATCTTATGACCGATTTGGGTTTAGGTTAATTTTCAACCTTCGATTTTCAATTCTCAATTATTTGTTGTACCTTTGCACCGCAAAATAAAGGAAACATATGTCGTGTATTCTGCATATTGAGACGAGTACGAAGGCCTGTTCTGTGGCTTTGAGCGAAAACGGGAGCCTCATCTTCCACAAGGAGGACTTGGAGGGACCGAACCATGCTGTCGTCTGCGGCGTGTTCGTGGACGAGGCACTGTCGTTTGCCAACTCCCATGCCATCCCAGTCGATGCGGTGGCAGTGAGCGAAGGACCTGGCAGCTACACGGGACTCCGCATCGGTGTTTCGATGGCAAAGGGCGTCTGCTATGGGCGCGACCTGCCGCTGCTGAGTGTGCCGACGCTGAAACTGCTGTGCGTGCCGGTGCTGCTACAGCCTCACCCCCTACCCCTCTCCGAGGAGAGGGGAGATTTGCCGGAGGATGCCCTGCTTGTGCCGATGATTGATGCCCGGAGGATGGAGGTCTATAGTGCCGTCTATGACCGTGCGCTCCGCGAGGTGCGGGCTATCGGGGCGGACATCGTGGAGGCCGACACCTATCTCCCCTACCTCGAAGAACATCCCGTCTTCTTCTTCGGCGACGGTGCCATGAAGTGCCAAAGCGTCATCCAGCACAAAAACGCCCATTTCATCGATGGAATCGTGCCTCTCGCCAAGTGGATGTTCCCCCTGGCGGAACGCTCGCTGCACCTCGGCGAACGGCAGGACGTGGCGTACTTCGAGCCGTTCTATTTCAAGGAATATAAAGCAGCCCCCTCCAGCTCCCCCTTTGGGGGAGTGCTTAAATAGCCAAATCGTAAATAAATTGTAAATCGTAAATCGTCAAATAGTAAATCCAAATAAGGTGCAATACAACACACAAAGAGAACAACTGGTCATGCCCGAATACGGTCGCGGCGTGCAGATGATGGTTGATATGGCCGTGAAGATAGAAGACCGTGAGGAACGGCAGCGGTGCGCCAATACCATCGTCAAGATTATGTCCGGGCTGCTGCCCTCTACCACCAGCAAGGAAGACGAACAGCATCGCCTCTGGAACCACCTGGCACGCATCGCCCACTATCAGCTTGACATCGACTACCCCGTCAACATCGTGCCGCAGGAAGTGGTGCAGGCGCATCCAGCTCCGCTCCGCTATCCCATGAAGGACATCAAGCGCCGTCACTACGGCTACCTCGTGGAAGAAGCCCTCAACTATGCCAAGACGGTCGAGGACGAGGAACAGCGCAAGTTCATCACAGAATGCATTGCCAACCAAATGAAGCAGGATCTTTTCATCTGGAACCGCGACTCGATGGACAATGCCCTCGTGGCTCAGGACATCGAACGCTACACCGACGGCAAGCTCCACATTGACGAAGACTTCACCTTCGACTCTGTCGGAGAATCGGCCCTACAGCATTCCGAAGGCAAGAAACGTAAGAGGAAGAAGTAAATGGCATCATTCATCATAGAAGGCGGGCACAGGCTGAAGGGCGAGATAACGCCCCAAGGCGCAAAGAACGAGGCACTGCAGGTGCTGTGCGCCGTGCTGCTGACAGACGAGCCTGTGCGCATCCATAACATCCCCGACATCGTGGATGTGGGCAACCAGATACAGATGCTGCGCGACATGGGAGTGGAGGTGACGCGCCACGATGCTCACGACTACACCTTCTGCGCCCGTAGGCTCGACGACCAATACCTCTCCAGCGAGGCATACATAGAGAATTGCCGCAAGCTGCGCGGCAGCGTGATGATGCTCGGCCCGCTGCTGGCACGTCGCGGCAAGGCCATTGTCGCCAAACCTGGCGGCGACCAGATAGGCCGTCGCAGACTCGACACGCACTTCCAGGGAATGCTGACGCTTGGCGCCCGTTTCACCTACAACGAGCAGGAGCACCTCTATAACGTGGAGGCAACGCGGCTCAAGGGTGCCTACATGCTTCTGGACGAAGCCTCTGTGACCGGCACAGCCAACATCATCATGGCGGCAGTCCTGGCCGAAGGCTCCACCACCATCTACAACGCCGCCTGCGAACCCTACATCCAGCAGCTCTGCAGTATGCTCTGCGCGATGGGTGCAAGAATAAGCGGCATAGGCGGCAACCTGCTCACCATCGAGGGTGTCTCTATCCTTTACGGCACGGAGCACACCATCCTGCCCGACATGATCGAGGTGGGCTCCTTCATCGGCATGGCAGCAATGGTGGGCGACGGCGTGCGCATCCGCAAGGTTGCCCCGGAGCATCTGGGCATCATCCCGGCCACCTTCCAACGCTTGGGCATCCGCATCGAGGCGGACGGCCAAGACCTCTTCGTTCCCCGACAGGAGCATTACGAGATAGAGAGCTTCATCGACGGTTCGTTTATGACCATCAGCGACGCACCCTGGCCGGGCCTGACGCCCGACCTCCTGAGTGTCCTGCTCGTGGTCAGCACGCAGGCAAAGGGTTCGGTGCTCATCCACCAGAAGATGTTCGAGAGCCGACTCTTCTTCGTGGATAAGCTCATCGACATGGGCGCACAGATTATCCTCTGCGACCCACACCGCGCCGTTGTCGTTGGTCACGACCATGCGCGACAGCTTCATGCCGGACGCATGACAAGCCCCGACATCCGCGCAGGTATCGCCCTGCTCATCGCAGCCATGAGTGCCGAGGGCACCAGCCGCATCGACAACATCGGGCAGATAGACCGTGGCTACGAGAACATCGAAGGACGACTCTGCGCCCTGGGAGCAAAGATAAAGAGAGTAGAATAGCCCCCTCCCAACCTCCCCCAAGAGGGGAGGAGAAAGATTAGGTATGGTAAGCGACACAGATGTATATAGAATTGGACAGATAGGACGCACACACGGGGTGAAGGGCGAGGTGACGTTCAGCTTCACCGATGATGTCTGGGATCGTGCCGAGGCGGAGTTCCTCTTCCTTCGGGTGGACGGACTGCTCGTGCCGTTCTTCCTCGAGGAATACCGCTTCCGCAGCGACACGACGGCACTTGTGAAGTTCCTCGACTATGACACGGCCAACGATGTACAGTTCCTCGTCGGTTGCGAGGTGTACTTCCCTCATGCCCTGACACCAGAGCGGAGCGAGGACGAGGAATACACTTGGCGCTACTTCACGGGCTTCCAGCTCTATGACGAGAAGGCGGGCTGCATCGGCACCATCGACCGCGTGGACGACTCGACACAAAACATCCTGTTCTACGTCGGCGACAGGCTCATCCCTGCTGCCGAGGACTGGATAAAAGACATTGACCATAAAGGACGCACCATCCACATGGCGCTGCCGGAAGGGTTGCTGGAACTTAGTTCATAGTCCATAGTTCATAGTCCATAGTTAAGGCTACGCCCTTGAACAGAACGTACAGACAACTATGAATTATGAGCCATGAACCATGAACAGAAAGACAACTATGAACTATGAATTATGAACTCTGAACTGAAAAGAATCTGCATATTAGGCTCCACAGGCAGCATCGGCACTCAGACGCTGCAAGTCATCAGTGAGCACCCCGACCTCTTCGAGGCGTATGTGCTGACAGCAAACACGAAAGCCGACCTGCTCATACGGCAGGCAAAGGCATACAAGCCCCAATGCGTGGTCATTGCCGACGAGAGCAAATACGACTATGTGCGCGAGGCCTTGGCCGACGAACCGATTCAGGTCTATGCCGGAGCCGACGCCCTCTGCCAAGTGGTGCAGATGGAGCCGGTGGACATCGTGCTGACTGCCCTCGTGGGCTTCAGCGGCTTGCGCCCCACCATCAGCGCCATCAAGGCAGGCAAGCCCATCGCCCTCGCCAACAAAGAGACGCTTGTCGTGGCTGGCGAACTTATCACCGCGCTCTGCCTTGAGCACAAGGTGCCGCTGCTGCCCGTCGATAGCGAGCACAGCGCCATCTTCCAAAGCCTTATGGGCGAAGAAAGCCCGATAGAAAAGATTATCCTCACGGCAAGCGGCGGCCCGTTCCGCACCTTCACCCTCGACCAGCTTCGTGATGTCACGCCTGCCCAAGCCCTGAAACATCCGAATTGGGACATGGGCGCGAAGATAACGATAGACAGCGCGTCGATGATGAACAAAGGCTTCGAAGTCATCGAGGCAAGGTGGCTGTTTGATGTCACGCCCGACAAGATTCAGGTCGTGGTGCATCCGCAAAGCATCCTGCACAGCGCGGTGCAATTCGAGGACGGTGCCGTGAAGGGACAGCTCGGAATGCCCGACATGCGTGTGCCCATCCAGCTTGCCCTCTCCTACCCTGCTCGCCTCAAGAGCGACTTCCCTCGCATCGACTGGTGGAACCTCAAGGACTTGACCTTCGAGAAGCCAGACCCCGAGAAGTTCCGCTGCCTTGCAATGGCATACGAAGCCATACGCATAGGCGGCAATGCTGCCTGCATCGTCAATGCCGCCAACGAAGTGGTGAACCTCGCCTTCCGTCAGGAGCGTTGCGGCTTCCTCCAGATGGCAGACATCATCTTCGAGACATTGCAGCGAGTGCAGCATCAGGAAAAGCCCACCCTGCAAGACTACCTCGACTGCGACCGCGAGTCGCGAAGGGTAGCGGAGGAAAGCCTCCCCCAACCCCTCCAAAGGAGGGGAGAATTAATCGTAAATAGTAAATAGTAAATAACAAATATGAATGTAGTTCTTATCAAGGCTCTTCAGCTTCTTCTCTGCCTCTCGTTGCTCGTCGTTCTGCACGAGGGCGGTCACTTCGGCTTTGCCAAATTGTTCAAGACGCGCGTCACACGCTTCTACATGTTTGCCAATTGGGGCTTCCACCTGTTCAGCACCTACGACGACTGGTTCCGCCGTCTCATCGGCAAGCCGCTCATCACAAAGCGTGGAAAGGACGGCAAGAACTTCTTTGCCTGGCTTCGCAACCAATACTACCTCCATACAGGTCAGAAGGACAAAATCGTGACCGAGAACATCGGCAACAAGGAATATGACCCCGAGGTAGGTACAGAATATGGCATCGGCTGGCTGCCTATAGGCGGCTATGTGGCCATCGACGGCATGATAGACGAGACGCATCAGACGCTCTCTGGCGAGGCAAAGCCTTGGGAGTTCCGCTCGAAGAAGGCTTGGCAACGCTTCCTCATCATGTTCGGCGGCGTGCTGATGAACCTCATCACAGCCTGGGCTATCTATTCCTTCGTGCTACTGACCTGGGGGCGCGACTACATTCCGATGTCAAGCATTGAGAATGGTTTCCAATACAACGAACAGGCTCATGCCGTCGGCTTCCAAGACGGCGACATTCCCGTCCGTGCCGACGAGAAGGACATCGTGGAATACAGCCCCGGGCAAGTGATGCGCTCCATCTCCAATGCCGCCAACGTCACAGTATTGCGACAAGGCGAGGAAGTCGTCCTGCAGATGCCCGAAGAAGGACTCTCGATGCTGAAGATGATACAGGCTCAGCCGCAGTTCCTCACTCCCTTGGCGGAAGCATATATCGACTCCGTCGTGCCCGGCTCTGCAGCAGACAAGGCAGGCATAGAGAAAGGCATGAGACTGTTGGCTGTCAATGGAAAGGACATCAACACCTGGGCAGACTTCGACTATGAGGTGACACTTCGTCGTCAGGATGTCCTCTCGTCGCCCGACTGCACAGCAGAGGACAGCCTTCGCTGGCGGACGCTTGATGCGGTTGTTGCTTCGGCAGACATGAGCCGTGCAGACACCATACAGCTGCAACTGGATGAGGATTATATGATGGGAGTTGTACGCCATGTCCCGGACTTCGAGACGGTGCACCTCGACTATAGCGCCGCCGCCTGCATCCCAGCCGGTCTGGACTACGGCTGGCGTGTCCTGAAGAACTACATCAGCGACCTGAGATATGTGGCAAGTGCCGACGGCGCCAAGAGCGTCGGCTCGTTCATCACCATCGGCAGCATCTTCCCCTCCGCTTGGGACTGGCAGCAGTTCTGGCTGCTCACTGCCTTCATCAGCATCATTCTGGCTGTAATGAACCTCCTGCCCATTCCTGGGTTGGACGGCGGACACATCATGCTGCTTTTCTACGAAGGCATCACGGGTCACCAGCCTTCCGAAAAGGCGATGGTGTGGATAGAGAGAATCGGCATCGGCATTATCTTCGCACTTATGCTGCTTGCCACGAGCAACGACATCCGCAACTTCATCTTCCCCCTCTTCGGCCTATAACTCCCATCGCTCCCATAATTCCCATTCCTCCCATGAAACAACTCATTATACTCTTGGCCGCCGTCCTGCTGGCTGCCTGCTCACAGAAGACACCCGAGGAACGAGCCGCCCTGATGCTGAGAGATGCCCGCTATGCCCTCCACCACCATCTCTGGAACGAGGCTCGCGACACCATCCTCTCGCTCCGCCGCAACTGCCCAACAGCTATCGAGGCTCGCCGACAGGCCATCCTCCTGCTCGACAGCATCGAGATGAATGCCGCTGCCGACAGCCTCCGTCTCGTCACAGGCGAAGAATGGAAACGCCTCAACGTGAAGAAACAGTTTTTCGAGCGTAAGCTGCAAGAGGACCTGAAATCAATTCATAATTAATAATTCATAGTTCATAGTTGGGCTACGCCCTGTAAACTATGGACTATGAAGCTTTAGCTCGACGAAGTCAACTGTGAACTATGGACTATGAATTTAGCTGATGCCATAAAGGAATACGACGACTTCCGCCAGCGGACGCGGCAGACGGATTCGCTCTGTGCCATCAACAGCCCGCTCTTGCATCGCATCGGCGAGAAAGCCGATGCTTTGGGGCTGGAATGCTATGTCGTGGGCGGCTATGTGAGGGACATCATTCTGGAACGTCCTTCAAAGGATATTGATGTTGTCGTCGTATCCCCCTCCCATACTCCTTCGCCTGGCATCCAACTTGCACAAGCCCTTGCAAAGGAGCTTGGAAAGGGTGCACACGTCTGCATCTTCCGCAACTTCGGTACAGCTCAGCTCAAGTGGCACGACCAGGAGATAGAATTTGTCGGAGCAAGAAGGGAGAGCTACCAGCGGGACAGCCGCAAGCCGATTGTCGAGGACGGCACCCTCGACGACGACCTGCACCGCCGCGACTTCACCATCAACGCCCTTGCCGTCTGCCTCAATGGGAACCGCTTTGGCGAGTTCATCGACCTCTTCGACGGTCTGCTCGACCTCGAGGATGGCATCATCGCCACACCTCTCGACCCCGACATCACCTTCAGCGACGACCCGCTGCGCATGATGCGCTGCATCCGCTTCGCCACACAGCTACGCTTCCAGATAGAGGAAGAGACAGCCGAAGCCTTGAAACGCAATGCCGAACGCATCAAGATTATCTCGCAGGAGCGCATCATCGACGAGCTGAACAAGATTATGATGACCTCTGCGCCCAGCATCGGCTTCATCGAACTGAGCCGCAGCGGACTGCTGCCCCTCATCCTGCCCGAAGTCGCAGCCCTCGAAGGAGTGGAGACCCGCAACGGCCGCGCCCACAAGGATAACTTCTACCATACGCTCGAGGTGCTGGATAATGTATGCCCCCTCCCCGCTCCCCCTTTGGGGGAGTACCTCAACAGCACCGAAGTTGGCAGCTTGAACACTCCCCCAAAGGGGGAGCAGGAGGGGGCTTCTCTTTGGCTTCGTTGGGCCGCCCTCCTTCACGACATCGGCAAGCCGCGCAGCAAGCGTTGGGACAACGTGGCTGGCTGGACATTCCACAACCATAATTACATCGGGCAGAAGATGGTGGCGCCGCTCTTCCGCCGCATGAAACTCCCAACAGACGAACGCATGGCATACGTGGAGAAGCTCGTCGGGCTGCACATGCGCCCCATCGCCATTGCGGATGATGTCGTGACCGACAGTGCCGTGCGCCGCTTGCTTTTCGAGGCTGGCGAGGACATCGACGACCTGATGCGCCTTTGCGAAGCCGACATCACCAGCAAGAACCGCGAGAAGAAGCGCCGTTTCCTCGAGAACTTCCAGCTTGTCCGCGAGAAGCTTGCCGACCTGCAAGCCCGCGACAACTACCGCACCTGGCAAAATCCCATCACAGGCGAGGAAATCATGGAAACCTTTGGCCTCAAGCCATGCCGCGAGATAGGCATCCTGAAGCAAGCCGTCAAAGACGCCATTTGGGACTCCGTCATCCCCAACGACCACGATGCCGCCTTCCAGTTCATGCTCCAGAAAGCTGCCGAAATGAATCTTAAACCATTGAAGAACATATCATGAACGATAACTTTGCAATACAGCTCTTCGAGGGCAAGAAAGTTCGCATCGCTTGGGATGCAGAACAGGAAAAGTACTATTTTCCGCATCATCCAGTCCATCCCATCGAAGAAAGCCGAGCCTGTGAAGAAGTGGCTTGCCGAGGTTGGCGCACAGCGTGTTGACCAAATGATAGACCCAGAGCTGACGTTCCAAATGGCTGTAGAAGACTATCGTCGCCAAGGCTTCGGCTATGTGTTCGAGACGGAAGACTGACCTCCTCTCATACGGGGAACATGGATTACTCCTTCAGCAGGACATATTGTCTGGGAACTTTGCTGAGGCGTTGCCGCATCTGGTAACGACGGCTTTTGGAGCTTAGTATCTCGACGCTTTTTGGGGGATAGATGTCTATGAGGTCGGGGAACTGAGCCTTTCGTGAGGTGGATTGAAGAAGGAGCGAGACTCTGCAGGTGGTCTTGTTATCCATCCACTCGCGACGTTTCTTCTTCACATCGCTCCACGAAGCGAAATGTCTTTGCGACTGACATCGGAATTCTTGGGGCTGACCCTCCTCGGTATAGGCGGCATGCAGCAGGATGGTCCAGTCCTTCAGTTGGAGCTTTATAAACCTGCCTAACGCCCAGAGGGCAAAGCTGTTGCAGAACTCATGCTTTACACAATCCAACCCGCTGTGGCGCTCTGCCTCCAAGACCATGCAACGGGCTGTGTCGAGATTCAGATAGCCACGATCCAACTGATACTTGGTTGACCAAAAGACGAGCTGCACAACATTGGGATTCGGATGCTCGAACTCTCCATTCACAGCAAAGCGGTGCTGGCGGAGAAAGTGCTTGTCCAGAGAGCGAATAAGGTTCTGGTAAAGCATCTCGTCGAGGTAATCCCACCGCACATAGGCGCTATCGGGCTGGCTTACGCAGGCCGTGTCGGTGCCAAAGACGGTGTTCCTTTCGGGTGCCACCTGAAAGACGCTGTCCTGCCTCATCTGCGCCATTGAGGGCGAGAGAAGCAAGCCCTGGCTCTGGAACCGATAGGCCGTCAGAGAGTCCGTAACGGTGCGTTGGGAGCCGCGCTGGAGGTCGGAGCCTGTGTCTTGGAAGCAGAACTCATATTCGCAAAAGTACGCCTCCTGCTGATAGTTTTCTTCTCGTTTTTGGATGAAAAGTTTCAGTTTCTCTCTTATCCACGCAGGCTCTTCGGCCTTAATCAAAACCTCCTGCAACGTGCGTACACGGGCTATCTGAAAGGTAGTGTCTTCTTCTTGCGCAACAGTCCAGAGAGGCCACAGAAGCAGCAGGCAGATGGTTAAATGCTTCATTTTGCATGTCTCTTTTCATAAAATCGACAGCAAATGTAGAATTATTTCCGCAACCTTCACATCCTGCTTCGTTAAATAACCATAATGGAAAGTTAAGAATCTTTCATGGAGGTTAAAGTTAACGATTTTTGCCGAAAATTAAGTAAAAGACACCCTCCACATCTTCCAGCCCGCACACAAAACGCCCAATCTAACGCAAGTTGAAGAAAAGGAACTCACGTTAAATTATGAATTATGAATTGTGAATTATGAATTGCTCTTGAGGTCTTTGTCGATGAAGGCGATGAGGCGCTCCACGGCTTCGGCTTCGGGGATGTTCTTCTCGATACACTCTTTGTTCTTGTAGAGCGAGACCTTGCCTCGGGCTGCACCGACGTAGCCGTAGTCGGCATCGGCCATTTCGCCCGGGCCATTGACGATACAGCCCATGATGCCAATCTTGAGTGTCTTGTAGCGGGCGTCGGTCTTGGCTTTCTCCTCGACTGCGGCTTTGATGCGACGAATCGTGTCTTGTAGGTCATAGAGCGTGCGTCCGCAACCCGGACAGGAGATGTACTCCGTCTTGTGCATCTGTACGCGAGCAGCTTGCAGAATGCTTTGCGCCACAGGAATCTCACATTCGGGCTCCTCGCTGAGCGACACTCTGATGGTATCTCCTATGCCATCGATGAGCAGGGCTCCGATACCTACGGCACTCTTCAGGCGACCGTCCTCGCCTTCGCCAGCTTCCGTCACGCCGAGGTGCAAGGGATAGTCCATCCCCTCCTTCTCCATCTGCTGACAGAGCAGGCGGACGCTCTGCACCATGATGACCGTGTTCGAGGCCTTGATGCTGACCACAACGTCACGGAACTGCTCGCGCTCGGCAATACGCAGGAACTCCATGCACGACTCCACAATGCCTTCGGGCGTGTCGCCATAGCGCGACATGATGCGGTCGGAGAGTGAGCCGTGGTTCACACCGATGCGGATGGCCGTGCCGTGCTCGCGACATATATTAAGGAAGCGGCAGAAGCGTTCATCGAGGCGAGCGAGTTCCTGCTTGTATTCCTCGTCAGTATATTCCAGCGTCTTGAACTGGCGGGCGGGGTCAACATAGTTGCCCGGATTGATGCGCACTTTCTCGACGATGGTGGCGGCCACATCGGCTACATTCGGATTGAAGTGTACGTCAGCACAGAGAGGAATGTCCCCATAGCCTTTGGCTGTTAGCCCGGCCTTAATGTTGCGCAGGTTCTCGGCCTCGCGCGTGCCTTGTGTGGTGAGCCGGACAAGCTGCCCGCCCGCCTCGATGATGCGGATGGCTTGCGCGATGCAGCCTTCGGTATCGAGCGTGGAACAAGTCGTCATACTCTGTACAGCCACGCGGTTCTCGCCACCAATGCGCAGCTTGCCTATCTTCACTTCATGCGTCTTTCTTCTCATAACCTCTTATTTTTAAGAACCACGGATTCCACGGATTGAACGGATTAAATGTGTTTCTTGATTATTCCTGTGCAAAGATACAACATTTAATACAATTATGCCAAGGTTTTTGTCACTTCACATGGTAATTCAAATAAAAGTCGTATCTTTGTACCCGAAAAGCTGCAAAGCAGGCAGCATTGCAGTAACATGCAATTCATAAAACAATAGATATGAGCATCGATACATACAAGCTGACTAGCACAGAGGAGCCTACCGACGAGGTGCTGCAGGCTTTGATGGAGAAGGTGGCCCAGGCTGCCCGCGAGTCTAACGCAAAAGCCGAGTCCGAGAAACGCAGAAGACTACAGATCGTAGCAGACGAAATCAAAGAGTGGAAACGTAAGGTTGCGGTATGACAACAAGAAGACCCACACTCTGTGTCGTCGCCGGTCCCAATGGTTCTGGCAAGACGACTACCACCGCCCAGTTGCTTGAAAACGAGTGGACGGCAGACAGCCTGTATATCAATCCCGACAACATCGCACAGGAAACTTTTGGCGATTGGAACTCTCCAGAGGCCGTGCTGAAGGCTGCCGAGGAAGCCACACGCTTGCGCTACGATTGTTTGGAACAGGGACGTGACTTTGTATTTGAAACGGTTTTTTCTGCCCCCGAGAAACTAGTATTTCTTCGTAAGGCAAAGGATGCAGGCTTCTTCATCCGGCTGTTCTACGTCTGCACGTCCGATCCCGCCATCAATGTGGCCCGCATCACGCAGCGTTACATGAACGGTGGCCATGAGGTGCCCATCTCGAAAATCATCACACGTTACTACAAGTCGCTCACCAATGCGGCAAAGGCCATCACCTTCGTTGACCGCGCCTACATTTACGACAACTCTGTAGATAACCAGCTGCCTCGTCTGCTGTTCCGTATGACAGACGGACGACCCTTCAAGCAGTACACCGACAACATCCCAGAATGGGCATTAACCATATTGAAATAATATCCTCACCACTGAATACCAAGACCCAGAGATGGCGTAGCGCTTAGTACATTATAAAGGTATTGTGACATGAGCGGATAGGGCGGCGGTGCTATCCGCTTTTTCAATCAAAGAGAGAACGACAGGATGGAACAACGATTCGGGACAAACAGGATTGACATAGAGGTACTGCGGGAGTTCTGCGAGCGGGAGGGCGAAGTGGTGACTTACCGCAAGGGGGGAGCATGTGGAGCGCGAGGGCGACCCGCCGCGGTGGTTCGGCTTCGTGCCGTCGTCGCCGAGCACCTGCTCTTCCAAGCCCGTAGGAGCTACTTGGATTTCCACCGCACTACAGCCCGTGAACGCTATGAACTGCTAATGCGCCGTTGTCCCGGCATCGTGCAACATCTGCCGCTCGCAGCCATTGCTTCCTTCCTAAACGTCACGCCCCAGATGCTTTCCAAAATCCGAAAAGACATCACATTCGACATCTAGCAATAGAAAAACTGAAACTACTTTCAGACTTAAGCCCTCGGCATTTGATTTCTATAAATCGCCGAGGGCTTTTTTGTGCCGTTAAGTGTAACTTTGCTGCCTGAATTGACTCTTGGAGAAGGTCACATCATGAATGAATGCCTTGAACGAGATAATTTCATTTTTTAGTTTACCTTTCCCGTTCTTATTCGTGTTAATAGCAGAAGCGCATAAACGAAATGGAATCGCAAGACTTTCAAAATATCGCAACATCCGTCCGTCCGAAGCTGATGAATCTCTGCCGCAGTTTCTTCGATAGGCAGGAACTGGCCTACGACGCAGAGGATGCCGTACAAGAAACTCTTTTACGTCTGTGGCAGATGCGAGACAGGCTAAGCGAATATCAGAAGCCCGAAGCACTGGCCCTGTTGGTTGCAAAGAACGTGTGCATTGACATCTTGAAACTCAATAAAGAGCAACATGAGCCGCTTGACGAGACCAGAAACATCATCGGAAACGTGCAGGCAGACCAGCCGATGATTACTCACGACACTGAGCGGATAATAAGCAATGCATTGGCAAAACTGCCGCGAACGCAACAGCGAATGCTGATGATGCGAGCCGAAGGAATGTCAATGGTGGAAATCGCCGCAGCCTGTAATGCAACGCCCACCAGCACAAAGACGATAATATGCGCTGCGAGAAAGAAACTGATGGAAATACTAAAGATTAGGAGGGACAAGAAATGACAATTCTCAATGACATAGCCAAACGGAGACAACTGGCAGAAAAGTATCTGAATGCAGAGACCACCGTAGAGGAAGAGCGTATGCTTCGTGACTTCTATAGCCATGCAGAAGAACCACTCGCACCAGAGGACGAGGATATGCGGCTGCTTATGGATGCAACCAACAGGCTCAGTGGCGGCTTTGTCCTCTCAGATGAAAAAGCCAAGGGGTTCGACCGCTTGATGCAAAGAAGAGGAGGAAAAAAGATTGTCGTTCTGCGCTGGATTGTTTCAGCCGCCGCTATAATATGTGCTGTCTTGTTTTTGCCAGTCCGCCCTACAGACAAAGCTAAGGAACAGCCCGAGATTAGCACTTCTGAATTACTGGAAGCCATTAATATCCTTTCTGATGTAGGAGGTGATGATATGACCATAACAGCATCTTCATGTAATGATGGCTTCATCATAAAGACTTCTACCTCAAATGAGCCACCAAGTTCGTACATGTTAAAACGATGTTCTGATGGAACTTCGATAGTATTAAAATCCCAATTAATAAACTTTTAAATTATTCAAGATGAAAACAAAGATTCTATTGCTGCTTGTAGCGGTACTCTCTGTTGCAACTGTGGCTGCACAGGAAACGAAAAAGGCAATCTACGTGATTGATGGTAAGCAGGTCGAAAACTTCGATGGGTCACAGTTAGTTGGCAAGACGATTATCAACTATTCCATTGACTCTGAACACAACCTTCACTCAATTATTACCTCAGAGCTAACGGGCAGAGAGGATGTAAAGAGTGTGAAAGTTCTTTCAACATCAAAAGTCTTAAAGTCTGACGAATCTGTTAATACAGGAGTTACCACTGATGTCATTCGTGCAGAAGCAGAAGAGATTGTTTATGTGCTGGATGGCAAGATTGTCCCATCTTCTGAAATCCAGTCAATGCCATCATCTAAGATAGACTCAATGACAGTTATTAAAGACAAGGACAATCCCACCTTCCAGAAAATCTCTGAAGATTATAAGAAGACATATAAGACCGTCCCCAAATGTGTAATTATTATCGCAACCAAGAAGTAATCCTCACATCTTTTCCGAGAAACTCTGAAACTACTTTCAGACTTTTGCCCTCGGCACTTGATTTCTATAAACTCAAATCGGTCATTAGATGTTTTACAAGCTATGATGTGGCTGGAAGCTAATGCAGCAGAGTAATCGGGGACAATGTGCTGTAAAGCCTCACAGAGCGTGCCACAAAACTTCACAGAGCGTGCTTACAAATTATTATCAAGCTTTGAAAATATATTTTCAAGGCTTGATAATATATTTTCAAAGCTTGATAATATATTTTCACGCCTTGAAAATAATTATATAACGAGCCTAAAAGACTTTTATGCCGTGTTCTGGGGAGCTTTATATCGTGTTTCTCGAGAGTTTGTTCCCTGTTGGTAAGCGTTTTACTTTGATTTGTGTTGTATGAAACTTGAGACGTGCAGTATCTATTAGGCTCCGACAAACGTGCAAATCCGTGTAATCCGTGGTTCAGTTGGTTTTGAAGTTGTACTTCACCTCCCTCAGTTCTTCGTTTGCTTTGACAATCTTCTCTTTGAGGCTTTGCTTGTAGTCGCGGAGCTTCCCTGCAAGTGTCTCGTCGCTCAGGGCAAGCATTTCGGCAGCGAGGATGGCAGCGTTCTGTGCGCCGTTCACGCCGACTGTGGCAACAGGAATGCCGGGAGGCATCTGGATGATGCTGAGCATAGCGTCGAGGCCATCGAGCATTCCTTTGATAGGTACGCCGATGACGGGAAGCGTGGTGCTTGCGGCCACTACGCCTGGCAGAGCCGCAGCCATGCCTGCTCCGGCAATAATGACCTTCAAGCCGCGCTCCTCTGCGGTTCGGGCAAAGGTTTCCACTTCTGTTGGTGTACGGTGAGCGGAAAAGGCATTCATCTCGAAAGGAATGCCCATTTCTTCGAGAAACTTGGCTGCTTTCTCCATAACAGGCAGGTCGCTCGTGCTGCCCATAATGATGCTAATTATTGGTGACATAGTACAGACCCTCTCCCTAACCCTCCCCCTCTATGGGGAGGGAACTGCTTTGCAGGGTCGTGGGCAGTTGTATTAAGGCAATGAGTTTCTTATCGTAAGTGGTCAGTTTTGCTGACATATTATATTTATCGGTCATTCTTGTTGTCGTTTCACCTCGTCAATCTCTTTGACAAACTGGGCTTCTGTGGGCAAATAGAGTTGATACTGGTTTAGTCTCACGCGCTGTCCATGAGTTGTTGACAGATTCCAACTCGTAATACGTCCGTTTGTCGGGGTCTGGAATCTGTATAAGTGGTCGGTATTGGCTCCAGTTTAATTGCGAACGCACTGTGTTCGCAATTGGGTAGGTGCGGTAAAACTGACGGCAATATTCCAGCTGCCAGTACATCTGTACGCGACAGAAATCCACGCTCCGCACGGCATTACTCCGTGCCGACTCGATGATTTGTCTGGCATCGCTATACAAACTGCAGACTGTAATAATGTCTTTATCCATAACCTTCATTCATCAAAAGGATAAGCAATTTACTCTTGAATCGTTTGCGAGTTATTTATTTATTTTATTTCCTTCAATCTCTTTCACGTTAGTTTCTATTCTCATTCATCAGAAACTCCACTATCTTTTCCTTGCTTGGTAGTTGAAGTTTATAATGAGCCACAAAAAGGTTTGGGTCGATGTTGGGGGTTACATATTCCACCATCTCCTGTCCGTATTCAGTACAGAGCAGCAGTCCGACGGGTGGGTTGTCATCAGGCAGCATGTAGTGGCGACGATAGTACTCTATGTACATGTTGAGCTGCGCCACGTCGGCATAATCGAGACGGTGCGCCTTTAGCTCCACAATGCAGTGGCATTTCAATATCCTATGATAAAACACGAGGTCGGCTTTGAAGTAGCGGTCGTCTATCAACAATTTCTTCTGGCGCGACTCCAGGCAGAAACCCATCCCCAATTCAAGCATAAACTCTTCCAGGTGGTCAATCAGAGCCTGTTCCAGCTCACCTTCTTCAATGACATCTTTTGCTGCGAGTCCAAGGAATTCAAAAATGTAGTGAGACTTTAGCTCTTGTCTGAGTGTTGGCTTCTCGGCTTTGTTGTGAACTTTGTTTGCCAGCAATTCGGGTTTCTTGCTCCAGCCGCTGCGCTCATAATAGTTGGAATCTATCTGGCGTTGCAATTCTCTTACACTCCAAGGCCCGCGCATTGCTTCAATGGCATAGAACGCGCGCTTCATGGGGTCGTCTAAGTGGAGCAGTCGCACAATGTGTGTGAACGAGAGTCTGCTGAATAGCATCTGTGGAACAGGCATTACTTCTCCTGATGCTAATTGCATAGCAAATCCATCGCGCGAAACCTGTGATGGCACACAGATAGCAGACCGTTCAGGCACTATTTGCCTTTTCCCCTCATCTTCCGATTCACCATTCAGTGAGTGGTGAATCTCCAACAACTTCAATTCGCCATTCGGTGAGTGGTGAATTGAAAATTTTCCCTTCAAATATGAAGCTATCACAGGTTTAAGCTCTGGGTAATACAAAAAGAACTGACGAAAGTTTCTTAGGTTCGACACGCCATAGCTCTTCCCGCCAAGTCTCTGACTTAATTCCTGAATCAAGTGTTCTCCGTACTTTGCCCTGTCCTTGCCATGCTGTTCATATTCTACGATGTAGAATCCTGTCAGCCATGCCCGTGTTGTGACGTTGCGATTGATGACCAACCGGGCATCCTGCTGCAGAACATCGCTTGTGTTCTGTATGTGTCTTACCAATGAGTCGAAATCCTCGCTCATCTGTTTGTTGCCCTTGTCTATATCCTTATTCATATATTTGCTATTACATCAGTATTGTTCCGACGATGCCGCAGATGATGCCGATGAGGGTGCCGCCGAGGACTTGGCCGAGGGTGTGCTGGCGGAGCACCATGCGGCTGGTCATCACGCAGCCTGCGACGAAGATAGCCAAGGAGAGCCACCATATCGGATTGAAGCCGAAGATGGCTGAATAGGCTATCAAGGCACCGATAACACCGCCGGCTCCTGCCGAGTGCATACTGACCTTCCACCAGATGTTGACGAGAATGCAGACGCACTGGATGAGCAGCGAGATGCCGACAATCGCCATGAGGAAATGAGGCGTATGAGTGACAGCGAAGATGTGCATGAGGCAGAGGTAGCAGCAGATGTTGATGATGTAGGGGACGGCGCGTTTGTGGCGTTTGCGAAGCTCGAAACGGCTCCAGCCATGCAGGCGGCGGTAGATGAAGATGCCGAGTGCAGGCAGAGCAAAAGTGAAGATATAGACGAGCGTGAGAATCCACAACTTGAATGCCCAAGGGAAGATGCTTAAGTAGGTGAAGCTAAGCAAAATGACAGTTCCGACTGTCGGGTAATACGACGGACGGAAGATGGCTGAGAGGACTTTTGCTATGAGAAGGAATTGTTTCATTTTCTCATTCTTGCTACGGGTATGCCCATCAGTTCGCGATACTTGGCTACGGTGCGGCGGGCGATGTTGAAGCCGTCGGCTTGAAGCAGCCCGGTCAGTCGTTCGTCGCTGAGCGGCTGCCGTTTGTCTTCTTTTTCAATGAGCCTGCGCAGGGCGGCCATCACCTGCCGAGCCGTCACGTCGTCGCCCTCGTCGTTCTGCGTGGCTTTGTGCGTGAAGAACCATTTCAGCGGATAGGTGCCGAAGGTCGTCTCGACGTACTTGCTGTTGGCGACACGGCTGATGGTGCTGATGTCGTAGCCTGTGGCGGTGGCGACGTCGTCGAGCTTCATGGGTCGCAGCAGCGTCTCATCGCCTTCTTGGAAGAACGGCTTTTGCAATTTGACGATGGCCTGCATGGTGCGCATCATTGTTTCCGAACGCTGCTGCAGAGCATTGATGAACATCTGTCCGCGCTCCACATACTGGCGGACGAAGGCATCCTGCTGACCGTCGGCATCCGAGCTGATGATGAGCGAAGGCTGATTGCCGCGACTCAGGGTGACGGTAATCGTGCCGTTCTCGTCGGTATCGACATAGAAGTCCGGCTGGATGCTCTGGGCGCGGTCTGATGTCTTGGCTCCGATGGAACCGCCTGGACGGGGATTGAGCTTCAGTATCTCGCGCTGCAACTGCCCTACCTGTGCCTCGCTGATGTGCAGGCGCTGGGCGAGACGCTGCCAACGCTTGTGGATGAAGTCGTCGAAGCACTTGTCTAAAAGCTTGATGAGCAAGTCTTTGTAAGGATTGTCTTCATCCCTGCGGACTTGTATGAGCAGGCATTCCTGCAGGGAGCGTGCCCCGATGCCGGGCGGGTCGAACTGCTGGAGCACTTCCAGAACTTTCTCCAGTTCCTCGGCACTTGTGCTGATGCCCTGATAGATTTCCGCTTCGTCGGCAAGGATGGCGAGGGACTTCTTCAGCAGGCCGTCCTCGTCGAGCGAACCAATGAGGTATTCCATCAGCTCCTTTTCGTGGTCTGTGAGGTCGAAGTCCGCCATCTGTTCCCTGAGGCGGTCTGTCAGGGAGAGCGTGTCGTCGTAGGACATGTATTCAGCCGCATTGTTGCTGTGGCTGGCACCCGTCAGGAAGTCGGGCATGTCCTCTTCGCTGCGGTAGTCGTAGGCAGCCTCAACAGCCTCCCCCGACCCCTCCGAAGGAGAAGAGAACAAATCGCCTCCCTCTTCGCTGCCGTTCTCCCCTCCCTCGGAGGGGTCGGGGGAGGCTTTCTCTAACCAGGGATTCTCCATGCACTCCACCTCCACGCGGTGTTGCAGTGCCTCGACGGGCATTTCCATCAGACGGACAAGCAACACCTGTTGCGGCAGCAGCTGCTGCACCTGCACCTGCCCTTGCGTCTGCGTTTGTTCCTGTGTTTGTAGGTTTCTCTGTGTCATAACTTTCGCGTGACAAAGTTACGACATATAATTCAAAATCCCATTCAAAATTCAAAATTTTTGCTTTTGGCAGGCTGTATTCCCAAAAATCTCATCTTATTTCAGTGTTCTTTATATTTCTTTGTTATGTAATAGGAATTAGAGCCACAAAAGATACAGGAAACAAGAAAAAATTGTATCTTTGCACTGGATAATCAAGAAATCGTTAATCACCATACCTTTTTAACCTTTTAACCCTTTAACTTTTTAACCCTTTAATATATGGAACTCATCTATCTTTTCATCGGCATTGCTTTGGGAGCGGCGGGCGTTTACTTTGCCATGCGGGCGCAGGTGCAGGCTGCCAAGGAGCGTACCAACTTGACCGAACAACAGAAACAGCAGGAAGGAGACTCGCTGCGCCAGCAGATGCGCGACCAGCAAGAGACGTTTCGGCAACAGATACAGGCACTTCAGGAGTCTCAGCAACAGCAGATGCAGCAACAGATGGCTTTGCTGCGCGAACAGATGAGCACCACGTCCGAGCGCGTCCTCAAAGAGCGTGCCGAGGAACTCTCTGCCGTCAATAGCGAACAGCTCTCCAAGATACTCAATCCCTTGCAGCAGAACCTCCAACTCATGCGGACGCAGACGGAGAAGATGCAAAAGGACCACGACGATTCCCTCCGCGAACTGAAGGCTGCCATACAGATAAACATGGAGCGCGAGCGGGCGATGGGTGAACAGACGGAACGCTTGGCACAGGCACTCACAGGACAGAACAAAGTGCAGGGCAATTTCGGCGAACTCAAGCTGAGTCAGATACTGGAACAGATGGAGCTGGAGCGCGGCTTGCAGTACGACACGCAGGAGACGATGCGCGACGAGCAGGGACGCATTATCACAAGCGAGGAAGGCCGCCGCATGATACCCGATGCCGTGCTCCACTTCCCCGACGGTCGCGATGTCATCATCGACAGCAAGATGTCCTTCACGGCCTTTGTCGATTACATGAACGCCGAGGACGACGCAACCAGAAACGAAGCCCTTCGCCGCCACCTCGCCAGCATGAGGCAGCACGTCCGCGAGCTGGCTCAGAAGCAGTACTTCCGTTACGCAAAATCCGACAAAGGCCGACTGGATTTCGTGCTGATGTATGTCTTTCAGGAAAGCGCTCTGCAACTCGCTCTGCAAAGCGACACGACGCTCTGGAAGGAAGCCTATGACCAAGGCGTCGTCATATCCGGCAGCCAGTCGCTCTACATGACTTTGCGCGTGCTCGAACTCACCTGGAAGCAGACACGCCAGGTAGAGAACCAGGAGAAGATGATGCAATGTGCCAACACCCTCGTCGAGCGCGTCCAGCTCTTCGCCGAACGCTTCGCAAAAGTCGGCGACCTCCTCGATAAGACCCGCAAGTCCTTCGACGACCTCAACACCGTCACCGCCCCCTCCGGCCTCAGCATTACCACCGCCGCCCGCAACCTCCTCAAGTTCGGCGCCCAGGAAAACAAGAAGAAGAAATCCCTCAACGCACCATCCCTCTTCGACAACACAGAGGGAAACAATGAAACAACGGATTTAACGGACGGAACGGATTAAAAAAAACGACAATGGCAGGACAAGCATTTGGTAAGACATGGTGGGGAAGCGAGTGGCTGAAATCGCTGACACATATCGACTACGCGAACCGCATTCCGCGAGGCTCGGCTTACGCAAGGAAGGGAGCGGTCAGGAGCATTGAAGTGAAGGGAAACCTCATCATGGCAAAGGTGAGCGGCAGCAGGCCGACACCTTACAAAGTGATGATTCGTGTACCTTTGTTCACGAAGCAACAGACAGAACGGCTGATGAAAGAACTGCTGAAACAGCCTGCCCTCATATCGAAGTTGCTAAACCGCGAGCTTGACCCAGAAGTGTTCCGAGTAGCCAAGCGCGTATGGTTGAGCCTGTTCCCCGAGCGTTGGAGCGACCTCGACATGAAGTGCTCTTGTCCCGACTGGGCTGTGCCGTGCAAACATCTGGCGGCTGTCATCTACATGATGAGCCGCGAGATTGACAACGACCCGTTCCTGGTGTTCTCCATGCACGGCGTGAACCTTCTGGAGGAATTGCGGCAGCGCGGACTCACCATCGACCGACAGGAGATAATGGAAGTGCCGGAAATGGCATCGCTGATGGAAAAGAAAAGCCCCCTCCCCGCTCCCCCTTTGGGGGAGTGCTTTGTAGCGGCGGGGCAATGGGATAGAGGCACTCTGGACTTCTCCCATCTTCAGAACCTCACATCGGCTCTTCCCGGACTGCTGGCAAAGGAGCCTGTGTTCTACACAAAAGGCGATTTCCAGCAGAAGTATGCTGCGGAGGTGGCGCGAATGGCACGCGAGGCTGAACGTATCTTGGCGGGGAAAAGGGAATTGCAAACCACATTGGGCGTACTGCCAAATGGAGACATCCGGCGTGGTGATGCGGTGCGCCTGACGATGGATGCTAACCTGACGATGGAACAGGCATACCTGTTCGAGGGCAAGACAGACAGCCGCCCCCGCCCCTACAACGACGAGTTCCTTGTGTCACTCATGCAGCTGCCCGAAGACTATCTGTCCGATTACGACCCAAGCATTGCCTCCCTTCACCAGGCTCTGCTCTGCGCTTTGCAGTTGCTGGCACACGGTGCCATTGTTCCGCAGATTGTGCATCTTCCGTTGGGAAGTTACGCCGTCCGCTGGCTGCCAACCAAATTAGACAAGGAAGTGGCTCGCATTGTGGAGCAGCTCGAAACGCTATTGCCCGATGACTTGCTGCAAGCCCGCTTCGGAAAAGCGAAACTGACGAAACCTGTTCAGCATCAAGCAGAGCATCTGTTGGCTCATTTGTTCAGCCGCCTCATCCCTAAACTTTCTGCCAAATCGACAGACGACCCCATTCATACCCTCTTCTTTAAGGACGAGCCAAGACGCTTCGACCGCGTTGGCGAGACATCCGTCCCTGGCAACATCCGCTCATGGACTGACCGTTTCTTCCTGACCGAGCGCGAGTATGCTCCCTCTCTGTTGATAGACGAGGACGGGGAATATGGCTTCCGCTTGGATGTAGCAGTGGAAATGGATGGCGAGCAAGTGCGCTTGCGGGAGATACTCTCCAACGCCGCCTACGAAGCGTCGCGCTTTGTCATCCTGCGCGAACTCTCTCTGCTTGCCTCGCTCATACCCGGCATGGACTTCTACATCAACAGCTCGTGCGCGGCACCCATCCGCTTCACGCTTTCCGAGTTCACGCCGTTCCTGCTCGCCAGTATTCCTGCCATTCGGTTGCTGGGCGTAAAAGTAATGTTGCCCAAGTCGCTGCAAGACATCATCCGCCCGAAGGTGAGCATGAAGCTCTCGAAGAAGCAGACCGACGGCAAGACCTACCTGCGCCTCGATGAGATGCTGCAATTCGACTGGCAAGTGGCACTTGGCGACAAGCACATTACGCCCTCGGAGTTCGAGCAACTGACGCGCCGCGCCACTGGTCTCATCCGCTTCAAGCAACAATACATCTACGTCAACGAACAGGACATAGAACGCCTGCGGAAAGCATTCGAAGGCAGCCGCCCAATGACTGCCGCTCAGATGCTACAGGCAGCACTCACCGAGAGCTACGACCGTGCGCCCATCGTGCTGACGGACGAAGTGCGCCAGTTGATACGGCAACTGACGGAACAAGCCGAAATTCCTGTGCCAGAGAGCATCCGCGCCACCCTGCGACCTTACCAGGAACGAGGCTTCTCGTGGATGTACCGCAACTTCCGCATCGGCTTCGGCAGCATCATAGCCGACGACATGGGTCTGGGAAAAACGCTGCAGGTCATCACCCTGCTGCAAAAGCTGAAAGACGACGGCATACTTCTCCCCTCTTCTGGAGGGGCTGGGGGAGGCTCTGCACTGGTCGTTGTTCCCACGGGTCTCGTCACCAACTGGCAGGCAGAAATCGAACGCTTCGCTCCACAGCTCTCCGTCTTCACCTATCATGGCTCCTGGCGTAGTCTGAAAGAGTTCAAGGACACCGACATCCTGCTGACCACCTACGGCGTGCTCCGCTCCGATGCCGCCAAGCTGAAGAAACTCTCCTGGCTGGCCGTCATCATCGACGAGGCACAGAACATCAAGAATGCTGACACTGCACAAAGCAAAGCTGTACGCTCCATTCCTGCCAAGCTGCATATCGCCATAAGCGGCACACCTGTAGAGAACCGTCTCTCCGAGTTTTGGTCCATCATGGACTTCGCCAACCAGAGCTATCTTGGTTCTGCAAAGGGCTTCAAAGAGGAGTTTGCCAATCCCATCCAACGACAGGGCGACCAGCAGGTGGCAGACCGCTTCCGTCGCATCACGGCTCCCTTCCTCTTGCGCCGACTGAAGAGCGACAAGTCCATCATCAGCGACCTGCCCGACAAGATAGAGCAGAATGAACTGGCATTGCTGACGAAACGGCAAGCTGCACTCTATCACGAGACGCTCGAACAAGCTATGCAGGCCATCGAAGGCATCGAACTGGCCGACCACAAGTCACTCTTCGTGCGGCAGGGATTGGTGCTCCAGATGATTCTCGCCCTAAAGCAGATATGCAACCATCCTGCCCTCTTCCTGAAGAACGGCGACTTCAACCCGGAGCTGTCGGGCAAGACAGAAATGCTGCTATCGCTGCTGGAGTCCATCGTGGAGAGCGGACAGAAGGTGCTTGTCTTTACCCAGTTCCGCGAAATGGGCGACATGCTCCGGCAGATGATAGAGGCGCGGCTGGGCGAGTGCCCCCTCTTCCTTCACGGCGGATGCAGCATCAAGGAACGTCAGACGATGGTGGAGCGTTTCCAGCAGAACCCTCGCGGCGACCAGATATTCCTCCTCTCGCTGAAAGCTGCCGGCACTGGCCTCAACCTCACCGCTGCTAACCACGTCATCCACTACGACCTCTGGTGGAATCCTGCCGTCGAAGCCCAGGCCACCGACCGCGCCTACCGCATCGGTCAGCACCAGAATGTCCTCGTCCACCGCTTCATCACCCAGAACACCTTCGAGGAGCGCATCGACCGCATGATTCAAGACAAACGCCACCTCGCCGATATGACTGTTGCCAGTGACGAAAGCTGGATTGGCAAACTGAGCAATAGCGAACTGCGGGAGATTTTCAGATAATCAAAATAATTTGCAAACTACTCATGGGTCAATTGCAGACGACACGGGACAGAAAAGCAGCAAGAAAGTGAGGTTTTCGGCATTTAGGGCAATGAAAACAGTGAGGTTTTCGGCAAAAGCAGGCAACTTTGTGAGATTTTCGGCATTTTCCTATGTTTGAATAGTGAGATTTTCGGCAAAAACATATAACTTTGCCGCATAGAAACACGAAATCAAACTATAAGGAAATGGGAGAAAGAATCTTCAGACGTAAGCTGTATGACAAGATGCTTCGATGGAAGCAGGAACGGCAGGGCCGTACCGCGCTGCTCATCAAGGGAGCCAGACGTGTAGGAAAATCTACGCTTGCCGAGGAATTTGCCAAGCATGAATACGAGTCGTACATCCTTATTGATTTTACAGAAACCTCCAAAGAGGTAAGGGACTTGTTCGATGACATATCAAACCTTGACGATTTGCTCTTTCAGTTGCAATTCCATTTCCAGAAAAGACTCACGCCCCGAAAGTCTGTCATCATCTTTGATGAAGTGCAGAACTGCCCGATGGCACGGCAGGCAATCAAGAAACTGGTGAAGGACGGACGCTACGACTATATCGAAACAGGCTCACTAATCTCCATCAAGAAGCACACACAGGATATCCGAATCCCAAGCGAGGAAACGCGACTGACACTCTATCCGATGGACTATGAAGAGTTCAAATGGGCATTGGGTGATGAGGTCACTATACTGATGTTGCGTGAGGCTTTTGATGCAAAACGTCATTTTGGCGACACCTTGACAAGGAAACTGCTGCGCGACTTCAGGCTTTACATGCTAATAGGCGGTATGCCGCAGGCTGTAAGCGCATATCTTGACACCAACAACCTGACAGCAGTGGATGACGTGAAGAGGGAAATCATAGAACTCTATGCCGATGACTTCCGAAAGATTGACCCGACGGGAAAGGCGACAAGGATGTTCTATGCCATTCCCGGACAACTGGGCAAAAACGCTTCAAGATACCAGTTTTCGAGTATTATAGAGCAGGGGAAGCAAGACAGGCTGGACGAGCTGGTACAGGACATGGAGGATTCGCAAGTCGTGCTTCTGTCCCATCATGCCAACGACCCTAATGTAGGGATGTCGCTTCACGCGGACTCCAACAGATACAAGATGTTCTTGAACGACACGGGGCTTTTCGTCACGCTCGCTTTCAGAGACAAGGACATCACAGAGAACGTCATCTACCAGAAACTGCTTACAGACAAGCTGTCGGCAGACCTCGGCTATGTCTATGAAAACGTCGTGGCACAGATGCTAAGAGCCGCAGGTAACGAGCTGTTTTATCATACCTGGCCTACGGAAAGCGGTAAGCACAACTATGAGATAGACTTCCTGCTTTCGCGCGGAAACAAGATTTGTCCAATAGAAGTCAAGTCCTCCGGGTACAAGAGCCATGCCTCGCTCGATGCCTTCTACAGAAAGTTCCCCGACAGAATCTCGCACCGATACCTTGTATATACAAAGGACATGAGAAAAGATGCAGACATACAGATGGTGCCAGTCTTCCTGACAATGTTCCTCTAAACCCTATAAACCACAGTGTACCCGCAAACACACGAATAATTCCTAAATAACCAACAAAGTTATGAAACAAACTTCACTTACATTAATACTTGCTACGATTTTGATGCTGATTGTTAGTACACCATCAGCCAACGCACAAAAGGTCGTACTCCACATGACAGGCAATAAGACATTCGAGTGCAACATCTCGGAATTGGACAGCATTTCCTTTGACGATGCCACGGATGGGAATGTGAAATTCGTCCTGCAAAGCAACCAAACCTCAACAACACGAAGCCCCGAAGACAGCAACGACCATACGCAAGGCACAGCGAACGAGTACAAGGTGAACACGGCCAGAGTCTATCTCTTTGACAGCAACACCAAATTGTTCGTAAAGACATTTTCACTGACAAACATCACCCAGGCTGGCAGCGATGAGAACTACAACATAAAGTACACAGCAGACAAGGTGAAAGTCCCCCAAGGGAAATTTGACATCTTTGTTGTCGCCAACACCGACCGCGTGATTGACAAGGACACGGAAGAG
>JAFXVN010000017.1 GCA_017524545.1 Bacteroidaceae bacterium
TCTAATCCCTAATCCCTAATCCTTAGATATATTCATCCGCACAATCTTCTGCTCCTGGTTGAGCAGGGCGTTGACGCGGTAGAGGTTGGATGTCGGTTGGTTTGTGTCGCTCCGGCTGATGGTTTCCTGCAGGCTGACTTCCACGGCGAAGCCTGTGTTGCCGTCGGGAAGTGTCTCTTTGCGGACATTCAGCTTTTGTCCGATAGCATAGTGAAGTCCGATGACATCCTTTGCCATCTTGCTCTTAGCGTATTGGACGATATCTTCGGCCCCGGCATTCTGCTTGCCGCAGAAGTTTATCATCGTGTCGGGGATGGCTTCGCGTGCTGCATCAATGTCCTGGTTGGCGATGGCTTTGGAGAAGAATGCCTCGAGGGTGCCGCGTATCATGGCACGCTCTTCGGGCGTAACCTTCGTGAGCAGCAGCGCGTTCTTCTGGTCGGCAGCTTCTGTGACGTAGCGTCCGGTCGGGTGTTTGGTCAGATAGTCGGTGACGGCTTCCTCGCTGCCGATGGCCTGTGCGTCGTGCCAGTCGATGGAGTCGAGCATGTCCTCGCAAAGGCGCAGACGGAGGGACGTTGGATGGTTTTGCATGAAGCGGGAGACGCTGGAGCGGCTGATGCTTTTCTGCAGCTCTTCCCATTCCTTGGCTTCTGCCTGAAGCACAAGCATACGCTCCCGGATTTCTTCGCAATGCTGACTCTCGGGGTAGTCGATGAGGAATTGCTGGTAGAACTCGGGGTTGGTGATGTCGGCAAGCCGTTCGTAGTCGGACTGCTCCATTTGCTGCATCCGCAGCTGGTTAAAATAATAGTAGCCGGTACCGCAAAGGCCAAGGAAAATGAGGAACCCTATCAGGCGCAGGACGCTCTTCCAAACCTTCCTCCGGGGATGTCGGCTTTTTGGTTTCTTTTCCTCTTCCTTCTCGTGGGAGGGAGTAGGGGATGGTTCCGGGGTTTGCTCCTGTGGCAAGGCACTTTTGCACTCAGGACACTCCACTTGTGTCACAAGGCAATAGCTGCCGCAGCTGGGACAAGTGCGCAGCTGGCCGGAAATTCTTATGCCGCAATGCGGACAGGTGCCAGCCATCGTGGAAACCTGCCTCCGGCATGATGGACATTTGATGATGCTCATTTGTCTGTATGGTAAAAAAGGGGCACGGGCTTATGCGGCCGTGCCCCTTTGGGTTATTGGTGGAATAGCCAAAGATTACTCTTCAGCCTTCTCTTCTTCAGCGGGAACTTCTTCTACTACAGGAGCTTTTTCTACAGCGGGAGCCTCTGCTGCAACAGGAGCCTCTACGACGGGAGCGTTCTCTGCAACAACGGTGAAAGCTACCTGTGCTGCAACCTCCTTGTGGAGCTTGACTGTGGCAACATACTCGCCGACAGCCTTCACGTCCTTAACGACGATGGTCTTGCGGTCGATGTTGAAACCAAGCTTCTGGAGCTCGTCGGCAATCTGCAGGCTGCCTACGCTGCCATAGATGGAGCCGGAGTTGCTCACCTTTGCGCTGATGGTCAGACTTACTGCATTCAGCTTCTCTGCGAGAGCCTCAGCCTCAGCCTTAATCTTGGCGAGCTTGACTGCCTTTTGCTTGAGCTCTTCTGCGAGAGCCTTCTTTGCGCTTACGCTGGCAATGACACCCTTGCCCTGAGGAATCAGGTAGTTGCGGCCATAACCAGGCTTCACATTCACAATATCGTTCTTGTAACCGAGTCCGATTACGTCTTCTTTCAGTATAATTTCCATAATCTTCCTCCTTGCTATTATTTCATCAAATCAGTTACGAAAGGCAGCAGAGCGAGGTGACGGGCACGCTTAACGGCCTGAGCGACACGGCGCTGGTACTTGAGAGAAGTGCCAGTGATGCGGCGGGGCAGAATCTTGCCCTGCTCGTTGAGGAACTTCTTCAGGAATTCGGGATCTTTGTAGTCAATGTACTTGATGCCGCTCTTCTTGAAACGGCAGTACTTCTTCTTCTTGACGTCGATAGCGGGAGCGGTCAAGTAGCGGATTTCTGATTGCTGTGCCATGTCTTATGCCTCCTGCTCTTTAGGTTGTTTGTTATTCCTTCTCTTGGCTGCATACTCGGCTGCGTACTTCTCCATCTTAACAGTGAGGTAGCGAAGCACTTTCTCGTCGCGGCGGTACTGAGTCTCGAGAGTCTTGATAATCTCGGGTGCTGCATTGAACTCAATGAGCACATAGAATCCTGTTGTCTTCTTGTCGATGGGGTAAGCAAGTTTCTTCAGGCCCCAGTTCTCCTCGCTGATGATTTCTGCACCAGCGTTTGTGAGAACACCCTTGAACTTTTCTACCGCTTCCTTCATCTGTTCATCAGACAAAACGGGAGTCAAAATGAAAACGGTTTCGTATTGGTTCATAATACGTTAAATGAGTTAATAAATGATTTTTATGCTTAAAGCGCGGCAAAGGTACGGCTTTTTGTTGGAACAGACAAGCTTTTGCCCGATTATTTTCTTTTAGTAAGCCAAATCCGACCGGCTGGTTGCTCTGTTGCGTTGGCAATTACCCAAGAGCCTTGATGGTGGCTTCGAGGGCTGATATCTTGCTCTTTGCATCGGCAAGCTTTTTGCGCTCCAGTTCAACGACCTGGGCGGGGGCGTTCTGCACGAAGCGCTCGTTCTGAAGCTTCTTTTCGATGCCTGCCATGAAGCCTTGCAGACGCTTGATTTCCGTCTCGGCCTTCTCGCGCTCGGCATCTGCATCAATCAGGCTGCCCAGTGGCACGGCATATTCGTCTGTGCCTACGAGGAAAGCCTGTGTGCCTTCGCCTTTCTCGGCGATATGGTCTATCTGGCTGAGGCCTGCAAGCTTCTTGATGATGGCTGCAAGGGCGGGAATGCTGGTGACTCCCTCTTTGGCATTGCCGATTACTTGCAGTGCCAGAGGCTCGCGCGGAGAGATGTTCTTGCTCTGGCGGATGGCACGGACGCCGCTCACAATCTGCTTCATCTCCTCTACCTGTGCGATGAGCTTGGCATCTTCCTCCGTCGGCTCTGCCGTCTTGAAGACAGACACCATGAGCGACTCGCCTTCCTTCCTTTCGGCGATGTGCTGCCAAAGCTCTTCGGTGATGAAGGGCATGAAGGGGTGGATGATGTGCAGAAGCTGGTCGAAGATGTCGAGCGTGGCTGCAAGTGTCTTGCTGTCGATGGGACTTCCGTATGCCGGCTTAATCATCTCTAAGTACCAGCCGCTGAACTCATCGGTGAAGAGCTTGAAGACGGACATCAATGCCTCGTTCAGGCGGTACTTGCTGTAGAGGTCGTTAATCTCGGCGTATGTGGCGTTGAGCTTTGCCTGCATCCAACGAATGGCAGCCTCCTCCATCCCCTCCAAAGGAGGGGTGAACCCGGGCGATGTTTCTCCCTCTCCTTTGGAGAGGGCCGGGGTGAGGCTCTTGACCAGGCGGAATGCGTTCCAAATCTTGTTGCAGAAAGCGGCACCCTGCTGGCAGAGGGCTTCGTCGAAGAGGATGTCGTTGCCAGCTGGAGCGGCGAGCATCATGCCCATGCGCACGCCGTCTGCGCCGTAGTCCTCAATGAGCTTAAGCGGGTCGGGCGAGTTGCCGAGCGACTTCGACATCTTGCGGCCAAGCTTGTCGCGCACAATACCTGTGAAATAGACATTGCGGAAGGGGATGTCGCCCATGTATTCTTCGCCAGCCATTATCATGCGGGCCACCCAGAAGAAAATGATGTCGGGACCTGTCACGAGGTCGCTGGTGGGATAGTAGTAGCGTATCTCTTCGTTGCCGGGGTTGTTGATGCCGTCGAAGAGGGAGATAGGCCAGAGCCAAGACGAGAACCATGTGTCGAGGGCGTCTTCGTCGCGCTGCAAGACCCACCCCGGCCCTCCCTTAAAGGGAGGGAGACTTTGTAGCTCGGGGTACTTTTCTAAAGCTTTCTTGTAGGCCTCTTCTTCTGTAAGTGCAACGACATAGCGCTCACCCTCCTCTTTTTCAGGGTCATTGTTCTCCCCCTTTAAGGGGGAGTTAGAGAGGGTCTTGATGAAGTAGGCCGGAATCCTGTGTCCCCACCATAGCTGACGGCTGATGCACCAGTCCTGAATGTTCTCCAACCAGTTGCGATAGGTCGTGACATATTTCGTGGGATGGAACTTGAGTTTGCCTTCGAGCACGGGCGGCAGGGCGATGTCTGCCATGTGCTTCATCGAGAGGAACCACTGCTTGCAGAGGCGTGGCTCGACGGCTGTGTCCTGGTTGCGCTCCGAGTAGCCCACCTTGTTCTCGTAGTCCTCGACCTTCTCCAGCAAGCCAGCGGCCTCGAGGTCTTTGGCTATCTGCTTGCGGCATTCCATACGGTCCATGCCGACGTAGAGCGGACTCTGTTCGGAGATTGTGCCGTCGGGGTTGAAGATGTCGATGGTTTCGAGGTTGTGCGTCTTGCCCAGCTGATAGTCGTTCACGTCGTGGGCAGGTGTCACCTTCAGGCAACCCGTGCCGAACTCGATGTCAACGTACCTGTCCTCGATGACGGGAATGACGCGACCCACCAGAGGCACGATGACTTTCTGCCCGCGCAGCCACTGGTTCTTCGGATCTTTGGGGTTGATGCACATGGCCGTGTCGCCCATAATGGTCTCGGGGCGCGTCGTGGCAACCACGGCATATTTGGATGACCCCTCCACATAATACTTCAAATAATACAGCTTGCTCTTCTCTTCGCGGTAGATGACTTCCTCGGTGGAGAGCACGGTCTGTGCCTTCGGGTCCCAGTTGACCATGCGGAGGCCGCGATAGATGAGTCCTTTGTCGTAGAGGTCGCAGAAGACTTTGAGCACACTTTCGCTACGCTTCTCGTCCATCGTGAAGGCTGTGCGGTCCCAGTCGCAACTTGCGCCGAGCTTGCGGAGCTGCTTCAGGATGATGCCTCCGTGCTCTTCCGTCCAGGCCCAGGCGTGCTTCAGGAACTCCTCGCGGGTGAGGTCGCGCTTCTTGATGCCCTGCTCTGCCAGGCGGTTCACCACCTTGGCTTCTGTCGCGATGGAGGCGTGGTCTGTGCCAGGCACCCAGCAGGCGTTCTTCCCGTCGAGGCGGGCCTTGCGGATGAGGATGTCCTGAATGGTATTGTTGAGCATGTGACCCATGTGGAGCACGCCCGTCACATTTGGTGGCGGGATGACGATGGTGTAGGGTTCGCGCCCATCGGGTTTGCTCGCAAAGAGTTTATGCTTTGTCCAGTACTCGTACCACTTCGCCTCGACCTCTGCGGGGCTGTATTTCGTAGCTAATTCCATGTTGTGTTACCTTATTATATAAAATTGGCTGCAAAGGTACGACTAATAATTCAAAATTCAAAATTCAAAATTATTACTTGTCGCTACCATATTTTCATTATGTCCTGTTTGTGTAAGGGCAAGGTTGCTGGTCTGTTCCTGTTTCCTGCTTGGTGCAAAAACCATTTAGGCACGTTGCAAAATCCATTCAGGCCTGTTACAAAACCCATTTAGGCACGTTATAAAATTATTTCCAAGGCTTGAAAATATATTATCAAACCTTGGAAATATATTTTCAAGCCTTGAAAATGTATTATCAAGCCTTGAAAATAGTTATGTGGCGTGCTGCGCAGGGTTTTGTGACGTGCTGCGCAGGGCTTCCTAGTCTGTTATGCGTTGCTTATCAGGCTGATGAGATGTGTGACGAGGAAGTAGAGCCAGTGCGTGATGATGCCTGCACAGATGCCTCCGATGAAGGTGCAGGTGAAGCTTTTGGAGATGAAGTTGCGATAGCCGAGGGAGTCGAGCGTGGCGGCATCGGCACTGAGGAAACCGCTCCAGCACATGCCCATAGCTGTGAAGACGGCAATGGCGTTGCTGTCGATGATGCCTTTGCTCATCATTTCGGGAATGAGGCCGAGGGCGGCACCGACCGTTCCCAATGCGGTGATGGGGAAGGCTACCAGCTCGCTTGCCTCGAAGCCGAAAAGCCAGCGGAAGACGAAGCCCACCTTGCCTGCCAGAAGCGGCAGCAGCTCCGTTCCCTGATAGGCTTCACCGGTATAGGTTCCTGTGTCAGGGTCGCTGCCGAAGGTAAGGGTCATCACGAGTGTGGAGATGATGAGTACGCCGGGGATGATGGCGAGGCCGACCTCAACACCCGTTTTGCCACCGTCGAGCAAAGCGTCAAGGACCTTCACAAACAACGTCTGATGCGGGTCGTGGGGATGTGTCTCGTATTTGCCATTTACCCATTTGCCATCTACCATTATTTGCTCCTTGTCCTCTATTGCGTCTTCTTCCCGGTACTGCGGACATTCCTTTAGCACAAGCCGCTGCATGAGCCGCGTGGCGATGATACTGCCGATGATGGCTCCAGCGAGGCCATAGATGGGTTCGGTGTAGAAGCCGTGTCCCATCATAAAGATGATGACGAGCAGGCCCATCGCGTAGCTGCCGGCGAAGTTCACAAGGCTGATGTGCTGGAAGCGCTTGAAGTAGCGGGCGAACTGCGGGTTCTTTGCCACAGAGATGATGGCTGGCTTGTCGCTGAGGAATGTCATCAAAGCCCCAGCAGAAGAGACCCCGGGGAGGTTGAAGAGCGGCCTAAGCACAGGCTTCAGCATCCTTTGCAGCAAATCGACTACGCCAAAGACACTGAAAACGCGGCTCAATGCCGCCGTCAACACACACATTGCCATGAGGTAGAAGACGGTATTGAGCAGCAGGTCGTGTGCCGTCCGCATGACGGTGTTGAGCATATTGGTGAAGCCCATCACCGAGGACAGGTAGCCGAAGAGGGCTACTATGACAATCAGGCAAGGGATGCCACGGGGAATCGCTTTCATTTCACAATTTCACAATTCTACAATTTCACAATTGTATATTTGTCAAATCGTCAAATTGTCCAATTAGAAGATTCTGCCGCTAAGACGGAAGTTCAGGACGGGATAGACCTTAACCTTGCTGATAATACGGAAAGCACCGCCATCCTTGCCGTCAAAGTCATGCTTCATAAGCGACTCTCCATTATGGTCAACTACATCAGGAGTGCCCCAGAACATAGCACCGATGTCGAACTTGAAATTCAAGCGGGTGCGTCCGGGAACAGCGCGGCCTACACCGAGACCAACGTAGGGTTTGAATCCGTTTGTCTTCAATGTGGCACTGACATTGCCATCTTTTGGCTCAAGCAAATAGTCGCCTATCTTAACGCCAATGGGATCCTGGTGCTTGTATCCCTCTACACCGTCAAACTTACTGTTAGCTTCTTCAATTGAAGCATTAGCTCTGTCAATAACATCCAGCTGCCCACCTATAGTGTTTCTTACTTCAATAATGTCACTTTTCCCAAAGTATGCACCGACAGTGATATGGAAACTGCTTTTGGGAAAGGGATATGCGTTAATCATTATTTTACCGTTCACCATTTTCAGTTTTCCCTGGATGGGTATCTCGTCAAGATTGAGATTCTCAGTGATTTGTTGGGTGGCAGCATTGTTGTCGTATTTTATGAAATTTGACACGTTAGGATGGATTTCAGTACTATATGATATTCTCGGCATAATCATAAATCCAGCCTGGATGTCAACGAATTTGGTGCAGGGTACGGCTACGTCTGCTCCGATACCGGTTGTTCCTACATCCAGACCTACTGCAAGGTGGTTGAAGAGGCGCGTGTCCACCTGAGCTGTTGCGCTTGTCATAGCCATGAAAGCAACTGCCAAGCAAATGAGAGTCTTTTTCATAATGAATACATTTAAGAGTTAATATAAAGGTTAATTGTTTTTACTCGTTTATTTCAAAGTAGTTTTCGAGGATGGCCTGTGCCTGCTTCTCCCGGTTGTCGATGTCGTGGATGACCTTGCCATGCTCCAAGAGCACGATGCGGCTGCTTATATCGACCGTGTGCTGCAGGTTGTGGCTGCTGACCAGGATGGTGGCGCCGGTCTCCTCGTTGTACTTCTTCAGCAGGTGCTTGATGGCATTCTGGCTGCTGGGGTCGAGGAAGTTGAAAGGCTCATCGAGGATGAGCACCTTCGGACGAAGCAACATAGCTGCCATAATGCCAACCTTCTGCTTGTTGCCGGCACTGAGCGTGCGGATGAGCTTCTTCTGTCCTGCCAGCTCATCGGCCATGAAGTGCTGGAACTGAGCAAGGAAATCCTTCAACTGCTCGTCGCTCGTGTCTGTGAGGCGGGCAATGAACTGAAAGTATTCGTCGGGCGTCAAGTAGTCAATGAGGAAACCCTCATCCACGAAAGCCCCCGTCCAGTCCTTCCAAACCTCGGTCTCGGCGACATTGACGGCCTCCCCCGTCCCCTCCAAAGGAGGGGTGAACCATCCCGCCGTCTCGCCGTTCCCCCCTCCTTTGGAGGGGATGGGGGAGGCTTTCATGTGTACCGTCCCCGTGTCTGCCTTGATGAGGTCGAGGATGAGGCGGAAGAGCGTGCTCTTGCCGGCACCGTTGTTGCCCACCAGTCCCAACAGCTCGCCGCTGTGGATGGTGAGGTCTGGTATATCGACGGCGACCTTCTCGCCGAAAGTTTTTCTTAAATTATTGATGATAATCTCCATAACTATGAACTATGAATTATGAACTATGAAGCAAAGCTCGACGTAAGTTAACTATGGATTATGAATTATGAATTATGAATTGCGTGACGCCCTGAAGCCTTCCATGTTCTTGTATCGTCGGGCCATGAAGCGCTTGTAAACGTTGCGCAGCCAGTAGTGGTGTGTAGCGATGCCCACAATGCCCAGCGCGGCAAGGAACACGTAGCCCCAGGGTTCGCCAAGCAAGGCTGTGGCTGCTCTCTCCAACCCGAGTGGGATGAAGAAGATGACTGTGCTGAAGATTTGCTGGGTGGTATTGCCTTGTTTGCTCGTTATCTTCGTGTTCATGGGCAGCGTGTTGTTGTTATAGACAGCCATCTGGAAGAAGGCCGGATAGATTACACCTGCCGTAAAGAAGAAGTAACCGACGTTCATCCAGACAGACATCTTGCCGATAATCATCAAGGGCAGCAGGATGATGGGCGGGATGAAGAGCAGCAGCACGTTGAAGTAGTACTTGGCCGTGAGCAGTTGCAGGATGCTCTCGCGGCGGCTCATCAGGCCGTCGATGTAGTTGCCCTCGTAGCACATGATGGTGATAAGTGTCATCATGCCCAGCACGATGTAGTTGTAGAGGCAGATGAATGAGCGCATGAAGTCTAAGTTGTCATAAATATCGGTGAAGTACATCAGTCCGCTCAGCAGAATCATAAATCCCAGTCCGACGTAGAAGCTCATCTTCACCGTCTTGTTGCGCATCCGTTGCTTCACCTCAAGCTTCAGGTACTCGCCGAGCTTGCCGTAGCGGTTCAGGAAGTTGAATTGCGTGGCGTGTTTGATTTCCTTCTCTTCCTTCTTGCCCACCTCGTCATAGACCATGCCCAACTGCAGCTTGTAGTTTGCGAGGTAGAGCACGGCAATCAGAGCACCGACGCAGAGGAACGGCCAAAGCTCCCATTTGAGGAAGCCGTACATGAAGAGCGTCTGGGGCATGTCGAGCGGATTCTTGTCCGGCACAAGCATGATGGCAATCAAAGCTCCGTGAACAGCTATCGGCAGCAGCAGCCAAGCCAAGTGCTTCAGGATAAGCGCACGGCAGAAGAGGTAGGCGTAGCCGTTGGCCACCAAAAGCAGCCACCAGCCAAGCAGCCAGCCGATAGTGGCACCCCATCCGAGTGGCACGGCAATGGCGATAAGCGCAAAGGGAACGAGCATGAAGCCCCAATAGAGATTGCCCAAGGCAAAGCCCGAGCGTGTGAGATAGACGTTCATCAGGAAACTTCTGCGGATGGGCAGCAGCGCGTATGGCTGTGCATTCTGTGCCGGTGTCTCTTGCAGGCCGAAGCGGAACCAGAAGTCGCATATCAGCACCCAGAGCACCCCGCCGTCGAAGACATGGAATGCCGCCACGCCATTGTAGCTGTTCCGCATCCCCATAGCCATCACCACCCCCATAAAGAGCAGTATGGCAGCATAATAGAGCCACATGAACGCCATGAGGAACTTCATGAAGCGGTTCTTGTCGAGCATCGGATGCCGCTCCGTCTTCAGGTCGGCATTCTTGCTGATTAGCTTATAAAGCTTGTACTTGTTCATTGTAATGTGAACATGAATAGGACGGTGCAAATATACGACTTTATTTTTGAATAAAAAAGAGTCAGCCAATAAAAAGGAGAAAGAAAACAGATAGCTTACATTCAGTACCAAACTTTACGTGTCGATTTGCCTAAATTTACATATACTTTTAAGCAAATCCACGTTTGGATTTTGCCAATGACACAAGAGCATTCACCTTTCCATTATGGAAAAGAAAAAACTTTATTGTGATTGGCTTGTAGTTCAAGAATTATTAGTATGTTTGCAGGCGTATTGCGTATGGAATAAGAAATACGATGTCCTCATCAGCTAAACTAATTTTGATTAAATAAAGTATTATGTTATCTATTCTCCAAGTTATCATAGTCTTAATCCCTGTGACGGTCTTTATTTACGTTGCTTACATGATAATAAAAATGGCTTCGGGTCATGATGATTTACTTGAACCAGAAGTTGATTTATTTGGATCTGAAGTTGTTTTTATTTACAAGGAGGGAATGACCATCGTGAAAGACGAGAGGGGATGCTATGGTTTTCAGGATTTGTCGGGCAAAATTGTGATTCCGTGTCAGTGGAAATTTGCTGATAATTTCTCCGAGGGTTTGGCTCGTGTCAAGGACGACAATGAGAAGTGGTTGACGATTGACAAGTCGGGGAATATCGTGTGATAGGAAGTTTCTGTTATTGTTTCTCCTGACATCAATGTTTAGCGGACTGTAATAATACTAATTGGTGAATGAATTGGTATTTACTTGATATATCGTGCAAAAGGAAATTTGAACAACGAGATACAATTTATATTGTACCATCTGCCTGATGAGGAAGGCAGGGTGCAAGTAGTGATAAAGGATGAAACGATTTGGGCTACGCAAAAGGCGATGGCACAATTGTTTGGTGTGGGTGTGCCTGCCGTCAGTAAGCATTTGACACATATTTTTGAAGAAGGAGAACTGAGTAGAGACACGACTGTTTCCAAAATGGAAATAGTCGTAAATAGAGGCTTCAGAGGGGAAATCCCAGAACAAGTGGAGTTCTATTCTCTCGACGCCATCATTGCCGTTGGTTATCGTGTGTCGTCAACCCGTGCGACGAAGTTCCGTATTTGGGCAACATCGAAGACCTGATTGAAAGGGAGAATGCTTTTAACATGGAGCAGTTCGCCGCATCCGTCAATGAGTTCCTAACCTTTCGGAGGTATGCACTGTTACCCGACAAGGGAAAGATTAGCCGTGCAGAAGCAGACCGAAAGGCAGAGGAAGAATACAATCTGTTTAACCCTATGCAACGAATTGATTCTGATTTCGACAAGGAAATACGTGGCCTATTTGACGATTCAAATTGTGGTTAGGTACTTTCCCGCTTCCATTGCGGCTTTGGCTCCGCTTGCTGCGGCAACGACGGCTTGGCGGTATTTTGGGTCGGCCACGTCGCCTGCGGCATAGATGCCGGGGATGTTGGTGCAGGGCGTGTCGCCTTCGGTCTGGATGAAGCCGTTCTCGTCGGTTCCCAGCCAGGGCGTGAAGAGTTCGCTATTGGGGTGATGCCCAATGGCGAGGAAGAAGCCGTCGATGGGCAGATCGTACTGCCGCTCGTCGCTTTCACCTTTCCTATATATAAGATGTGCGCCCTCTACTCCGTCCTCGCCATAAAGACCGAGGGTGTTCGTCTCGAAGAGCACTTCTATTTTCTCATTGCCGAAGACACGCTCCTGCATAATTTTGCTGGCGCGAAGGAAGGGCTTGCGGACGATGAGATAAACCTTCGAGGCGAGGCCAGCCAGATAGCTTGCCTCTTCGCAAGCCGTATCGCCGCCGCCAACGACTGCCACGACTTTCTTTCGATAGAAGAAGCCGTCGCAAGTGGCACAGGCACTGACACCTCTGCCCATGTACTTTTGCTCATCGGGAAGACCGAGGTACTTGGCACTGGCTCCTGTGGCGATGATGACGCTGTCGGCAGTCCACTCGCTTCCGTCGTCGAGGGTAATGTGGAAGGGACGCACGCCAAGGTCAACGCTTGTGGCTGCATTCGGCAGCATCTGAGTGCCGAAGCGTTCTGCCTGCTGTCGCATATTGTCCATCAGTTCGTTGGCATCCACGCCGTCGGGGAAGCCGGCGAAGTTCTCGACTTCTGTGGTGATGGTGAGCTGTCCGCCAGGCTGAAGCCCTTCAATCAAGACTGGCTTCAACCCTGCCCGGCCTGCATAGATGGCTGCTGTGTAGCCCGCAGGACCGCTGCCAATAATGAATAATCTTGTATGGTTCATCTAATCATTTACTATTTATCTATTTTGAAGAGCATTTATCTCATGTCATTGATTAACACATTCGGATAATCTTTTTCGGGGAAGGTGAAGAAACTGTCATCGAGCTTGAGGTTGCCCTGGAAGCTGAGGACGCTGACACGCTGCCAGTCGTTGTCTTCACGGACACGGATGCATAGCGGCTGGTAATCGCTTTTGCGGACATCGACAAACACTTCCTGGACATCCATTTTCTTTGGAAACTTGGCGTTGAGGTGGACTTCATAAACCGCTTCACCTCGCAGAACGGTCTCTTTGACGGTCATCTTGAATCCTTTCTTATAGATGCCCATGAAGGTGTAGGGATTCATGGCTGCCATTTCCTTGTTGGAAGGTTGGTCGATGCTCACCTCGTTTGCGCTGGGCACATAGCACCAGCGTGTTTTGCCGTCGTACCAGGTCGTAATCCCCTCTACCTCCAGCTTCATCTTGCTTTGCTGTAGCCACATTGTGCCGGAGTTGGAAGCCTTCTCTGTGGAACCGGCAAAGATGCTGGCCTTGTATTCAATCTTCACATTGCCAGCCTTTTGTATGCGTTCGGCAGCAATGTCGAGCACCTTCATGGCGTCGGCATCCTGGGCCATTAAAAGGTGAAAAGGTGAAAGAGTGAAAAGTTGAAGAATTAAAAGAAGTATAAGGCGTTTCATAAAATCGTAAATTGTAAATTGTTAAATCGTAAATTACCTCAGGTTGTCCATTATCATCATCAGCTGTTCTTCGCTGACACAGAGCACTTCGCGGGGTTTGCTGCCCTTGGCCGGACCAACAATGCCTGCTTTCTCCAGCTGATCCATCAGTCGGCCTGCACGGTTGTAACCGATGCTGAACTTGCGCTGTATCATGCTTGTGCTGCCGTTCTGTTCGCTGACAATCATGCGGGCTGCATCCTCGAACATCGGGTCGAGGTGCGTCATGTCCACATCGTTCATGCCGCCGTCTTCTTCGCCTTCTAAAGGAACTTCTGGCAAGAGGTAGGGCGATGGGTAGCTCTGTTGCTTGGCAATGTGATGCACCACGGCCTCCACCTCGGGCGTATCGACGAAGGCGCATTGGATGCGGACGGGTTCTGTGCCGCTCATCAGGAGCATATCGCCCTTGCCAACGAGCTGGTTGGCGCCTGTGCGGTCGAGGATGGTCTTGCTATCTACGCCTGTCGTCACTTTGAACGCCATGCGGGCAGGGAAGTTCGCCTTGATGGTGCCGGTGATGATGTTGGTTGTGGGGCGCTGGGTAGCGATAATCATGTGTATGCCGACGGCACGTGCCAGCTGTGCGATGCGGGCTATGGGCAGCTCTATCTCCTTGCCTGCCGTCATGATGAGGTCGCCGAACTCGTCGATAATCACCACGATGTAGGGCATGAAGCGGTGGCCGTTCTGCGGGTTGAGCTGGCGGTCGCGGAACTTCTGGTTGTACTCCTTGACATTCTTGGCATGAGCTTTCTTCAGCAGGTCGTAGCGGTTGTCCATCTCTACACAAAGGCTCTTGAGTGTCTGGATGACTTTGTTGACATCTGTGATGATGGGTTCCTCCTTGTCCTCGTTGCCTTCCACCTGTGCCAGGAAGTGGTTGACGATGGGGTTGTAGAGGCTGAATTCCACCTTCTTCGGATCGACCATGACCAGCTTCAATTCGGCAGGGTGCTTTTTGTAGAGCAGTGATGTGATGATTGCATTCAGGCCGACGGACTTGCCCTGTCCCGTTGCACCGGCCACAAGTAGGTGCGGCATCTTGGTCAGGTCTGCCATATATACCTCGTTGGTGATGGTCTTGCCCAAAGCCATCGGAAGTTCGTAGTCGGTCTCCTGGAACTTCCGGCTATTCAAGATGCTCTCCATCGACACCATCTGCGGCTTTGCATTCGGCACTTCGATGCCGATGGTGCCTTTGCCGGGGATAGGAGCAATGATGCGGATGCCCAGTGCGCTGAGGCTTAGGGCAATGTCATCCTCCAGGTTGCGTATTGTGCTGATGCGGATGCCCGGGGCGGGCGTAATCTCGTAGAGCGTGATGGTGGGGCCGATGGTTGCCTTGATGCTGGAGATTTCCACACGGAAGTTGCGTAGAATCTTTATGATACGCTCCTTGTTGTTGTGCTGCTCCTCCATGTCAATGCCGCTGACCGTGTTGTCGTAGTGCTTGAGCAGGTCGATGGTGGGGTATTTGTAGTTCTCCAGGTCAAGCTTCGGGTCGTATGGTTCCAAGGCTCGGCCGTCCTGGAGGTTCGCTTTTTCCGGTGCCTGCCCCACGACCACCGTCATGTCATCACCTTCTTCAGCCTTTTCCGATGAAGTGTCGGACGCGCTGGGTTTTTCGTCTTTTTCTTTTCCTTTGGCGAGGGTGAAGTCGATGGTGGTTGCCGTCTCGGAAGCCTCGTCGGAGAAAGGCGTGCGCTTTTCTTCTTCTTCATCTGACAGGTCAGACTCGTCCGACAAGTCCGACTGGTCTGAATCGTCCGACTGGTCCGACTTTTCCACCTCGTCGTCGGCTTTCTTCCTTATGACCAGATGGCGGATATAGGTGATGGCCTCGTCGCTGAGATAGAACAGGTAGAGCAGGGCGGAGAGGATGAAGATGAGCAGTGTGCCCAGTCCTCCGACTTTCTCCATGAGGAACTGCAATTCGCCCAGTCCTATCATACCGCCCCAGATGATGTATGTGTCTTGGGCGCTTGGGAAGATGCGAACGATGTAGGCGGCAAAGGCAGAAGCCCAGGCCATGACAACCATGCAATTGATGAACCAGATGTGTAGCCGCACTTTTGCAAGTCCCATGATGCGGATGCTGGTGGCAAGCATGAAGACGGGAATCAGGACGGACGACAGACCGAAGGTGTTGTCCATTAGCCAGTGTGCCACTTCATACCCCCAGCGGCCGAGCCAATTGGCGGCTGTATAGGAGTCGCTGGTGACATACTTCTGATCCTCTGCTCCCGTGAAAACGTGGGAGACGAGGGCAATGAGGATGGCAAGTGAGAGGGTGGCAAGCACTGCCCCCCAGACGAAGCGCAGGTTGTCCTTGTGCTCGCCGCGCACTTCGGGAGCCACGTCGCCCTTGTTCCCTATGTTGGAGCGAAACCAGTTCACAGCACGAATCAACATCGGCTGTTTGCTGCTTGCTTTGGTTTTTTTGCTGGTCGGCTTATATTGTCTTACGCTTTTTTTCGCGCTCATAGTGTGTGTGCTGCATTTATATTGCGGGTGCAAAGGTACAAAGAAATTAAGAAATAAGAAAGAAGAGTAAGGAAAGAATAAGGAATTTTATAGTTATTTTATAAAACAACGGATTGCACAGATTGCGGATTTATGCGATATTGATAATCAGCAAATATGATAATCCGTAAAGTCTGTGCAATCCGTTGTTGTTAATAGTGATGCACCCTCTCTCTAATAAGTGACTCCGCTGGGATTCTAACCCAGGACCTTCAGAACCGGAATCTGACGCTCTATACAGCTAAGCTACGGAGCCAAGTAATGGTTAAAAAGTTGAAAAGTTAAAAGGTTAAATAGTAGGGGTGCTACCTTTTTCAATTTTTCACCTTTTCAATTTTTCACCTTTTAAGGTTAAAATGGCAGGTCGTCTGTTGCCGAGGGTGCCTCGAAAGGAGCTGCATCTATCGGAGCAGCCTGGGGAATTGATTGTGGAGTTGCTACGGGAGCTGCTTGCATTGCGGGAGCAGCCTGCATGGGGGAATCTGCCTGGGGATCTGTAGCAGCGGGAGCTGCCTGGCCGCGATCGATGCGGAATGCACGAACATCGTTGAACCACCGTCCGTTGTATTCGTGTGCATCAATGTCAAAGTGTACGGTCAGCAATTCTCCAATCTGAATGTTGAAGGCCTGCAGACGTTCAACACCGAAGACATCGAACACCAGTTTGCGGGGATAATCTCCAGGCACCTCCAAAACATACGACTTTGCTTTCCATTCGTTGCCAGTCCTATTGCTCACTCCACCGCGTTCGTTAAACTCGGCGATAATCTTTCCTGTTGCTTCCATTTTATGCTTTTTTGATGATTTTGCGTGCAAAGGTACAAAATAAAGTGAAAAGTGAAAAGTGAAA